>BTVY01000030.1:0-94798 GCA_045863335.1 Candidatus Hydrogenedentota bacterium | reverse complement strand
GTACGGTGGTGTGAGAGGACGGGGGAGGAACTATCCTCCCCCTCCTACTCGATTTCGGGGTTCTTACCGTTTGCGGAAATATTGCTGCGTGGTGGGCATGCGGAACCGGCCGATGAGCCGTTTGACCTCGGTTTTCACGGCCCGCTTCCAGTCCGCGGTGACGTGGGCTTCGCCGCGGTCGATGGGGTCGAATCCGGCGCGCTGCGCGATGCTGCATAGGGTCGCAGGCACGAAGCCGTTGATGTGGTCGAGGGGATGAATGTTCCGGTAATCGGAAAGCGTCTTGATACCGGTGACGCCCGTGCAATCCGGCGTTTCGAGGACCAGCAACCCGCCGGGCAAAACGAGTTCGCCCACGGACTTCAGGATCTCCAACGGCTCCGTCACGTGTTCCAACACCTGGAAGAGCGTCGCCGCGTGAAATCCCTTCTCCGCGCGGGCCGTCGCCTTCAGCGCGTCCATGTTTGGCAGAATCTCTACTCGGCCCTCGCGGCGTCGGTCCGGCGAGAAGTCGATGCCGCTCGCCTCGAATCCAAAGCAGTCGCACACCGCGAGGAAATCCCCGTACCCGCACCCGAAATCAAGCACCCGAACGGCGTCCCCGCCGCGGATGCCGCGCGTGAGCTTTTCGATGCGCAAGACGTGCATCGCGTTCTCGCGGGCGCGCTGAAACTGACCTTCCGGTGTATTCTGGTCCGCGGAAAACTGCTGCATGGCCTCGTGGCTGACCCAGTCCGTGTAGTGCTTCTGCACCCACTCCGGCGCAAGGATTCGGCGGTGGAAGGTTTGCTGGCAGTCTTCGCAGCGGGTATACGCCCATTCGGCGTGCTCGATGTATGGGAGCGGCGATTCGCCCCAGGGATCGCTTTCCAGGAACGAGCGCAAGGGATCATCGCCGATACGGCCGCTGGACAGATCGCTGAGCCGGCTGGAGCCACAATTTATGCAGCTCTTGCGCTCGACAAACTCTGCCACCGATGGTATGACACTTACAGAATCATCCCGCATGAAAACATGATAGCAGAGGGCATAGTATTGGCACAATTCCCGAGTTGCCGGAGGTTCGCCAAGTCTGTCCCGTGCGGCGTGCGCGCCTGTCCGACGCCTGCTTCCGGAAAAATTGGACCGAGTCTGCCTGTCCCAGCATAGAGATCATGTCGGCCGCAACAGCGTTCGCGATCGGAGAATCCGGTATCGATTTCAAATCTGAGATCTCAGATCTAGAAATTGCGATACCAGGACCTGGCGCAGGCAGAGGGCGAACGCAGGTTCTATGAGAAGATTTTTCCGTACGGATCCACAACCACCGGAAGAAGTGAATTGGCCGCAATAGAACGCAAAGAACGTAAACGGAACTCGTATTCTCTTTTCGCGTATCTAGGTTCTCTTGTGGCGGCGAGGCGAAACCAATGCGATCCCGTAGAAACGTACGCCCAAGACGCAGACTTTTCTCCCCGGCTGGACTTGCGCGGGCGGGTGTAGATAGCATAGCGGGCAGAACCTTGGCGGGTGGGCGGCCACACATGGTCCACACGGTACTGGAAAGGACTGTCAAATGACTTCGCAGAAATATACCTATAGATTGCGGTTCCTGTGCGCGTTGCTGCTGATCGGTTTCGCCGGCGCTTGTGCCAGCACCGGTGAGGAAGGCGATGCCGCGGCCGCCGAAGAAAGCCCAATGCCCGATGTGGATTTCGTCATTACGCACAATATTGGCGACGAAGGCGAAGGGCCGCGGACCGAGTTCGTCGAGTCCAAGGGGTGGAAAGTCGCGGAGTTCACGGACTCCGGGGAAGTCCGAGTCGAAGACGGCACCGTCTACATGGCCCCCGGCAACGATATGACGGGCATCACGTGGTGGGGCCCTCTGGTTCGGATGAACTACGAAGTGACCCTCGACGCCAAGCGCACGGAAGGCAGCGACTTCTTTTGCGCGCTGACCTTTCCTTACGGCGAAGACCCCTGCTCCTTCGTGGTCGGCGGTTGGGGCGGCACCTGCGTCGGCATTTCGTCCATCGACTACTACGACGCCTACAACAACGAGACCGCCAAGTTCCGTGATTTCGAAATGGACCGCTGGTACCGCATCCGCGTGCGCGTGACGCCGGACAAGATTGAGGCCTGGATCGATGACGAACAAATGGTCGACATCGAAACCACCGGACGCACCATCGGCATCCGATGGGAAGTGCAGCCCTGCGTACCCTTCGGAATTTCGACCTGGCGCACCGGCGGCGCGGTTCGCAACGTGAAGATCCACGCCTTTAACCCGGAGCCATAGACGCAAAGCCCAGACAGCGGCGAGGTTCGGAAGGAATACTATCATGCTCGCAACGATCATGACCGCTGTGTTTGCGACACTCGCGGTATCCGAGCCCGTCGCTTTGGTTGCCGGTGCCGAACCGACGGCCCTTATCGTACTTCCCGAGAATCCGTATCCCATCGCCACTTTCGCGGCCGAAGAGCTGGTTTACCACGTCGAGAAGGCCACCGGTGCGAGACTCAAAGTCGTCAACGAACCCGCCGCGCGAGAACCCGGGCGGCCGGTTATCTATCTTGGCGCCACCCAGGCTGCCCGCGATGCAGGGATTGAGGTGGACGCGGCATCGAGCGAAGCAGTCGTATTGCGAACCGTTGGCGAAGACCTCTTCATCGTGGGCAAGGACGCCGAGGGCGATCCCCTGAACAAGCGCATGACGCGCGCGGGTACGCTCTGGGGCGTTTACGAAGTGCTCGAACGTTATCTCGGCGTGCGCTGGCTCTGGCCGGGTCCGCTCGGCGAACACGTTCCGAAGACCGACTCGGTGCTTATTCCAGCGTTGGACGAGACCATTGTTCCGCGTTTCAACCAGCGGCTGCTGCGGCCCGGTCTTGGACCAAAGGGGTTTGCCGAAGCACACGAGCGCGTGGCCTTTTCGCCCGAGGCGCGAGAGGATTACGCGAAGAATCAAACGCTCTTTCTCCGCCGCCATCGCATGGGAATGTCCGACGACAGTTACTACGCCCAACCCAGTTCCGGTTCAGGCCACTCGTTCGAAGGCTGGTGGGAAGAGTACGGTGAGGAGCATCCGGACTGGTTTCAACTGAACGCCGACGGCACCCGCGGACCCCTCGATCCCAGCCGTCCGAATCGCGTGACCATGTGCGTGTCCAACGAGGGGCTCCACGCGGAGATCGTACGGCGTTGGGAGACGTTTCGTCAGAAGTATCCTGGTGAACCCGTAAACATCGGAGTGGGGGAGAACGACGACTCCGGCGCGTGCCTGTGCGAGAAGTGCCTCGAATGGAACGGCCCGCCGCCCGACTTGAGCAATCTCCCGGCCGGACTCGAGCGCTCCTACGAACCGACGCAGGCATCCAACCGCTACGCGCGGTTTCTGGAGGCGGTTCGTTCCAAAGCGGCCGAGATCGACCCGAACGTGCGCGTCCACATGTACGCCTACGTGAATTATTTCTGGGCGCCGGACCCGGAGATCAAACTGCATCCCAACATCGTCATTGGCTTTGTTCCCTGGTTTCGTTGGGCAGGCTGGTTCCCGCGCACCGATGCGGAGCAGGAATGGATCAAGGAGCAGTGGATGGGCTGGCAGCGGTCCGGCGCGAGCGTCTATTACCGGCCCAATTGGTTCCTCGATGGTTACACGATGCCGCTGGTCTATGTGCACCAGTTCGCCGATGCGTTTCAGTTCTATGCGCGCCACGGCATGACCGGGACGGACTTCGACTCGCTGCAAGGGCAGTGGGCTGCGCAAGGCCCGAATCTCTATGTCCTGGCGCGTATCCACGTGCGCCCGGAGATGGACATCGAAGCCTTGCTTGATGAGTATTACGGCGCGTTCGGCCCGGCGGCGTCCGCTGTCGAAGAGTACTTCACGTATTGGGAAGACTACGCGATCGAGAACAGCTCTCGGTCCGCGGATACCATCCGGTCCCAGGAAGACCGCTTCCGCCGTTACGCGAATTATGCGCTGGTTGCCGATGCGTTGTATCCGCCGGAGGTCTTCGCGCCCGCATGGGAAATTCTCGAGCGTGCAAAGAAAGACACCGAAGACGCGGACGAACCGGTCTACGCGGAGCGGGTTGAATTCCTACGGCAAGGTCTTCGTCACGCGGAACAGTGCGTGATGACCGCTGCAGTCGTGAATGATCCTGATGCGACGATGGAACAACGCATAAAGGCGATTGCGAAGTTAGCAACGATACGCCGCGAACTGGAACACACCGGCATCGCCAACATGGACCGCGCCGGCATCATCGAAACCGATAGCTGGGAGGATATTCAGGGGCTGTTTGAACCGTGAGTGCCTCACAGACCACGATTCATGCGGGAAAACCGCGGCGCCGTCATTCTGAGTGAAGCGAAGAATCTTATCTACCTTCGGCTTTGGATATGGGAGATTCTTCGCTTCGCTCAGAATGACGTGCTTGTTGCTGTCGATTCTTCTAAATCTCGCCGTGACCTTCGTAGACCATCTTGAACGCCAGCTCCGCTTCAGCGCCGTCTGCTTTGGCGGGTAGCCTGAGGTAGACCAACTGCCAGTCGTCTCCTCCTTCGCCGGTGCGCGGGAAATCGCCTTCCGCCTCGTCTCCTTCCAGCGGCTGCAAGCTCAGTGTGTTCGGATGCTCGGCGTAGGTGTCCTGGCCGCTCAACTCCGCGAGTGTGTCGTGATCAGGAATCGCGTCGAGCCCCTCGTCGTACTGCGCGGGGACCAGGATCGCCATGTACGGAAACGGCGACGTGCCAAGGTGGTTGCCGTCCGTCGGCAAGATTCCGAGCCGCATCGTATACACACCCGGCTCGATGTCGTCATTCCGGAAATCCTTGCGCCGTTCGTGAACCCTGACCGCCCCGAGGTAGGTGACCTCGTCGATCAACGAGAGCGCCGACGCGCCCTCGCTGGGCGTTGATTTCAGCGGAATGTCCTTGCGGAACCAGAACTCAAAGACCGGCTTATCGCCGTCCAACAATTGCACCGCCTTCGGGTTGAGCACGTCGCGCATCTCACTCACGACTTCGTCGGGCGGGGTGACCTCCGCCTGCTTCAGCGTCAGGGGTTCCGCATGCGCGACCAGCGGAAGCGTAAAAGCTGCGCACATGGCGACCAACATCAATCGTGAAAAAGTCGTCCGCATCACTGCGTGATCTCCTCTCGTTTTTGCGATCAGACAAGGGTCTTCATCAAGACGCCTGCGATTTCCGCAAATTCAATTGGCGCCCAGAGAAAATAGGAGTCCGGGGACCGTTGAGGCATCCGAACTCCCATGATACATCGTGATTCCGCTGATTACGAACGGGAAAAGGTCGCGAGAAAGGCGCTGCGCCGATCCAGGTTTTTGAACGTAATCCCCAGTCCATCGCCCTGGTAGCTCGCGACGTTTGTATAGGCCGGCATGGCGTCATCCACACTCGTCAGCGGGGGATAGAAGGTGCTTTCGTTGCCGCAGATGTGGTCGTCACCGCCCAGGCACCGGGTCGCGACTTCCACCAGTCCCTCGGCTTCGACCTTCGCGCAACCGGAGGCCTTGCATTCGCCGATTTGTGCGGTAATGGGCGCCATCTTCACTTCTACGACGTCGGAGGTCAAGTCGCCACCGAGGTTGCTCGCCAGATCGGCAAGCGCTGTCCGTTGTGCATCGGTCGCGTCGGAATCCACAATCAACACGCACTTGGCAGGCAAGGCAGTTTGATACGGATTCCCGAGGGTGTTGTGCGCGCGAACGACTGCGATCACGTTCAGTCCATCAAGCGAAACGCCATTCCATTCGCCCTGGTCCACCGACCAGGTCAGGATGGCTTCGGTTCCCGTAACGCCCACTTCGCCATTGGCGAAACAAGGTCCGGTGAACACGTCACAGGATCGGGTTTCCACATATTTGCCGTGAATACCCGCGTCAACCAACGTGCTTGGCGTGACACCGGGGAAAAGCACCAAGGCCAAGACAGCAAGCAGGGCCGTGTATTTCATGGTAGAGCCTCCACGAGAGAAGTTTTTACCCCCACGCGCTACGGCGCGCGGACAGACTTGCACTTACTCTTGGAAACACGTCCGATCCGGCGTACATTCCGAACGCTCCACGACGCCGCCGTCCGGCCCAAAGGACTCGTGATTTTTGGCGCACCAGTAGGCGCCGCCGGAGTACTGATCCCCGTCGCGCTGGTCGGCCTGGTAGTACATCTCCTTGGAACGCAGATGTTTACACGTGAATAAGTTGTCACTGGCTGGATTTGCCATGGTTCCTACCTCCAATATGGGGCCGATCAGGCCTGTGCCGCCGCCAACGCAGCGCGCTTAACCGCGACCTTCGCAAGCTGCACTTTGAACCCGTTCTTGCTTAGAGGCGTAGCGCCCTCCACCGCGGCCGCGCCAGCCTCCAACGCGGATGATTCATCGACCGCTTTTCCTTCGAGAGCGGCGGCCGCGCCTGTCGCAATCCACGGCACCGGAGCGACGTGACCCAGCACGACTCGTGCATCCTGGGCTTTTCCGCCGTTGTCGGTATATACGACCGTAGCCGTCACCAGCGGCCAGTCCAAACCTTCCCGCTCTCTGATCTCGTAGGTCGCATTCTTGGTGGCCTTCGCTGGAATTGCTACGTGTGTAACAACTTCACCGACAGCGACCGCCGTCAATGGATCCTCGGGTGATTGCGGAGTCTTGAAGAACTCGGTGGCTGGAATGTCGCGCGGCTGATTGTCCGCGCCCCGAACCGTGACCGTTGCGCCCAACGCCACGAGGGCGGGTCCGAGACTGGATGCGCACACAAACTTGGCCGGGCCATCATTGCCGAAGATGGCGTGATATTTGTTTTCGCCGTCGGGAATCAACGGTTGTCCGTTCTCCATGCCGAAGAGACCAAAGCCATTACGGTAGTACCAGCACCGGGGATGCTGGCACAGGTCGCCGCCGACGGTTCCCATGTTCACGATCTGTGCGCTTCCGATTTTGTTCACCGCCGTTGCGATCGAGGGATACAGCTTCGCTACGGATTCATTCGAGGCGAGTTCGGCCAGGGACGTCATGGCTCCAATTTTCACGGTATCGCCGGACGTGTCGATGCCCTTCAATTCTTCGATCGCCTTCAGGCTGACGAGCCGTGCCGGCGACACGATGCCCTGCTTCATCGACGTAACGAGATCCGTGCCGCCCGCGAGAACGAACGCCCCTTCACCGGGGGCGAGGAGGGCGATCGCGTCATCCAGATTCTGAGGCGCCGCATATTCAAAGGACTTCATGCGAGTTTCCCTCCTTGTTCCAGGGCCGCGATGACCCGATCGGGAGTAAGCGGCAAGGTCGAGACACGGACGCCGCACGCGTTGGCGACGGCGTTCGAGATGGCGGCGCCCGGTGAAATCACCGGCGGTTCGCCCAACCCGATTACGCCGCGTTCGTCGTATCCGGGGCCCGTCATCATGTGGACCTTCAAGGTCCCCACGTCCGCCAGGCCCGCGAGCCGGTAGAATTCCATGTCGGCGTTCAGCATCCGTCCCGTAGCGGAATCGTAGATTGCTTCTTCATACAGCGCGTAGGTGACGCCCATGATCATCGCGCCGTAGACTTGGCTCTCCGCGGTCTTCAGATCGATGATGAGCCCGCAGTCCTGGACCGCGACAAACTCGTTGATGGTGACGCGGCCCGTTTCCGTGTCCACGCTCACGTCCGCCATCTGCACACCGCCCACGCCACTGTTGTCGAGTTCCGTGCCGTCGGAGGTCGGTTTGCTTCCCTTGCCCGTGATCGGGATCTGGCCGAGCATGCTGCACGCCTTCTCCCAAGTGACGGATTTGCTCGGATCGCCAATCACCTGGATCTTCCCGTCCCAGGCTTCGAGCTGATCCACGGGGACGCCAAGCGACGGCGCCACTTTCTCCAACAGCATGTTGAGTGCGTTGGTTGCTGCGTCGCGCGAGGACGAAGAAACGCCGCCAACGGTCGTGCTGCCGCCGGACGCACCCGACGGGGGATATTGATCCTTGCCGATGTTGACCTGCACGCGTTCCAAGGGCAATCCGAGCGTTTCGGCGGTGACGATTCCCACCACCGTCCGCGTGCCCGTGCCCAGATCCTGCGTGCCAATGGCCACCGATACGGAACCATCCGGATTGATCGTGCAGGCGCATTCAGACTTGTGGCCGCCGCCGCCCCACATGTGAATTGATATGCCGAGACCGCGCTTCACCGGTCCGTCACCCGATTCGCCGCGCAGGTGGGCCTTCTCCTTGTAACCGATCATGTCCGCGGCGATCTGCAGTTCTTCGCGATAGACGTCGGGCCGTTCCGTGAGGTCGAGGTTTTTGAGGAAGAAATCGAGTGCATCCATGTTGGCTGCCGCCGCGAGATCGTCCAGCGCTGCCATCGTGACCAAACATGCCTGCGGATGCCCGGGCGCGCGCCAGGCCCGTTGGGAGCCGCGATTCGTGCGAACGTTCCGCGCGACACGGCGGATGTTCGGCACGTTGCCGAACACGTACGGTACGCCTAATCCGCGCGACGTACCCATGCCGCCCGAGCCCCAGCATATGGAGTCAAACACTGTAATCTTGCCGTCCTTCGTGGCGCCCGCCTTGACGTTGGCGAACGCCGATGGGCGCGCGCCCGCAACCATCAACTCCTGGTCGCGCTCCAGCATGAGCTTGACGGGTTTGCCCGTCTCTTTCGAGATGCGCGAACAGATTGCGCCCCACTGGTCCGACGAGAACTTCGAACCAAACCCGCCGCCCATGTATTGACAGTCCACATGAATCTGGCTTGCCGGCAATCCCGCGGCATCGGTCAGTCCGGCTGCGTACGCCGATACGTTCTGCGTCGACGGCCAAATATATTGGTCGCCGTCTTTCATTTCTGCGAATTGACCATGCGCTTCCATGCAGCAGTGGGTGATAGGAGCAAGGCCGTAATGGCCGTCGATCTTCACCTCGGCATCCGCGTAAGCCTTGTCCACCGTCGCCGCGTCGGGTATCTCGTCGCGCTGTTCTTTCTCGTCCGCGTTCTCGAGGACCGTATCGTTCATCTGCGGCTGCTTCACCTCGTACGCGACTTTGACCGCGCGCCAGGCCTCCTGCGCGATTTCCTCGGAGGTCGCGGCAACCGTTGCCACGATCTGTCCTGCATGAACGATCTCGTCGCCTTCGTTCATTTCGTTCCAAACGCCCGCGACGCCTTTAATCGCTTTCGCGGCGCTGGTGTCGATGGATTGAATCTTGGCCGCTCCGTAGGGCGCCCAGACCAGCCGGATATACAGCATGCCGGGCCGGTTCATATCGTAGGCATACTTGGCGTGTCCAGTGGCTTTTATCGGACCGTCCAAACGGCTGATGCGTTCGCCAATCAACTCGCGCTTGTCTGCTGCGGGCCATGCGTTCTTCGCCATCACGCACCTCCCTTCGCGACCTGGAGCACCGCTTCGGTAATGCCGTGGTACGTTCCGCAACGGCAGAGGTTGCCGCCCAGCCCCGCGCGCACTTCTTCGAGCGTCGCATTTGGATGGTCTTTGACGAAGGCCGTACACGCCACCACAAACCCGGGCGTGCAGAACCCGCACTGCTGGGCGTCATGTTCGACAAAGGCGTTTTGCAGCGCACTGAGTTCTTCCGGCGAACCGAGCCCTTCAATGGTCGTGATCTGGTGGCCTTGCGCTTCGACCGCGAGCAGCGTGCACGAGTACACCGGCTTCCCGTCCAGCAGCACCGTGCAAGCGCCGCAGGTGCCGCGGTCGCAGACCTTCTTGCTGCCGGTGAGATCCAGGTAGTTGCGCAGTGCGTCCAGCAACGTAACGCGTGGCTCGACATTCAGCGAATGGGTCTTTCCGTTGATCGAGAGTTTGAGGGGAATCGCGGCGGGGCCGGCGACTTCCGGACCTTGCGCAGCGACGGTGGCGGCGCCTCCGCTTTCGCGGACCAGGCCTCCGGCGACCGTTCCCGCACCCACCGTCTTGAGGAATCCACGCCGGGACAGCCCCGAATGTTCCTCCGGCTTGTCATGAGTCGGCATACGAACAATCCTCCAGCGTTTTCGAACAGGGATTCGTATCGCGACAGGGAAGGACCGAGCAATTCAGTCCGCACATGCTCCTGACGACAGCTTGCGACGAACCCTTACAGCGACATCCACATTAACACCGGCCCGGGGATAGTGCAAGGAGAGGGTGATCGGCCTTCAGGAAGAATCGGGACGGCGTCGCTGATCGCGTTTTTGCGTACGAACACGATAGAGGCGCTCGCTGAAGCCTCCCTCATGTTTGAAGGCTTCGCCTTGTGCGTTAAGTTGGCGATCCAAGAGGCTGCACGTCACACCGATTAGCACGAGAACGGCGTTAGCGGTAATTTCGGGGTAGGTGGCGGGAATGGACGATATGGACGATATGGACGATATGGACACTCCCGCCGATATGTCGGGCGAAGCTTCTTGATCCTGGCTGCGCTTCCTTGCTGCATCTCGTACATGCTTCACCCATCGGGCAACATCATCCGCGGAAGTGCATCGGGCGTCGACCAAGGCCTTCCGCCTGGGATCGCTCCATTCCCACAGAGGCAAATTCCGATGACGTAGAAAATCTTCGTAGTCAACTCTAAGCTCTTCCAGGCTACCCCGGGCGACTCCGGTCAGCACCATCTCGCTCTTCTTGGACGTCCCGGAAACCTGCGAGCCTTCCGCAATATTCTGCACACCTGAACGCGCTGCCTGAATCATCTGATCGCGGGTCCGGCTCCAGCCGTCTACGTAGCGCTTGGTGAACCTCACCGTAATGTCGTAGACGATTTGTGCAAGTTGAAAGGTCTTGAGCTTTCGGTAACCGCCGTGTTTGGGGATCAACGGTTCATCGCCATGCATATCGCTTCCCCCGACTCCTCCGTCCGAATCAATCTGCGGTTTTTTGGTCCATACCGTCCATATAGTCCATATAGTCCATTTCGTCCATAAAGTCCATAACTCCGATTTGATACCTCGTGGTTCGCCCCGTAGACTTCCCCCATGAACTTCTATTCCAAACTCGTCAGTCTCATAGACGCCAAGACGCCCTTCGCGTTCGCTGCGGTGGTCACGGCTACTGGCTCGACGCCGCAGAAGGCCGGCGCCAAGGCAATCTTCGAACCATCCGGTGCGATCCACGGCACGCTGGGCGGCGGGTGTCTCGAAGCGGAGTCCCGTCGCCGCGCTCTGGACGCGCTCGATAGCGGCACGCCGCTGCTCTTCGACCTCCATCTCAACGATGACTACGGCTGGGACGATGGTCTCATTTGCGGCGGAAATGTCCGGGTCTTCATCGATCCTGAACCAGCGAAGAATCGCGATGCCTTTGCCCGCGCATCCGCGCTTATACATGAAGGCCGTCGCGGTGTGTTGATTACACTGGCCGATGGCGATCCCATCAATTTGGGCAAGGCCATCTGCTGGGAAGATGGCGCGCCTCTTTCCGAGGACGTCAGACTTACGCTCGAACAGCTTCAGGCCTGTCTCGACAAGGCGCGGCCCCAACTCATCATGGTCAACGACATCTCCTCGTACCTCGAACCCATCGAGCGGACACCCACGCTGCTCATCGCGGGAGGCGGCCACGTGGGGCAGGCTACGGCGAAACTTGCAACGTGGCTGGGATTCGAGGTGACCGTCATCGACGACCGCCCCGCGTTTACGCAGGCGAGCCTGTACCCCGACGGCGTGCGAACCATCTGCGGCGACATTCCGAAGGCGGTTGCGGAGTTTCCCGTTGATTCGAGCACGTACATTCTTATCGTTACGCGCGGTCACCGCCATGATGGCGTGGTTCTCAAGGAGTGCATTCACTCTTCCGCGGCGTATATCGGGATGATTGGAAGCCGCCGGAAGGTTCATATCATCCGCCAGGGGTTCCTCGACGAAGGCATCGCTACCGAGCAGGACTTTCAGCGCGTCCACGCGCCCGTGGGGCTCGATATTGGCGCACTCTCTGTGGAGGAGATCGCGACCAGTATCGCGGCGGAACTTGTCGCCGTCCGTCGCAAGAAGACCGGCGCCGTGAAACCCATGGCGGAGTTCGTTCCCCAGTGATCGCTGCGATTGTATTGGCTGCGGGTGAGTCCCGCCGCATGGGGCGTCAGAAACTGGTGTTGCCCTATGGCGACAAGACTGTTATCGAACACATCGTGTCGCAAGTCCTCACCAGCGAAATCGCCCAAACCATTGTGGTCACCGGGCACGACGTTCAGGCCGTAGAAGCCGCGTTGCTTGGGAAGCCCGTAACCTTTGTCGAGAATCCGAGGTACAAGGACGGCATGCTCACGTCGATACGGGCCGGACTGCAAGCAGTCACGCCGGCAGCCGAAGGTTTTATGATCGTCCTCGGCGACCAGCCCTCGATCGATGCTCCGACGATCGATCAACTCATCGCGGGATTCCGCGCGGTGGAGAAAGGGATCGTCGTCCCGCTCTACGAGGACGACACCGGGCATCCCATCATCATCTCCATGTCATATCGCGGCGATGTGATGACCAAGTTCGACGACACGGGGCTGCGCGGGTTAATCTATGGACATCCCGAACACGTGCACCGCTTGCCGGTACAGGCGCCGGGGGTGCTGCGCGATATGGATACGCCGGAAGACTACGAGCGGGAACTTAAGGAAATTGGATAGAGGAGGCGGCATGGTAGAGGCGAAACGCTCGGGCATTACACGGCGGGACTTACTGAAGAACGCGGCCATTGGCGCCGCTGCGGCGGGTTTGGGATGCGCGGGACTCACGCAGGCGTCGACGCACGGCGGCAAACAGCCCAACATCGTGTTCCTCCTCACCGACGACCAGCGATGGGACTCGCTCGGATGCATGGGGAATCCCATCGTGCAAACGCCGAATCTAGACGCCCTCGCCGCAGGCGGGACGCTCTTCACCAACCACTTCGCCACGACGCCCATCTGTGCGGCCAGCCGCGCGAGCATCTTCACGGGTCTTCACACGCGCTGCCATGGTATCGAAGACTTCGGCACGCCGCTGACGCCGGAGCTGTCGCGTATCACCTATCCCTCCGTGCTGCGCGAAGCGGGATACCGCACCGCCTTCATCGGGAAGTACGGCCTTGGTGGCGAACTGCCCGTAAACGACTACGACTACTTCGACGGTTTCGAGGGACAAGGATTCTATTTCCAGAAAGAACCCACTGGCGAGTTCGCGCAGGGCGAGGAAGGCGGACCGCACTTGACCGCGAAGCTTGGCGGAAAGGCGGTTGACTACATTAAAACCGCGAACGCGGACCAGCCCTTCTGTTTGTCCTTGAGCTTCAAAGCGCCGCATGTGCAGGACCAAGACCCTCGCCAATACCTCTATGACCCGGCACTGGACGCCCTGTACAAGGACGACGAAATCCCGCCGCCGCCCAAGGAGGCGCCGTACTTTTACAACCGGTTCCCCGCCTTCATCCGCGATTCCGAAGGCCGCCGCCGTTGGCACATGCGTTTCGCCACGCCCGAGGCTTACCAGCGTTCGGTGAAGGGCTACTACCGCCTCATCTCCGGGGTAGACCGCGAAGTCGGCCGCATCATGGCGGCCCTCGGGGAGCAGGGTGTCGCGGAAAATACGATCGTCATTTTTACTTCCGACCAGGGAATCTTCAACGGCGAACGAGGACTTGCCGGCAAGTGGCTTCTGCACGAGGAATCCATCCGTGCCCCATTAATCATCCACGACCCGCGCGTACCTGAGCGGCTGAAAGGACGCCGCTGCGAGGCCATGTCGCTGAACATCGATCTCTCACCGACCATGATGGCATTGGCCGGCGAGTCCATTCCCAACGCCGTCCAGGGCCGTGACCTTTCGCCTTGGGTCCGCGGCGGCAGGCCGGACTGGCGCGAAGAGTGCTTCTTCGAACACCACTTCGGTGCAGTGCGCGAACCGGTCATCCCCGCGAGCGACGGCATCCGCACCGAGCGGTGGAAATACATCCGCTATGTGGAGCCGCACCCGAAGTACGCCGAACTCTATGATTTGGCGCAGGATCCACTCGAATACAAGAACCACGCGGGCGAACTTCGCTACGCCGAAACGCAGGAGGACCTCGCTGGCAGATGGCAAGCCTGGACCGAAGCCTTGGCAAACTGGCGTCTCGACACGGACCAGCCGTGGCAGGATCCCGCGCCCTCTCATATAGCATCGCCCGCAAGCTGAAACCGTTTTGGTCCGTCCGTCTGGGTCCGTGCGGGCCCGTGTCTTCTTCTTCCTCCAGCCTCCGGTCTCCAGTCTCCGGCCTCCAGACGCTTGCCCCGCGATTCGAAAAGTCGCTATGCTGTTCTCTCACCGAAAGGCGCACTTATCCAATCCAAGCAACGTTGAAGGGGAGTAATCGAATGAAACGCGTATTGATTTCAGTTGTCGCGCTGCTCGTTGCCATTTCGGCAATAGCGGACCCGACTATCGATCACCGCATCAAGACCAGCATTACCTGTGAACGCGTTTTTGGAGCCGAGCATCCGGGCGGATACAAACATCCCGCCTCCATCACCGAACTCGATAACGGCGACCTTTACATCGCATACTACGGTGGGTCGGGCGAGTATGAAGACGACACTGCCGTCTACGGGTCCCGTCTCGTCAAAGGCGATACCCAATGGACCTTCCCCGAAGTCATCGCGGACACTCCCGATCGCGGCGAAGGCAATCCGATTGTATGGCAAGCGCCCGACGGCGTCGTCTGGCTCTTTTACGTGAACCGCTATGGCGATACCTGGTCCAACGCCCGCGTGAAGGCGAAGATTTCCAAGGACGGCGCGAAGACCTGGTCTGATTCCTTCATGTTCCACATGGAAGAAGGCGCCATGGCCAAAGGCGCGCCTATTGTTTTGAACAATGGCGACTATCTGCTCCCCATGTACATCGAGCGTGGCGAAGATACGGAACGGACCGCCGAAGACACGGCGTCGTTTTTCATGCGCTACAACCCGACGGAAAAGACGTGGACGCAGACCAATCTGATCCATTCGCCCACGGGCAACCTCCAGGCGGAACCCGCACAGATTTCCGATGAATACCTCGTCGCCTACATCCGCCGCGGCGGTAATTTTGAACCCACGGAGACAGGGTACACCCTCCGGGCGGAATCCCGCGACGGCGGCTACACCTGGAGCGACGCGGTCGACACGGAGTTCAAGAACCCAAATTCAGCGGTCGCCTTCCTCCGCTTGCAGAACGGCCATCTCATGCTGGTCTATAACGACAACATGAATGAACGCACCCCGCTGACCGTCGCCATCTCGACCGATGACGACAAGACCTATCCGCATCGGCGGGACGTCATGGGCGGCGAGAATTCCTACGCGTACCCCTACGCGATTCAAACAAAGGACGGCAAGATTCACATCGTGTGCACCACAAACCTGCGCACGACCATCCTGCACATCAGCTTCGATGAAGCCGCAATTCTGGAATCGCCTTGGCCGAAGAATCAGCAGGAGTAGGCTGTAGGCTGGAGGGGGAATTGCGGACTGCGGATTTCGGATTGCGGATTGGCAATATCCGGGCGTGGGCGTTGCCCACGCCTTTTTTTTGGGAGTCCGCGCTCGACTGCGCTCGACTGCGCTCGACTGCGCGTGTCCGTGCGTGTCCGTGTAGGTCCGTGTAGGTCCGTGTAGGTCCGTGTCTACCTACCCATCCGCGCCAGCACCTCGCCCGCGGCCCGTTCCCCCGAGCGCACTGCGCCCTCCATGTACCCGTTCCACTCGGTCGCGGTCTCCGCGCCGGCCCAGTGGATCCGCCCAATTGGTTCGCGCAACGCATGCCCCAACGTCGTCATGACACCCGGCGGCATGAGGCCCACGTAGCATCCGCCGGACCAACGCTCGGCCGCCCAGACCTTGTCAATGTACTCGACAGGTTGAGCCGCGGGAGGACCGAAAAAGTCGGCGAATTGACTCAGCACCGCCGTTCGGCGCTCGTCTTCGCTTCGCTCCGCCCACAAGCGTGCGTCCGCGCCTGAGATGAACCCGACAATCGCGCCGCGCTGGCAGCCCTCCGGCGTGTCGTCAAACGTGAATTTCACGGGACCCACATCGGTCACCACTTCGCCGGATAGTCCCGCGTCCCGCCAGAACGGCGACGCATAGATCGCGATGCATTTAATAACCGAACCCATCGGCATGCGCTGCGTCAGTTGCACCCGTGCAGGCGGAAGCTCCGGGCTGTAGTCGATTTGTCCCGCCAACACCGGCGGAACAGCGACGATCACGCGCTCACCTTCAAACGCGCCGCGGTCTGTGACGACGCTCACTCTGGTGTCCGATTGCCGAATCGCACGAACGGGCGCATTCATCAAGACACGCTCGCCCAATTCCTGCGCCATCCGCTCGCATATCGCCTGCATTCCGCCATGAACCCGCGTCTCCTGCGCGCCGTTGATGACCTCGGCCAATCGCAGAAACCCGCCGCCGGAACGCAGATAAAACAGAAAGTGCAGAAACGACAATTCCGCCGGATCGGCGGCAAAGATCGCGGCCACGGCCGTGTCGAAGGTCGCCCGCACGGTCGCCGTCTTCACATGCCGCCGCTTCCACGCTTCTACCGTCATGCCGTCCCACTCGCTCGCGCGCGGCGTACCATGCGGCGCCTCCAAGTCGATCGTGCTGCTAAGGCGGTCCAAGCGGTTCAAAAGCAGTTGAAAATCGAGGAGACTCAACAGCGGCATTGAAGGAATCGAACCCGTGTACTGCCGATTCCGCCCGCAAACGCGCGATAGCTTCGTTCCCGAGTTGTATTGCGTATAGCTTTGCAGCCCGAACTCGTCCACCAAGGCCGCCATCCGATCCTGCGTCGGCCCTATCCATTGCCCGCCCAGATCTAACGAATCCCCGATTGCCGTCGCCTGCGCCAGCGTGCGGCCGCCCACGCGATCCCGCGCTTCGACGACCGGCACCTCCACGCCGCGCCGCAGCAATTCCCGCGCCGCAGTAAGTCCGGCTAACCCAGCGCCAACGATGATTACCCTGTTTGCCATACTCCCTCGCCTTCGGGACCCTATTCTACGGAATTCCGCGAGATTCGTGTATGATTACAATCCATCCTGCGAGGGTGCCCCCACTGGTGAGGGGACAAGGTGGAGTGTGGAGATTTGTCCGAACAACTACCACTGCATGATCTCGACGAACATGAAGCGTTGAAGTCGATCCTCGAAGGGACCGCCACGGCGACCGGGGACCGGTTCTTTGCCGCGCTTGTCGAGAATCTCGCGAAGGCTCTACATACCCACGGCGCCTGGGTGACGGAATACCTCGAAGAATCCCGGAAGTTGCGCGCGCTCGCCTTCTGGATGAACGGCGAATGGCTGGATGGTTACGAGCACGAGATCGACGGCACGCCCTGCGAAGTCGTTGTCGAGGAGTCCCGGCTGGTCCACTACGCCGACAACGTCCTTGAACTCTATCCCGACGATCCCGACGTGAAACAGCTTGGCGCAGTCAGCTACATGGGCGCGCCTCTGCTCGACATGGACGGAAAAGTCTTGGGCCATCTCGCGGTGATGGATATCCGCCCGATGCCGGAGGAACCCAAGACGCAGGCTTTGTTCCGCATTTTCGCGGCCCGCGCCGCGGCGGAACTGCGGCGGCTCCGCGCCGAGGCGGAGTTGCGCGAACGGGAGGAAAAACTCGGGCGGCTGGTCGACAGCGCTCTCGACGCCATCATCGATCTCGATTCCGAATGCATCATCACCATGATGAATCCTGCGGCGGAGAAGATCCTGGGCACCCGCGAGTCCGATGTCGTCGGCAAGGATTTTGGGCGCTACTTGTCGCAAGAGAGCAAAGACAAGCTTTGCGGTCTCCTCGAAGAGCTGGACGTGCTGCCCGATGGCCAGCGTTTCCTGTGGATTGCGGGCGGCCTGGAAGCGCGCACCGCCGGGGGCGAGTCTTTCGCGGCCGAAGCGACGCTGTCCCGTTATGAAATGCGGGGCGCGGCTTTCCACACGCTCATCCTGCGTAACGTCAATGACCGCCTCGACGCCGAGCGCCGCATCCAGGCCCTCACAGACCAAACCGCATACCTTCGCGAAGAGATTCAAGCACTCCACAATTTCGACGAGATCATCGGGAACAGTCCGCCCATCCTTCGCGTCACCCAGGAGATTGAGCAAGTTGCCGGTACCGATGCCACGGTTCTGATCCTCGGCGAAACCGGTACGGGCAAGGAACTCATCGCCCGCGCCATTCACAGTCGCAGCAAGCGGAAGAGTAAACCGCTTATTCGCGTCAACTGCGCCGCGATTCCCGCGACGCTTATCGAAAGCGAATTCTTTGGCCACGAGAAAGGCGCCTTCACCGGCGCCACCCAGAAGCGCGACGGCCGCTTCGCCCTCGCCGATGGCGGCACGATCTTTCTCGACGAAGTGGGGGAGCTGCCCATCGATTTGCAATCCAAACTGCTTCGGGTCTTGCAGGAGGGCGAGTTCGAGCCCGTCGGCAGCGCCCACACGCGCGAGGTCGACGTGCGGGTCATCGCCGCGACCAACCGCGACCTCCGGCAATGCACCGAGGAGGGGACGTTCCGCGAAGACCTCTATTACCGGCTCAACGTCTTTCCCCTCGAAATCCCGCCACTCCGAGAACGGGGAGACGACATTACCTTGTTGGCCCAAGCATTCGCCGAGAAATACGGCAAGGAGATAGGCCGCCCGGTTCAATCGCTCACGCCAGACGACGCCCGGCGGTTGCGTGCTTACAATTGGCCAGGCAACGTCCGCGAGCTGCAGAACGTCATCGAGCGCGCCGTGATCACAGCGAAAGATGGGCGGCTGAACCTCACGCGAGCACTTCCTGAGAGCGGCTCTGATATCCCCACCTCTCTCACGCGTGATTCCGCCGACAATGGCACCATCAAGACCGTTGCGGATCTTCAGGAACTCGAACGCGCGAATATCGTCCGCGCCCTGGACGCCTCCGATTGGAAAGTCTCCGGTGACAGCGGCGCCGCCCGGCTTCTCGGCATGAATCCCTCGACGCTGACGTCCCGCATGAAGACCTTGGGTATCCACCGCCCCCGCGTGTCCCGAACGCACGCCACGCGGAGCGTGCCCAAGGTCGCGCCGGCGTCCCCGCCCGAATACCTGTTCTCCGTTCGTGCCCTGCGCCAGTCCAGAATGCAGGCGAGGACGCCTGCGCTACATTCACGAGATTTCGCGACTCGCGAGATCTCGAACCCCGACCCTGCTGTCTCTGATGTCCCTGATGTCCCTCTAACTCCCCAAGCAACAGTTTCTTCCGCGTTTACCCTCTATTTGGCACGCCACTTGTTTTACCCAAAACGCGACCGCCGGTTGCGGGCGCCCGAAACCCGAAGCAGTACCCAAGGGGACGTGAAATTGAAGCGCATCGAATCAAACGAGGTGAGTGCGAAGGCCGAAAAGGGGCCGTCGGCCGACCCCGAAACCGGAGGGGATGTGCCGGTGACGGGATCGATCGCGGACCTCGGCGGTGACAAAACGTTGCCGGAAACCTGGGCGCGGACCCAGCAGTTGCTGGACCAGTTGCTCTGGCAGGCTTTCACCAAGAGAGGGAGGCACGAAAACAATGTCAGGTAGGATCACGCTTTTTCTGTACGGCGCCATATCGTACGTGCTGTTTCTGGCCGTCTTTGTGTATGCGGTCGGATTCGTCGGCAACACGATCGTGTCGAATTCGCTGGACGCGGAACCGCGGGTACCACTCTGGACGGCGCTTGCCGTGAATGTCGGATTGCTGACGGTCTTTGCACTGCAACACAGCATCATGGCCCGGAAGTCGTTCAAAAAGATGTGGACCCGGATCGTCCCAAAACCGGCGGAACGCAGCACCTACGTCCTGTTCACGAACGCGGCCCTGGCGCTGATGTTCTGGCAGTGGCAGCCCATGGGCGGCACCGTGTGGGAGATCGAGCATCCCGCGGGCCAAACGTTCATGTACGGCGTGTTTGCCTTCGGATGGCTGATGGTGTTGGCATCGACCTTCATGATCAACCATTTCGATCTCTTCGGCATGCGGCAGGTCTGGTTGCACCTGCGCGGCAAGGAGTACACGCCGCTGAAGTTTCGGACGCCGTTTTTTTACAAGCATATCCGGCATCCCTTGTACGTCGGTTGGTTCTGCGCCTTCTGGGGCACGCCGACCATGACCGCGGCCCACTTCGTGTTCGCCGTCATGACCACCGCGTATATCCTGATCGCCATCCAGTTGGAAGAACGCGACCTTATGAACGAACACGGCCGGGCCTACATGCAGTGGCGCAAGAAGACGCCGATGTTCATCCCGAAATTGACGACGAAAAAGGTGACGGAAACGACGACTGCGCAAACTGACGCGACGATCGCGTAACTCAACAGAATCGGTGAAGTGATGAGTACCGGACCAGGCCACGATGGCTGGTCCGGTACTTATTGCTATGTGTCGTTGAGTGGCTTCGCGGTAGCTGGCAGGCGAGTTCTTCGCCTCAAGGCATTTCCAAGACATCGGAATCGGTAAGATCGACGTCCCACCGTGACAGGGCATCCGACTGCACCAATAGGTTCATCTGCCGATGGTACCTGATCCCTTCCGCTTCATACCCTATGATGACGTTCACCGGGCCCCCTGGCGACTGTTCGATTACGTATGCACCGTCCAAATCGGTTTGCGTGCGGAAGTACTCGGCCTCGCCATCCGGACCCACTTCGAGTGCTACCCATGCATCCACAATCGGCGCACCGTTCAGCGTTACGATGCCCTCCAGCGAGGCGGTCAATTCTGCAAGGTCGATATCAAACGTCGTTTCGCCGGTGCTTTCCACGTGAAGAATTCGAGTTACCGTGCGCTTCGTCTGTGGGTCTTCCGCCGAATACATCGTCACATCCAATCGAACGTCCCCTTCCGGCAAATGCGGAAACGCGTATTCACCGGTGGCTGATGCCTGGGTGTTAATATTCAGCGGGTACCCGAGGGAGGAATAGCCGAGGTTCAAGTAGGCGCTCCCGGGTGGCGCGCCCGCGATGCTCAATCGGCCAGTTAGACTGCCGCCTTCTTCGAGGATAACCCGATACGGGTCGGCGTTGTTTTCGGACAACGAAACCGTGATCGGTGCATAGTCGGGGTGGTAGACAGTAAATCCGGTCGCGTCTTCGGGAAACGTATCCAGCGTGAAGCGTCCGTCCTCGGGGGTTCTCGCGGCGGCGGTTCTCTCTCTGTCGCTTAGGTGGGGAAGTCCCCCGTAAAACGCCATCGCGCCTGCGATGGGCGAACCTTCACTGTCGACAACGATACCGTCGATTTTCGGACTGGACGCCAGGCGCAATGTAATTCCCGTCATCGTGCTGCCGGGTGTAATTTCGACGCGTACTTGGTTAGGGCTGTACCCGGCGGCCTTGGCATACAAGTTGGTCCTCAGAGATTGCAGGTCCCGCAAACTAAACACGCCATCCGCGTTCTCGACGGATTCCCATCGTATGCCGGTATACTGGGTTCCCCGCGCCGAAGTGATCTCGGCCGAATAACCAATCTCGAACGCTGGTATGGGAAGGTCCGTGCGAGCGTCGACCACGGTTCCTGTGACGCCACCGCGACCCGCCAAGACAAAGTTGACGTCGGTCTGTCCCGCGGAAACGTCGGCGATCTCCTGTGTAGTGTACTTGTTGTGATACGCCGTTACCCGGTAATCGTCTCCAGAGGGAAGACCGTCGATAGTGAAGCGGCCTTCCCGATTCGAGCGTTCCGGGGATTCCCGCGTTGCCTTGGCGCCCATTGCCTCCAAACGCGCGCCGGAAACTGGATTGCCTTTGGTGTCCGTAATCCGGCCGCTTATCACGAGCGTGCCAAGGTCCTCGTAGGTGACGACCAAGCCGGTAAGGTCCACGTCAACGGGAATGGTATAGACCGGGGAGTCCCCTTTTATACGCCACGATTCATGGCCAGGGGGAGAGAGGCCGATCCTGTAATTGCCCGCCGCTAGACCGGGTATGGAGAACATGCCGCGTGCGTCCGTCCATACATTGCCGCCGCTGGGTCGCAGCCGCTGCGCACTGGCCAACACACCAACTCCTTCAAGCGGATCACCGTTCTCAGAAACGACAACTCCGGACATGGTGCGATTTCGCGGGCGGTCGAGCGTAAGTACAACACCGGTAACTCCTGTGTCCTGGAGTTCAAACGGGCCCTCCACGTCGCTCTCAAACAACAGAGGCTCGTGCTTGGGCGATATGGCGACTGTATAGAGCGAGTGGGTCTGAGGCAGGTCACCTACGGCGAATTTTCCGTTTACGTCGGCTTCAATTTCTTCGTGCCTGTATGGATCGTCTATGTGAACCACCACTTTTGCCGACGGCACGGGATTTCCCGCCGTGTCAATAACAGTTCCGGAAACTGACAAACCCTCGTTAATTACAGACGAGAATAACTCTTTCAATTCTGCTGCAATGTTGGGAAACGCTTCCGAAAGTGACTGACTCGGCGGTGGAGTCGTTTCTTGGGAGGTTTGCGCAGCCACACGTGAATCCGACGGCGATTCCGTCGAGTCTGCCGAGTTGGTGGATGCAGTGCGGGTTTCGACAACCGGCAGCCGGTCAGCGTCGGTATCGGATGCGCGCCAGGTCCACCACAGCCCGCCGGAAACAACCAGAGCCGTCGCTGCAAGTGTGACTTTCAGCACCATCGCGCCACCCGCGACGGCTGCTCCGCCCGCTATCGTTGCCGTCGCGCCCTGCCACGAGGGGGTCGCAAGCGCCACGATACCCATGATCCGCGAAACCTGCTTCTCCCGAGGTTTGTCCGTTTCCAACAATTCAGGAAGTTGCGTGGTCAACGACGCGCTGAGGGCTTCCCGCGCCCGCTGCAACCGTTTCTTTGCGGCATCGACGGAGATGTCGAGCAGGGCTGCCACCTCGCGAATCTTCTTGCCCGCGAAGTAGTGCAGCATGAGCACCTCTCGATAGTCCTCATCGAGCCTCAGCACTTCCTGCCGCAGCAATTCTCGGATCTCTGCCTTTTCCGGACTCGGCATATGAACCTCCGGTTCCTGTGGGAGGTTGCGCTCCTGAAGTTCCACGCGGCGCTGCCGCTGTTGCATCAACCGCACCGCACGGTGCCGGGCGATGGTCGTCAACCACGCGCCGATACTGGCTACGTCCCGCACCGTGTCCAGCTTCTCAAAAGCAGTCAGAAAGGTGTCCTGTGCGACATCCTGCGCATCCGCCCGGTTGCCCGTACGCGCATACGCGACCGCCTGCACCACCGCGAGATAGCGCTCGACCAGGACGCCGAACTCGTCCCGCTTGCCCGCCAGCACGCGCCGCACGATTTCCGCGTCCGAAACTTTTCGCAACTTCCACAACATGCTGCTTCCTCCGTCTTCCACATTGTAGAGGCAACGGGGCGAAGAATGGTGACTCGTCCTCGATGCTTGCTACCATGCCGTCCATGCAACGCATCCTGATCGTCGGCATCTGCGGGGCCGGCAAGTCGACCCTTGCCAGCGAGTTGGCGGAGCGGTTAGATCTGCCAGTCATTCACCTGGACAAAGAATACTGGCAGCCTGGCTGGACGATGCCGGATTGCGACTGGTGGCACGATCGCGTACAGGAGTTGGTCTCCGGCGAGCGGTGGGTGATGGACGGGAGCTATGCGTCCACGCTGCGCTACCGCTTGCCGCGCGCCGACACGGTCATTCATCTCGATTTCCCGCGGCGAATCGCGATGTACCGCATTTTCAAACGAATCCTCCATACTCATGGCCAAACCCGGCCCGACATGGCGGACGAGTGTCGAGAACAGTTCGACTGGGAGTTTCTCAAATATGCCTGGGCCTTTCCGCGGACCGAGCGCGTCAAGCTTGAATCCATGCTCACGGAACTCGGACCGGGGCAAATGCTACTCCGGCTGAAACGTCCACGCGACGTGGTTGGTTTTCTGAGAACTCTGTAATGAGGACCCCCGGAACTCCGGTTGTTGCCGCGGAATCCGCTGAACTACGACCCATTATCAACATGAGGACCCCCTTTTTTGGACTCTGCACGGTCATTTATGCAACCATAGTTCGGGGTTCGCACCATTGAAGGACACAAAAGTGCCGGGGGGCGCTGCGTCGTGTCCGATCTGTACGTTCAGTGTGAGGAGGGGAACATGTCTGCTTCAGAATCTACGGCACAATCCGCCACCACTACGGCGCCGAAAACCGGGATCCTGTCGGCCGGGGCCCGCATCGCGTCCATGGACCAGCTTCGCGGATACGCGATTTTTGGGATGATTCTCGTCAATTATCTCGGCCATTTCGATTTCATGCCCGACATTCTGCACCACCATCGGGACAAGGCGTCCTATGCCGACACCATTGCGCCCTTGTTCATGTTTGTCGTCGGAATGGGATTCCGCCTGTCCCTCCAGCGGCGCATCGAAAAGAAAGGCCTTGGCGCTGCCCGTTGGGAAGCGCTCAAGCGCTACTTCACGCTGTTCATCGTCGGTATCGCGATCTACGGTCCCAACATGCGAATCGATTGGTGGGACGCGCTCGTCGACATCGCGCTCGCCGGCATGTTGGCGTTGCCCTTTATCGACAAGAAGGTCTCGACCCGCGTCGTCACTGCGTTTATCTATCTCGGTATCTTCACGTTGTTCTTCCACTATACGGGACCGGGTTCCCACTTCACGTACGATGGGCAAACCTATGCTGGCTACGGCGACTGGCTGCGTCACAAGAGCATGAACGGTGGACCCCTCGGACCCATCAGTCAGGCGTTCATCCTGCTCTTTGGAACGATTGCCTACGACTTACTGCAATCCCGGGACACCCGGAAGATTCTTACGTGGTCGGCGGTTTGTGGTGTGGGGCTCTGCGTTGCCAGTTGGATTGCCTACAAACTGACGCCGGTTGATTACGCGCCTTACGCCGAATACGGGAAGTGGTGGTCCTACTCCCACCGATGGGCCATCGCTCCGTCGCAATTGCTCCACACCGGCCTGGCCTTCGTCGCGTTCTTGTTTTTCTACGTTAGCTGCGACTTGATGAACTTCAAGTTCCCGACACTCACCATCGTGGGCGAAAACCCGCTCGTGATTTATATCCTGCAATACGCGTTGATGGGCTTGAACGGCAGCTACTTTTTCAGCGAGGAATTCGAGAAAATCAAACCCGAGGCAGCCACCTTGGGCGACTACGCCTGGGCCACATTCGGCTTCTGCGTGTGCTACTGGTTCTGCTGGGCTGTGGCCAACCGCCTCCACAAGCAGGGGTACATCATCAAGTTGTAGGGTCGGCGGACAGGGAAACCCAAACCGCTCCGCCGCAAGGATTTTGACATCGGAGCCGACGTTTGGTATATTCCCCCGTCGCGTTGGACGTTTCACCCCGAAACCGCACTTGCGGAGGGGTGGGTTCACGCGGCCTGCTAGCAGCGATGCGGCAACCCAGAGGGCAGACCCCGTTACCTGCCGGGTGCGTAAGTTGTTGGCGGCGCGGTTGGTAGGCCGCCCCGCCCGAGTGTCGAGCACACATGGTTTCTGGAGTTTCGCGGACCTGCCGGTTCGCTTTGAACGGAGGAATTGTCGCGTGAAAACGTACGTCCCCAAAGAGGGGGAAGTCGAAAAGAAATGGCACGTCATCGATGCCGACGGAAAGGTGTTGGGGCGCGTGGCCGTTGAAGCCGCCAAGCTCCTGCGCGGCAAGCACAAGCCGCAGTATACGCCTTACCTGGATTGTGGCGATCACGTGATCATCATCAATGCCGACAAGGCCAAGCTCACCGGAAAGAAGGCGGAAGCGAAGATGTACTACCGCCACTCTGGTTATCCGGGCGGCCTGTCCGAATACAATTACAATCGCCTGATGGAGAAGCACCCGACGCGCGCCATGACCCTGGCCGTGAAAGGCATGCTCCCCCACAACCGGCTGGGACGCAAACTCGCGAAGCACCTGCGCGTGTACGTGGGGCCCGATCACAAACACGAGGCCCAGAATCCCCAGCCCTATTCGATATGATGGTTCAGTGAGCCCGCAATCGACGGGCCCTCACAGCAAAAGAGGATATCACAGTGGCAGAGATTAACAACGAAATCGTGACCGTCGGACGCCGGAAAACGGCCGTGGCGCGCGTACGCCTCAAGCCCGGAACGGGGGTGCTCGTCGTGAACGGCAAGCCCGTTGAAGAGTACATGGCCCGCGAGGTGCTCGTCATGATGGCCCGCCAGCCCTTCGAGGTCACCGACAATATGGGCAAGTACGACGTTCGCGCCATCTGCGACGGCGGCGGTCTTGCCGGTCAGGCGGGCGCGCTTCGCCTGGGTATTGCCCGCGCGCTTGTCGAGTCGAACGAGAAGTACCGTCCCATACTCCGCAGAGCCGGCCTGCTCACGCGCGACGCCCGCGAGGTCGAGCGCAAGAAGTACGGCCAGCCCGGCGCGCGCAAACGCTTCCAGTTCTCGAAGCGCTAAACCAGACTTTACTCAGTGCCTTTATGCGCCTTCCTTTCGAGGGGGGCGCATTTCTTATGTCCGCGGACGCGTTGAAGCAAACGCGGAATACTTGATACCCTGCCCGTAAAGGCAGGTTTGGAATGCCGGCTACCTCCCCGTTTGCCGGCAGACGCGAACAGTACCTCTACGGCAGCCGGCGGCGAAGAGGTCCGGCTGCGCAGCCATAACAAGGAGAGCGGTATGGAGATCAAGCCACACATTTTCCGCGAATACGATATCCGCGGGATCGCTGGCAAAGACCTGGATGAATCGACCTATGAAGTCGTGGGAAAAGCCATGTGCGCCTATCTCCGCGGCAAGAAGAAGCACAACTGCGTTGTCGTTGGCCGTGACGGGCGTCTTACCTCGAAGGCCTACGCCAACGCCATCATCGACGGCATTGCGTCCTGCGGTGTCAACGTGATCGACATCGGCGAGGTTCCCACGCCGCTGGTCTATTTCGGGCTCTTCACGCTTCCCGTCGACGGCGGCGTCATGATTACCGCCAGCCACAATCCCAAAGAGTACAACGGGATGAAAGTGGCCATCGGCAAGGCGACCTTGCACGGCAAGGAAATCCAGAAGCTGATGCAGATCGCCAAAGCCGGCAAGTTCCCCAATGCGAAGGGGTCCGTCACGATCACCCGCATGGACCTCGTGCCGAAATACCTCAAGCGCATTACGAGCGGCATCAAGTTGAAGCGCAAACTGAAGGTCGTGCTCGACGGCGGTAATGGCGTCGGCGGTCCCGTCGGGCTGGAACTCTACCGGCAGCTCGGCTGCGAAGTGATTCCTCTGTATTGCGACGTGGACGGCACCTTCCCCAACCACCATCCCGATCCAACGGTCCCAGCGAATCTGAAGGAACTTATCAAGACCGTCAAGAAGACCAAGGCCGATCTCGGCATCGCGTACGACGGCGACGTGGATCGCGTTGGCGCCGTCGACGAAAAGGGCAATGTCATTTTCGGCGACAAACTCCTCATCCTCTTTGCGCGCGACGTGCTCAAGGAGAAGCCGGGCGCGACCGTCATCGGCGAAGTCAAGAGTTCGCGCTCGTTGTACGAAGACATTGCCAAACACGGCGGCAAACCGATCATGTGGAAAACCGGCCACTCCCTCATCAAGGCCGCCATGAAACTGCACAAAGCGCAATTGGCCGGTGAGATGAGCGGCCACATGTTCTTCAAGCACCGCTGGTATGGGTTTGATGACGCGATCTACTCCGGCGCGCGACTGCTCGAGTTCTTGTCGAAAGGCCGCAAGACCCTCCACGATCACCTCTCCAACGTGCCGGAAACGTTCGTGACCGAGGAAATCCGGATCGAGACCGACGAGTCCCGCAAGTTCGACATCGTCGCGGAAGCCACGCAGTACTTCAAGAAAGAACTCGGCCTCAACGTCAACACCATCGACGGCGCCCGCATCGAGTTCGAAGACGGGTGGGGCTTGCTTCGCGCGTCGAACACGTCGCCCGTACTGGTGATGCGCTGCGAAGCCGAGTCGAAGAAGCGGCTCAACGAGATTCAGAAGCTCATCGAGACCAAGGTCAAAGCCTTGAACAAATGATCGCCCGCCCGGGGGCCGTCATGGCTGCGGCCCCCGGGCGTTTTTTGGTTCTTCGACTCGCGGCGCAAAACGGGGGAGGGGTCCGATGTTGGTGTTGGCCGTAGTAGCCGGACTTACGTTCGGAGCAGCCGAAGGCAACGTCCTCTTGAACCCGTCCTTCGAGGACCCCACAAACAAACCTGTCGGCTGGGATACGCACGTCTGGGGTGGCAACGCCACATTTGACTACGTGGCCGAAGGGCGCGAGACTAGCCGCTGTGTCCGCATTTCTTCTGAAGCTGGGTGCGACGCGGCGTGGTTTCGTACGGCCGACGTCGAGCCGTACTCGATCTACCGCCTTTCGGGATGGATCAGAACTGCGAACCTGGAGCCTACCTCGGGTGAAGGCGCCCTGCTAAACCTCCATGGCGGTCCCACGGTAAAGACTCCCGCGATCGCCGGCACGACGGATTGGACGCAGGTCTCTGTCGAATTCGAGACCGGGCCAACTGACATCATCACCATCAACTGCCTGCTCGGCGGTTGGGGGCAGGCGAAGGGCACGGCCTGGTACGACGATCTCACACTTGAACGGATTGGTGACCAGAGTCTCACGCCCTCCGCGACCATCGACGTTTCCAAGACCGGTCCGCCGATCTCGAAATACATCTACGGTCAATTCATCGAGCATCTGGGACGCTGCATCTACGGTGGGATCTGGGCGGAGATGCTGGAAGACCGCAAGTTTTACCACGCGGTGGACGCCGAAGATTCGCCGTGGCGCTCGACCGGATTCGCGGAGATGGTCGCGGAATCCTCTTACGTCGGCGAGCATACACCATACGTGAAAGGCTCCATCGAACAGCACGGACTCGGCATCCTCGACGGTAAAGATTACACCGGCCGCATCGTGTTGGCCGGCGAGGGACCCGTCGAAGTCGCCCTCGTCTGGGGCGATGGTGAGGGGGATAAGGGCGTTTGCCGGATCGAATCGCTCACCAGCGGTTATCGGAAGTATCCTTTGTCGTTTGCCGCGCGCGCCTCGACGGACGACGCACGCTTGATCATCTCCGCGCCAAACGGCGCCTGGGTCGGCACAGTGTCACTTATGCCTGCGGACAACGTCAACGGCATGCGCGCCGACACGCTTGCGCTCTTGAAGGAACTCGACTCTCCGGTATACCGCTGGCCGGGTGGCAACTTTGTGAGCGGCTACGACTGGCGAGACGGCATCGGCGATCCGGATCGGCGTCCGCCCCGCAAGAATCCCGCGTGGCAGGGCATCGAGCACAACGACTTCGGCATTCACGAATTCATGGCGTTTTGCGAGGAACTCGGTACCGAGCCCTACATCGCGGTGAACAGCGGGCTTGGTACGGTCGAAGAAGCGCAGACCCAGGTCGAGTACGTGAACGGAAGCCCCGGCTCGCCCATGGGGCAACTGCGCTGGACGAACGGCCGGCAGGCCCCATGGAAGGTCAGGTGGTGGGGCATCGGTAACGAGATGTACGGCGATTGGCAGCTTGGCCACATGCCGCTGAGCGAGTACGTGCAAAAGCACAATGTCTTTGCCGGGGGAATGCGCTCCATCGACCCCGCCATCACGCTAATCGGTGTCGGCGCGACTGGTCCCTGGAGTGAGACCATGCTCGCCGAGTGCGCGGACCACATGGACCTGCTCAGCGAACACTTCTACTGCGGCGAACAGCCGGGTTTGATCGCCCACGTGCGGCAGATCGCCGACGCCGTTCGCGCCAAGGCGGAGGCGCACCGTCGCTACTGGGACACGATACCCGCGGCCGCAGACAATCGAATCCCCATCGCGCTCGACGAATACAACTACTGGTACGGACCACACCGATTCGGTGAACTTGGGACGCGATACTTCTTACAGGACGCGCTGGGAATCGCGGGCGGCATTCACGAAATGACGCGCCACAGCGATGTCTTTTTGATGGCCAACTATGCCCAGACCGTCAACGTCATCGGCTGCATCAAGACGAGCAAGACCGCGGCAGCGTTTGAGACTACGGGTCTCGTCCTCAAGCTCTATCGAGCGCGCTACGGTGTTACGCCAATCGACGTATCGGGGAATCTGGCGCCCCTTAACGTGGCGGCGGCTTGGAACGAGGACAAGTCCGCGATCACCGTCGGTGTGGTTAATCCAACCCGCAGCGCAATCGATCTAAATGTGAATATTCCGGATGTACAACTCGCGGATACCGCAACGGTATGGCGGATTACCGGCCCGGACCGGATGGCCTACAACGATCCCGGCAGCGATCCCGTCGTGGCGATCGAAGAAGAGTCCCTCTCGGGACTCGCAAGCAGCGTGCCCGTCAGCCCTCTGAGCGTCTCGATCTTCCGAATCGAAACAGATTGATGTGGCTCGCGTGGAACCGGTTTCCGGCTCACTCGGCAATCGGGTTCAGATCGTACTTCCCGAGCATCGTATAGATATTGATCAACGCCCTGTTCATCATCTGCTCGCCCGCGCCGAGGGGCACCCAGCTTACTGTCGCGTCCGCGCCGTAACCACCTTCCGAAGCCGCCTCGATGGTCGGGAAATACATGTGATGGCCGTTGCAGTATCCGACGAAGACGACCTTTACCTCGCGCGCCCGTTCCTTCAATCGGTTGGAGTGATTGCAGAAGAACTCGCCTGAGCCGCCCACGAGGGCCAGCTCCTTGTTAATCAGAATCGTCGTGAGATGCGGCGTAATCCGGTCGCCTTTCATTTCGTCAAACGCCGCTTTCCCAAACTCGGGGAAGAAGGCCTCCGCAAGCAGACCGGCTACAAACGGGTTGTCCACCGGAATCCGCGTTTGGAATTCAAACTCCTCGTCCGCTCCCTGGATGGACGGTGCTTCGGGTACCTTGGTCTCGATACCCCTTGCAACTTCGATCGCTTCCTCGCCGATGGCTTTGCCAAAGCGCTCGATGCCCTGCGTCTCTTCCGTGGGTTTGCAGGACATGTCTCCCGCTGCCCCTTGCAGGAACCCCGCGTTCGTGTTCATGGCTTCTTCGATGGTGTACATCATTTGCCCTGGCCACTCGGCCGAGAACCGAAGATCCTCCCCCGGCAGCATCGTCGGATGAGCCGCGTAGTTCACCATCAACGCGATCGGTTTGCCTTCGAGATCGTCGAATCGCAGCACCGTCAATTCCGGGTCTGTCGGTTTCGGTTCACTCTTCGCCTGGCGGTTCCGGTTCATGTGCACTTCAGCCGAACCCCAGCCGATCCGCGCGTCCTGTACCTTCGACGCCGCCTCGTTGATTACCGCGATCAGCTTACGTTCCAGTTCCGGTACATAGGCGACCGCATTGTCGAACTTGCCCTTGCCTTTTCCTTCCTCATCCTGCAACTCGATGACCGGACCGTGGTGCGTATGGGAACCCGAAAGCATCACGTAGTTTATTCCGGACTGCTCGGCCACCGCGGCGCGAATGCGCGCCATCATGTCCGCCCGGGGCGAACGCCCGAGGTCCAACCCCACCAGGGCCAGCTTGTCTTCGCCCACATCGATGACTACCGCTTTCGCAAAGAGGGGATCGCGCACGCCCGTGGACAACGCGTCATGGCGGGCTCCGTACCCCCACATCGGCATCGCCGCGGTCGGCGTGATATCGACTTTCGCGAAACCAACCTGAAATGGACCCGCCGACGCGCCCTGCACGAGCAACGCCAGTCCAATTGTTAGTGCGATGATGTGATTCCGAAGGAACTGCATAGTATTTTCTCTCCCGAGTGCGAACCCAGACGCGGTTTTTCAAAGGATGACAGTATAGCCTCGCCCCACCTAAGCGTCCATACGGTCGTTGTTACAAAGATTTATCACTTGCAGCCGCGCCATTCGATTCGGTACCGTGAAGTTGGTGCGTGGTGGGGAGACGGAGCCGATGACTACGTGCATTGACATACTACTGGGCAGCGCGGAAGACATTGCCAAGGCGGCCGCCGAACATGCGGACAGCGAAGCCTATACTGAGCCGCTGACGCAGGTCGTCCGGCAGCTTGGCGGATGCCTGGAAGACGAACTGCCGCTCGACGTGATGCCCTTGCGCGAGGCCGGGGCGGATGACGCCCTGATCGGCCGATTGCTGCGTGCCGCGGAAACGGAAACAATCGAGCTGTTTCGCTCCTACTCCAACGGCAAAGTCTTCGCAGGTAACGTCCTCCACTTGCGCGCGTGTATTCGCAAGTCCTTGCCGCCCTCGGTGCTTAATCTCGAAACGGTCAGCTTGTACCACAATCTGGTCGATAACATGGCCCAGACCGCTCATCCGGATAGTCAGCGGCTCTACGATTTTCTCGCGGGAATCCTCCACAACATTCGCGACCTTGTATTTGTCCACGACGCAGCCGGAAACATACTCTATATAAACGACGCCGGACTCGCTGTGGTGAAGTACACGCGAGAAGACCTCATGCAGGGACTCTCCATTTACGACGTTGTGGTTTCCAAGTACATCGACCTGGTCGAGGAACGGATGACCGCACCCGGCGGCGGAAACTTATCGCCATTTACGATCGAGGTGTATTCCAAAGATGGCGAACGCATACTCATGGAGATTGACACCCGCATCTTGACCAATCACGCCGGATCTACCGACGTCGTCGTCGGTATCGCCCGCGATCTACGGTTGGAACGCCGGTTCCAAACGGAAATTCGCCGCACCAATTGCTATGTGGAAACCTTACTCGGAATCTCTCCCTACGGTGTCATTATCGCCGACGCCGACGGCGCCATTCGCGATGCGAACGCGCTTGCTGCAGGGCTCTGCGGCGCCCCCTCCGTCAACGCGCTCATTGGTCTCGATCTTTGTGAACTGGGAGAACGGACCGATGCGTCCGGTCGAGATTTACTTGAGCGGGTCGTGGATGCCCGCAGAGACTTTCGCGCCTGCGTGACCTTCCGCACCCGGTTCGGCAAGAAGCTGCACTGCGACGTGATTGCAGCGCCCCTCGAACTCGACGACGGGAGCCTCGACGGCGTTGTCATGCTCCTTGTCGACATCGCCGAGCAGAAGTCCATGCAGCGCGAATTGCTGCAACAAGAAAAGATGTCAGCCCTCGGCGAGATCGTCATGCGGGCTGCACACGAATTGAACAACCCGCTTGCAGGCATTCTAGGGTACGCAGAATTATTGCATCAGGCTGTCGAGAAACCGGCCCACAAAGACAAGCTCGAGAAAATCATCGACGAAGCCAATCGCTGCCGGCGAATCGGAGAGAATCTGCTTGCCTTTGCAAAGCGCGGGGACCGCGAACGGTTGCCCTGCGACATCAATGAACTGATACAACAGGCCTACGGGCTTTTTGAATACGCGCTGAATGTCGACCGCATCGCAGTGACACTCGACCTCGCTCCGGACCTGCCCCAGGTTCACTGCGACAGTCAGGATGTCCAGCGGGTATTCTTGAACGTCATCAACAATGCCCATCAGGCCCTGCTGGAGGTCGAACCAGACCGCCGCCGGCTGACGATCACCAGCCGTACCGACAGATCCTCCGTTCAAATTGTATTTGCCGACACAGGGCCGGGCATGGACGAGGAAACTTGCGCCAAGGTGTTTCAGCCCTTCTTCACAACTCGGGAAGTGGGAGAGGGGATTGGTCTCGGTCTCAGTGTCGCGTACGCCATGATTACCAACCACGGAGGCGCCATCGACGTGGAGAGTGAACTGGGCCGCGGCGCTACCATCACGATAACAATGCCGATTCGCGCTTAGCCCGCGGTCCCGTCCACCGATAGTTCGTCGTCTACGAATTGCGAATCATTGGGATTGGGCACGTGAAAATAGGTCGCCTGTCCACCCGGATCGGGAAACTCCGTCAGCGTCAATTCCCAATCCGGCTTTGCCATGGGATACCAGTTCGTCGTCCGCCACGCGCTCACCGTACACGCCAGCCCGCCGGGCCGCACGCTCGAATCGGGAATCGGCCCTTTCAGCGTCGCGGGATCGATTGTGATCAAGCGCAAATCTTCTTTGGCCAGCGCGGGATTCAGCTCCGGATTCAAACAGAACACCCGCGGTCCGTACATCACCGCCACCCGCCCGGCCTGCGCCTTGCGGCCGCGGACCATGCGCAGCGATATGGGCAACTCGAGTGTGATTTCGTCGCCCTGCTTCCACTCGCGATGCAGCGTGAGAAAGGTCCCTGGCGCGCCGTCGCCGATCATGGTTGCGCCTTCCGCTTGCACCCGCGCGCCGTCGCACCAACCTGGGACTCGCAATTGGATTGAAAATTCTACGGGCGCCTCCGGTTCCACACGCAAGCGAACCGTACCGTTGGTCGGGTACTCCGTTTCCTGAACCAGTTTCACCTGGACCCCGCTCACGGAGAACGTTACCTCGGAGGGCGCGTACAGATTCGCCACGATCCCGTCGTCCGATCGGTAGTAGATCATGCCAGGCAATTCCGCGATGATTCGCCGGTAGTTGCAGGGGCAGCAATAGGTGTCGCCTTCGAAGTACTGCCGCTCGCCTTCCTGGGGCGAGTAATAGCGTATCCGGCGGCCATCGGGTGATTGCGCGGCGAACAACGCGTTATACAGCGCCCGCTCCATGAGGTCGCCGTACAGCGGTTTCCCTTCCATGCGCATCAGTTCGTCGAAGAACCGCAGTTCGTAGGCCGTCGCGCACGTCTCGCCCAAGTTCGCGGCGCCTTCCTGCGTGCTATGCCAGCACTCGTGCTGCCCGCACGTCCCCGTCACGACGAGTCCGTCCTGTTCGAGCAGATACTCCATGACGCGATGGGACGGTACGAGCAATTGCGGCTTCGGCTGGAGGCGGTACATCCGCAACTGCGCGATGCACCGGGCCATGTACGCGTACGCGTGCCCCTGGATAGGTCCCCAGCGGCCCTCCACAATCGGCCCGTCCCATTCCGCGAGCTTGCGCTGATTCGAACAGAAGTCCAGGTACCTCGCATCGCCGGTTGCCTCGTGCAAGGCCAGCAGCGCGGGCTCCAAACCCGTTACCGCCATATACACCGTAATCGATCCGCCGCCCGGTTCGCGTTCGGGATTGGCGTTCCAGCCCGCGATGACGTAGTCCGCTGCTCGGCGCGCCGCATCCAGCGACGTCTCCTCGCCAAAGAACCGGTAGTCCATGGTCAGCCCATAGACCAGGTACGCCATCTCGTGGATATCCCACAACGACCACAGCCGAGCCTCCGGCGCAAACATGCCGATGTAGCCGTCCGGCTCCTGCGTCGCGATGATCGCGTCCACAAGGTGCTCCTTCCGTTCGAGCACCTTGGGATCTTCCGTGTACGCGGCAAACCGTACCGCGGCATCGATAAGCTTCCCGAGCCCCACATAGCCGCCCGTCGCGGTCCGGTCTTGAAAGGGCTTCAGGAAATCCTGGTCCGCCTCGAGTGCCATAAGGTTGTTGTTGATGGTCGCGGAAATCCGATTGCCAATCTCCCCGCGCACGTCGACGTTCCGAATGTCTACGGTCGTAAAGACATCGCCTCGCGCAGTCAGCGCGCAGAGGATCAAGCCACACGCGACGTGAACCAATTTGCCGTTCATAAACTGGACACCCCTTTCCCGGTACGGTTGCGAAATCCTTTCCGACATCCTAAATTAGCGCGAACCTCCAGGCAATTTGCGAATAACCATCCGATCTCAGGGCTTGCATTTCGCCCTCGTTACCCCGCACATTGAAGGCCATGGTGAACTCAGGACGCAAAGGCGTTTTTGGCTTTCCCGGATACAAGGAGCATGCTATGCGAAGGATCGTAACGTTTGCATCCATCGGAACTGTCCTCACTTTGGCCGCCCTGTTCGCGTTGTTGAGGTCGATCCCGGCGGCATCCGCCCAGGCCGACTCGGCCTCGAATGCCGATCAGATTCGCCGCGGCGAGTATCTTACCCACTCGGTCGCCATGTGCGTCGTATGCCACTCTCCCAAAGATGAACACGGCCAGCCAATTCTCAGTCAACAGTTTGAAGGCGGCGTGATTCCGGCGAAAGCCACCTACCCCAAGATGGCGACTTGGGCGAGTCACGCGCCCGCCCTTGGACCTCTCGCGGGAGGCACTGGAGATGATGTGATTACGCTGTTAAAGACAGGAATCGTGCCACGCACCGGAAAACCTCCCCGGGGTCCCATGCCACCCTTCCGTCTCAGCGACGAGGACGCCCGCGCCGTTGTCGCCTGCTTGCAGAGTCTGGGCAATTGAGCCGGGAGGGAATTATTAGGGACTGTCCAGGTAGGAAATGACCGGACAGTTCCGGCAGGAAGGATTGGGCTCGCACCAGTCCTGAAACACCTGAAGCAATCCCTGCTGTGTGCGGAAGTCGATCCGCGGTGGTTTGAGGTCGCCGAAAATGCGCGGGATCATGATCCGGACTACGTGATTCCCCGTCTCCTTGGGCAGGGCCGCGAAAAGTTCCAGCACCCGCTCCTCCATTTCGCGATCGGAGCGGGACCGCGCCGATGCAAGTCCCGCGGGCAAGAACACGTTCCCGATGATGGAGCGGATCCGGCTCGCGCCCAATGGCGCGTTGGGCGTAGGCAGCCGCTTGCCCGTCCAGGTGCAGTGCTCCGCCCAGAATCCCATGGCGCTTGGAAACAACGCTTCGAAGGCGCGTCGCCGCTCCAGCGGGCTGCACGCCTCGCGCCAGATCGCATCCAGCGTGGCCGGCAAACCGTTGCGCGCCGTCCGCGCAAGAAACCGTGCCGCGCCCGACAGCCTGCGTTCCGGATAATTGTTCGGGCGCACCCCAGTTCGCGACCACGCGAGCGGCAGACTCCGCAATCCGTCAAGATGCCGGGCGCGCAGTTCCGCGAGCCGGCGAAAATGAGGGATCGCAGTTTCGTCCGGTAACGCCTGAGGCAGCAGACCGCCAACCTGAAGAAAGGCTGTTTCCACGAGCATCGGGTCCTCGCGCGCCAGTTGCCGCACCCGCTCGTAAGGAAGGCCGCGTGCGACCGACGCGAAGTGATTCTTATACCGGCTATAGCCACACGCCGTGAGGAATCCTTCATAGACGGCCTGATCCATGCCTGCACGAGCCGCGCGTTCCGCCAGTGTGCGCGACTTCTGCAGGAGCCGCCATTCGCCCGCGAGCAGCAGGAAGCGCCGTACATGATCTGCGCCGTGCTTGCGCGACAATGCCGCGCAGTATCCTTCTGTCATGCTCACCGCGTGCGGATAGTCGTCCGCGAACGCGGATTGAATCACTTGTCCAAGATCGGTGTCGAGCCGATCCGCAAGCAGAAGACAGGCCACTTTGCGGCCCGATACCGTGGTCGATGGTGACGCGGGGGCCTTCGTTGCCAGGACGACCTCGAGGATCACATTGTCGTACCGCGGGTCGCGGTGATGGCCGTGCTGCCGCCACCCTTGGTGGTCCAGGTGAACTTCCACATCGCCTGTGCGCACGGTGCCGCCGAACTGAATCTGCGCGCCCAGGAAGTCAGGGCCTTCCGCATCGTTCCACCAACCCGGCGAGATCACGCGCACTGGCATGCCCTCGGAAGTCTGCAACGATTCCGAAGGAAACAACTGGTCGTACCACACGCGCTGAACGACTTCCTCCGGCACGGGGTCCGGCCGTTCTCGCGCATAGGTCACGAGCCGATCGTACTCGCCCGTTTCAGGTCGTATCGCGGCGGATGATTCCATGATGGTTCCTGTATCCGAATGCCATCGCTGTACCAGTCCAGCAATCATACCACTGGAACGACGCGTGAACCAGACGCGCGCGAGGGTATTCGCAATTTTGTCAATATTTTATTTACGCACCCGCTTTCTCATGGTATAATCCCTCCAGTGCCAAGGGATCGGCACTTCCAGATGGAGTCACGCCATGAGCGGAAGACCAGTTACCCAACAGACGTTGTATCTCTCTGCCCTGCTAAGAGTTATCTTTGCCGCTGCAACCGTCCCCGCGTGGGGTGACGGCGCTGCGGTGGACCTCATCGGACGCGGCAACACGTTTACCGTCGTGGAACGAAATGGCGGCGTTCAGGAGATCGACGAATCGGCGTTGTCCGTGCAGGATGGAAAGTCCCGTAGCTACGGCAAACTGGAAAGTGCGACGCCTGGGGAAACTTCAAGTGAACCCGCTACGGAGGAACCTGCCACCGAAGACGCTGAATCGGCCGAATCCCCAGAGCAGGTCCCCGCGGCAGGCGAGGAGACCGCAACACCCGAGGGTGAAACTGCGCCCGAAACTGCCGCGCCTGCGAGCGAACCTGCCGAGGAGACCCCGGAGGAAAAGGCCGCTCGCGAGGAGGATGTCCGTGCCGTGCGCGCCATGCTCGATCAGGGCGGCGCTTATTTCTACGACGAGAACAACAATCCCCTTTCCTATCAGCAAGTCAGCGCCATGATCCGTGAGGGGGATGTCGAGAACATCCGCGCCCAGGGACTTCACCTCAGCTCCTGGAAACCCACGGTGAACGAGCTGAAAGATGCGCCCCAGACCGGCGCGAGTGCTTCCGCGTATGGCGGCGGGACGGCACCCGGCACGAAGAAGTCGGTTCATGAGATCGTCGCCGAAGGAAAGCCCTTTCAAGAGACCGTGAAGGACGATCCCAAGTTCGATCCCAAGAAGTACAGCGCCGGGACCCCCGAGAACGGGGAAGTCTCGCCCCTCGCCGTGCCCGAAGAGCGCCGCCCCTTCCGCGAGGTGCTCCAGGAAGACCAGCGGCAACCCTTCGATCCCAAGAAGGATTACACCGAGAACTACTAGAGCCACCTGCGGCTCTACGCGGCGGTGTCAGTTTGATTGAAGCGCCCTCGCCACCGCCCCTATACTGCTTGCGTTTCCCCCAAGCTCGTCTTTCCTTCAACCGAGGTATCTCATGCGAAAACGATTGCTGGTTACCGGCGGCAGCGGTTTTGTCGCCGGCAGTGTCATTCTGTCCGCCCTGGAAGAGTGGGAGGTCCATGTCCTTTCCCGAACTGAGGCCGCCATCGAAAGGGAACATCTTGTCTGGCACCGTTGCATGGAGATGGATGAAGACGGCCTGCATCACGCCTTTCACGAAGTCGATCCCGTGGGCGTGATTCATACGGCCGCCATCGCCGATATCGACTATTCGCAAGCGAACCAGGAAACGGCGAAGTACGTCAATGCCTATTTGCCCGGCATTGTGGCCGAGTTGTGCGAGGATCACGGCATTCGCCTCGTCCACCTCTCCACCGACAACGTCTTCGATGGCGAGCGGGGACTGTACAAGGAAGACGACCCCGTCAACCCAATCAACTTCTACGGGCGCACGAAAGTCATGGCGGAAGACGCGGTGAAAGAAGCGGGGGGGACGTACGTCATCGCCCGCGTGGCGCTGGTGATGGGACTCCCGGTCATCGGTTCCGGAAACTCCTTTCTATCCCGCATGATGAAGTCGCTGGACGAAGGCAAGGACGTCACCGTACCGGGCAACGAAATCCGTTCGCCTATCGATGTGATTACGCTAGGACGCGCCCTTGTCGAACTGGCGGGTAACGATCTGCGCGGGTTCATCCATCTGAGCGGGAGCGAAGTGCTGAACCGCTACGAGATGATGCAACGCATCGCAACGCGGCTCGGCCATCCCGTCGAACGCATCGTGCAAACCGATCCCAGCGGCATCCCCGGTCGCGCGCCGCGCCCGCTGGATGTATCCCTGGACAACGCGCTCGCGCAACAGAAACTCCGGACGCCGATGCTCGGTCTGGACGACGCATTGACGCTCATTTTGGAAACAGCGAAAGGGAAGTAGTCATGAGTCCCGACATCCGGTTCGAGTTGGAAAACAAGTTCGGCTCCATCTATGGCGAAGAAGAGGAGCGGGTGATCATTGAGGTGCTTCGTCAGAACGCCCCCACCAGCGGCAATGCCTGCGTCGCATTCGAGGAAGCCTTCGCGGCCTACTGCGGCACGTCCCACGCCCGCGCCTGCTCCAACGGCACTGCGGCGCTTTTCCTCTCGCTGGTCGGACTGGGCGTCGGCCCCGGGGACCGCGTCTTGACCACCCCTATGACCTGGATTGCCACCGGCGCCGTAGGTGTCACGCTCGGCGCGGAAGTCGATTTCGTGGATATCGATCCCGTTACTTACAACCTCGATCCCGAACTACTGCGCGAGAAGCTCACGCCCAACACCAAGGCCGTGATTCCGGTTCACCTCTACGGCCAATGCTGCGACATGGACGCGATAAACGCGTTGTCCAAGGAGCACGGTTTTGCCGTCGTGGAAGACGCCGCCCACGCGCTCGGCGCGGAGTATCACGGCCGCAAGGCAGGCAGCCTCGGCGCGACGGGCTGTTTCAGTTTTCACGAGCAGAAGAACATGTCCACCCTCGGCGAAGGCGGGATGATCACCACGAACGACCCGGACTTGTTCGAACGCATCGCGCTCTACCGGTCCCACTGCACCCGTGTCTACGGCAAGAGCACGAAGTACTGCCAACTCGACGAAGAGAAATTTCCCCAGGGCAAGCGGTTCTGGTGGCAGGATTTCGATGACTGCGGCTACAACTTCCGCATGACCGACATCCAGGCGGCCGTCGGCCTCATTCAGTTGCGCAAGCTGGACGAACTAAACGCACGGCGTATCGCCATCGCGGAACGGTTGAACGAAGGCCTTCGCGACGTCCCGGGCCTCGCGCTACCCACCGTAGCCGAGGGGATGAAGCACGTCTACCATCTCTACCCGCTGCAGATCGATCCCGAAGTCTATGGCGTCACCAAAGATGACTTCGTCCACCGCATGCTCGTCGAGCGCGGCATCAAAGTCGGCACCCACTACATCCCCCTCCACTGGAGCACCGCGTTCCAAAAACGCGGCTTCAAACGCGGCCAATTCCCCGTCGCCGAACAAATCTTCGAACGCCTCGTCACCCTCCCCAGCCATCCGCGATTGACCGATGAAGCCGTGGACTACATGATTGACAGTATCAAGGCGTTGAAGGCGAAGTAGGCTGCAAGTCCGACCTTACTCGGCGTTCTCAAGTACTCGCCAATAGTCTTCGGTGGAATGGATCACTCTTATGATACGAACGCCACCTTCGATTGGAATATAGAAGACAAGGAATTTGCGAAAGCCTTTCACCGGCCACATTCTCACTTCGGCGAGCTGACGATTCCTGAATTGCCGACTTGCACCGAGTTCGGGCAATTCGGCGAGGAGCAGAAAGGCTTCTTCCGTTGCCCTGAGAAACCGGCGTGCCGTCTCCAGGTCAGCGTGCTCGGCAAGATAGACATAATGTTTGATGAGGTCGCGCTTCGCCTCAACGCGACGAACGACCTTACCGCTCACCGAGACTTCTTCGCCTCGAGCACCTTAAGTGCAGCATTCTCGATATCAGTCCAATCCTCGGATGTCATTTCGACGTCATCGCCTTCAAGCCCTTGGAGCAACTCTTTCTCCAATATGTCTTGAGCGACGCCTCGATCTCGGTCCAGGGCACGAAGCGCGAACCGCAAGAGTTCATCGGCGCTGCCAAACGGTCCATCTGCCACGCGCGCCTCGATTTCCTTCAGCAATTCTGGAGAAATAGCGTCCATGATTTAATTATACACCACACCCGCGTGTCGCGCGTGTTAACCGTTCCCCCGCACCCACTCCTCGTTGAACCACACGTGCTTGATCGTAGAGCCGGGCACGGCTTCCTTCTTGTAGGAATACGTGCAGTGCAAGGTGCCGTCCTCCGCCTGGATCAGCGACGGATAGGATCCCGATCCCTTGTCCGGCTCGAAGGTTTCGATGCCGCGCTTGATGGGCCACGTCGCGCCTTCGTCTTCGGACAAGTACACGGTCAGCAGATGGCGTCCATCCAGGGTGTCGTTGCACACCAACGCCCACGCGCCGCTTTGCAGCGCGATGGCATCCACGCTCGATCCGGGGTTCGGGATCTCCAAATGGGTAACCGGCCCCCAGGTGACGCCGTCGTCGGTCGAGGTGGCCGTGCGGACCTTCTTGGGGAATCCATTGTCCCGCATGTAGGAAACGATGTCGCCGTCGCGTTGCATGACGAACGCGGGCTGAATGTTGCCCAGTTCATACGTGATGATCGGTTCGCTGAACGACCACGTCTTGCCCCAGTCCTCCGTGAACGCGGCGAGCGACGTGTTCCACACGTCCGAGTAGAGCCCGAGCATCATGCGGTTGTCCGAGGTCATAATGGGATGGATGCGCGTCATCCAACCCAGCCGGCGCGCCAGCTTGTTCTCCACCCGCGACTTCCACTCCACCAGTTCCGACCGCAACTCCTCGTTGGTCGCGATGAAGTCCGCGTACTTTTCCTCCGCCTCGTTCACGGCTTCGACGAAGAGCGACTCGAGATTTAGGGGCCGGCAGTGGATCACGTCCTGCCAATCCCACTGCGGCGGACCATCCGCCGCGTATTCGGTCGCGGTCCGGTACTTGAGCAAGGAGCCGCCCCACTGGTTGTCCTGCACCGTAATCCAAATCAACCACAACGTCCCCCGCGGGTCGACGAACAACACGGGATTGCAGTCGGGCAGGTCCGGCGTGTCCGCCATGACAAAGGGCTCGCTCCACTCGGTCTCGCCTTTCCGTTTGCGCGCGCCCTGAACGAGCACATCGTCCGATTGACGCTCGCCGGACCCGTGGAACCAGCAGGCGAGCAGGTCGCCATTCGGCGCCTCCACAATACTGGACCCATGGTTGTGCTGCGGATTGGGCGGGAAGATCAATTCCTGCTCAAACAACGGTTGCCCCAAGGTTACGAGAAGCACTGCAACGGACGTGAGAAACATGATTGGCCCCTTCTAATTCGACTTCCGGCGCATTCGCGCACCGAACGAAACCCTATTCTGCGTGTTTATAAGGCCCCACCGCAATGAAACCGCCTTCCGGGACCCGCGAAAAGAATTGACGCGAATAATTCGACATTTCTTTGCTCCGTCCAGTATTATCCTTTCCCCGATTTTGGCGGAAAGCCAGAATGGAACGATGCCGGTGGCGCAGGCCACCAGGAGGTACGGATATGCCGTCAGTCCGACGCGCGCTCATCAGTTGTCATGACAAGACCGGTGTAGTGGAACTGGCCCGGTTGCTCCACGAGTTCGACGTGGAGGTCGTCAGCACGGCCGGCACCCTCAAGGTGCTGCAGGAAGCGGATATTGACGCCGTCAGCATCGGCGATTACACCGGTGTCGCCGAGATGATGGACGGACGCGTGAAATCGCTCCACTCCAAAGTCCACGCCGGACTGCTCGGTATCCGCGAGAAGAAGCTGCACGTCGAACAATTGACCGCCGCCGGTTACCACTGGATCGATTTCTGTATCGTCAACCTGCACCCCGTCGAATCCGTCATCCGGCAACCCAGCGTGACGCTCGAGGAAGTGATCGACCAGATCGACATCGGCGGCACGGCCATGATTCGGTCCGCCGCCAAGAATTTCCGCTACGTGACCGTGGTGGTCAATCCCGATCGCTACACCTCCGTCATGCACGAGTTACGCGCCCACGATGGCGAGGTCACGTACAAGACCCGCTACCGTCTTGCGCAGGAAGCCTTCGCGCAGACGGCCGAGTACGACCGGGTGATCGCCAATTATCTTTTGCAGTGCGAGCCACGAGAGGAGTAACCGGTGAAGGTATTGGTTATTGGCGGCGGGGGACGCGAACACGCCCTCGTCTGGAAGATTGCGCAGAGTCCATTGGTTACGAAGATCTACTGCGCGCCCGGCAATCCGGGTATTGCCGCGCTTGCCGAATGTGTCGACATTGGCGCGGGCGACGTGGATGCCTTGGCCGCTTTTGCAAAGGAGAAGTCCATCGACCTTGCCGTAGTCGGGCCCGAAGATCCGCTGTCCAAAGGGATTGTCGACAAACTGAACGCTGCCGGCATCATCGCCTTCGGACCCACCGGCGCCGCCGCAGAACTCGAAGCGAGCAAGAGTTTCGCCAAGGCCCTCATGGCGAAGTACAACATCCCGACTGCCGCCTATGCAGAGTTCACCGACGCGACCTCGGCCATCGACTACGTGAAACAGCATGGCGCGCCCATCGTCATCAAGGCCGACGGATTGGCGGCGGGAAAGGGCGTAACCGTCGCGCAAACCTTGGATGAAGCCGTCGCCGCCATCGAGAGCATGATGACCGAAAAGGTCTTCGGCGATGCGGGCAGACGTGTCGTCGTGGAGGAATGTCTGTTTGGACAAGAGGCGTCGATCCTCGCCTTCAGCGACGGGAAGCATGTCCTCTCCATGGCACCCAGCCAGGATCATAAGCCCGCCTTCGATGGCGACACGGGTCCCAACACGGGCGGCATGGGCGCCTATTCTCCCGCGCCGATTGTGAACGATTCGATGCTCGACGAGATTCACCGGACCGTCCTCGTTCCCTGCGTGGAAGGCATGGCAAAGGAAGGCCGCCCCTACAAGGGCATTCTGTATGCCGGCCTCATGATCACCGAATCAGGGCCAAAAGTGATTGAGTTCAACTGCCGTTTTGGCGATCCCGAAACGCAGGTCGTCTTGCCGCGGATGAAATCCGATCTGGTTCCCTTCATGCTTGCGTGCTGCGATGAAAGCCTGGATGGCATGCAAATCGATTGGGAGCCTGGCGCATGCGTATCCGTGGTGATGGCCTCCGGCGGTTACCCGGGCTCCTACCCGAAAGGTGTCGTTATCGATGGAATCGCCCAGGCCGAACGCGATACAGGCGTCAACGTCTTCCACGCGGGAACCAAGCTGGACGGAGAACGCCTCGTCACGAACGGTGGCCGTGTGCTCAACGTTACCGCCGTGGATAAAGACGTGCCTTCGGCGATTGCGAAAGCATACGAAGGGGTGAAGCGAATTCACTTCGAAGGCGCCCACTACCGGACGGATATTGGACGGAAAGCGCTGACCGCGACCTGATCTCGTGAGAATTCATCTGCTTTTCAGCAACTGCGGATAGGGGCCGTCTTAAGTCCCCCTTCGAAGGGGGATTGAGGGGGATGTTCCCGCGTTCAACTCTCCGACAGATTCAACGCAACCAAGCGCTCCTGGTTTGGGGGCGCGCTCTTGGCTTTAAGCAAGCCGCGCATGGCCTCGCCCAGCACGAAGTCCGCGCCGCGCGCGCTGCCATTCCGGCACGAAACGATACCAACGCTCAGTTTCACTTCCGTGGGAAAACTGGGATCGGAGAACGTCGTACCGTCGACTTCGCGTAGAATCTTGGTCGCGTAACTGACCGCTTGCTCCAGCGGCGTGTGGGGAAGGACCGCTGCAAAGACGGTGCCGTCGTATCGCGCCAGCACATCATAGGTGCGCGAGTAATTGCGCAACGCCATGCCCAGTTCCGCCAGCAAATCATCCATCGACACGGGCCCAAGATCCGGATCGATCGCGTGAATGTCGTCCACGTCGAACACCACGCACGAGACAGGATAGTCGTAGCGATGCGCTTCTTCGACTTCTTCTTGCAGCCGTTCCAAAAGATAGCGGCTGTTACGTAATCCCGTGAGGTGATCCGTATACGCCGAATCCACGATAATGTCAGTGTCGTTCGGCATCCGCTCGCGCAGTTTCTTCGCGCGCATCGCCGCATCGACACGAACCATGACCATCGGCAGGTTGTACGGCTTCGTAATGTAATCTGCAGCGCCAAGCTGGTAGCCGGTCAGGATGTCTTCTTCGCTTCCCCGCACGCTGACGAAAATTACCGTAATCTCGCTCGTGACTGGAGACTCTTTGAGACGTTTACAAACCTCGTACCCGCTGATGTCCGGAAAATTAACATCAAGCAGGACAAGATCGATATCCCCTTTTGAACACGCTTCCAAAGCCTCCGCACCCGTATGCACCGTGAACGCTGAATAGCCGTTCATGGTTAGCCCTTCACACAAAACGGATGCGCCATCTTCGTTGTCGTCAGCGACGCAGACGCGGTACTGTTGCACGGTAATCCCCGCTCCAATTCGGCGTTCTAACCCTCAATCGCGAGCCTTCCCACAGCAGTTTACCTGACTATCGGTCATTTAGGCAAATCTGCTCTCGAAAGTGAATGCTCCCGGAGGTTGCGTTCCTGTCTGCAATATCTCTAATATAATCAACATCTTGCAGCTTTGTCGGCCGCGCCGGAAAACCCGCCGCTGCCGGGCAACGAATCGCCCGCTATTACAGGGAAGTCGCGCAATGAGTCAACCTTTCGGAGGGCGTCGCCACCGCCGCCGTCCTCACATCAATCTTACGTCCCTCATCGACGTGATGTTCTTGTTGCTGATCTTCTTTATGGTCTCATCCACATTCCGCCACGGGTACGGTCTCGAAGTCGATCTCCCGGAAGCGGAGACCTCCGCGGAAACGCAATCCATCCCCGAAGAAATCGTCGTTGACGAGCGGGGGAACTACTATTTTGGAGGAAGACCTGTCGATGAAGACGGCTTGCGCGACGCCATCGTTGCTCTCTTGAAAGAAAAACCCGACGCAACCCTCATCCTGCGTGCGGACGAAGCGGCTGACTTTGGCCGCGCTGTCCGTGCCATCGATATTGCGCGCGCCGTCGGCGGATCACGGCTCATCATTCCTACCGAACGGATCACGAAAACGGGTAACGACCCCGCGCCCTAGTTGTCCGCCGCTTCTCGTTCACTCTCGATCTCGTCACGCGATTCCGAATCCAACCGTTCGAGCCGGTTGCGAACCGATCCCGCATATTCAGCGTCTGGAAACCGCTTCAGATACTCCTCGAGAACCGATTTCGCTTTCGCTTTGTCATCCAGATTCCGGCGATAGATCTCAAACAAACGATTGGTCACCCGCAACGCTTCCGACGAGGAACGCACGTTTTTGAGGCCCTGTAGAAAGTAGGGGAGGGCGAGTTCCAGTTCGTCGTTCTTCATGAAGTTATCAGCCGCGCGCAACGGCGCATGGCTGTCTTTCGGAAACATTCGCGCGATGGTTGCATACTCACGTGCCGCCGCCTCAAAGTCCCCCCGGAGTTCACACCCCGCCGCGGCGCCGTACTGCGGCACGCTCGGATCGAATTCCGCTGATGGCATGACCAAGTCCACCATCAAATGGGAGCCAAACGAGATTAACAAAGGTCCGTAAAGAGCAAGTGCCGACGCGACCAGTCCCAGGGTGCTGAACACCAGTTTGACCGGGCTGTTGCCTAAATACATCTTCAGTAGTGTGAACTCGAAGATGAAAAAGAATACCAGCGCCGCAATGGTGAAAAGCTCGACGGCACGGTCCAGTTCGGCGTGGTACACCAGCCGTTGTCGCAGGAGATAGATGCCCCAAAACAGGTAGGGAATAAGCAGGATACCCGATAGCACCCACGCAAAATTGAACGTTGTCGCGTCGGTGTCTATCATCATACTGCCACGGACCTCTCCCAATCGTCGTGCCCGAAATCCATCCGTATTACGATACCGCGTACCCGCCCTGTAAATCCAGTAAATCGGGTCCTTTCTACGGAAATTGCCGCACTTGTCACCCTTTTTGTATTGCTCTTGTGTTCGTAGAAAAGTTGACTTTATGGGGCACTGTTCGTATCATTGCGCGGCAGTACTTTTTCTGGGCGGGAACGTAGCGCAGTTCGCTTCGGAAATCAGGTACCCCCATGCGCTGGTTTTTCCTTTAAGTGGCAGTAATCAAATAGCTTATCGGAGGTTTTGGGTTTCATGAAGATCGCGGTAATCGGTGGCGGAAGTTCGTACACACCGGAACTGGTCGACGGCCTCTTTGAGCGCCTCGACCGCATCCCCGTAACCGAAGTCTGGATGATGGATCCCAACCAGGATCGGCTCCAGATTACCGCAGGGCTCGCCCAGCGCATGTCGGAACGCCATGGAACGCCTTTCTCGGTACATCATACGGGCGACTTGCGAGAGGCAGTCAAGGACGCCAAATACGTCGTAACCCAGTTGCGCGTAGGCGGGATTCAGGCCCGCATCAACGACGAGAAACTCGGTCTGCGCCACAACATCATCGGCCAGGAAACCACCGGCGTCGGTGGGTTCTGCTGCGCGCTCCGAACGATTCCGCGCATCCTCGACATTGCCAATGCCATGGAGCAGTATGCCCCTGGCGGCTATCTCGTTAACTTCACCAACCCCTCGGGGATCGTGACCGAAGCGCTCATTAAACACAGCAAGGTGACGAGCTTCGGTCTCTGCAATATCCCCGTCGGAATTATCATGGAAGTCGTGAAGCATCACGACTGCAAGATGGAGGAGGTGGAGCTGGACTATGTCGGTCTGAACCACCTTTCCTGGGTCCGCACCATCTCTGTCGGCGGAAAAGACATCACTGAAGCCGCCCTCAAGGGGTTCATGGAACGCGCCCACGAGGAGTGGGACGACGAGGCCATCTGCGAATCCATGCGCGAAGCCATGACCACGCTCAAGACCTTCTGCAATGGCTACCTTCAGTATTTCTACGCGACCGATTCCGCCCTCGCGAAAATCAAGCGCAAGGACAAGACGCGCGGCGAGGAAGTCGTCGAAATCGAAGAAAGCCTTTTCGAGAAGTACCGTCAGAAGGAGCTGAACGAGAAGCCCCCCGAGTTGTCCAAGCGCGGTGGCGCCCACTATTCGACGGCCGCCTTTTATCTCATCGACGCGATCGAGAACGACGCCCGCAACAAGCAGATCGTGTGCTGCCGCAACAACGGCGCGGTACCCACCTTCGACGACGATGTGTCCGTTGAAGTGCCGGCCATCATCGGCAAGGACGGCGCTCAAGCGATTCCACAATCCGCGCCGAGTCCCGCCATTCGCGGATTGATGCAGCACATCAAAGCCTACGAGACGCTTACCGTCGAAGCCGCCGTGACGGGCAGCCGCGAAGCCGCGTACCTGGCCATGCTCGGCCATCCGCTCATGCCGAACGCCAAAGGATGCCGCGCGCTGCTCGACGACTTGCTTGAGGTGAATCGCGAACACCTGCAGGGTACATTCTTCTGATTAGGGCAGATTCCCTCGAATTGCTGACCGGATTTCCGAAAGAGTGAGGTACGTACCGATGACTCAAGCCGTCTGTGAAACCAACCTTCCGGGTCGCGAGCCGACCGCCCGAGGAAAAGTCCGCGACATCTACGATCTCGGGGACCGTCTCATCATCGTCGCGACCGATCGAATATCCGCCTTCGACTGGATAAACCCTGTCGGCATCCCCGACAAGGGTAAGGTCCTCACGAAGATGTCCCTCTTCTGGTTTGACTTGGTCAGCGACGTCGTGCGCAATCATCTCATCTCCGCCGACCTCGCCGACTTCCCAGAAGAATTTCAGCAACATGCAGACCAGTTTGAAGGCCGTTCCATGCTGGTTCACAAATGCGAGATGTTTCCCGTGGAGTTCGTGATTCGCGGTTACCTCGCAGGCAGCGGCTGGAAAGAGTACAAGAAGAGCGGTACCGTCTGCGGCATCAAGCTGCCCGAAGGCCTCAAGGAATCCGATCGCCTCGAGGAGCCCATCTTTACCCCCGCGACGAAAGCGACCGACGGCCACGACATCAATATCCCGCCCGAGGAAGCCGCCCGAATCATCGGCAAAGACTGGGCCGACGCCGCCTCCGAAGCCGCACTCAGCGTTTATGCACGTGGTAGGGAATATGCCGAGCAGCGGGGCGTTATTCTTTGTGATACGAAGTTTGAATTTGGGACCTTGGATGGTACCCTTATTCTGGCGGATGAAATCCTGACCCCGGACTCTTCCCGGTTCTGGCCGGCGGACCAGTACGAACCCGGAAAAGGGCAGCCCAGCTTTGACAAGCAGTTCGTCCGCGACTGGCTCGAAACGACGGGGTGGGACAAGGACTCTCCGCCACCGCCGTTGCCGGACGACGTTGTTGCGAAAACGCGCGAAAAGTACATCGAGGCGTACCGAAAACTCACGGGGAACAGGGATTTCTGATGAACTACCCGACCGATGCCGATGGCCACAGCGATTTGGGAGATGAAAGTGACCCTACTCGGGGGCCGATGGATGGTGATCGGCTCCGGGACGAGTGCGGGGTCTTTGGCGTCTTTGGCCATCCGGATGCCGCAACCCTGACCTATCTGGGCCTCTACGCCCTCCAGCATCGGGGACAGGAAGGCGCGGGGATCGTCGTCTCCGACGGCGGCCAGCTTCGCGGCCATCGTGGAGTCGGGCTTGTGTCCGACGTGTTCAAACCGCACCGGCTCAAACCGCTCCAGGGCGATCTCGCTATCGGACATGTCCGGTACTCGACCTTCGGGACGTCGGTCTTGAAGAATGTTCAGCCCCTCATGCGCGACTACAAGAAGGGCGCGATTGCCCTCGGCCATAACGGCAACCTGACCAATGCCGGCCAACTGCGCGAGGAACTCGAAAGCGAAGGCCGCATCTTCCAGTCCACGACCGACACCGAGGTCATCATCCACCTCATCGCCAAGTCGCAGGAGGAGTCCTTTGCCGACAGCGTCGTCGACGCGCTCAGGAACGTTATTGGCGCGTATTCCGTCCTCGCGACCAACGGCGAAGAGATCGTCGCGGTCCGCGACCCGAACGGATTCCGCCCCCTCTGGATGGGCCGCCTCGCCGGGGCTTACATCTTCGCCAGTGAAAGCTGCGCCCTCGACATCATCGACGCCGAACCCATTCGCGAGATCGAACCGGGAGAAGTGGTCGTCGTTACCCGTGACGGTGTCCAGTCCTTCAAACCTTTCGCGCCGGTAAAACCGACGCCGTGCATTTTCGAGTTTGTCTACGTGGCCCGCCCCGATAGTGTCATTTTCGGTCGCAGTGTTGATGAAGTCCGCAAACAGCTTGGCCGCAACCTCGCCAAGCAACTCCCCGTCGATGCGGACATGGTGATGGCGGTTCCGGACTCGTCAAACCAGGTTGCCTTGGGCTACTCTCACGAATCGGGCATCCCCTTCGACATGGGTTTCATTCGCAACCATTACGTGGGGCGGACCTTCATTGAGCCCGACCAACAGATCCGCGACTTCGGCGTGAAGATCAAGCTCAACCCCGCCCGCACCGCCGTCGAAGGTAAGCGCATCGTCCTCGTCGATGACAGTATCGTGCGCGGCACGACGTCGAAGAAGATCGTCAAGATGCTCCGGAAGTGTGGCGTCAAGGAAGTGCATTTCCGGATCAGTTGTCCGCCCATCATCAATTCCTGCTACTACGGCATCGACACGCCCGAACGCAACAAGCTGATTGCGTACAGCATGTCGGTTGATAAGATGCGCGAGTTCCTGCAGGTCGATTCGCTCGCCTTCCAAACCATCGAAGGAATGGTCAGCGCCACCGGCATGCCCAATCCTCAATTCTGCCTGGCCTGCTTCAACAACAACTATCCCACCCAGACGCCGGAAGAGTTCAAACCGAAACGCAATAACCGTCGCCACATCGACATGAGCGCGGACCTCGCGGGCATAGGCATCGAATTCCAGAAGCTTCCAACTCACTGGTAACTTGTACTCCCGCTCCCGCTCCCGATAAGCTTGACATGCAAGGGTGAGGACTGTCGGAAGTTCCTTCCGTCAAAGCTGTGGGGTAGGGTGATGGTGAAGTACGCAGATCTGCCGGTTGTCGTAGGTTCCTCCATGTCGGGATTGCTCGTCAGCGACGCTCTGTCGCGCGAGGGCATCGAACATTATCTCGTCGCAGGCGGCCCGCCTCCCTCGATCCCACGGCTTGGAGAGTCCATGAATGAGTGCGCCAGCCCGGACATCTGGCGTCATTACGGCCGGCTATACCCACAGTACTTCTTCCCGAAAAACCATATCAGCCTGCTCAACGGCGAGGTCGCTACGATTGCTCATTTCGGCGATCCGACGCGGCCCTTTCAGGAAACGGTGGAGGACTTCGCTCATCGCCCCGCCGATTTTCAGCCCCTATCTGCAAAGTACCTCATTCACGTGGACCGCGTGGGCTTCGACCAGGCGCTCTATGATAAAGCGTGCTCAGAGACCAACTGCCACGTCATTCAAGGAAAGATCGCGAATATCATCCACGATTCTGAAACCGACCGTGTCACGCGCATCGAACTCGACAATGGCGACGCCATCGAGTGGCCGCAGTATGTATTTGACACCTCCGGTCCTCGCGGCGTCGTGGCCAACGCTGCCGGCGTTGGCATGAAGTCGATCAGCAGCGAGCAATACGTGGTGTGGGATCATTATCGTCGCGACACGGAATCCACGACGCTCGAAATGTGTTGGTGGCAATCCGGAACGAATCTACTGCGTCTCGATCGCGACACCGACGGAATCGACGGCATCTCCTGGTTGATCCCCCTCGGCGATACGCTCAGCGTGGGCATTAGCATCGATTCGCAATCGGAAAGGAACGCCGGGCTCTCGAAAGAGGAAGTCATGCGGTTACTCGACGCCGCCTACGCTCGCCGCGGCATCGACTACCGGTCCAGTTTCCAGACGGCGGTAGCGACCCAGGAAGTGCGCCACCGCTATTTCGTCCGGGACCGGGCGTACGGCGCCAACTGGATCCTCGTCGGCGGGACCTTTGTGCAAATCTGGTTCCCCAGTTCCTCCGGCGTATGGGCCACAACCGCCGTGACCGGCATGATCCGCACGCTGCTCGAAAATCCCTCGTACGCCGGCGCGCAGTACGAATCCATGATGCGCGGGTTGCTGAAGTTCCACGGAACCCTGGAAGACATGATTCACGGACCTGTGTTCCGCAGCCGCATGGACGGCTACCGCTTCTGGGCGCGCTGGCTCGCGCTCATTCCGAAGCGCGTCTCGGACTACGTGTATATCAGCAGCCAGCTCCAATCCCGCAACCCCTTCTTCTGGGCATTGCGCTATGTCACCACGTCCATGACGCGATTCCCGCGATCGGTGTTCTTCTTTGGCGGAATGATGTTGATCCGCTGCCGGCACTGTCCCATGCCCATGGCGCAAGGTGACGCGTTCCCGGACTACCACAAACCCTTGGGGTTTCGATTCCGCAATGTTCTGCAAGGATTTCCGGTGACGTTGCGTCCCGACCTCACAAAACACCGGGATCAAGTGCCGGCGGGAGACGTGGCCCAGTAGGCGGGAATTCAGCGTGGGGGAGACCCGGATGCGAACTAGATTCCGCCGATCGCCGAAATCAGCCAGCGGTCGCCTTCACGGCTTCCCGCGACGATCATGCTGAGCTGATCTTCTCTTCCAACAAAATGAACGGGTTCGATACGGGCGAAGTCGCCTTCGATCTGGATGGTGGCCTTGTCCACCACCAATTGCGAGCCAACGAATCCTCCGGCCACCTTGTAGGCCTGCAACATGGCCCGGAGATCCGTCTTGCCGCGCCCGCCCTCGTCGGAGTACGCGTCGGAATAGGTGGTCATCAATGCGTCGATGTCCCCATTTTCGACGGCGTTTTTCATCGTTGTCAGGAGCAGCTGAATCTTCTCTTCGTCCGTCATGGCTTCGGAGTAGACAATGCCTTCACCGGCGCCGGGCGCCCAGAACCCCAGGAAGTTCCGCATCACGTAGATGGTCGCCGGGACGGTCGCGATCGCGAGCACCACGGCGATGCCCGTCAGGATCTGGCGCACAGGGACCGGCTTGCGGATGCGCACCTGGATCACGATGTTGCCCACCATGACGCGCTCCCCGGCCAGTGCGCGCCGTAGCTTGTCCTCGAGGTTTCCCAGGGTCTCGTTGATGGTGATGAAAGCGCGGTGCCATTCCGTGTGCAGCTTGCGCACCGCCACCTCGGATTGCGCGTAGATGGCATCCAGCGTCGTGGCGCCGGAAATGATGTTGACGATATCCGCGGAGAACTTGCAGTCCGGCCCCAACCGATCGCGGAGAATCTGGTGTTCCCGCGCCAGCGTGCTCTTGATCTGGAGAAACATGGTCTCCAGTTGCAGCTTGTTGACGCCCGGACTGGGATAGGCCGCGATGATTTGGTTGAAACGCACCCAGCCGTCCAGAAATCCGCGGCATCGCTGGATGTACTGTTCTAGTACTTCGGTGCCCTGTGGAGACGGTTTGCCTTGCATGAGAAGACTGGCTCCGAACTAAGACCAACCGTAGACTAGGCGATCCCCCCGGAATTTGTCAAGGGGAGAGTCTGTGTTAGATAAGGGTGTTGGCGGTTGTGCGAGGTGGCGCCACTCGTCTCCCCTGTGGCCGGGAGTTAGAGAACATCCCCCTTGATCCCCCTTCGAAGGGGGATTAATCTTCCTCAGTCTTCCTGTTTTGTGCGGGTCTTCTTGCCGCGACGACGCCTGCCCTACGCGCGGCGCAACGCGTCGCGCCAAATTCCCCCTTTGAAGGGGGACTAAGGGGGATGTTCTTTAGTTGCCGGAAGAAGACTCCAGCCAACGTCCGGCGAGAAGGCCTACTGAACCGGCTGCGTTACGTGCTGGCCGAGATAATGCCGGACGGACGCCGCGATGCCTTCCGCCGTCAGGCCGATGTCCGCGAGCTGCTCGTCCCGCGTGCCGTGATCGAGATACGCATCCGGGAAACCGAGCCGCTTGATCCGGACGTCTTCCAATATGCCCGCCTCTTCAAAGTGCTCCAGCACGCCCGATCCGAACCCGCCGGGCAACGTATTCTCTTCCACGGTGATGATGGGCGCGCCTTTCAACCTATCCAGCAGCTCCCCGTCCAGCGGCTTTGCCGAACGCGCGTCCGCAACGCCAATCGAGAACCCTTCGCGTTGCAAGGTTTCCGCCGCTTCCAGGCAAGCCGAAATGACAGGACCGATCGCCAGCAAAGTCGCGTCGTTGCCTTCGCGCAGGACTTCGCCTTTTGTGATATCACGGCCGTCCGCCGATCCAATCGTTGGCGCCTTGCTGCGCGCGTACCGGATCGCCACCGGACCCGGTTGTTCCAATGCCCACTTCAGCATGAGCCGCGTATCCACGTCGTCGCGCGCCGCCAGCACCTTTAGCTCGGGCACGGCCCGCAGGAACGAGACATCAAACGCGCCTTGCTGCGTCGGGCTGTCTTCACCCACGGCGCCCGCGCGGTCGATGGCGAACACGACCGGCAGGTTCTGCATGCACACGTCGTGAATGACCTGGTCGTACGCCCGCTGCAGGAAGGTCGAGTAAATCGCGCAGACCGGCCGCATCCCCTGGGTCGCGAGGCCCGCCGCGAAGGTGACCGCGTGCTGCTCGCAGATGCCCACGTCGAAGGTGCGCTCCGGGAACTCCTTTTCAAACTTGCTCAGACCCGTGCCTGTCGGCATGGCCGCCGTAATGCCCACGACCTTTTCGTTCTCCCGGGCAGCTTCGATCATGGCGTCTGCGAACGCGCTCGTGAATGTCGGGACGGGTGCGGCGCTCGAACTTTGGAACTTTCCGGTGGTGATATCGAAGGCCTGTACGCCGTGGTAGGTCTGCGGATCTTGTTCGGCGTAGCTGTAGCCTTTGCCCTTTTTCGTGACGCAGTGGAAGAACACCGGACCCGAGGTCTTCTTGAGATTGCCCAGGCACTCCACCAGCGTGTCCATGTCGTGCCCGTCCACCGGGCCCACATAGCGCAGGCCCAGGGCCTCGAACATGGACCCCGGCGTGAGGAAACCCTTCACGGAATGCTCCAGCCGTTCCGCCGCCCGGGTGAGGTGCTGCCCCAGCGTCCGCTCCATGAAGGTATGGAGGTCGCCGCGCGCCCGTGTGTACAGCCCGCCCGTGATGAGCCGGTTGAAATAAGCCGACACCGCGCCCACGTTGTTCGAAATGGACATGTTGTTGTCGTTGAGAATGACGATGAGATCCGTGCCAAGGTGCCCCGCATGGCTCAGCGCTTCGAAGGCCATGCCGGCAGTCATCGCGCCGTCGCCGATGACCGCGATCGCCCGGCCGCCGCGCTGCGTCAACGACCGCGCCACCGCCATGCCCAGCCCCGCCGAGATCGACGTCGAGCTGTGGCCCACGCCGAACACGTCGTAGGGACTCTCGCTGCGTTTGGGATACCCGCTCAAGCCGCCCTTCTTGCGGATGGTGGGCAGCATGTCCCGCCGCCCGGTGACGAGCTTGTGGGCGTAGCACTGATGCCCCACGTCCCACACCAGCATGTCGTCTTCCGTGTCGAAGACGTAATGGAGCGCCAGCGTCAGATCCACCACGCCCAGGTGCGGTGCCAGATGCCCGCCGTTGACCGACGCCGTGGCGATGATCTTGTGTCGGATCTCCTCGGCCAGCGTCTTTAGTTGCTCCACCTTGAGCGTCTTCAAATCCCGGGGCGAATTGATCGTGTCCAGGATGGGCGTGTTCAGATAATCCTGAGGGGCGACGTGCTCGCCATTATTCGACATCATCAGATGAGAAACCTCTCTTCGTAACGCGGTAAACCGTCAAACGTTGCGCAGGCGAAACGCATCTCGCCCGGGAATCCGATGCGCCTGGGGTATGGCCCTGCAAACGACCCGCGTGCCCACCGGCACGCCCTGCCCCACGCACACTTGCACCGACCCCTCAAGTATATCAAATCCATGCCTTTGCCGTGCAACCCGCCGCCCCGCGCCTGTGGCTTGGGCGTCCCCGTCCAAGTCCCCGAGGTACCCAGAACTCACGGCAAACGCCGAAGTTCCCATTCCTCTTCCTTAGAGGCGGACTAACGCTCTTGCGAAGCACAGAAGAACATGTCACTATTGGAGGAGCACCAAGCGCGAAGGCGCAGAACTTCGTGTCTCAAGCTCGAGTTTCAACATGCTCTCCGAACTTGAGCGTTGACAGGGGGGCCTGTGAAACAAATTGTCACATATTTGATTTGGTTTCTTGCTGGTAGCTGCGCGCTCACAGTTGCAGGATTCCTCTTCGTCGTGGATCGTGCATTTCCCACCAAACAGGCCAGAAGCTATGAGCAATTCCCCATTCCTCCGAATCGGGGTGTCGCGGACATTGGTTCGTTTATACGCGTCCCCGGGGGTGAAGTGAATCTCGGCGCCCCCGACGACGCAAGTATCCGGTTCAGTGAGTTACTCGCTCCATGGATCACTTTAGCAAGACCGCGGCAGAGCGTCATTGTGTCCCCGTTTGAAATTGGGAAATACGAAGTTACCGCGCAGGAGTTCTGCGAGTTTCTGAACAGCACGGCATCACCCGCGGAAACTAGCGCGCCGTACATTGTTATCGATAGTTTCGCGACAATCCTGCACAGCGACACCGGATATGAGCCCAAGGCATCGTACGAACACGCACCTGCCGTCAACGTGACCTATCAGGGAGCACGGCGGTATTGCGAGTGGCTGACAGAACGAACAGGTGTAAAACATCGACTTCCGTCGGAAATCGAATGGGAGTATGTCGCTCGTGGCCGGAAAGAAAGCACGTATCCGTGGGGGGAAGAGGACCCACGGGGGCGCGCGTTCCTGTTCCAACACTATGAGGATGAGCTCCATCGATCCGCTCCGAGGGTAGTAACTGTGGGAAGCTTTCCCGCGGGGGAAAACCAGGACGGCGTAAACGATCTGATAGGGAATGCGTCGGAATGGTGCGGAAACTATTGGTTCGATTACGACGACGCCAATGACCTTGCCAGCTTACTCCTGGAACCTGACTTTGCGGAACCCGCGCTGTTCACGACGGAGCACCATCTGGTGATTCGTGGGGGGCATTATGTCACCCCGATTGATGCGTTTACCGGATGGACTCGCATCCCTGGTGGGTTCCCTCTAGAGGCGGCGAACTTGGGCGTAGGTTTTCGTCTCGTCAGAGAAACTCATCATTCCGAGTCTCCCAAGTGATACCTGTCGATCAGCTGCGCGTATTTATTCTGGATGTGCTGCGGCACGACCCTCGAAACGCCCGAACACATTTCGGCGACCAAGGCCCGGTCAAAGACTAGAGATTCGGCGAGACCCACAAAAGGAGATTTTCCCATGACCCTCGACCGCGGTGGGCGCGTCACTCGTTCATCCCGTGGCGACGCCGAATGCTACAGCGCAGTATAACCCCGCCATCAAAGCCTTTGCCGGGTGCGACGCCGCCGGCGCAAGCTGGTTCGGCTACCCAACCGTTTGGGTCAACCGCCTCGGCGCGCCGCCAGAAGCACTCGATGCCGCGGTCGATGTCGTTGGCAGTGGACTTGAAGCTCTGTTGGGCCTATTGGATCCCGGATGACATTGCCAAGTTCGGGCCATTGCGAGCAACCCCTACTTCGCGGCCAGCCCTCGCAACTCCCGCTTCAGTAGTTTCCCCGTTGGTCCCTTGGGGAGGCTGGGCAGGATCTCGACTTCCTTCGGGCACTTGTACTTCGCCAGGCGCTCGACGCAGTATTCCTGCAGTTCGTCTGCGGACGCGGAATGGCCGTCCCGGAGCGCGATATAGGCCCTGACCTCCTCGCCGCGCAGGACATCCGGGATGCCGACGACGGCGACTTCGAGCACGGCGGGGTGGCCGTGGAGCACCTCCTCGACTTCGCGTGGATAGATATTCATGCCGCCGCGGATAATGATGTCCTTGATACGGTCTACGATGTAGAAGTATCCGTCTTCGTCGTACTTGCCGAGGTCCCCGGTATGGAGCCAGCCGTTGATGATGGTCTCCGCCGTGGCCACTGGTTTCTTGTAGTACGCCTTCATCACGTTGTGCCCGCGGATGACGATCTCGCCGACCTCGTCCGCGCCCGCAAAGGATCCGTCCTCCCGCATGATCCGCATCTCGCACCCCCAGATGGGCAACCCAATGGACCCGGGCTTGCAGGGCCGGTCCGTCACGTTGAACGACGCCACCGGGCTTGTCTCGCTCAGGCCATAGCCTTCCAGGATCTGCACGCCGAAGCGTTCTTTGAACCGGTTGATGATCTCCACCGGTAACGAGGACGCACCCGACACCGCCATCCTCAACGACGACAAGTCGCAGGCATGCTGGTCGGCGGCGTTGAGCAGGAAGGCGTACATGGTGGGCACGAGGGCAATGACGGTAACGCGATCCCGCTCGATGGTTTTGATAACCCGTTCTGTGTCGAACTGCGGGACCATCGTGATCGTCGATCCCGCCATGAGTCCCGCGTTCAAAATGCAGGTCTGGCCGAAAGAGTGGAACAGAGGCAGTACGGCGAGGATCACGTCCTCGCCCCCGGAGCGAATGATTTTCTCCTTCGTATAGTACGCGTTGAAGAACATATTGAAATGCGTCAGCTCCGCGCCCTTCGGATGGCCCGTCGTGCCGCTCGTGTAGAGGATGACCGCCGTATCGTCCGGCATGGTCTCGATGAGATCGAATTCGTGTGAAACGCCCAACAGCAGCGGCATCAGCATTTCGCCTTCCGGCGGCGACTCCATATCTTCCGGCGTGCTGACCACCAGAAGATGATGGCAGGTGTCCGTCTCATGGAAGGCCTGGACGGCTTCATCGTAAAAGCCGCGCCACACCACGAACACCTTCGCATCGGAGTCTTCCAGGTAATACTGGATCTCGTGCGATTTCAGCAGCACGTTTACCGGCACCACCGTCGCGCCCGCGTTGAGGATGCCGTAATAGACCATCGGAAAGTGTGGCGTGTTCGGGATCATGATGGCGACCTTGTCGCCCTTCTCGATGCCTTTGTCCACCAGCACGTTCGCGACCCGTTTCGCGAAGGCGTTTACTTCCGCATACGTAAACCGGTACTCGTCCAGCATCACCGCCGTCCGATCCGGCACGGACTCCGCGGACATCTCCAAATAGTGGGCAAGATTCAGGCTCATCGCCAGGACTCCTTACAATGCAGCGTAGACACAATCAAACTCCCACCGCCAATTATAGGCCAGCCGCGACCCGCCTTCCATTTTTCAATCAACGGAGACAAACCCACGCCACCGTTCAAACCGGCGAGTATGAGATGCCGCGAGCATCAATCAGATGAGCACTGCGGCACGACATACGGACTGAAGAACATCCCCCTTGCCCCCTTCAAAGGGGGAATCTGCTGAGACGCATTACTCAGATAACGCAGAATTTTGTACGCGTCTCGAAGGCCTCGGATGGTTAGGGCAGCAACGCAAGGCGTTGCGGCGTTTCCCCCTTTGAAGGGGACAAGGGGGATGTTCTTCGGGCAGATCGCGAATTCGGCTATCAAACGCACATACGCCTCGAAACCGTCCCTACTCGTTTGCTACACTCTTCATCGCGTGCGGTTCGGTCGGCCTCGCGTGCCCCCTGTGTGTCTCTGAATCCCTATGCGGAGCAATATTGATGACGGATCAGCCAAACATCGAGACATGGGAACAAATCGAGGAATTCGTCGAACGGCAGGATAGTCCTGGCCTCACCGCCTACCTCGCCCAACTATCGCCATCCGAACTGGCGCGCGCCATGTCGCGGTTGAACGAAGAAGACCAATCCGCCGTGCTGACCCTCCTCGATCCCGAAGACGCGGCCGACGTCATCGAGGAACTCCATGAAGCCGTCGGCGCCGACCTCATCGAAGACCTGCCTGTCCCCCAGGCCGCCGCCATCATGGACGAGATGGACAGCGACATCCGCGCGGACGTGCTGAGCGAACTCGACCACGGCGACCTGGAAGCCATCTTGCTTCAGATGAGCCCGGAAGAAGCGCAAGACGCGCGAGCATTGCTGGTCTACCCGTCCGACACCGCGGGTGGTCTTATGATCACGGAGTACCTCGCGTACAACGAGTCCCTCCGCGTTCACGACGTCCTTAACGACCTCCGCGAAAATGCCGAGACGTATTCAGACTACGGTGTGCAATATGTCTATGTCGTGTCCGACAAGGGGAATCTCGTAGGCGTGGTCCGTCTGCGCGATCTCGTCCTGTCGCCCGGCAGCACACCCCTGGCCAAGATCCAGATCCTGAATCCCATCAGCGTCAGCGTCGATGCCACGCTGGTAGAACTCGAACAGGTTTTCGACCGGCACATGTTCTTCGGCGTACCCGTGGTCGACAATTTCGGCAAGCTCGTCGGCGTCGTTGAACGGGCCGACGTGGAAGAGGCCCACGGCGAAGTTGCGGAACGGACCTTCTTGCGCTTCGGCGGTATCGTGGGCGGCGAAGAACTCCGCAGCATGCCGATCGTTTCACGCGCGTTTCGCCGGCTATCATTTCTGACCCCAAACGTGTTCCTCAATATCATGGCCGCCAGCGTCATTGCGCTGTATGAATCGACACTTGCACAGGTGATTGCGCTGGCGGTGTTTTTGCCCGTGATTTCCGATATGAGTGGGTGCGCCGGGAGTCAGGCGGTCGCCGTGAGCATCCGGGAACTGTCCCTCGGGCTCGTCAAGCCTCGGGATTTTCTGCGTGTCTGGTGGCAGGAAACTTCGGTCGCGTTATTCAACGGTATCGTGCTTGGGGCCATGATCCTTGGAATCGGCATGATTTGGAAAGGGCACTTCTACCTCGCGGCCATTGCGGCCTTTACACTGTTCGCGAATACGATGATCGGAACCAGCGTTGGGGCCGTTCTGCCCCTCGCGATCAGAGGCATGGGCATTGATCCCGCCTTGGCCGCTGCCCCAATCCTTACAACCATTACCGATATGTGCGGCTTCTTCATCTGTTTGAGCCTGGCGGCTCTGGCGCTCAGTTGGGGGGTTCTGTAACGTCTCCCGGCGTTTCTTGATTGCTACGTTTGGCGTAGTACAGGGAATCAGCCGGCGATCGCGGCAAAGGCATGGATAAACGGCTCACCATCACCGAAGGCATGCGGGCCATCCTGGACTATCCCAAGTTCGCGGGCCCGACGCGCATGCTGGTCCTCGAAACGCAGTACTTCTTCGACCAGAGTTGGGTGCGCGCGGCGCAATCGCTCGGCTGGGAGACCGCCGCCGTCCCGTCAGTGATGACAGGAGGGCTCACCCGCGACCAGATTGCCGCGCTGTTCCAAACCGTGGGGTCCTTCAAACCCCACTTCATCCTCACGTCAAACTATGCCGGCATGGATGAGATGGGACTCTTCGCCCGGTTTTTCGAGGACGCGCGAATCCCCTACGTCAGTTGGTTCACCGACACGCCACGCATGATCCTTTTTAACCGTACCGTCCACGGCTCGCCTTACAGCGTCGCGGCCACTTGGGAGCGCGCCTACATTCCACACCTGGAAGCCCACGGGTTCCCGCACGTGTGTTTCATGCCGCACGCGACCGATCCCGGTTTGTTTAACGGCGCACCCGCCGCAGCATGGGATCGCGACCTCGCTTTCGTGGGCGTGTCCATGATTGAGCATGCCGAAGAAGCGTGGGAAAAACTCGAAGCGAATCCGGCCCTGAAGCAAGCCGCGCGGGAAGCGTTTGACGAGGGCCGCGTCACACGCGAAGCCTTCGCCCAAGGTGTCGAGACGATTCTTGATCCCGCGCTGCTGTCCGCTGCCGATGCTAGCGACCGTCGCAATGTGGAACTCTGTCTCGTTTACGAAGCCACGCGCCGCATTCGGGTGGAAATGGTGCAACGCCTCGCGCCGCATGGTGTAGACGTCTTCGGCGACGACGCCTGGCAGGCCGTGCACAACCGCTGCTACGGCGACATCGGATATTTCGACAGTCTCGCGCCCTTCTACCGCGGCACGGCCATCAACCTGAACGCCACCAGCCTCCAAATGCGGACCTCGGTTAATCAGCGCGTGTTCGACTGCCCGGCGGCCGGTGGATTTCTAATCACGGACGCGCAAGGCGACCTGGAAGAGTTCTTCGACCCGGAAACGGAGACGGTGACCTACACCACGCTGGACGAACTGGAAGACAAGGTGCGCTACTATCAAAGGCACCCCGAGGCCCGCACCTCAATCGTCCACGCCGCACGACGCCGCATCGCCGCGCACCACACCCACGCCCATCGTCTCAGGGATCTCGAAACCTACCTGCGAGAACGTTACGCGACGTGAATTGCTGACTGTAGACATGGTCCTCTATTGAACCAAATCCGAAATTCGAAGCACGAAATCCGAAACAAATCTCAAATCTGAAATTCGAAACGAATATTGGCCGGGCACAGCCGTATTCGCGTTGAAGCGCCCGGATCTCCGCGAGGCCAGGATCGAATCCGCAAAGGCAATGGCTTCGACGCAATCTCTTGCGGCGCGAGACCGTTTTTGGATTTTGGTCATTCGTGCTTGTTTCGGATTTCGTGCTTCGAATTTCGGATTTGTCGCTACCCATGCCGAAGCGTGGTTCACGGCGGCAAACGTCAACTTCTTTGGGACCCGAAGTACGAGGTGCTAATCCTCCGGTGCCGTGGGCGGATCCCAGATCGTCGCGGCGATGAATCGTTCCTTTGCAGAAGCGACGTTGTAGTACACAACCGTGACGACTTTTCCATCCGGCCGTTGCGCGCTCCGCGGATAGCCGATGTCCCATACGGCCGCGTCGTGGCGCAATACAATCTCCGGACTCCACGTCTGTCCCTCATCATCCGAGAGGATGGCGCGTACGCCATAGGGTGCCCGCCGCCATCCATAGATCAACGCGAGACGGCCGTCGTCGAGCTTAATTAAACTCGCAGGATTCCCCGCGTTGTCGATGTACGGCTTGTCCAGGAGGTACCAACTCTTGCCTTCGTCCGGTGAAAGGTAGGCGTCCAGCCACCAGCGTTTCTCGCCGTCGAACTGGCCGCCGTGCCGAATGATGGAAAGAAACGCGCCACTGGCTAGCCGCACCGTCGACGGCATGATCGCGTACCCATAACCGTTCACCGGCGGCTGCTCGCCAATCCATCCCACGTGTTCCCAGGTTAACCCGCCGTCCTGCGTCCGCGCGCAATACGGCCAGCCCTCGTCCTCGTTGTCCTTCGGCGATGTGAGAAAGACAAACATGTCGCGCTCGCCGTTGACGATATAGTCGGTCCTCGCCAGTACCCCGGGCCGGTCAAAGGCCGGAAATGTATACGGCCCTTTCCAGGTCTTGCACCGATCCAGGCTGTAGTAAAAGCTGGCCTGTCCCGATCGGAACTTGAAGGCGAAATCGGGATGGGTGAAATTGATCGGCTCCGTCAACGCCGTGGGCTCCGCTTCCTTCTCGTCCTCATCAAGAAATGAAGGTTTCTCAATGGTCCATGTATGACCGCCGTCCAGAGTACGCGCCTGCCGCTGCGTTGAGGGTGGCTTGATGGGGTGTCCGTCTTGCTTTTCGTCATCGAACTGTCCGACCACGAAACCGACCACCATTTCGTTGCCCCAGGCCCACATCCCGTTGTTGGCGGGCCACCCGGCGAACTTGTCCGTCTCCTTGAAGACAACAACGTTCTCCACCTCCGGGAGCAACTGGGCCGGCGCGGAAACACACACAATCGCGGCGAGTATCATCGACAAAACTGCGTGGCGAATCATGGGACTACTCCTTCCTCAAAGGTCCAAATTCAACTGAAAGCATGAAGCACTGAGCCGCCCAGGTCAATACCGGTCCTGCAAGATCCGCACGATCTGCATGAGCCTATGCGCGTACGTATGCTCCCCCAAGACGCGTTTACGGGCCTTCTCTGCAATCTCCAGCCGTGCCCCGGGATGCCGCTGGAAGAATCGAAACTTCTCAACACACTCCTCGACCGAACGGTACGCGGCGACTTCCGATTCCAGATCAAACAGGTCCTCCAAATCCGATTGTGCGTCGGTCAGCAAGAACCCACCAGCCGCGGGACAGTCGAAAACCCGCTGATTCACCGTATGCGGCATCTGAATGCTCGTCACGTTGAAGTTGATTGGGCAGTCGCCATAGAACTCCGGCAGTTCCGTGAAGTAGTCAAGGGACGGTCCCGCGTGCTGGAGCACGCGCGCCCAGCCATCATCGCCGCGCACGTGCAGACCTTCTGGTTCCAGCGCGCGCACATGTGCGACACGCAATCGCCGAGTGCCCTCAATGAAGCAGAGCATCTCGGCGTGACGCCGCATTTCGGAGTCGAGCGTTCCGCAGTACCCGGCGTCGAGGATAGCCTCCAACCCTTCCCCGAACCGATCGCGTGTCACGTGCCCCCGTTCGAAAGCAGCGGTTAGCCGGTCTGCCAACTCCGGATTCTTCCACACGGCCGCCCAACTCCGCGTAGAAAACGTCTCCATGGAATTGCCGACGAAGGTGGGGGGGAAGTCCCAGGTATCACGCGGCGGACGATTGAACAGCGTGGGGTCGGTGGCCAGCGGCAAGGCCCGGACGGCAGGGAACCCCACGCGCTCCAGATAGGGAATGTACGCCTTGTCCCAGGTCAACGCCAGCGCGTTCGACGTGGCGTACGTGCCGCGCCCCATGACGATTGTGCGCGGGTCGTCCACGAACCACGTCACATACGGGATATCCAGGTCCTCAAAAAGCCGCGCCAGCAGCCCGCCCAAGTCCATACCGCTGAGATTGATCGACAGAATGAAGTCGGGCCGGAGGTTCACGAGCGATTCAAAGAGCTTGGCGACCTGCTCCTTGGACAAAACCCCTTCCATGACCACCGGCACCGGCGCCACCTGCCACCCCATGGAACGCGCCGCATTTTCGCACGCACTGTCGAGCCAGTATTCGCCGCGCAGGACGAGCACGCGGGGCACCTCCCCCGAGAACTTGTCGTACGCCATCAGCCTGCGCAGCCGGTCGCTCACCTGCAATCGCGGTTCGTCCATGGCCAGCGATACTAGCAGCAGCAAGGTCCCGTCTCAACGAGTCAACGGAAGAATGTCCCCAGCCAGGCCCGCCGCGCTCCGTTGACTGCCCCTCCGCGCCGTGGTATGTTCACCAGCGGTGCATCTGGATTCATTTGACGGGGGAGCCTTCTCTATCGTGTTTAGACATGCCTTTGTCTTTGCAGCGCTCTGCATCTTCGCGGTCGCATTACCGTTCGCTAGCGCCCAGGAGTCCACGCCTCCCGAAAGCACCTCGTTCCAGGTTAGTCCCGGCTACCGTCCCGAACTGGACATCGGGTCCGATATGGCCATCGTGTACGGAACCAATGGCACCTTTGCCGAGCGTGCGGATAGCTGGCGCGAACAGGGCTATACCATAAGCCTCATGACCGGCATCGCCTGGGGCGCCTACGGGTCCTACTACGGAAGCGGCGATGCCTTCAAAAAAGAAGAAGTGCAGACCGCCAAAGACGGCCGCCTCTTCATGCACGGCAACAGCACCACCGTCGGATACAACGTGCCCACCGACGCATACGTCGAGTACATCAAGCAGTACATCGACCCGGCGCTGGAGTATGGCGTGCACGCGGTCTTTTTGGAGGAACCGGAGTTCTGGGCGAACACGGGCTGGAGCGAGGCCTTCAAGCGCGAGTGGCAGGAGTTTTACGGCGAGCCCTGGCAGGAACCCGATTCCAGTCCTGACGCGCAGTACCGCGCCAGCAAACTGAAGTACGAACTCTATTTTGACGCGTTACGCGAAGTATTTGCCTACGTGGATGAACGGGCCAGGGAGAAGGGCATCGATATTGAGTGCCATGTCCCCACGCACAGTCTCGTCAATTACGCCCAATGGCGCATCGTGAGCCCCGAATCCCATCTCATCGATATCCCACAACTCGACGGCTACATCGCCCAGGTATGGACCGGTACGGCCCGTTCCCAGAACGCCTACCAGGGCGTTCGCAAGGAACGCACCTTCGAGACCGCCTACCTGGAATACGGACAGATGCTCGCCATGGTGCGTCCCACAGGCCGGGAGGTCTGGTTTTTGGCCGACCCCGTGGAAGACAATCCCAACCGCAGTTGGAACGATTACAAGCTCAATTACGAATGCACCGTCATTGCATCCCTCATGTGGCCCGAAGTCAGCCGCTTCGAGGTCATGCCATGGCCCGACCGGATTTTTCAGGGTACCTACCCCAAAGTCGATATGGATTCCCAGTCCGGCGATCGCGAAGGAATCCCCTCAGACTATGCAACCCAGTTGCTCACCGTCATCAACGCGCTGAACGACATGGATCAGCCGGAGGTCCAATACGAAACCGGCACGCAAGGCATCGGTGTTGTGGTCTCCGACACCATGATGTTTCAGCGCGCCGCGCCGGAACCCAGCGAAGCATCCCTCGGATCGTTCTATGCCTTGGCGCTGCCGCTGTTGAAGGTAGGCGTGCCCGTCGAAATCGCACAACTGGAGAATACGATTCACTCCGGGAGCCTTGACCGCTACAAAGTGCTTCTCCTCACCTACGAACATCAGAAGCCGTTGAAACCCGAGTACCACGCCGCCCTTGATGCGTGGGTGCGCGCCGGCGGATGCCTGATCGTCATCGACGATGGTTCAGACCCGTACCATCACGTCCGCGAGTGGTGGAACGATCAAGGCAAGACCGATGCAAAAGCTTACGACGATTTGTTCAAACGGCTCGGTGTAACCGCAGCCGCGCGCACGGCCCCGGAACCTGTCGAAGACGGTTTCGTTCGTGTTGTTGAAGAGCGCCCCCGCGACTTGCAGGAGTCCGTCGAAGGCGCGGAGAACGTGCGTCGTTGGGTCCGCGAGATGCTCGAAGCCAAAGGTGAATCCCTGGAAACCCAAGTCTATCTGTGCGTACGCCGTGGACCTTACGTGATCGCTTCCGTGTTAGACGAAACACTGGCGGAAGATCCCGAGGTCCGATTTACCGGTCAGTACATTGACCTTTTCGATCCCGCACTCCCCGTCGTCCATGAGCGGGTACTCCGCGCGAACGAGCGAACCCTGCTCGTCGATGCGGATTGGATGCGGAGCCGGCAACGCAGCCCTGCCGTCCTCGCGGCCGCGGCCCGGGTCCGCGATGCGCGGGTGGAAGACGGCGCGTTCCGTTTTACCATGCGTGGTCCGTCGGGAACCACCGCCCGCGCTCGCGTGCTGTTGCCGGTCAAACCCGTGCAGGTGACCTTCGACCCGGACCCCGGGTACGAATATTCCTGGGATGCCGAATCCTCCACGCTCCTGCTCACGGGACCAAATGTAGCCCAACCCGTGCACGTGGCCATAGGACTCTAGGCTGTGCGTAGCGGATTTCATTGTGAATATCCTCGAAATTTGATAGAGTCCGAGGTTCAGGTAGTCCAGTTGGAGAGGCAGTACCATGATTGATGAGAAATACCTCCGGCTCATCGCCGACGAGGTTGAGGTTCAGGCGCAGCAGGCGGCCAAGGCGATCGAACTGCTTACCGGCGGCGCAACGATTCCGTTTATCGCGCGGTATCGCAAGGATGTCACTGGCGGGCTGCGGGAAGATCAGCTTGAGCGTATTGAGAAACGGAACGAGTATTTCGTGTCGTTGACAGCGCGCAGGTCCTATGTGCTCGAAACAATCGCCAAGCAGGGAAAGCTCACCGAAGAACTGCGAATCGCGATCGATCGATGCATGGACAAGACCGAGCTAGAAGATCTCTACCTTCCCTACAAGAAGGCGCGCCGTACCAAGGCTACCGTCGCCCGCGAAAAAGGACTGACGACCCTCGCGGACTTCCTCTGGAACCAGGAACTCGCCGAACAGTCCATTGAAGCATTTGCAGCCACATTTGCGAAACCGGAGAAGGCCGTGCCGTCCGCTGAAGACGCGCTCGAAGGCGCCCGGCATATCCTGGCCGAACGAGTCTCCGTGGACCGGGATGCGCGCGAGTTCTTGCGTAATCACATGCTGAACTCGGGCGCTATTGCGGCCCACCCCACAAAGAACTGCGAAGGAAAGCATACCAAGTTCGAGGCCTATTACGAGTTCCGCGAACCCGTCGACAAAATCCCGTCCCACCGCTTTCTCGCCGTTCACCGCGGCGCCAAGGAAGGCTTTCTCCGGATGGAACTGGCCGTCGACGATGCCGCGCTGAAGTCAGAACTGGTGTCGCGCTACCTCAAGTCTGCGGATAGCCCATTTGCAGAACAGATTAAACTCGTAGTCGACGACGCCTACGATCGGCTGCTGCGGCCTGCCATCGAAAACGAAGTGATTGGCCACGTCCGCGACCGCGCCGACGAAGAAGCCATCCGGGTCTTTCGCGAAAACGCGCAGAACCTGCTGCTCTCCGCGCCGGCCGGCGCTTTGCGCGTGATCGGGGTTGATCCCGGCATGCGCACCGGGTGCAAACTCGCGGTCGTGGATTCGACTGGCCAATTCCTCGAGAGTGCCACGATCTACCCGACGCCACCGCAGAACGATGTGGAGAACGCGGAAAAAGTTCTCCTGGCGCTGTTGGAGAAGTACGACGCCAAAGCCGTGGCCATCGGCAACGGCACCGGGTCGCGAGAAGCCGCGCGATTCGTAAAACAGGCGCTTGCCAAGATCGGCGACAAGGGCGCGTTTCTCGTCCTGGTTAACGAGGCCGGCGCATCTGTCTACTCCGCATCCAAGATCGCGCGTGATGAGTTTCCCGATCTCGATGTTACCGTGCGCGGAGCCATCTCCATCGCGCGCCGCCTTCAAGACCCCCTCGCTGAACTCGTGAAGATTGAGCCGAGACACATTGGTGTGGGTCAGTATCAGCACGATGTGAGCCAGAAGTCCCTGCGCGAAGGATTGCAGCGCACGGTCGAGTACTGTGTGAACCAGGTCGGCGTCGATCTCAACACCGCCTCCGCGCCCCTGCTCCGGTACATCAGCGGCATCCAGACGGACACCGCCACGAACATCATCGAATTCCGCGCGAAGTCGGGCGGCTTCAAGAGCCGAACCCAATTGATGGAAGTGAACGGTGTAGGTCCCCGCGTTTTTGAACAGTGCGCCGGATTCCTGCGCGTGTCCGGCGGCGAAAACCCCTTGGACGCGACCGGCATCCACCCCGAAGCCTATCCGGTCGTCGAACGTATCGCGGAAGGACTGGGGATTCCAGTCCCGGAGCTGATCCGGAATTCCGACGGCCTCATCAAGATGGATCTCTCGAACTTCCAGACGGAGGTGATCGGCTCGATCACGCTCGACGACATCCGTCACGAACTGATGAAACCCGGCCGGGATCCGAGAACGGAGTTCCGCATCCCCAAGTTTCTCGATGGCGTGGATTCCGTGCAGGATCTCGAAGAAGGCATGGAGATCGAGGGTGTCGTGACGAACGTTACGGATTTCGGCGCCTTCGTCGATATCGGCGTTCACCAGGATGGGCTCGTCCATCTTTCCGAACTGGCCAACCGGTTCGTGCGCGATCCCCGCGACATCGTAAAAGTGGGCGAGATCGTCAAGGTCAAAGTCATCAAGGTTGACAAGGAGCAACCGCGCATCTCGCTCTCCATGAAAGCGCTGCTCCCCGCGGAGCCGAAGCCGGAACGACCGCGGCGTCCCGCACGGCCGCCGCGTACCGACGAAGCGGCCGCTACCGATCGCAAACCCGAACAAGCCGATCGCAAAAACCGCGACCGCAGGCCGCGCAAAGAGGACCGGGCCGGAGATGGCCGGCCGCGACCCGCCCGTGCTGATAAGTCTCGCGATCGCGATCGAGGGGAATCCCGCCAAGGCGGCCGAGGCGGCAAAGGCGGCAAACCGCGTCAGCCTGCTCCCCGTAACGTGGACGACGGCGCCCTGCACAACACGCAACTCGCCGATCAGTTGGCCGCGTTGCGCTCAAAGCTTGGCTCCTCCTGACGATCTCCGCGATTCGCCCGTTGTGAGCGAATCGTCGAGCGCCGGGGAGATCGCCAACGGCGCGCTCTGGTGGGAAGGCTTCCGGTGTGGCCTGATCAATCTCGTTCGCTGCCGGTCTCGCTTCGCGCTCCGGCAAAGCGCGCGACTGCTGCTCTGCCCCGTCGACCTCTGGCGGTACCACGAGTTTCGCGCAGTGCTGTCCGCCTACCGCGGCGAAACGGACGTACTCGATCTCGGCAGCCCCAAACTCCTCGCCCTTTGTCTCGCGCGTCGGCATGGCGTTCCCGTCGTGGCGACCGATATCATCGCGGCAGTGGGGGAGGAGTGCGCCCTGTACCAACGCGCCGCCTGGCAAGGCGCACTCGACGCGCGGCAGTGCGATGCCCGCGCCATGCCCTTCGAGGCCGCATCCTTTTCGTTCATCTACTCCGTGAGCGTTCTCGAGCACATCGCCGCCGACGGCGATACGGAGGCGATTCGCGAGATTGCGCGCATGCTGGCGCCGGGCGGACGCGCGGTGATCACCGTTCCGCTCGTTCCCGAATACCACGAACGTTGGGTCGATGCCGATCCCTATGGCCGGCAGGACCGTAACGAAGACGGCAAGGTCTTCTTCAGCCGCTACTACGACTGGCAATCCCTGGAGGCGCGGATCATCCGGCCTTCCGGATTGAACCGCATATGGTCCCGCGCCTGGCAAGAACGGCGCCCCGGCTGGTACGCCCGCTATTGCAGCCGCACCGCCACCCCGGCATCGCCAATCGCCATCCTTACGAAGGTCCTCGAGCCGCGCTGGAGCGCGCGGGAATTAGAGCCCATCGACGAAACTCCACAAATCGCAGAAAGGCACGGTGTCGTCGCCCTGACCTTCGAAAAACCAGCCGGGTGATACTACGGGAATCTACCAGCGTGTTTCCGGACGCGGGCACCGTGGGCGCGCAGATCTTCGAGTTCACGCGTGTTTAGTCCCCGCCACGCGGAAGGCACTTCGAGATCCTCCCGCAATTCGGCGCTGGTCTGCGGCGCCATAATGCCGACCGTGACATCGGGGTTCATGAGGACGAACCGGTACCAGTCCGGCGCTCGCGCCGCGCAAAATCCCGTCGGGTCGTCTGGCGTCACGTTCATCAATGCGCCCCAACGCAGTGCGGTGTACGCCACGACGGGAATCCCCAGTTGTCGCGTAACCGGAAAAACGTCCTGCTCCGCGCCACGATGGGCCGCGTTGTACCGCACCATGATCATGTCGATCTCGCCGCGCCCTGCAATCGACGCCGCAAGCGGGCGCTGGTGGCTCGTCAACCCAATCGACCGTACTACCCCCGAAGCCTTGGCTTTCCTCACTACTTCCGAGGCGCCGCCGGCGCCGGCAATCTCCGCCCATTCATCCACATGCTCCACGTAGTAATACGTGAGCACGTCGACGTAATCCGTCCGAAGAGATTCCAGAATGGAATTGAGTTCCCTACGCGCATCGTCCGCCGTGCGAGCAAGAAACTGGACCGCGACGAAGACGTCTTTGCGAGTTTTCCCCAAGGATCGAATCGCCTCGACCAGCCCGTCCTCGTGTCCCAGGCCGCACCAATTGAGATAGTTGACGCCATGCTCGATGGCGAGTGCGATGTCGTCCGGCGTCAGTTCGCTGTCGCCACGCGTCGCCAACCCCGCGCGGCACACGCGGCCAAGTTTCGGGAAATCGGTCCAGCGCGCGGGCTGCGTGACACCCGTCACGTCGTCCACCTTCAAATCCCCACGTCCGGCGCTTGGGGTGATCGTTTCCCCAGCGCACGCGCCGCATCCCGAAGGTTCGCGAGCGCGTCGACATTGTCGGGGTTTAATTGCACGGCCCGCGCGAAGCATTCATGAGCGCGCTCTCGTCGGCCCAGTTCCCACAGCAACACGCCCAAATCGTTATACGCGGGATCGTAGATCGGGCACGTCGATATTGCCTCGCGATACGCCCGCAACGCATCGGCGGTCGCGCCGGCCTTCGCTGCAGCCCGGCCTTCTGCGGTCAACCTCGCGGCGATTTGTTCGGTATGGGTAGCCCCGCCATGTTCCAGCCCCCACTTCTCACGGAACAGATCCTCATTGCGATCGATGAGATCATTGTACGCGTCGCCGTGGATCCCCATGGCACGAAACGTGCGGCTTCCGTAATGGAACACAAAACAATCGAGTGCTACGCACACCCGATACCCTGCCCTGCGCAGACGGATGCAATAATCATCATCCTCGAAATTCCCGATGCCGAAGGATTCATCCAGCAACCCCACATCACGAAACGCCTCCTCGCGGATAAGCATGCAGAATCCGACCAGCCGATCGATTTCCGCCAATTGGCCCCGGTGTGACTCCCACCGCGCATCGGCATACTTGTTAATCGCATCCATGGAGTTCAGGTGGAGATCGGGAATCAATTGTGGACCTGACACGTGATTCGTCATCGGACCCACAGCGCCCATGCGAGGATGCGACTCCAGCGCCGCCAGCAGACGCTCGAGCCAACCGCGCGGCGTGACGGTGTCGCTATTCAAAAGCACCACGTGACCAACCGCGTGAGCCAGTCCCCGATTCACCCCGGTCGGAAACCCGAGATTCTCCCCTGTGTGAACAACCGTAGCGTTTGGAATGGAGTCGAAGTATTCGCCCACACCGTCGGTGGATCCGTTATCCACCAGGATCAGGCGATAGGGAGTTCCCGTATTGGCGCGGATGGATTCCACACATTCCCGGCAATAGTCCAACTGGTTGAACGCCGGGATGACGATGGATACGCGCGGCGTCAAACCTCACCCCATCCGCTCGCCCGGCTCCGGACGATGAAAGAGCCGGGGCCAGACCCACGGAATCGGCCGCATCGTATACCCTACGACCAGGACGAACACGCCGTCGCCGGTGGCAATTTTCAGGTTGGGCCGCGTTTCAAGAATGGTTCCCGGCTCGGCCTCGTTGTTACCCTCCTCCGCACGGGCGCGCGTGACGATAATCTTGCGGCCTCGATATCGCATACGCGCCAGTGAGAACGGGAAACATCCTCGCACTTTCCGTTCGAGGTCCGCGGCAGGCATGTTCCAATCCAGATACAATTCGTCGTCCGTCAGTTTCTTGTCGTAGAACGCTTTGGATTCGTCCTGCGGCTCTCCGTGCAACCCGTCGCGTTCGATTCGGTCCAATATGTCGATGACCAACTCAGCCGAAAGATCCGAACAGCGCCGGACCAGTGATCCTGCCGTGTCGCCGTTTCGAATCGCGATGCGTCCCTGTTCGACGATGTCCCCCGTATCAATGCCTTCATCGATAACATGGAACGTAACGCCCGTCTCCGATTCGTTGGCGATGATGCACGCGCGAAAGGGGTTGGGACCCCGATGCGCCGGCAGCAATGCGGAATGGCAATTGAGACACCCAATCTGCGGCAGCCGGATGATCGGCGCCTTGAGGATGATGGAAAACCCGCCGACCAGAATCAGGTCCGGCTTGAGCGCTTCCAGCGGCTTCAGCTCCTCGTCGTTCATCTTGTCGATGTACACAACCGGAATTCCCCGGCGTCGCGCGATGCCCGCAACTGATCGATTCCCAGACACAATCCGCGCAATCGCCGGATACAGCCGGCGCTTGAATCCACGTACCTGCCGGCCGTCCTGTATCACCGCGCACAACTCGTGCCCGGACCCAAGAATCGCATGCGCGAAACGCATCGCCATGTATCCGCTCCCCGCAAGAGCGATTCGCATCGGTCAGTTCTCCATTACGTTGCGATACCACGCAAAAAACATCAACAACGCCCAGAACTGGCGTCTGCGATACACATTGTGAGACGCCGTGCGCACGATTCCATCCACCGACTGCCAACGAAAGATCCCGGAGGCATCCACGCGCTCCGGTGTAATCAGTTCGTCGGCCATCCGTTCGATGACCCTCAGCGCCCGGCCACTCTGCGGAACGCGGAATCCGCGCCGCGCCCGCTGCCGGATTGATCCCGGCAGTTGCCCCTTCACCGCCAGCCGGAGGAGCGGCTTGCTCCGCACCCCGAACTTGATATCCGCAGGCAAACGTAACGCGAAATCGACGAGGTCGTCATCCAGATAAGGATGATGTAGCGTGATACCATGCGCCGCGGCCACGCGGTCGCACTCGGCCAGCAACAGGTCTGGCAGTCCAACCTGCAAGTCGAGGGATAACACGTTCCGTGTTAAGTCCGGTTGGGTAAATGTTTCCCGCAATGGAGGCGCAATCTCTCCCAACTCCACCAGCGCCGACCGCATCGCCTGCGTATACAACACGTCTCGTTCGCCGCGATCGAACACGGACACGAGCGACAAGTACGACTCCTGCGTGTCCCGGATGAACGCGAGGCTCTGACCGGCTCTCCGTACAATCACATTCGGCGGTAGAGACGGCATGAGATCACTCACGAGTCCCGCCGGCACGAACCGGTGCGCGCCCTTCGCTTTCTCGAGAAAGTGATACCGCGCGTAGCCGCCGAGCAGCTCGTCCGCGCCGTGTCCGGTCATAAACGCGCCATCCAACTCGGAAGCCGCTTCCGCAATCATCCAGAGTGGAAACAGCGACGCGTCGGCGATGGGCTCATCAAGGCAATCGACTGCGCGCTGGAACCCCTCCTCGGTGAGGCGCCGTCCCGCAAGCACATCAAGCGGGCGCTTGAGCCGTCTCGCCGATTCTCGCGCGAGCCGTGCTTCGTCCTGCCACGAACGGTCCAATCCCACAAACACGAGCCGCGGGTCCGGTGCCACGGCCGCCAGGGCGGCGCAATCGATGCCCCCTGACCACAGCACATTCTTTGTGGATGTTCGCCCGACTGCGGACGCGAGTAGTTCGCCGACTCGCCCTGCCGCGGTCTCCTTGGGGATACGGCTGGCGTGCAGGTCGAATTCCCACGCCCGCCGGACCGTCAATTCGCCGCTGGCAAACTCGACGATATGGCCCGGCGCGACCTGGAACACGCCATGGATCATCGTCTCCGGCCCCGGCACGCACCGCAAGGTCAGATACCGGTCGACTGACAGCAGATTCAATTGTCTCGGTACCAGGCCCGACGCGAGCAACGCTTTCAGTTCGGAGGCGAACAGGAGAAAACCGGTGCCCTGGAAATAATACAACGGCCGGCGGCCAAGCCGATCCCGTAACAGCCGCCATCGCGAGCCGTCGCCTATGCCTATGGCCGCGGCGAATGGCCCCCGAATTCCAGGAATGCCGTCACCAACTTTGTCGCAGCATTCCGCGTGGACGCCGCGAGGCGGTATCGCATGGCCGGACGCGTCAAGTGGCTCGCCATCCAGCAGGCAAATGGGCCTTTCGATGGCGTGTGAACACGCCACGACATAGTCTCGCCCCGACTCCATGTAGGATAGAGCGCCACGAGTTTGAAGCGCGCGCGCCATCGCTTCGACAGCCGCCTTATCCTTCCTGCCCAATATCCCGCAAAATGCGTTCACAGTTTAACGTCCTGAACCCCGGTCCCTTCTCACAGACATTGCGCAACGCGCCATTCCACGTCCCCCTTTAAGGGAGATTTAGGGGGATGTTTCCTCAAGCACCGCCAGGGAAACTGGAGCGAACTCTAAATTCACTACCCTAGAACACCTTCTTTGAATCCAAGAGTAGTGTCACCGGGCCGTCATTCACGAGATGAACGTCCATGTGCGCGCCGAACTCACCAGTTTCGACCGTAAGGCCCCGTTCCCGCAACGACGTGACGAACGATTCGTAAAGCGGTACGGCTTTCTCTGGTCGCGCCGCGCTGGTAAACGAAGGCCGGCGGCCCCTGCGGCAATCTCCGAAAAGCGTGAACTGGGAAATCGCCAGCACTCCGCCGCCCACATCTTCAATCGAAAGGTTGAACTTACTGTCTGAATCGGAAAAGCAACGGAGCCCGACGATCTTGTCGGCCAGATACTGCGCATCCTGCTCGCCATCGTCCTCCGCCACGCCGAGGAGAACCAGCAGGCCCTTGCCGATTCGGCCCACCGTTCGGCCGTCAACCGAGACCGACGATTCCAAGACCCGCTGCACCACCGCCCGCATCCGTTGTAAAAGACTCCCAGGTTTCGACGTTTGATTCCCGCCAAGCGGCCACGATGAGTCTAGCAACCCCATGAATAGGGATTAAAGTTTACCGTAGCTGGACACACCACCCCGCCAGACACACAAAAAACTCCACCGCCACACACGTGACGGTGGAGTTTCTTGAACGAACGTCAGTTCGCTACGCGGCTTCGCGAATACGCTGCACGGCCGGCAGCAACAGCCCAATCAGAATTCGGAGCAGTCCGATCAGCAAATCGTAAATGCCCATGCTTCTGGAGTCCTTTCCATAACGTTTCCTGTCCCCAGCGACGCCGGGTGTACGCGTCGTTGTTCCGGCTTGTGGGGACAACACAGATGACGTGCATTACGGAACTGGAATGGTCTCGATCTTCTCTGCCTTCGGGCTGTCGGCGTCTACACACTTCACCTTGCCCGTCGGGGTGTACTCCCCGCACACCGAATCTGACTGGGCGTACATCGGCTGCGTTTTCTTCGAAATGCGCTTCGTATGCTTCATGACCTTGCCTCCTCTTCCTGTGGTTGGAACCTTCACGCACTATATCCTACAGCCTAAATGCAACTTTGTTAGCAAAAATTTCCGCGGAAGTCGTAAGTGTATTGTAATATTAGGGGTTACCGCAGTATACTGATCCGGGCGAGGCCACCGATCTGAGGTTGTACGGATATGATTGTCGGCGTACCCAAAGAGATAAAGACGGGCGAACGCCGGGTCGCCATGTTGCCTTCGGGCGTCGCAGCATTCGCTGCCCACGGCCACGAGGTACTCATCGAACGCGGCGCCGGCGAAGGCAGCGGAATCTCCGATACCGACTACCGCAAGGCCGGTGCGCGGATCGCGCAGAAAGCTGCCAATGTCTGGGGCCGCGCCGAGATGATCGTCAAGGTCAAAGAGCCTTTCGGCGATGAACTTGAACGCATGGGCGAAGGCCAGATTGTATATACCTACTTCCACCTCGCGTCGAGCGAAACCCTGACTCGCAGCCTAATGGAAAAAGGCGTCAGCGCCGTTGCCTACGAAACTATCCAGCGCGACGACGGTACGCTCCCCCTGTTGACCCCGATGAGCGAGGTGGCCGGCCGGCTAGCGGTTCAGAAAGGAGCCTACTGCCTCGAGGCCCGTAACGAGGGCCGCGGAATTCTGCTCAGCGGCGTGTCTGGCGTGAAACCCGCCCACGTCGTGATTATCGGTGCCGGTGTCGCCGGACAGAACGCTTGTCACGTCGCGGTCGGTATGGGCGCCCACGTCACCATTCTCGACATCGATCCCGCGCGCCTGCGCTACGTCCACGACATCATGGGCGGCCACGTCACCACCCTCATGTCCAACCGCGCCACCGTGGGCGATGAAGTGGCGTCCGCCGACCTCGTAATCGGCACCGTGCTGATCCCCGGCGCACGCGCGCCGGTCCTCGTGACGAAAGACATGGTCAAGGCCATGCGGCCCGGTTCCGCCATCGTCGATATCGCCATCGATCAGGGCGGCTGTTGCGCCACGTCACGGCCCACGACTCACGACGATCCCGTCTACCACGAGCACGGCGTCGTCCACTATTGCGTGACCAACATGCCCGGCGCGGTCCCGCGAACCGCCACCTATGCCTTGACCAACGTTACCCTCGGCTACGGACTCGCCCTCGCCGACAAAGGACTCGAAAAGGCGATTGCCGAGGATGCCGCACTTTACCGCGGCCTCAATGTTTACCAGGGGAAGATCACCCATCAAGGCGTCGCCGACGCCTTTGGCTTGCCGTGTACCGAGATCTGACATGAACATGGCCCAGATGCGGCGGGACATCGAGTACCTCGCCGGAAACCTCACTCACCGCGGCGCCAGTACCAAGAGCGAACGCGCCGCCGCCGAGTATTTGCACGAACGGCTCTCCCGCTACACGCCCGACACGGAGATCGACGACTTCTACGCCATCGAGAGCCCGTGGCTGCTCTTCGCTTCCTATTACGGCGAGTTCCTCATCATCGCCGTGCTCTCGTTCTGGTGGGCCTGGTTCGCGTTCGCCTACGGCGCCCTCGTCTTTCTCCTCTACATGGCCGAGTTCTCCGGCTACCACCTCCTCGGCCGGCTCTTGCCGCACTACGAAACGCAAAACGTCGTCGCTCGCGTGCTCGGACAACGCCCCGAGCGCCTCTTCATCGTGACAGCCCACTACGATTCGCCCAAATACAGCGCCGTCACCTCCGCGGCCGCCCAGCCCTGGCTCCGCGTCATTCATGTTCTCCTCGTAGTCTCCATGCTGGCTGTTCTTGTCTGTTGTGTCATTCAAGGACTCGGTATGTTCGCCGACTCCCACATCCGTCCTGACCTCGTGGTCCAGTGGGTCGCGGTAACCATGCTGCTATGCGGAGCGGCTGCCCTTGTCGTGTGCGACCTCTCCGGCGAGTTCGTGCGAGGCGCGGCCGACAACGCCTCCGGTGTCGCGGTGCTACTCGGACTCGCCGAGCGCCTCACCGAAGATCCCATCCCCAACGCCGATGTCTGGTTCGTCGCCACCGGCAGCAAGGAGACCTGGCTCAGCGGTATCCGGCAATTCATGAACACCCACACCCTCGACAAGGAAACCACCTACTTCCTGAACGTCGATCGCGTCGGCGCCGGCGACCTCCGCTACGTGACCGCCGAAGGCATGCTCCACCTTTTCCGCAGCCCGCAGGAAATGGTGTCCGCCGCAAGAGGCGAAGCCTCCGCCTGCGGCGCCGAACCTCTCGCCTGGCGCGGGCTCCCCACCGATGCATTCCTGCCCCTCGCGCGCGGCATGAACGCCCTCTCCATCACCGCCACCGGCGGCCGCGACCTCCGCGAAACCGAAGAAGACGACCGCCCCGGCGACATCGACTACGGTACCGTCACCAAAGCCGGCGAATTCGCCGAAGCGATTCTGCGCCGCCATTCTTAGTTGGGTGGCGCTCTAGCTGTTTGGGTGAAATCGACTTATGGGATGTAGGAAACTATTGCTTGTCAAGACTATTGCTTTGCAGTGCAATCCATGATAAGATTAATCTGGTACAGAGAAAGTTTGACCAAATGGAGGGAAGAGGTATGCGAAATTTGGCTTATGATGGGTCGGCATTGTTTAGCGTTCTATGTATGCTTGCTGTCGTGCCTGCAGTGCCTGAAGTATCCCTCGACACGATATTCGGAGTTCAGGCCGCTGAAGCGGAACTCATGGACAGTTCGAATTTTACGCTCACGATCGAAGGCCAACTCTTCGGCGAATCGAGCACGGAGAAATCGCGACAAGTATTCAATGTAGAACGAGCGTCAAGAAACGTGTTCTGTCAGTATGAATGGTATAGTTCAGTGACTCGCATCGCCTTTGAGGATGCACAGTCTTCGAGCGGCGACGAGATTTCAAACGTCTTTCCGATACCCTCTGTCGCGACCGGAAGAGCTTTAGTTTTGACTGATTACGCATTGGTTTGGGCGGACTTGACAATGCCGCAGCTTCAAATCTACTACCCCGACGATTGGGAGCAGTATGGCGTCACTGAAAAACTTGAGCGGCATCTCCAGATTCATGTTCCTCCCTCTCCGTCTGATATTGCTTTTGGAGGCGGAGTTCATGAGGGTACCCTTGAGGAGTACCGTAGTCAATTGGAGAGAAGTCTCGCCGGAACTCCCGCTGCCGGCAAGCTTCAATGGATAGTGGACGACGCGGATATTGTCGGTGGCGCTGTCCATGTCACGGGACTCTTGAACGGGAAGATCTACATGCGGATAACGCTAGACCCTTCTAAAGGCTATCGCACCGTCAAAGCCGAAGCTGGATTCAATGACAACGGTACCGCGCGGGAGTCGTGGACTAAGTCGTATCAGAATGTTCAAGGGATTTGGTTTCCGCAAAGTCTTGTCCACTCCGTGCTCAGCGAGGATGGTGAGCTTAGAGAGCGGCGGACATGGACGCTTTCAGAAGTAAGCATGGCAGGGACGTTATCGGATGGGGACGATTCCGAATGGTTGGACCGGGTCGAACTTCCCGAACGCGCGTTAGTTCGCCGTGTCTTTCCAAGCGAATCGCAGAACCCACCGCATGATCTTGAATACTTGAACGGGGAATTGCGCGAGATTCGGGATTTGAACGAATTGGTGTTCACCCTGAGCCTAGCCAATTAGGTACATTTGTGGGGAAAGTTGAAGCTGAATCAGGCGATTCTGTTGTCGCGATTAGATCTTAGGAGACAGGACGATGAATCGAAATACGGTAGGCGTTTTGTTCTTGCAGATCATGATGGCTTCCATGGCGATTGTTGCTTCGTTTTTCTTTGGGGGATATGTGATTGCATGTTTCGATCTCGGTTCAACACAATGCAGTCAATGGGAATACTGCTCCGACGAGGATTGCGAAGGGCATCACATATGTATTCGATATGGGAAACAGGTGATAGAGTTACATAACAAATTCATCTGTGATTCCAGTCCTCCTGGTGGGATACCCGCTGGAGCCGGGTTTGAGCAGTGCGATTACAGTGGTGAACAAGACGTCTGTCGGCGATACACTGGATGCAAAGAGAATAGTTGGTTGCCGTGTGGGGACGATACTAACAAATGCGTGCCGAACGCGACAACATCTACATTCTACTACACGAGGCCCGTGTTCAGCGGTAGCTCTTGTCCTTAGGTTTCGGATTCATTGAGCGTGCGAGAGTTATTGGATGACATTGAGTCAATTTGCGGGGTGTACAATGAAAGGCGTAGGAAGGAGCTTCTTGTATACATTTCTGATTCTTGCGGCCGCAGTCTTCGGTGGTCTGACGATGAAGGCCATGGACTGGGCCAACCGGCACCAAGGCATAGATTTGGGAACGGTATACGCAAAGGGTGACCAATTTGTCTACACGGCGCGTTTTCGAAACTGGGGGCCGAAGAGGCTTCAATTGAAGGATCCGCGGTCGTCCTGTGGATGTACACTTCCGGGTGTGAATATGCTTGAGTTAGGTCCGTTTGAAGTTGCCAGTATCCCGATCGCTATTACAGTTAATGCCGCGAATCCTTCAATCAAGTCTCGCGTACTTTTTACCGTAAACGACTCTGACAACCCAATTGAAATTAGCTTAGTAGGGCAAATTCGACCAGTAATGCCAAGGCGCGTCAACGTTGGTCAGGCATCACGAGGAATGACTGAGGCGGGAGAATTCGTAATTGAATCCACAGACACCGATGAATTGCGGGTTTTTGGAATTAGTCAAGATCCGGAGTATTTCAAAATTCGAATTCGCGATATCGATGGTGAACCACATCGCAAACACGTCATCCTAGATTTGAGAGACGACGTTGCTCCTGGAGCAATCGATAGTCAGTTAGTGTTCCGTACAACGAGTTCTGAAATCAACGCTTTTCAAATCGGCGTAGGCGGTATTGTCATGTCCCCGGTCGCGTTTGAGCGTGACAGTATTTCGATGGGATATGTCATGATGGGAGATGTAGTAGATAAGCATGTGCGGCTATACTCAACGAATGGGAAGGAGTTGACCGTAAATGGGCTCACTTGTGACCTCGAGGGAGTGGGCGCGAGTATCATTAATACTTCTGAGGCGAATTGTACTGTTCAGATTACGGCCACCAGCCAAGACATCGGCATCGGTCTCGTATCCACGAAGTGCCACGCGAGTTGTACAGTTGACGGAGAGACTGTCACAATTCCGATTACGGTCAGAGGTTACGTAACTCAGAGGATCGGGGACAACGGCTTGCCGCAAAGTTCTGATCCAGCGGAATAAGTTCGCTTAATGCCTGATCTCGCAAGGCGAATTCTAGACCTTCTCAGGGCGTGGGCCACGCGAGAACGGAACCCACGCCCCAACCGCTATGAGTACGGAATCCCAACTACTTCGTCGCGGCGACGTACAGTTCGCCGACCTTCTCCCAGTTGATTACATTGAAGAAGGCCGCAATGTAGTCGGGGCGGCGGTTCTGATAGTTCAAGTAATACGCGTGTTCCCACACGTCCATGCCCAGGATCGGCGTTAACCCATCCATGATCGGCGAGTCTTGGTTGGCCGTGCTCAAGACCTTGAGCTTGCCCTTATCCACGCAGAGCCAGGCCCAGCCGCTGCCGAAGCGCGTCGCGCCGGCTTTCGAGAAGTCCTCCTTGAACTTGTCGAAACCGCCCAACTCAGACTTGATCGCGTCGCCGACCGGCCCCGCCGGTTCGCCGCCTGCGTTCGGACCCATGATCTGCCAGAACAACGTATGATTCGCATGGCCGCCGCCGTTGTTGATGACCGCCTGCCGTTTGTCGTCGGGAACGCTCTTGATGTTCTTCAGGATATCCTCAACGGGTTTCCCCTCGAAATCCGTCCCGTCCAACGCGGCATTCACGTTGTTGATGTACGCCTGGTGGTGTTTGCCATGGTGAATTTCCATGGTCCGCGCATCGATATGCGGCTCCAGCGCGCCAAGGTCATACGGGAGGGGGGGTAATGTGTAAGCCATGAGTTAGGCCTCCTTCCTGGGTTGCACGATTGGATACAGTTCACACTGGACGGTTTCCCGCCGCTGAGGGTTGACGCCGTGTATAACAACACAGGACCGCCATTTGTTTCCAGCCCAACGATTTGTGCGAGATTCTTGATCGATCTCACCAGTAACGCTAGACTTTGTCGCCAACCCGGTTCAATTTGATGGAGCGCGATATATTCATGAGTGAAGTAGTGAAAGTAGCAGAAACAAACGAGATTCCTGACGGCGAAGGCAAGGCTATCACCCACGGAAAGCACCGCATCGCCGTCTTCAACGTGGGCGGTACCTTCCACGCCATCAGCGACGCCTGTCCCCACGCCGGAGGCCCCCTCTCCGACGGCTGGCTTGAAGGCACCGAAGTGACCTGCCCCTGGCACGGCTGGAGTTTCGACGTCCAATACTGCGACGAAGACCCGAAGGACGGCGTCTGCCGGTACAAAGTCGTGGTCGAAGGAAACGACGTAAAGGTGGAACTGCCGGAGTAGAGGAGCACCGACTGGCACGGACCATGCGTCTGCCCTGCGATAAAACGGTGTATCCTGCTGTCCGTGTAGGTCCGTGTAGGTCCGTGTTTCCCGCAAAACTTCCCCGAATGCCCACGTCGTTCCCCGTGTTAAACTAATAGAAGGAGCCATAGTCGATGACCTTCGTCGTCACCGAACCGTGCATCAAGTGCAAATACCTCGACTGCGTCGAGATTTGCCCGGTCATGTGTTTTCACGAAGGCATTAATTGCGTCGTCATCGACCCCGACGAATGCATCGACTGCGGCGCCTGCGTGGACCCGTGCCCGGTCGAGGCCATTTACTCCGAGCGTGAGGTTCCAGAGAAATGGCGCGAGTACACCTTGCTCAACAAACAACTGGCCCGGCAGTGGCCCGTGATAAGTACAAAAAAGGATCCGCTGCCCACGGCCAACGAGTACCGGAATATCGAAAACAAACGCGACCAACTCGATAAATCTCCCGGCGAAGGCGACCCAAGCTAGTCGCCACGCCCTCCTAAAAGCATCGCGACAGCGATGCTGCCAATTCCTCCTTTGAAGGGGGTGCCCGATGGGCGGGGGATGTTCTTCCACGTTGGCGCGAGGAGGCTGGGCAATGCCAACAGAATCGAGCCTCGAAGATCTCCTCTACGAATCCACCATGCCCTCCGCGCCCGAACTGGTGCTCCATGAAGAAGGCGACGCCGTACGCTGCGTCGCCTGCGGCCACCGCTGCTACATCCGTGAAGGCAAAGCCGGCATCTGCCGCGTGCGCTACAACAAGGGCGGCGAACTCCGCGTCCCCGGGGGCTACGTCGGCGGACTCCAGGTCGACCCCATCGAAAAGAAGCCCTTCTTCCACGCCTTCCCCGGCCGCGACGCGCTGTCCTTCGGCATGCTCGGCTGCGACTTCCACTGCGGCTACTGCCAGAACTGGGTCACGAGCCAGGCATTGCGCGACAAGAACGCCGTCGCCCTCACGCACAGGTGTACTGCGGATGAGTTGATCGAACACGCGCAGCGCCAGGGCGCGCCCGTCGTCGTCAGTACCTATAACGAGCCCCTGATCACTTCCGATTGGGCCGTGCAGATCTTCGAGAAGGCCCGCGCCAAGGGCCTCACCTGTGGCTACGTTAGCAATGGCAACGGCACCCCCGAAGTGCTCGAATACATCCGGCCCCACGTCGACCTCTACAAAGTGGATTTGAAAAGCTTTAATGACAAGGCCTACCGCAAACTCGGCGGCGTCTTGCAGAACGTGCTCGACACCATCGAACGCCTGAAAGCCATGGGCTTCTGGGTCGAGATCGTTACGCTCATCGTGCCCGGGTTTAACGACGACGAAAACGAACTCCGCGAGATGGCCAAGTTCATCGCGGGCGTTTCGCCCGAGATCCCCTGGCACGTGACCGCGTTCCACCCCGACTACAAAATGACCGAACCGCCCCGCACCACCACCAAAAACCTGGACCGCGCCTACTACGCCGGGAAAGACGTCGGCCTCCATTTCGTCTACCCCGGCAACCTCCCCGGCATGGTCGGCGACCGCGAAAACACCTTCTGCCCCAACTGCGACGCCACCCTCATCCGCCGACGCGGATTCTATGTCGTCGAAAACCGCATGGTTTCCGGCAACTGCCCCGACTGCGGCGCCGCCATCCCCGGCGTCTGGGAAGACCACGCCCCCCGTTCCAGCGACGGCAACGGCTTCCCCCGTGCCCTACGGATCTAATCCCAGCGCATGTAGCGCAGGCGTCCCCGCCTGCAAAGCCCAAGTGGCCGAGCACTAGCGCGTCGTTCAAAAGTCAGTCCAGACTTGATCGACTCGCTTACCCCGGATTGTGGTGCAAGCCTCCAGCCTGCTTTCGGCAGGCAGATTGACTGTGCCGTCGCGTATGGTCGTACGCCCGTACCAGACACCTTGCGCATCTAGCCAGAGATGCCGGTCAAGCATCGATTGAACGCGTCTCGAATCTGCTGGAAAGCACCCATATCGATTGTTGTTTGGACGCTTTCTCCGCTACGCTCTCCCCGTTCAGTTTCGGAGGTGAAAGGAGTCGAACCGGGATGTACCCACCAAAAAACGTCCTCTTCATCATTGCCGACCAGTTCCGGTGGGACTGCCTCGGCGCGGCGGGCAATCCCGTCATCCAAACGCCCCACCTCGACGCCCTCGCCGCCGAGGGCGCGCTCTTCAACCGCTGCTTCTGCCAGACCGCCCCCTGCGGACCCAGCCGCATGTCCATCTTCACGAGCCGGTACCTTTGCTCGACGCGCACGGTCAACAACATGACACCCCTTGTCGACGCCGACGATAACCTCGCCTTGTTTGTGAAACGTGGGGGATTCGCCACCGCCATGTTCGGGTACAATGACTACGCCGTCGATCCGCGCATTCTGCCCGACAATGATCTCCGCAAGACTTCGCTCCGCTACGACAATGCATTCCCCGGTTTCGATCACGTGTATCAGCACGAATACCATTCTCCGGCCTACTTCGACGATCTCCGCGCGAAGGGTTATCCCGACGAACTATGCGGACCGGCGATTTGCACCACCTTCAACATTCCGACGGGCGGTTCCGGCGACCATCTACCGCTGCGCTATCCCGCCCACTACCGCGCCGAGGACAGTGAATGTCAGTTCCTGACGACCCAAGCCTGCAAATGGATTCGCGGAGCGGGCTCGGGCTGGTTCGCCAACGTGAATTTCATCAAGCCCCATCCGCCGCGCATCTGCCCGGCCCCGTACAATGACATGTACGATCCCGCCGACATGCCCCCGGCAAACCGCGATGCGCGCGAACTGAATAACGAGCATCCCTATCTGCAAACTGTGCGTCGCGCGCCGGCGTTGGTCGAGGAACGCGACCTCCGCGAAACTCGCGCCTGCTACTACGGGATGATCTCCGAGATCGACGCCTGCGTGGGCCGCCTCATCGACACGCTCAAGGAAACCGGCCAGTGGGATAACACGCTCATCGTCTTCACGTCCGATCACGGCGAGTACCTCGGCGATCACTTCTTCACCGACAAGGCCCATTTCTACGACGAGACCATGCGCGTACCCCTCATTGTCCGCGACCCCTCATCGGAAGCGGACGCAACCCGCAGCCAACAGTTGGATTCCTTCGTCGAATCCATCGACATCGCGCCGGCCGTGCTCGAGTACCTGGTCGAGCCCATCCCCAATCGCTTCCAGGGAAAGAGTATGCTTAGCCAAGTGCGGGGAATGGGGGAGAGGAGAGTCAGAGACGCCATCCACTTTGAATATGACTTCCGAGGATTCTTCCGAGACGATCCCGGCGTCAATCCCGACGAATGCATCCTCTGGGTCCTGCGCGACGACTGCTACAAGTACGTCCAGTTCGGCCTGGAAGCCATGCCCCCGTTACTCTTCGATCTCCAGAAGGACCCTGGCGAATTCCACAATCTCGCCGCAGACCCCAACGCCGCCCCCATCATCGCAACGTATGCCCAAAAGATGCTCCGCTGGCGAATGCGCAACGAAGACCAACGAATGGAACGCTGGGCAAGCCAATTCAGGTAGCGGTCCGGAGTCTTTCGTCGGAATATGCCTCCGGTCGCCAGCCTCCAGTCTCCCGTCTCAATCTTTCCGATGCGGCAACGTCTCCAAGATCCCCAACAGCGTTTCTGCGTCACGTTCGAATTTCGACGGTAGATCGTCCTGGACGAACTCGATCAGCGCGAAGTGATCCCGTTTGGTCCTCCGGAGCTTCGCCAAGTAGTGTCGCCAGTCCTTCTCCCCGTCGCTCAGCGCCATCCGGCGTCCCTTCGCCCAGTGGAACACGTGCATGTTGCTCACGCGGTCGACGACCTCTTCTAATCCCTGCAACAACTCATCGTGGAGCAGACGCGCATCGGGCTGCCAATAGGTGAACACGTTCTCCCGATCGATGGACTCCAGCAGTTGGAGGCTCGCCTTGGGGGAGTCGTTGAGCGTGTTGGCTTGAAACTCAAAGGAGATGGAGATGCCTTGCGACCGGGCCTTGTCGGCGATTCGCTGGGTCTCCGTGGCGACTCGCCGCCAGATGTGCTCTCTAGCGACCTTGGACCCGTTATCGCCGGCGAAGACTCGAATCTCCGGCGCACCCAGTGCCAACGCCGTCTCGAGCACGTTGTCAAAAGTCGCGCCCGGTGTCTCATAGCCGACCTTGTAATAAGAACCGTAGGCGGCCACTTTCAATCCAGCATCGCGTGTGGCATTGCCGACATTGCGGGCTCGCACCAGCTTGCCTGCCGGAACATGCGTATCGCCGGACCACTCAATACCCGTTAGCCCAGCGGAAGACGCTAGCCGAATCACCTCTTCAGCTGGCAGAGTGCGAAATGTAACGGATACTACACCTGCGTCAATCAACGCGCGGCTCCAAGATTGGCCGTGGTCAACGAAGATAGATTGGCCACAACCCAAATACTACCGGACACCCAATTACGATAGGATAATCCCATAGATTTTCGTTAAATGCAAGAATTATCGAAGGCGTAAACAATTAAACTTCGTCTACGGCACCGGTATCGGCTCGGCTGCCGGGTCAAATGCGGAGATGGCACCGTCGATTTTCACCGACAAATCCAGCAGATTAGGCTGGTTCGGGGTCGGTCCGAGCAGGTCCTCGACACCCTCTGCATTGCCCCCCAGTATCCCTTGCCCTAGCTGCCCTACGAGTCCCGCTGCATCGCCCAGAACGGACCCGATATTCATGATAAGCGCCAGATCGAGGACGGCATGTACCACCTGCCCCCGGTTCACATCGAAGTAAACCGTGTTGGTCCCGTTCAGGTCGAACAAGGACATGCTGAACTGCATGGCCGATCCCATGGCACTTTCCGGCGAATCGAGCGTCCCATCCTGTTGTGCGCCCCCGAAATCCTGGTGGATCACGGCGCAATACCGATCCCCCACGTACTCGTAGCCGATAAGCTTGTTGACGATTCGCGTATCGACTGCCTGCCCAAACCCAGGTACCGGCATCTGGATGCGTGATTCCCATTGACCGGACTCAGGGACGCCCTCGTCAGGGAACTCCACCCGTGCCAAAGCAGGCAGCGCTTTCAGCATGCCCGCCATACCGGTCTGCCCGCCGATGTCCAACACCTGGCCATTAGGCGCCACGCGCATCGTCAATGGATGTTGAAAGAACTCAAGCTGCGGAATGTTGTCCAGATTCGCCCCTGCGTCGGTATCCAGCGTCTGGCCGCCGTCGTAGATATAAGTGCGTTCCGGCGAGTACCCCATTTCAAACGGACTTCCCAGGAACTCGCCGTTCAGCGACGCGCTCTCAAAAAGCAGGCGCAAATCCGCGACACCTCGATCATCTACATCCTTCGTGTACAGACTGAAATCACCGTCGAAATCCAGGTACACGTCGGAGGCGAGACCGCCATCCGCGCCTTGACCGGCAATGGTCGTGTCCAGCCGGTAATAGGTCACCTCCTCCGGCGTGAACCGGAACTGAAAGGGTCCGTCTGTCGAATACTCCTGCGTAGAAGGCGGGTTCTCGGCCGAATACGATGGTACTGCGGACGGAGAAGCGTCAGTCGATGCCAGCGTCCCGGATTCGGTATTGATGTTCGCCGGATCCACGGGTACGATGCGGTACCGGTTCGAGAACCAGACGCCGAAGCAGAAGCCCGCGCCCAGCAAGAGCAAAACGATAATCGGCCACACCGCGTAACGCCACGGCGAAGGCTTGTCCAGTGGTTGAAGCATAATGTCTCCTCAAGTCTTTCCTTAACTTTACCACGTCAGCCGCTGGTCAGCAGGAATCGGGGGCCCGAGACCGTGTATAATAGTTCTTTGAGAAGCAAGGTTCGTCAGCACGTCTGACACAAACAGACGATTAAAACAAGCATGAGTATCGAACAAACAGCAGAATCTATACAGGTGACACCTGAACTGTTGCGCCGGTATGATCGGCCCGGACCACGCTACACGAGCTATCCCACTGCGCCGGTCTGGCGCGAAGATTTCGGCGACGCGGAGTACCGGAAGGCACTGAGTGAAGCCGCATCACGGGCCGGCGATCCCCTGTCCATTTACATCCACGTGCCCTTCTGCCAGGAACGCTGCGCTTTCTGCGGGTGCAACGTCATCATCTCAAAGAAGGAGGGCGTGGCCGACGTCTACCTGGACCATATCGAGCTGGAAATTTCCATGGCCGCCGAGGCCCTCGGCGAACGGCGTCACGTGCAACAAATGCACTGGGGCGGCGGCACGCCGACGTTCCTCCATGTGGATCAGATTGAGCGCCTGTTCGGAATGGTGCGCGACCGCTTCAGCATTGCGTCCAACGCGGAGATCGCCCTCGAAATGGACCCCCGCGTCACGACACCCGAACAAGTCGCGACGCTGCGCAAGCTCGGCTTCAATCGCGCCAGCATGGGCGTCCAGGATCTTGACCCCGAAGTGCAATGCGAGATTCACCGCTTTCAGACCGAGGAACAGACGCGCAAGCTCTTTGGTATCTGTCGCGACTCTGGATTTGACGGAATCAACATCGACCTGATTTACGGCCTCCCGGGGCAATCCGTCGAAGGGTGGTCCGAGACCATCGACAAGGTGATCGACATCGCGCCGGACCGGCTGGCCGTCTACAGCTACGCCTACCTGCCGGACAAGTTGCACAATCAGCGTCACATCGACATGGCCAAGCTCCCGGACGCCGACCATAAGCTGGAACTCTTCACCATCGCGCGCGCCAAGTTCACGGCCGCGGGCTATCGCGCCATTGGCATGGATCATTTCGCGAAACCCCAGGACGAGCTATCCCTTGCCATGGATGAACGCCGGCTTCGCCGCAATTTCATGGGATACACCGTCGTGCCTGCCACGGACATGCTCGGCATCGGCACCTCCGCCATCGGCGAGATTGGCGGATGCTACGCGCAGAACGAGAAGAAGCTGTCGCGCTACTATCAGGCCTTGGAAGCGGGCAAGTTCGCCACGTCCTGCGGTTTCGAGTTGACGAAGGACGACGCCATCCGCAGTCATGTCATCCGCGAACTCATGTGCAACTTTTACCTCGACTTCGCCGATCTCGAGTCCCGCTTCGGGATCGTCTTCACCGAGTACTTTACCGGCGAAGAAGCCGCGCTCGCGCCCTTGTACGAAGATGAATTCTTGGTACGCGAGAATGGCGCGCTGCGTGTGCTTCCTCTGGGACAAATTTTCATCCGCAACATCGCCATGGTCTTCGACGCCCATCTTAAGAAGGCTGCGGCCAAAACCCAATTCTCGCGCACGGTCTGATGCATTACGACACGAAGATTGCCATTCTCGGTGGCGGCGTCACAGGCCTGTGCGCTGCGCACTATTTGGCTGAACGCTACGGCCGCGACGCCGTGCTCCTCCTCGAGGCCTCCGATTACCCCGGCGGCACGACGCGCACGGATGCGGCTGACGGCTTCCTGCTCGATTGGGGCCCCAACGGCTTCCTGGATCGCGAGCCACTGACGCTGCAGTGGGTCGACGACCTCGGCCTGTCGGATAAACTCGTGCGCGCCGACGAATCGGCCGCGCGCCGGTTCATCATGAAGAACGACGCACTCGTCGAGATCCTTCCGCCCCCCAAATTCCTGCTGACCCCGCTGCTGTCCCTGCCCGGGCGCGCGCGGCTCATGTGCGAACCGCTTGTTCCAGGCAAGAAAGACGACTCCCCGGAGACGATCTGGGACTTCGCCGCACGACGGATCGGCAAGGAAGCCGCGGACACCTTGGTCGGTCCCATGGTAAGCGGTGTATTCGGCGGCGACGCAAAACAGCTTTCGCTCGCTCATTGCTTCCCCCGCATGGCGGCCATGGAGCGCGATTACGGCACGCTGTTCAAAGCGCTGCTTGCGAAGAAAAAGGAAAACAACGCCGCCAGTCCCGTCGGGCCCAGCGGCGTGTTGACTTCATTTGAAGAAGGCATCGGCTATCTGCCCACCCAAGCCGCGGAACAACTCAACGACCGCGCCTTGGCCGGCACTCCGGCGAAGACGCTCTCGCGAGACGGAGGCGCGTACCGTATTGCTTGTGAAGACGGCACGTCCGTCGATGCCCAGGCCGTTGTACTCGCTACCCCTGCTTTCGCGGCGGCGAACATTGTGAACGACCTGAATACCGCGCTGGCAAAGACGCTCGACGCGGTCGCCTACGCGAACATTGCCGTTGTCTGCACCGCGTTTCCGCGCGAGGCAGTGGGTCACGACCTAAACGGCTTCGGCTTCCTCATCCCCCGCACGCAAGGCAAACGTATCCTGGGCTGTCTCTGGACGTCCTCGATCTTCCCCCATCAAGCGCCGGAAGGACACGTCCTGCTGCGGACCATGATTGGCGGATATACGGACCCCGATGCAGTAGAGATGAGCGACAGTGATTTCGTTGATCTGCTGCGACGCGAACTGTATCCACTGCTACGGATCGAAGGTGAACCCGAAATGCTGCGAATCTTCCGCCACCGCCGCGGCATCCCCCAGTATCTGCTTCACCACGGCGAAACGCTCGCCGTGGTGGAAGCCGCCGAGGCCACATACCCCGGCCTCGTCTTCGCTGGAAACGCCTATCGCGGCGTAGGACTCAACGATTGCGTCGTCTCTGCGCACCGCGCCGTGAATCAGGTCGCCGCGTCATTGGGTTGATGAACGTGGTGCTGCCCGTCCCCTAGCAACTCCAGCATGACATCCCCGTCCACCATCAGGTCGCGCAACGTGTACTTATCGAGCACGCCAAAAAAAGCGGCCTCCGCTTCCCCGAGCATGTGCTTCAGCGAACAAACCGGCGTAATCGGGCAGGTGTCGTGCTCCCGATCAAAGCACTCGACCAGATGAAAGTTGGGCTCGACCTTGCGAACCACCTCGCCAACGTTGATGGAGTCGGGAGATTTCGAGAGTACCAGGCCGCCGCCCTTGCCCTGCATGGAATCGATGTATCCCAAATGCACGAGGTTATTGGCGACTTTGCTGAGGTGGTTTCGGGAAATGCCGAACCGCTCCGCGATCTCGGCAATAGTGGCGGCTCGCTGCGCCACGCCCAGGTAGACTAAGGCCCGCAACGAGTAATCCGTGTAAAGAGTCAACTGCATGGTACTGCTCCCAACGCCCGGCCTCGACCGGCATCCCCATATTCATTTTACTCCTACTTGACAAATCTTCACAAACAGATTATAACATGCACTCGAAATGCATGTTTAAGCCAGTCTGTGTCCCAAAACCCGCAGTAACCGAATGGGGGAAAATCATGAGCAACTTATTTGAACAACTGGGTGGAACCGCCGCCGTCGATGCCGCCGTCGATGTCTTCTACCGCCGCGTCCTTTCTGACGACCGGATCGCCCACTTCTTCGAAACCGTGGATATGGAGCGTCAGGCCGCCAAGCAGAAAGCCTTTCTTACGATGGCCTTCGGCGGACCCAACAACTACTCCGGTCACGACATGCGCACGGCCCACGCGCACCTCGTGAAGAACGGCCTCAACGACGAGCATTTTGATGCGGTCGTGGAGCATCTCGATGGCTCGCTTCGGGAACTCGGTGTAGCAGACGATCTGATCGCACAAGTCGTTGCCACCGCGGAAAGCACCCGCGCTGACGTGCTGAGCCGGTAAACGCGATTACGACCAACCGATGCCTGATATTCAGTTCGAAGGGAATTCGTACGACTGTGCCGAGCAGGAGTCCGTGCTGGACTGCCTGCTCCGGCATGGTGTGACTGTTGAGCACTCCTGCAAATCCGGCGTGTGCCAGTCCTGCATGTTGCAGGCGGTGGGAGGCGATCTGCCGCCCAAAGCCCAGACCGGCCTTCGCGACACGCACCGCGCGCAGGGCTACTTCCTCGCGTGCAGTTGCACGCCGGAAGCCGACCTCCAAGTTGTGCGCGTCAACGGTCAGGACTTGCGAACGCCCGCGGTTATCGACGCCATCGAGAAACTAAACGAGACCGTCGTGCGCGTGCGTGTGCAGTGTCACACGCCGCCCGAGCATCGCGCCGGACAGTTCTTCAATCTGCGCCGTCCCGATGGCCACGTGCGGAGTTACTCCGTGGCCAGCGTGCCGGGTCTCGACCCCTTCATCGAATTTCACGTCGCCCGCGTCGATGGCGGCCGCATGAGCACCTGGCTCCACGGCGAAGCACAGCCCGGCGATACCATCGAAATCATGGGTCCCGCGGGCAATTGCTTTTACATGCCCGGCGACCCCGAACAACCCCTGCTGCTCGTTGGCACCGGCACCGGCCTCGCCCCGCTCTACGGGATCGTCCGCGACGCCCTCCACCAGGGACATACCGGACCCATCCACCTCTTCAGCGGCAGCGTAACGCCGCAAGGCCTCTACCTAGTCGACGAACTCAGCGCCCTCGCCACGGCAAACGCGCAGTTCCACTACTATCCCTGCGTCCTCAAGAACGACGGCACGCCAGGCGTCCACGAAGCCAGCATCGACACCTTCGCCCTCGAAACCGCCGGTCCCCTCAAAGGCTGGAAAGTCTACCTCTGCGGCAACCCCGACATCGTCCGCACCCTCCAACGCAAGACCTTCCTCGCCGGCGCCAGCCTTGGCGCCATTTACGCCGACGCATTTCTGCCGAGTCCGGTGTAGCGAAGCGCGTGCCGTACAACGCGCACGATCGGGTATACTGGTTCCAACGAAGTTCATGGGAGATTCTCACGTGAATCCAAACCTATACGACCTTCCCCTGAACGAGCGGATTCAGCTTGTTGAAGATTTGTGGGACAGTATCGCCGCCGAGCAACACGCGCTCGAATTGACCCGGGAACAGCAGATCGAACTTGACCGGCGATTGGACGCTTACGAAGTAGACCGTAACCCGGGCCGCCCGGCGGCCGAAGCGATCGCAGCGATCCGCCGCAAGATATGACACGGGACGTCCGTCTCAGACCGGAAGCAGAGCACGATCTTCAAGATGCAGCACTATTGCCAGGCCGTCGACGCGAACTACCCAATGTGTACCAGACCCCAACGCGGTAAGTTCCCCACGCCAGGAAAAGACACCCGAAGAACACAATCATTCCCCACGGTTCCTCAGGGACATGCTCGTATCCCGCTGCCTTTGGGGCATACCGATCCATGAGTGTCGGGCTCAGGAGTGCGATTTGGATCGAAACGAGAAAGAGCGCGATCCTGCTTATGAATTCGCGGTACCCCAAAGTCTGAAATCCTTCGCGGCGGAGAATCGCGGGGCCGGCAAACATGTGAATACAGGTTGCGGCAATGGTGACACTCAACATCCATAGCGAACTTGCCAAGCGATCGTCCAGACTTCCAAAAAACCGATGCGGGAAATCGAACGCCACGTACAGCGCGACGAGAGCAACGAGATAACCGGTTGTCCGCCGGATTCGGTGTTTCGTCGGCGTTTCGAGGACGCGCGCGCCGAAGTAGATGCTGAACAGGGCCAGTAACATGATGCCCAGGAAAGCAGTTGTCATCATGATGCCTATGCCCGACTTGAACCAACTGTCAGAAATCTCGCTAGTGCATTGCATCATAATTAAGGCAACTTATTGTTCTTGAAAGGTATTCA
>BTVY01000029.1:84934-97216 GCA_045863335.1 Candidatus Hydrogenedentota bacterium | reverse complement strand
CACACTTCTTGAGAGTAGCACCACCCGGCGGGGAAGCCACCTAGATGATTATCAGGTACTCTTTTCTTCCTCGGCCACCTCTCTATTTTCTCCACGAATTGGAAAGAAAAGGGTACCTGTCCCCATTTTTCTACTGATGCCACCGAGGGCCGCGATCGGTCTGTCGCAGGCTGGAAGCCTGCACCACAATCGGCGAGAATAGGAGACTGTTTTTCCAGACACGCGCAATGGCGCAAGCGCAAGCGAGAGCGGAATTGCCGAACACGATCTTTCCACAGATTGGACGGTGGCGGCTGGTAGTCCACTGGATCTCGATAGCCATGTTGGCTGCGGCGCCGGCAGTGGAAACCTCTTGGCTGCGCTGGCTGGGGTGCGGCATCTTCGGCGCGCAGGTACTCAGCAATCTGGGCTTGCGCGCGCTGTTTCGGTCTAACGCGCGAGGCCTTCCCAATTTGAGCGAGACTTCTCACGGCTCCAATGAGCTTCCCGGCGTCACAGTCATCGTACCGGCCCGGAATGAGGAAGATACGGTGCAGGCCGGTGTTCATTCACTGCTCTCGCTGGATTATCCGCGGGTCGAGATCATCGCCGTCAATGATGGTTCTACAGACAGAACTCCACAAATTCTCGATCAAATGGCTGAAGACGAGCCGCGATTGCGTATCATCCACGACCCGCTGTTACCGGAGGGGTGGCAGGGCAAAGCGAACGCCGTATGGACCGCGGTAAACAACTCCGATACCGACAATCCCTGGCTGCTGTTGACGGACGCGGATGTGCGGCATTTACCGCAGTCCCTTCGTCGTGCGGTGACGATTGCGAGTGCGGAAAAGGTGGCTTTTCTAACCTGCGTTCCCTATCTGGAAAATGGATCCCTATGGGAAGAACTCGTTATGCCCGCGACCTGGGCAGGGCTGACGATCGGCGCGCGGCCCGGAAAGCTGAACGATCCCCACGCTACGCCTATTGGGATTGGGCCGTTCATCCTCGTAAAGCGTGAGGTGTATCTCCGAAGCGGTGGACACTCGGCGATTCGCAATTGTCAGCCCGAAGACTCGTTTCTCGCTGCAGTGGTAAAAGAATCGGGCGAAAGGATGGGGGTAGCGCTTGCGGGCGATCAAGTGCGGGTACGAATCTACCGCGGGCTAGAACCAATGGCGCAGGCCCTGACCCGAAAGTTGCGTATCCAACAACGGCTCCAACCGGGCTGTCTGGAAATGCGTTTGGCACACACACTGCTGCAGGAAATTCTGCCCCTGCCCCTGGGGATTGTGGCGTGCGCCGCGCTCGTCGCCGGCGTTCCCGAGCGTGTGTCGTGGTTCGCCTTCGGCTTCACGGGAATCGCCGCGTACGCCAGTTGGGCCTATGCGGTCTCGGCCTTTCGCTCGGTCGCCAAACAGCGCGCTTTCGTGGAATGGTTACATCCGATTGGAGGGATTATTCGGGTGGGGCTCACGCTTCGCGCGTGGCGGGATGAGATCGCGGGCGTGCCGTTGACGTGGCGCGATCGCGAGGTTTCTGCGCCGGAACCTCGGAATTCCGATTAGCGGGAACTCATCGTTGATTCCTCGAAACTCTCGGTCGAGGCAATCGCTTCCTCTTCGTGTTCGCGTCGTAACTGCTCTTCAATCTCTTTGCGGCGCGGGCACGTGTCGCAGGTCAGGACTTCGCCGTTCGGTCCAATGACGCCTTCGCCGCCGCAGGTACCACGCAAGCAGCGTCCGCGAAACATAACGCCGATGGCAAGGCCGAGCATGACTGTGGCGATAACTACAATGGTCAGAATAACGGTGATAAACATTATGGTTGTACCTTTGTTGCCCGTTTACTGAGTCCGCGGCGAGGCGGCCCCGAACCGTTGCTCGAATGCGGGCGAGGCCATCTCTGTAAACGTGCCGTCGTCGGCTCGAACAATGAATAGCACTGCAAGCCCTTCGCGGACGGCCACCTCGTACCCTTCCTCCGCGCCGAGCACCATCATGGCCGTCGCATAGCCGTCGGCAACGGCGCACTCTTCATGAATAACACTGGCGGCCGCGAGTTTATGCGCGATGGGCCGGTTGGTGCGCGGGTCAATGATGTGCGACAGACGCGCCCCATCCTGTTCCACGTAATTCCGGTAATCGCCGGAGGTGGCAAGCGCGACACCATCCAACGGGATGATTCGCTCGACAGCTCGCTCTTCGGAAACCGGTTTTTCGATAGCGATCTGCCATGGGGTACCGCGGTCATTGTGACCCGAGGCGCGAACTTCGCCGCCCACTTCGACCATCAGATTCTCGTAGCCCAAGTCGCGGAGCGCCTCATACACGCGGTCGACGCCAAACCCTTTTGCGATGGCCGAAAGATCGGCATAGACGTCCGGCTGGAGCTTTCGAGCCGCCTGATTGTTTTCGTCCAACTCGATCTTGTTGAAGCCGACCCGCTGATGCAGGGCCTCCAACTCTTCCGGCGAGGGCGGTTCCACCGCGTATCCTTCCGGACCAAAGCCCCAGGCGTTTACAAGCGGCCCCACGGTCACGTCAAACGCGCCGTTCGTGGCCGCGCTGATGGAATGGGCCAACTGAAGGACGCGAAAGGTCTCTTCGGAAAGCGCGAAGGGCTCCGTGCTTGCCCACTGATTGAAGCGCGACAACTCGGAGTCGTCCTGATAGGTGGACATGAGCGCGTTGACAAGGTCGAGCTGTTGCTTCACGACGCGTGCGAGGAGCTCGCTCGCGCCTTCTTGGTCATCGGCCTTCGGGAGCACCTTAACAGAGAAGGTAGTGCCCATCGTCGGCCCAGTGATGTGGTAGACCGCCGGTGGCCGCTCACAGCCTGCCGCAATCGCAACGGCGACGACCGCCACGGCCAACCATGCCTGTCGTGGACCCGAGCTCTCGCGTAGCGTGCGATGCTTCATGGCCCGCCTTTCGACCCGGTTACCCGCCGAAGTCGTCGAACATGATGTTCTCGCGTTCCACCCCGAGATCGGTCAGCATGTTGATTACGGCGGTATTCATCATGGGCGGCCCGCAGATGTAGTACTCGATGTCTTCGGGCGCCGGGTGATCCTTGAGGTAGTTGTCGTAGAGCACCTTGTGGATGAAGCCCACATAGCCGGTCCAGTTGTCTTCCGGCAGGGGTTCAGAGAGGGCGAGGTGCCATTTGAAGTTTTCGTTCTCCGCCTGGATGCTGTCGAAATCTTCCACGTAAAACGCTTCACGCATACTGCGGGCGCCATACCAGAAGCTGACTTTGCGTTTCGTGTGCAGGCGGCGGAACTGGTCGAAGATGTGCGACCGCATAGGCGCCATGCCCGCGCCGCCGCCGATGAAGACCATTTCGTTGTCGGTGTCGCGGGCGAAAAACTCGCCGAAGGGACCCGAGATGGTGACGGCATCGCCGGGTTTTAAATTGAAAATGTAGGACGACATGATGCCGGGCGGCGTGCCTTCGGGCGCGCGCGGAGGCGGCGACGCGATGCGCACGTTAAGCATGATGATGCCGCGCTCTTCGGGATAATTCGCCATGGAGTAAGCGCGCTCCACCTTCTCGGTGACTGTGGACGTGTATCGCCAGAGGTTGAACTTGTCCCAGTCCTCTCGGAACTTCTCCTGAACCTCGAAGTCCTTGTAGTGCACGGTGTGGGGCGGGCATTCGATCTGAATGTATCCGCCGGCGCGGAACGGAACGGCTTCGCCTTCGGGCAGTTCGAGCACGAGCTCCTTAATGAAGGTCGCCACGTTGTTGTTGGAGCGCACCTTGCACTCCCATTTCTTGACACTGAAGATCTCGGCGGGGATCTCAATCTTCATGTCGTTCTTGATCTTGACCTGGCAGGACAGGCGGCAGCCTTCCCGCGCTTCGCCCCGGCTGATGTGGCTCAGCTCCGTGGGCAGCAGCGCGCCGCCGCCTTCCTTGACCGTCACTTTGCAGACGCCGCAACTTCCCTTTCCGCCGCACGCGGAAGGGATGAATATCTTGCGGGCAGCCAGCGTATTCAACAAGGTCCCGCCGGCCGCGACCTTGATGGAGTTCTCGGGATCGTCATTGATATTGAGGTTGACCTCGCCGCTGGCCACGAGCTTGGATTTGGCAAGCAGGAGCACGGCAGTCAAAAACAAAATGATGCCCGTGAACATAATGACGCCGAGTACAATGAGCTGCATGAATTGCGTCTCCCAACTGCGCGTAAAAACCGATTACAACTGGATTCCAGCGAAAGACATGAAGGCAATCGCCATGAGCCCAGTTAAAAGAAACGTCATACCCAGCCCGCGCAAACCCAAGGGCACGTTGCTGTATTTCATCTTCTCGCGGATGGCGGCCAGGGCCACGATCGCCAGCGCCCATCCGATGCCTGAGCCGACGCCATACACGACGCTGTCGGCGAAGTTGTAATCACGTTCGACCATGAACAGCGAGCCGCCGAGAATGGCGCAGTTAACGGCGATGAGCGGCAGAAACACGCCCAGGGCAGAGTAAAGCGCGGGGACATAGCGGTCCAGCGCCATCTCGACGATTTGCACCATGGCGGCAATGGTACCGATGTACGTAATGAACCCGAGGAAGGTCAGATCGACCGTCGCCAAACTAGGGTGGATCCATGCCAGGGCGCCTTCGGCGAGAACATGGTTCAAGAACAGGTTGTTCAACGGGATCGTGATGGACTGCACAAAGACAACTGCGGCACCCAGCCCGATCGCCGTGTCAACCTTCTTGGAACACGCCAGGAACGAACACATGCCCAAGAAATAGGCGAGAGCCATATTCTCGATAAAGATGGATTTGACCGCGAGGCTCAGAAAGTGCTCCATTGCGGTTTATCCCTCCTCTTCCACTTGTTCGGGCTTCCACGTACGGAGAGCCCAGATAAGAAATCCGATAATGAAGAATGCGGCCGGCGCCAAGACCATAAGGCCGTTCGGCTGATACCAGCCGCCTTCCGTAACAGGCTTCAACAATTGATAGCCGTAGAGCGACCCCGAACCGAACAACTCCCGCAGAAACGCCGTGACGAGCAGAATCAGGCTGTAGCCGACGCCGTTGCCGATGCCGTCCAAGAAGCTCAAAACGGGCGGGTTTTGCATGGCGTAGCCCTCCGCCCGGCCCATCACGATGCAGTTCGTAATAATCAGGCCCACGAACACCGACAACTGCTTGGAGATGTCGTAGAGATAAGCCCGGAGAATCTGGTCGGTGATAATCACGAGCGACGCGATGATCGCCAGTTGCACGATGATGCGGATGCTGTTGGGTACCGCATTGCGAACGAAACTCACGGAAGCGCTGGACAATGCCGTCACCGCCGTCAGCGCCACGCACATCACGAGTGCCGTGTCGAGCTTGGTGGTAACGGCGAGCGCCGAACAAATCCCCAATACCTGAAGGGCGATGGGGTTGTTGTTGAACAGCGGATCGATGAGCGCCGCTCTCTCCTGCTTTCCAATCGCCATAGTTACTGGTTTCCTTTCTCGCGGAAATTCTCGAGGTAGGGTCCAAACCCGTTCTCGCCCAGCCAGAACTGAAGGAGATTTGTGACGCCATTACTCGTCAGCGTGGCGCCTGAAAGACCGTCCACCGAGTACGGTGCGTCACTGGGTGGACCGGCCGGCCCTTTGATGACGTGAATCTCAGGCTCCCAGTTCTCGTTATAGGCCTTTCGTCCCGGCCACAGCGCCTTCCAGCGCGGATTATCTACTTCGCCGCCCAGCCCGGGCGTCTCGCCGTGCTGATAGAACGTCAGACCCTTGATGGTGGTCGTGTCCTTGTCGAGAGCCAGGTACCCGTACAAGGTTGACCAGAGACCCTTGCCTTCCACGGGCAAGATCAGTTCGGTCACCTCGCCGTCTTCGACCACCTGATACACAAGCGCGTTATTGGGTACCCGGCGGACCTGCGCCTTGTTCTGGGGCGCTTTCTCAGAACGTTCCGGATCCTTCGTTGCTTTTTGCTGATCGAAGGAGGCCGGATCGATCTCATCTTCCGGCACGTATTCACCGGTATCCAGATTCACCACGCGAGGTACGATGTTCTTGGCGAACCGTTCCTGGACTTCGGCTGCGGGCAGCGACTCGTCCTCTCCCACCAGGCCGCTCACGGCCAGCACCTTCTGCTGCCGGTCCAGCAGCTTGTTGGCTTCCTGCCGGGACCGCAACGCCACGGCGCTGGTGGATACCAGGAGTGAGCAAATCAAACAGACCACGCCCGCAAAAAGAAACGTATAGACTGTGTCGTTAAGCCGCACTGCGCGCTAACCTCCGTTTGATATTCCCCTTCACGACGAAGTGATCGATCAACGGGGCAAACATATTCATGAACAAGATCGCGAGCATCCATCCCTCTGGATAAGCTGGATTGAGCACGCGCACCAGAATTCCCATGACGCCAATGCCAATCCCGTAGAACCATTTCCCGCGTTCGGTAAACGCTGACGATACGGGGTCAGTAGCCATGAACACGGCCGCGAAAGCGAAACTCCCGATCACCCAGTGCCAGTAGAAGGGCACGCCGAAGAAGGGATTGGTCTCGGACCCAATTAGATTCAGCGTGATGGACATAGCGAAGCTGCCGAGCAGGCAACCTGCCATCGTGCGCCAGGAGCCCACGCCGGTCAGAATCAAGACCACGGCTCCGAGTAAGGCGAAAAAAGCGGACGTCTCACCCATGGAACCGGGTTCCATACCGAAGAAAGCCTGCCACCATCCCAGGTTGTTCTGAAGCACGCCGACGCCGTCTTCCGCGGCCCGCGCCAGCCACGTGGCGCCACTGTATCCGTCCGCCGTGGTTTGAGCCGCAATCCAGACTTTGTCGCCCGAGATCTGCGCGGGATACGCGAAGAACAGGAACGCGCGGGACACGAGTGCGGGATTGAAGATATTCATCCCCGTGCCGCCAAAGATTTCTTTGCCGACGACCACGCCGAAACTGATGCCGATGGCCACCTGCCACAAGGGTATCGTGGGAGGCAAGATTAGGGGAAACAGCGCGCTCGTAACCAGGAAGCCCTCGTTCACATCGTGCTTGCGCACAATGGCGAAGAGCACTTCCCAGAAACCGCCCGCCGCGAGCGTCACGATATACACGGGCAGGAAGAAAAGGGCGCCGTAAACCAGGCATCCCAAGAAACTCGACGAATCGTGCGCAAACCCCATGGCGGTGTACACACTCGTTTGCCAGCCGGGCCACGCGCTCGCGCCGCCTTCTACGGCGAGGTTGGCCTGATACCCCGTGTTGAACATGGCCATGGCCATACACGGGAGCAGCGCAACGACCACGATGATCATCATGCGCTTGAGATCGATGCCGTCCCGGACGTGCGAAGCGCCGTGTGTCACTTCACCGGGCGTGAAGAGAAACGTGTCGTTCGCCTCGAAGAGGGGGTACAACTTTTCCAGCTTGCCGCCCTTCTCGAATAGCGGACGCTGTTTCTCCTGCAAATCGCGTAGGAACTTCATTAGCCTTCCCTATCGATGACTTCCAGATTGCTCCGGAGAATGGTGCCGTAGTCGTACTTGCCCGGGCACACAAACGTGCACAAGGCCAAATCCTCTTCATCCAATTCGAGGCAGCCAAGTTGTTCCGCCACCTCCAGATCCTTGGCTATCAGCGCCCGGAGCAGGTGCGTCGCCATGATGTCCATCGGCATGACGCGCTCGTACATGCCCACGGGGACCATGGCGCGCTTGGAACCGTTGGTCGAGGTTGTAAAATCGAAACGCTTCCCGTTCAAGACCCGGGAAACAAAGATATTCAGCACGGAATACTTGTCTTTTCCCGGGGCCATCCACCCCAGGAACTCCCGTTCGCGACCCTCGCGCAACACCGATACCTGCTGATGATGGCGGCCCAGGAATCCGTGTACCTCGCCCTGGGCTTGCCGGCCTGAAAGCACGGAGCCCGAAATGACCCGAGTCTCGCCTTCTTTCAGTTCGCCCTCGGTGAGGTCGTCCAGCGACGCGCCCAGGCGCGTTCGCAGCAGGCGCGGGTTCGCCGCCATCGGCCCCGCCAGCGATACCACGCGGTCCACGAGCAGTTTGCCGGTCTTGAACAGATGACCGATGGCGATAACATCCTGTAACCCGATGTGCCATACCGTCTTCTCGCGATTCACAGGATCCAACAGGTGAATGTGCAGTCCCGCATTCCCTGCCGGATGTCGGCCTTCAAATTCTTCGATGGTGATGCCCGTGTTCGGATTCGCGGGGATCGACGCGCCTTTGGCCTTGCACAAGAAGGTCTTGCCCTCGGTCAACTTGGCGACGCAGATGAGACCCCGCTGAAAATCGTCCTCGTGGCCCGCCAGGATTTTCTCCACCGACGGCGCGAGGGGATTCGTGTCGATCGCCGTCACGAAAATGGAATGGGGTTCGGTTCCCGGTTCCGGAATCTTGCTGAAGGGGCGCGTGCGAAATGCAGTCCAAAGGCCCGACTCCACCAGCAATGCGGTGATCTGGTCGCGGCTGAGGCCCGCGGGGTCGTTCCCAGTATGGTTTTCAAAGGCGACGACATCGGCTTCCGTGGTGGCGCCTTTGCGTTCCGCATCGTTCAGTTCAATCACCAGTGATTGAAACGCGCGTTTGGCGCCGCGATGGATAGCGGTGACCGTGCCCGCTCCCGGAGCCGTATAGCGGACGCCCGGCGTCTTCTTGTCCTCAAAAAGGAGTTCTCCCCGTCGAACCGTGTCGCCAACCTGGACGGCCATCGTCGGCTTCATTCCGACATAGTCGTCCCCAAGAATCGCTACGGTTCTCGGAGGCTTGGCCACGTCGATTTCCTGCGCTGGCGCCCCGGAAATCGGGAGATCCAACCCTTTTTTGATGGTGTGTACAGCCATTGTCACATCCTGTTCATAGCCCAAACCCAGTGGAGCCCCCAGAGCCGCGCGCGGGGAGCCGAGCGCGGCTGGATTCCGGCATGCGCTCATCGATGGCACACATCGGGGATTTGAAGAACGCTATATCGTTCCGGGGAGCAGATGCCCAAAGTCCAAGTCGCTGGGACCAAGATCTCCCGGGGCGAAATCGACTCAACCGGCCATTTCCGGCACCCAAACCAACCCTCAGCCGGACTTGCGGGCCTAAAACCGCTTGCACGCACAAGTCGTTGCTATTTTGCCATAAAATCGGGCGCAATACAACACGCGGTTTGCAGAGGCTAAAATGCATATTCGTCCCGAAAAATAAGGCCAAAATTAAATTAGTACTCTGTTTAAATGCGTCTGATATCCGCTAAACCTATATTTAAATTGCTCTATTTTTCACGATTAGATCAACATCCTGAATCCGATGATTTATTCGATTTTCCCCGTCCGGGCCGCAACCACATTCAGCCGTTGACCAAAGGCGCCGAACCGGTCGGAACGCATGTACAACTGGCCCGCGTCCCGGAGGTCCAGATCCACCTCGAACATCTCGAATCGGCGGATGGGTCCGATGAGAAGCGCCCGCATGCCACCGTCCGCAGACTCCCACACCAGGCGACAGTCATCCGAATCCCACGCAGCTTCACCGGTGTTGAGCGCGAAGACACGGAGCGATCCTTCCGGCGAGGTTTCCACCCAGATTTCCGCGTTCAGGTATTGCGCAGGCCCCGGCGCCTCGAAAGGGATACCTCCGACGCCGGTAAATGGGCAGGTAGACGAGGTTGTCTCGCTACCGTTCGTCCGGATTCGGGGGAGCGTCCCATTGGCATAGGCGGTCTCAAAGGCTCTCGAATGCCGCTCGACCGCACCCGCCAGTCCGTCCACGAAGTCGTCGCGTTCGACGACGAGGGTCTCCACGTCTTCGCGGGAGGGACGTGGCGGCGTCTCGGCCATCTGTGCAAGATGAGCCGTTGCGAGACGCGGCTGCCCGTCCGGCGCGATAATCCCGTAGTCGCTTCGTTCATCGACCCGTAGGCCGCCTGGGTACCACCACCCGGCCCACCCGTCTGCGCCGCTTATGCGGATCATGTGCGCGAAGGCTTCGTAGAGCATGGCCTGGGTTTCCAGCGCCTCCGCGCCGCCGTTCAGCACCGAATACCCGAACTCAGCCCAGAACACGGGCTTGCCGTTTCCAGCCCAGCGCGCATACGCCGTGACGAAGGCCGCGTCGGAAATGTTCTTGGGCCCGTAGCCATATCCCTCGGGCGAAACAAAGTCCAGATGGGCCGCGCCACTCGTCAGTTGAAAGGGCATGACGCGAACGACGCCCTTCGTGCCGGTGCCGCCGTAGCCCGTGCGCACGCCGAAGAGATGCGAGTCGTCCACTTGCCGCGCCAGCCGAACGATCGCGCCGTAACGGCGGCTGATGAGATCGTCCGCAAAACGGCGGTACGCGGCGACCATGATCCGGTGCGGCCCGTCGTTGCGCAGTTGATCGTCTGTCGGACCGGTAACCGAGCCGTCTTCCCGGTTCGCAGGAATCCCCCACACTTCCTGTGCGCGCTCAACGTTGCCGTATTGTTCTTCGACCCAATCTACGAACAGCGGATCATACCGGCGCCGCTCCGCGTAGACCCCCATACGCGGTTCCCATGCGAGGTCGTACGCAAAAACGTGGGGATTTCCGCGCAGGTTCGCGGCCCGCATGAGTTCGAGGAAGGGCCGCTGCGATAGATCGTCTGAGGGATCGGGATGAAGCGGATGCGCGCCGCGCAGAAAGATATTGACCTTGATTCCGTAGTGTCCGCACCGCGCGAGGAAGTCGTGGAGTTGCGGCACTTGGTCGAGTTGCTCGAACTGAATGCTGACGAGATTCACGCCGAGCCGGTTCAACGTCGCGAGGTCTTGATCGACGAGTTCGGGGATATAGTCGGCGGCACTCAGCCAGTGGGAGTAGTACTCCGGCGGCTCCATTCCCGCGACGTACCCCGGCCAGAAGTTGATCCCGTTGGCGAACCAGGGCTCGCCGTTCAACGTGAATTGACCATCGCGTACGGAGACGGTGTCCCCCGCTGTATCGTCGGCGAGCAGTGCCGGAGCAGGAAACGCCGGCTTGCCTTTCGCGAGACGCGCTGCGAGTTCATCGACAATGATGGCGAGTTCGTCGGGCTCGGGCTCCCAGCCAATCAGCGTGCATGACGACCCGTTGCGATACCACGTGGTTGACATGGGCGTCGCAATCCAGCGGCCGTCGCCATCAAAGGCTTTCACGAGGGGTTCCCACACGTACGGCCGTTCCTCGACGTCATGCATGGGACGCGCAACCGGAGAGAGAATCTGTGAAGGTACGGTCACGTTGCCGAAGTTAAACCCTTTGACTGGCTCCGTACGTACTGCCGTCGTGGAGAATAACTTGTACGAAGGACTGAACCCTTCCAGCTTCGGCGGCGAAACGTGAATGACGTCGGTGCCGCAGATACCCGTCGCGATGCCTTCAATACGGTACGTGTATTGACCGGCGTGCAATTGCTGATGACTCGCCGCGAACCCGAATTGCATTGCCGCAAGATTGGCGAGGTTGGGAACGTCACCCTTGAAGCCGCGATTGGCGGGCGAACCGTCGTTCCAGAATTGAAAGCCGGTTTGGTGAATCCCCACTTCTCGTGGTTCGGCCGCCAGCGGCGCTTTCGCCATCCAGCGGGTGCCGTCCTTCTCACGAACCTCGACCAGAAGCGTCGGCGCCGGACCGCTTCCTGAGAGACGAAACCGAAGCGTGTCATGTTCAGCCGGTGCGGGGTTGTGTACCGGAATCTCGCGCACCATCCAGCTCGCCGCTTCCGGGATGGTCAATGCAGTCGCGTACCCGTTTGCCAATGGCGTGTAGGTTGCGTTGCCGCCCGCGCTGCCGGCGCTGTGGGAAGGCGGGCTCGCATTGACCGCAGCCCAGTCCACTAGCGAATGCTCCGGCTTGACGTCCGCCAGCAATTCGTCGAGACCCAACCAACGGCCATTGCCGCCACGAAACAGGAGTTCCTCGAACGGCGGCCCGTCGACCGCCACCACGTGTCCGCCCCGTTCCAGGAATTCCTGAAGCGGAGGAATGGCCACGGCGGGAAAGGCGCGGGATTGAAGCAGTATTAATAACATGTCCGGCGACAGCGCGGGGATGCCATCAATCTCGGTTGTAGCGTACTCGCCCGCGTCCGCTGTTAAGCCGTCAACGTTGAAGACGACGACGTTCGATGGTGGCGCTGCCAGCGCGATAACCGCGGCAATCAATATGTACATAGCCGGAAGCCCCCCCGTTCCCCGCGTCGTGCCGATTGGCAACTTCGTTCACGCCACTATGCCACAGGAAATGGGTCTTGAACCACGCAGAGAAGAAGTGCCGCGCGCGGCGAGCGCGGGCCAACGGGGGGTGGCGGGGTTGTGCCGGA
>BTVY01000029.1:30996-84924 GCA_045863335.1 Candidatus Hydrogenedentota bacterium | reverse complement strand
TTCATGCGGGCGCGCGCGGTGCGCGCGCGCCACTACGGGGGATGACTTGTTTGAGCCGAATTCCGCGTCGCTCAGCTCGTTCCGCCGATTGCGGCTTTCAACGCGACAGCCGCCTCCTCGAGGTTGAGGTCGCGGGCGACGATGGTGCCGTCGGGGCCAATGAGCCAGAGTGACGGGATGGCCGTGATGCCCCACTCTCCAATGATGACGTTGTCGGGACCCCAGCCGTCGCCACCGATTTGGGTCCAGCCAAGGTGTTGCTGATCCACGAACTGTTTTGGGGCCTCGATTTCCTGATCGAAGTTCACGCCGACGAACGCGGCCTTCCCGTTTTCGCCGAACTCCTCCCACAAGGGCTTCAGCCGCAAAAGCCCCTGCCGGCATGGCGCGCACCACATGGCCCAGAAATCGAGGAGCACCCAGCGGCCGCGCAACTGCGCCAGGTCGAATTCCTCCTTGCCGAAGGTCCACGCTCGAAGGTCCGGCGCAGGCTCACCCTCGACCGGGACCGGTGATGGCTCCAGAATAACCGGTGGGATCTGCGCGGCCGTGTCTGCATTTGGTGCGACGATGAACTCCTGCTCGCCGGTCCAACGCGCGCGGCCTACCCCGCAGGTCATGTCGGGTGACGGCGTGCGGACTTCGATGCGAAGGTGATAGTTCCCCGGGGGCAATCCGTCGAGCGTAAATCTGCCGTCCGTATCGATCGAGGGGACATACTCCTCATGGTACCCTTCGAGCCTTTCCTCGCCGTCGTCCGGGAGCCGTTCGGCGACGGCGATCACAACTTTCTTTTCAACCGCCTCGCGAAACGCATCCAAGGCTTCCGCGTTATCCGGATCGATACGCCCTTGCGCGGCGCCATTGGCGGTCCCAATATCTAGCGTACACATCTCGCCGGGATCGGGAACGATCAAGCCGGTATGCGACATCTCGGCATGCCGGTCCCCGACAACCTGGTACCCGATGCGAATCGGCTGCGCAGGCAGATGACCGAATTCGTAACTGCCGTCCACGTGCGTTACGGTGTTGAGCATCCACTGCACCGGCGGCTGAACTGCCGCATCGTCAATGGACAATACTTCGCCAAAGATACGGCCATTCGCCATGGGTTGCCCGCCTTGCCGGACCGATCCTCTCACCCGCGCCCATGGGGTCAGCGTAAGCGCGCCGCCTCGCGGCATCGATTCGATAGAGGCCCAGGCGTAGCCGTCTTGGTACGTTGCAAACAGATACGCGGGGCCCACGTCCGGCGGAAGCTCGAATTGGCCCTGCGCATTCGTCTCGTCCACCACGTCCGGAGAGGCGACATACCCCGGTTCCATTTGGCCGTTCAGCATGAACGCCTTCCGGCCTTTCCCAACCCATGCGACCTTCGCACCCGCCACGGGCCGTCCATCGGCATACTTCACGGTGCCGGTCCATGGCTCCCCACGCGTGAGCCGGATCACGACGGGCTCGCCCTTCTCGCCGAGTTGCAGCGACGGCGTCACGGCGGGCAGGTAGTCATCCGCAAAGACGCCGGCAACGAACTCCATCGCGCTGGGCCAGCTTGCATGGAACCCCGTCACCCGAACGGAGAAACGTCCGTTCTCGTCATTGATCTCGTTGACGCGACCCATGCTGTTCCAGTAGTTGAGGTCCATGTCCGGCATGTACCAACCTGTCCGGACCTTGTACTCGGGGACAGGTTCCCCGGTTGCGTCATCCAAAACCGTGCCTTCGAACAACGGCGGCTCGAACATGACGATGGCGTACGGTTCGTCGCGCGGAACCAGCACGTCGCTCGACATGCTGAGGAATTTGCGATCGGTTGTCCCGCGTTCCACCCCGAATGAAAACTCAACCACGCCTTCGAGCGGCACATGATGCACGACGAACAGCCCGTCGCTGTCCGCATGCGCGCCCATCGAAATCCGGTACTGCCGGTCGAGCCGCCATTCCGATCCATAGATATAGGCAGTCGGGAGCGGCTGGCCGTCCATATCGGTGATGCGGCCAAGAATCGTGCCGCCCTCGCTCAGTTCCACCTCAACGGGCGCATCCGATCGAACATCGACCGCGAGAACACGCGGCGCATATCCACGCGCGCTGATCTGGAGGTTTCGATCGCCTTCGGGAAGTCCGAGTACCGTAAACGCTCCATCCGATTTCGTCCTCACGCTGTACCGGTCCTCGATGGGCGCGTTCGCGGTGGGTTCGGGTCCTCCCGCGTTCGATCCATAGTAGGCGTGAGGCAGCACCAACGCGTCTCCAATCGGTTCGCCTGCGGCGTTGCGGACGGTGCCGCTCACGGAAAGTCCGCGTGCGAGGGTTGAGACTGCGGTTCCGTCCTTAAGCCGTTCGAGTGGCGGACTTTCGGGAGGCCAGGTCAAAACCGATCCCACATAGTCCGCGTGTTGGATGCGTAAGTCTGCCTGATTAAGGCCCGCAGGCAACCACACACTCCATCTTCCTTCGTCATCAGTCGCGGCGTACGCCTGTTCTACAAATCCTTCGCGCAAGTGGTACATCACTTCCACGGATGCACCAGCGATTGCTTGACCTGACGGATCCCGGACGAACCCACCGTACTGGTCGGTTTTCGGACGTCCCATCAGCGCGCTCATCAGCCGCTCGTTCCGGCCCTCGAGTTTCTGATTCTGGAGGATGTTCTGCTTCGTCGCTTCGGAGATCGTTAAGCTCGGGAGTGTCAGACTCCGCGGCGGGTCCTTCAGTACGGTCGGCGTCGACCATGCACCCGGCGCTTCATCGCCCGGGGGCAAGACCCGAGCTTCGATCGCGAGGCCTTCGCCAACCGGAAGATCGCTGGTTTCATAATGGCCGTTCATGTCCGCTGGATAAAGGCCAAGCTCAAAGGCCTCGCCTCCGGCGGTTGTGGCGCGGACCTGGACGTGGGCCAGCGGAACGCCCTTGCCCTCCGCATCGACCACGCGGCCGTAGAAGTGCGAGACCCCGTATTCGAGGACTACACGAAACGGTTCTTCCTGCGGCGAACTAGGCACGGTGAATAAGGCCGCTCGATTGAAGACGTGCGAATAGGCCACCCACTTCGTTCCCGCAACGTCCTCCGGTAACGTGAATCGCCCGTCCACATCGGAGGTTGGACCTTCCCAGAGATCGTCGGGAAAGTTTCGGAGAAACTGAATATCCGGACGTGGATAGCCGTCCGCGCTTACGACGACACCGTGAATTCCTGGAAAAGTCGGCGTGGTATCTTCTGCCGGGCCAGCTTGGGGCGCTTGAGCCAATTGCGCGGGAGGCGCCGGATCTTCGACAGCCGTCGCAACGCCAGAATCGGCCAAGGTCCGGTTGGACGCTACATACCATGCACCGGCGCCGATCGCGGTAGACGCGACGGCAACGGCTACCGCAGCAGCTTTCACCGTCAACCATCCCACGACACCCGTTCCACCCGCTGCGCCTGCGTTCACGCCGGTGCCCGCCAAGGCGAGCTTGGCCAATGCCGCGATGGTCGCGGGCGGGGCCGCTTCGGCGGCATGGGCGCCCAGCATCGCGCCAAGGGCGGCGCCGGGCACGATCACGCCCCGTTCCTTGAGCGTCGTGCGAATCGCTTCAACGCCGCGATGAATGCGGCGCGTCACACCGGACCGGGTGATGTGCAGTGTGGACGCCACGTCTTCGTGTGTGCGCCCTTCGAGGAAGTGATAGATGATGGGCAGGCGCAGTTCGTCGGGGAGCGCCGCAACCGCCTCGTCAACATGCTCCTGCAAATCCTGCCAACTGACTTCTTGCGAGGGGCGCGCTGCCGCGTACGCTTCTTCGCGCTGGCGGCGGCGATTGGTCGCGCGCATGCGGTCGAGGCAAGCGTTCGTCGCGACCCGGTGCAGCCAACCACCAATGGCCTGGTCGTGACGCAACTCGGACTGGCTCAACTTGACGAAGCATTCCTGGACCACGTCCTCCGCTTCGGAGTCGCCGAGAATCCTGCGGCAGGTGCCGTAGACCATGCCCACATGGCGTTGTACCAGTTCCGCAAAAGCTTCCGCGTCGGATCGGCGGCGCCATCGGAGCATCAAAGCCGCGTCGGATTGTGACATCGTGCGTCGTCCCCTCGTATCGGGTATCTCAACATCTACTCTACCCGGTTAACGACGCCGAATGGGATTTGGTGAGCGGGAAGAACTGAGGGACGTCAGGGACACCTCGTTCCTGCGGTCGCTGTGGTCTCGCCGGCCTCGTGGTCTGCGGCCCACATTCCACAAAACAACGGCGGGGCGGCTCACCGTGGAGCGCCCCGCCTGTTTTGCGAGAGAAAATCTTCTTGTGCGCCTAAGCCCCGCCGGCCGGTTCGCCTTCTTTCGGAAGCGCGGCGACCTTCGCTGCGTCCCCAGTGACCGGCGCGGTCGAAACCTCTGCGACCTGGGACCCGGATGCCACGTCCCAAACGGCCACACGCCCGGTCCAGCTTCCGGCAAGCACCAGCGAGCCTTCTGCGCCGAAGCAGGCCTGGTATCCCCAATCCTGCAGCTGCTCGTACTTGGCGAGCTCTTTGCCCGCCGAATCCCAGCGCTTGGTCAGTTTGTCGACGCCCGTCGTGACCAGCTCGTTGGCGGCGTTGAAGTCCACGCTGAGCACGCCGCCACCATGGGCGTTAATCGAGCGCTCTTGTTTGTACTTCCACGTGTCCCAGAGGCGCACAGTACCATCGTCGCTCGCGGAAGCAAGGAGTACGGAATCGGCGCTGTACGACAAATCGTTCACGGCGCCGTTGTGCCCGCGCAGTGCTTCTACGGCCCGTCCGTTGGCTGCCTGCCACAAGAGCAGCCCGCCACTGCGATCGGCACTGGCGAGCAATTCACCGTCCGGGCTGAATTTCACGGAGTAGATCCAGTCCGTGTGATCGGTCATACGATACAAGAGCGAGCCGTCTTCCACGGAATAGACCTTCACGACTTTACTGGGCCCACCAAGGGCGAGCATGCGATGGTCGGGGCTGATGTCCACGGCCATGATGGAATCGTACTCTTCGCCATAGGTGCCGACGCGCTCGCCCGAGCGGACGTTCCACACGGCAACGCGGCCGGAGTCGCCTTCAATGCCGCCGGCGGCCACCAGGACCTCGCCATTCACACTGAAGGTCATGGAATAGACTTCGCCTTCAGGGAAGGGCAGCGCACCGAGCAGCGTGTACGAGGTCAGGTCATACAGAAGAACCTGCCGGTACCCCGCCACGGCCGCCAACGGCGAGCGCGGATTCGTCGCCACGGCGCGCGCAACCACGGCCTTCGCCAATTCCGGCGCGGGCGCGGGCAATTGAGCCTCCGGCATGGGCGGCGGGCCATCGACAATCTCGGCCGCGACGAAAACCGCCATGTCCTTCGCTTCTTCTTTCGTCTCCGCCTTCATGGCAACCTTGGCATTGGCGTCAGCCGGCGCGCCAAGGTTGATCCACTGCTCGATAAGCGCCAACTGTTCCGCCGTCAAGGGGTCGCCGGACGGCGGCATCTTGGGTTCTTCCGCGCCGCTGATAAGGCGGTACAGACGGCTGTCTCCCGCCTGGCCCGCGGCAATCACGGCGCCGGAACTGCCACCTTCCATGAGATTGATGTACGTGTCCAACGCAAGCCCGCTACGGCGCGTGTCGAGGTTATGACACTTGGCGCAGCGCTGCTTGAATATGGGCAGGATGTGATCCTGGTAGTTGACCGCGGGAGCTGCGGCCTCTTCCTTCTTCATCTCCATGGCGGGCGCGGCCTCGGGAGCGGGCGCAGGAGCTTCCGCCTTCGCCATGGCCATCTCGCCGCCGCCGAAAACTTTGCTGAGCGCGGCCGTCGCGGCTTTGATCTGCTCCAGTTGCGTGCCGATACCGGCCGCCTTCTTTTCCAGCTCGTCGGCCTGCTGCTTCAAGCCGTTGGCTTCGGCTGTCAAGGCGTCGGACTGTTTCTGATACTCGTCCATGCGCGCTTTCACGACTGCAGGATCAAGCGTGACCAACTGGTCGATGACCGCGTCCACCGCTTCGGGCGCGGGTGGATCGGATTGTACGGGGACAGTGCCGACGCCAAAGACCAGCGCGAAGATGAGCGCGGAACTGCACAGACGATGCAGGACGCGATTCAGCGACAGACCTTGCAGGCGCATTCGGCAATTGCGTTGCATACCAATCATTGCTTCAGGCTTCCTTACGGTTGCAGTTACTCAGCGGGAGCGGGCTCGGCCGGCTTCTCGGGCGCGGGCTCGGCCGGCGCTTCGGCTGGAGGCGCTTCAGCAGGTGGTTCGGCGGGCAGCGCCGCTGCGGCGGCCATGGCCCCCGTAAACGCCTGCATCGCGGCCATGCGCGCTTTCAGCGCATTCGCCTGCGCTTCGATCTGGTTAGCCTTCTCGCGAAGTTGCTGGGCTTCGGCCGTAAGCTGACCCATCTGTTCCTGCAACGCGGTCACGCGCGCGCTCAGCGCTTCGGGACCGAGCTTGGCCAATTCCTCGAGCACCTTATCCGCCTGTGCGGCGGGATCGGGCGCTGGCTCGGCAGGTGCGGCTTCGGCCGGAGGAGCCTCGGCGGGCGCTGCTTCGGCCGGTGGCGCGGCTGGGGCAGCTTCCTCCGCGATTGCAGAAACTCCTACCGCCATGAATGAACCCGCAATCAAGGCAAACGCCAGGAATGCGCGAAAGGGTCGATTCTCACTCATGAACTCAAACCTCCTACCCTGGGTTGTCACCGCCGACGTCGCTCGCGCGGCCGCTAGTGATTGAAAATAAACTCTTTTGAATTCAATACGCTCCAGAATGTGTCCTCCAGAGCAATTCGTTTGTCTTCAGCGGATGCGATATAGGTCTCGACTTGCTGCTTCTCCGCGTCCGTGGGCGGTCGCGAATAGGCGGCCAGCCACAGTTGGTGGATCGCATCCGCCGGAGCCGTCTCGCTCGCCACGAGTTGCTCCAACCGGCCTTCCTTGGCCTTGAGGGCGGACTGCACGGTGTCGCCGTTCACAAGATGGAGCACCTGTGCCAGCGTGGGCTCCGCGCGGCGTTCGCACGCGCAGACCGTGTCGCGCGCCGGGCGCCCGAACAGGGTCAAGAAATAGTTGCCCGACGGGCCGTCAGCCACTTCCACCGCGCGTGCGCCGAGCGGCAGACTCGGGAACTTCACCTTGCTCATCGTGACCTTGCTGATCGCGTCCAGCAGGATTTCCGCCGGCAACCGCCGGACCAGCGCGCGGGAGAAGTTGCGCTCGTCTTTGATAGATGGATCGCGAGGCTGCGTGCTCATCTGGTACGTGTACGACGTGCAGATGTCCCGCACCAGACGCCGAAGATCGTACTCGTATTCCTGGAGCTTATCGGCGAGTTTCTCCTGCAATTCCGGATGGCTCGGCGGATTGGTGACACGGACGTCGTCGGGAGGATCGGTTATCCCTCTGCCAAAGAACTGGTCCCAGACCCGGTTTGCTACGCACTCGGCAAACCATGGGTTGTCGGGGGCCGTGATCCATTCCGCGAGTGCCGCGCGACGGTCCCGGTTGCTGACATCGGGGTATTCCCCGCCGAGGAACTTCGGCTTGGCGACGGAGTTGTCCTTGATGTTATTTACGTCTCCGGAGCGCTTGTCGAAAATAATCTTCTCTCGCGGATCCGTCGAGCCTTTCTGGCCCACCTGGGCAAAGAAGGCGGAGAAGGAGTAATAGTCGTCCATCGTCCAGCGCTCGAAGGGGTGGTTGTGGCACTGCGCGCACTGCAACTGAATGCCCAGGAACACCTGTGCCACGTTCTCGGCCATCTTGGTGGGATTCGGTTCCGCCACGTAAAAGTTGGTCGCGGGCGAAGTGAAGTTCCCGCCCTGGGCGGTCAGTAGTTCACGTACAAGCTGGTCCAGCGGTTTGTTTTGCGTGAAGGACTGACGCAACCAATCGTTGTACCGGTGCAACGCCTTTCGATCGATCACATTCGCGGCCGTCTGAACGCGAAGCAGATCCGCCCACTTCATGGACCAGAGTTCGGTGAACTCGGGCCGCTGCAACAGCGCGTCGACGAGCCGCTCGCGCTTGTCCGCGCCTTCGTCGGCCAGAAATGCCTGCGTCTCTTCCACGGTTGGGAGCACACCGAGCACGTCAAGATACACGCGCCGCACGAACACTTCGTCCGAGCAGCGGGTCGCGGGCGGGATGCGAAGCTTCTTGAGCTTGTCGAATATCAATTCGTCGATGAAGTTCGCGGGGACGGCGTCCTGCGGCCATTCCATGGTCAGCCCCTGCGGAAGGACGATCACCTGGGACACGACGGCGAAGGTGCCGAACCGGGCCATCACGTAAGCCTCGCCCCGCTCGCCGGCCGTCGCAACGCCTTTCTCCGGATCGAAGCCAACGGTCAGTTCATCGCTGGAACTCATGATCGCGAGACTGGTCACGTCGCGATCGGTTCCGTCAGCGTACGTCGCGCGCACGACGTAGCGCTGCTGTGCGCCGGTCCCTTCGAGAACCGAGGCCTTGGGCAAGATCTCAACACCGGTCAAGGCCGGAGGTTCCCCCGGGTCATTCTTCGCGCCGTCGGCGATCCACCGATGAATCGTTGCGTACAACGCGCTGCTTTCTTCAAAGCGTTCGCCGCCTTCGTGGTCCACCTGGCCAGTCGCCTTCGTCAACATCAGGCTGTCGTCCGGGCTGCCCGCGTTGAGCCGCCGCGCCCGGTTGTCGCGCGTGAGGTTGATGTAGTCCATGGACGGGTCGAACCCGAACAGACTTACGCGGAACCCGTTCTTGCCTTGTGCGCTGCCGTGACAAGCGCCCGAGTTGCAGCCCGCCTTCATGAGAGCAGGTTCGATATCATTGCGAAAACTGGGCGACGGATTGACACCCGCGTTCTGCACGTTCACCGGAATGGTCGCCGTAAGATCGCCGACAGCTATCGTCGCGGTCGTTTCTCCGTCCGCGACCGGCCGGAACTCACGGGTTTCCGCATCCCACGCGGCGATCCCTTCCTGGGCAAACGTTACGGAGACTTCCGGGGTGCGATCGAGGGTCACTCCGTCATCGCGCGTCGCTACGGCCGCGATTCGCTGTACGTCGCGCTGGTTGTCCAACTGCACGTTGGCAGGGAAAACAGTGAAGGTATCGGCCATCGCGAACGGTGCGGCTATTGCCAATGCAACAGCCAACATCGCGAATGTGCTCACGTTTGTTCGTCTATCGATCCGCATCGTAACGCTCGACCTCTTCGTTGTCGTTGCGATTTGCCTGAATCCAGCCGCCGGGTTTACGTCGTGGTTGGGAAACGCGTCTTCCGCGCGGGTTCGTCCGGTTTCTTCTCCTCCGGCTTGGGCGGAGGCGGCGCGGCCTCTTTCAACTCCGGCGGCAAGGGTTTGTAGATAACAAGGCTTCCACCACCGGACTGATGCAATACATCCTCGCCCTCTTTGACCAGCGTGGTCCGGACGAAGAGATTCTCGAATTTTCCATCCGGCGCATCCGCTGCCACTTCGATGGGAAACTTCAGCGCCGTCGTGCCGGCGGCGAGATCCTGCGGGGCCGCGGTTACGCCTTTCGGCAACCCGAGCAATTCCGCCTTGAATGTGCCTTCGTACGCCTGGGCTTCGGCGACGTTCACCACCAGTTCCGTCGGCTTGCCCTGCTCGGTCTCGGCCTTCGTCACTTCAAAGGTGACCCAGGGGGCTTCAATGGTGACAGGCGTCAACGCCGTGCTCACGGTGTAACCTGCGCTCGAACCGACTACGGCGAGCCGGCGCGTGCCTGCGGGAGCATTGTTGTTGGCATTGATAAGGATAGTCGTTTCCGTTGCATCCGGCGGAATCTCCGCCGTACCGGCGCCGAGTCCCGGCGGAAGCCACGGAATGCGCAACGTTATCTTCTCATTGAATCCCTCGGCACGCGTCGCCACCACCTTCAACTGCCGCGATCCGTTCTGCACGATGGGCGCTTTGGGGACGACCAGATCGATCTTGAAAGGGATCGCATCGGTGACGGCGAGCGCAAGACGCTCAACAGGACGCGCCCAGAACACGACCTTGTTGTTCCCGTGAATCAACTCGACATCGTAGTTGATGCCGCCCTTCACATCCGCGCCTTCCTGATTCAGGCTTCCATTGAATGCGAGCAGGCCGCCGGCCACCGGTGCTTCCGGAGTCGCTTCAATCACCATCGGCATCGTCGGCTGGCCCGCCGGGAATTCATCCATGTCGGCGGTCAGCCCTTCCGGCAATCCATCCACACCGATCGTAAGCGGTCCATCAAAGTCGGCTCGCGTCGCCGAAACAATCGTAAACGCGCGATTCCCCGCAGGCACGTTCATATGAGCGGCGTCGTTCTCGATGAACCCGAATTTCAGGCGAGGCTGTACGGGCGCGACTTCCACGCGATACGCGAAGGTGGCCCCGCCGCCGCTCAGATGATCGGTGACGCGCACGGTGTGCACGCCGTCTTCCGCCAGGGTAATCCGGGCGAGACTATCCACGCCCGCGCCGTCGTCGTTGGCTGCCAGCTGACTCCCGGACGGGTTATTGATAACAAGCACGCTATCCAAGGGCGAGCCCAATTCGCGCGCGAACACGCGGACGTCGTAGACCTGATCCTTTTTGCCCTCGAAGGAAAACCAGTCCGCATCACCGGGCTCCGCGAGCACGCCATTAAACGCGCCTGGCGCCTGACCGGCGGTTGCCTGATCGGGCGCATTGTTGGGTTCGGTTTCCACGATGTTGGGAAGGTCGTTTATACGGAACGGAATCTGAGAGGGCGCCGTCCCCGCGTCGCTGGCCGGTTGCAGCAAGGCCGTGCCGAACTCAGCGGCCGGCGCGGTCACAGTCTGCGCCGCGAGCACGGGATCGCCGAGCCACGACACGTTTACTTCCGCGCCCGGGGCCGCGCCCAGGGGCGACACCATCATCGGCCGGGGAAACTGCCCGACGTGCAGCCGGTAGTGATAACCGCCGCCTCCACCGTAGGCCGACTCGCTCACGGCGACGACATAGCGCCCGGCTTCGCCGCCCGTGTACACGAACGCCGCGTCCTGCTTGAGCAAGGCCGTGTCGTCTTCCGCGATAATCTCATGGCCGGACGGACTGAACAAGCGCAGTTTCGCATCAAATAGAGGACCGCCAAGCCGCATGGCTTCCACTTCAGCAGCCAACCTGGCACCTTCAGCCAGTTCGACGGCAAAGTAATCCACGTCTTCTCCGCCGATTACACCGTTAACGGTGGTCCCTACGGGAATGGCTGCTGCGGTAGCCGCATCGTTGTTAGTCGACTCATCTTCATTGATTTCGGTCAAGGTTCCAACACTGAACAGCTTCAGATTGGAAACGCCGCCACGCGTGCGTATGCGAATCGCATGGGTACCGAGCCGGCAGTCCGCTGCGATATCCAGCTTGCATTTCACTTTGCCGTCGTCCACCTGCGTGAGCTCGGCCAGGGAAATGCCCGGGTCATGGAACATGAGGTCCACAGCGTCCTTCAGATTCGACCCCTGGAACTCGACCTCCGCTTGGCCACCACGGGATGCGCCGCGCGGTACGATATCCCCCAAGGAGGGAACCGCCGCGGACGCAACCGCGCCAGCCGTCAGGAACATAATCGCTATAGCCAAACTACTTCGATACATCGTGTCCCCGCGTCGTTTCTAATGAAATCGGATCAGGCAATGACGTTTGCGATGGGATCGCCGCCGCGAACGATGTCGATGGGCCGGTCGCCCGGGCTCATCAGTTTACGTGTCGGGTCGATGCCCAACTGCGAAAAGATGGTCGCCGCGATATCGCCGGGACCCACGGGGGAATCTGTCGGTTCGGAACCATACGCGTCGGTTTTGCCGTGAATCACCCCGCCTTTGACGCCGCCGCCAGCCAGCACGACGCTGAAAGCCTTGGGCCAATGGTCGCGGCCGCCGTCCTTGTTGATCCGGACGGTCCGGCCGAATTCGGTCGACAAAACAACCATCGTCTTTCCCAGCAGACCGCGGCTATCGAGGTCGGCGATGAGCGTCGCCACCCCCTGATCGAGCGGCGGCACGCGGCCTTCCATGGCGGCTTTGATCTTCTCATGATGGTCCCAGCCGCCGTCAATGACGCTGACAAACCGCGCGCCTGCTTCCACGAGCCGGCGGGAAAGTAACAACCGCTGCCCCATGGCGTTGCGCCCATAGCGGTCTTTGATCTCGTCCGGTTCTGCGGCCACATTAAACGCCTCGCGCGCGGACTGAGAACTGATAAGCGCGTAGGCGCGCTGATAATAACTGTCCATGGCGTCGAGGGAGTCGCCGCTTTCCAGTTCCTTAAAATGGCTGTCAACCGTGGCCAACAGCGACTTCCGGGCCTCCATGCGGGCAGGATCGACGCCTTCCGGAAGGTTCAAGTCGCGCACCTGGAAATTTTTCGCTGACGGCTCTCCACCGACACTGAACGGGCCATACGCCGAACTGAGATAACCCGTGCCCATGAAGGGGTCGCCGGCGCCGGGGATGGCAATATACGGCGGAAGGTCATTCCGCGGACCATACTCGTGGGCCACGACCGAACCGATACTGGGGTACACGATCGCGGGGCTGGGCCGGTATCCGGTCAGCATGTTATGGGTGCCGCGCTCGTGAGCAGCTTCGCCGTGGGTCACGGAACGAAGTACGCAAAGCTTGTCGGCACAATTGGCCATGTTCTTCATCAACCCGCCGAACACGTCACCCGTGTTCGTATTGACCGTCCCCAATTCTCCCCGATATTCGACGGGCGCATAAGGTTTCGGATCGAAGGTATCGACGTGGCTCATTCCGCCGGCGAGATAGATGAAAATGACGGACTGGGCTTTGGCGCTATTCTCCGCTTCCTGCCCACTGGCGTCCAAGGCCCGGAAATAGTCGCCGAGCGTCAACCCGAGGCCGGAAATCACGCCTACTTTCAGAAATTCGCGGCGTTGCATCCGTTGGAATTGGTGATAGCCCTGGCATCCCTGGTGTCGCTCATGCTTCGAGTCCGCCACGTCAAGTCCTCCCTTTTCAAGGCATTACGCCATAATCATGCGGTCGCTGCTGGGATCGCGCAAGGATGGAAGTCCCCTCAGACGGAACTTTCAGCGGAGAAACGGCATAAATCACATGAAGCTAGCCGCTTAGATATGATCGACACCCTCGTTCGCTTGCAGCTTTCCCCAAACGGATCAACCAGTACCTGCATACTATATACTGAAACTCTGCGAAAAGTTGCATCATTTCCGGAGGTTATGGATTTCATTTAGACGGGATGCGAGACGGATTGGTTCGACTTGAATGACAACCGAAGACGCAGGGGTCCCAGTTCGCTCTCGAATGGGACCTCTACCCAAACCGCTTTGGATGGCGAGTACACGTCGAAATCGTCGCCTCGAAAGACGACCGGTAGGCTCAGTTCCAGCGTTTGTTTGACTTTTTGGGAGAGCTTGGCTTTCGCCGACCCTCCGACGATATTCACCATTTCGGCGATGGCATCCGACACGCTTTCATCGTCATCCGCCACTTCGATGCCCAGGAGACGCGCGACCATCTGTTGACAGGTGTGCGCAGGAAGCGCCAGCGCGACAGTTCCGCGCATGACACCGCTGAATCCGATGAGGGCCATGACCTCATGGGGCATCTGGTGGCCCTCTGTGATGGAAAGCCCGGTTCTTACCACTTTAGAGGAAAGGAGCGTACCAAACAGTTCGTATATGCTCTCGACAAACGGATTGACGAACTCGACGTTCAAGCAGCGCCTTCTCCTAGTCTTGGGCCGGATAAAGAAAATCCCCTAACGACGAGAGCATACCATTGTCGCTGCACAACAGAAAAGTGCGGTGGCGGCGGACTTTCGTAAGAGCATTGCTATACGAGGAGACAATCTGGAGACTCGCACTTTACGTATACCTATCGAAATTCTCCGTCCCGCCTTTACCCTTTGCGTCTTCCGCCCAACTGGTGAAAGCCGCGAAAGACCCGCGTCCGCAATGATTGACTTGAGGACGGACCGATCCTTATACTTACGCTCGGAGTCAAGGAAGTTACTTTTTCGCTCTACGACGCATTTCGGAGCAAAAGGGATCCGGTGACATGGGTTTCACTCGCCGCAGTGGCGTTTTTTCTGCTGTTAGACTGGCCAGGCCGAACGCGGGGTTGTTCGAGCTAACCTTATATCTGACAATAGTATAGACATTACAACTGCGACTCACCCTTCCCTTTGACCTCCTCAATGCCTTGAGCAGGGCTCACAACAGACGTCCCAAGTCGGGATGGAGGTCTAGTACATGTTTTCTGATCCACTGATTTTCGCGTGGATCGGAGCGGGTTTCGTGGCGGGGCTGGTCGTCGCCGTAGTCGGCGCCAGCTTGTTCGGGAGGAGTTTGCTGGGGAAGGCGCGTCGCGACGCGGCCCAGACTATTTCAGACGCAGAGCGCGAAGCCGCTTCGATCATCAAAGAAGCGAACACAACCATCAAGGAACAGCGAATCCAACTTCGGGAAGAGGCGGAACGGGAAGCGCGAGAATTTCGAAAAGAACTCGTGGCCCTCGAAAAGCGAATCCTGGCAAAAGAAGAAACGGTTGACAAGCGCGTCGAAACCATCGAGCGCAAAGCCGGAGAATTGACCGCGAAAGAACGCGATCTTGGTGTACGAGAAGCAACGCTCGGCAAAGAAAAGGAAAAACTCACCCACGTCATCGCGGAGCAGACCCAGAAGCTGGAGTACATCTCCGGCATGAGCGCGGACGAAGCGCGCAAGGAATTGTTCCAGCAGCTCGAAACCGAGGTTCGCCGTGACACCGCGGTACGATTAAAGCGAATCGAAGAGGAACTCGTCGAGAACGCGGACAAGAAGGCCAAGTGGGTGATCGCGCAGGCGATACAACGTTGCGCAGCGGACCACGTGGCGGAGACCACGGTGTCCGTCGTTCCCCTGCCCAATGATGAAATGAAGGGGCGTATCATTGGACGGGAAGGCCGGAATATTCGCGCCCTCGAAAGCGCCACCGGCATCAACATCATTATTGACGACACCCCGGAAGCAGTCATTCTGTCCGGATTCGATCCCGTGCGCCGGGAGATCGCCCGAATCACGCTGGAACGCTTGATTACGGACGGCCGCATCCACCCCGCACGCATCGAAGAAGTCGTCGAAAAAGTCAAAGAAGAGATGGCCAAGACGATCAAGGAGATGGGCGAACAGGCCTGCCTTGAAGTGGACGTTCACGGCCTTCACCCCGAGATCATCAAGCTCCTGGGACGCCTGAGTTACCGGACCTCGTACGGTCAGAACGTGCTGAAGCACTCGATGGAAGTCTGTCACCTTGCCGGGATTATGGCTTCTGAACTCGGGCTGAACGTGCCGGAAACGAAACGGGCCGCGCTCATCCACGATATCGGGAAATCCATCAGCCACGAAGTGGAAGGATCTCACGCCGTAATCGGGCACGATTTCGTGAAGAAGTACGGCGAAAGCGAGTCGATCGCGAACGCGGTCGGCGCGCACCACAACGAAATGGAACAGAAGACCGTCATGGCGGTCCTCGTGCAGGCGGCGGACGCCTTGTCGGCGGCGCGGCCCGGCGCGCGGCGCGAGACGGTGGAAACGTACATCAAGCGCCTCGAACAACTCGAAGAGATTGCCGACGCGTTCCCGGGCGTGGAAAAATCCTACGCGTTGCAGGCGGGACGGGAGATCCGAATCGCCGTGCAGCCCGATCGGATCACCGATGCCGAGGCCATGCAGTTGGCGCGCGACGTAGCGCGCAAGGTGGAAGCCGAAATGACGTATCCCGGCCAGATCCGGGTGACGGTGATTCGCGAGACGCGCGCATCCGAATTGGCGAAGTAGTTCCGGTCCGATGCGTATCCTGTTCATCGGCGACATTGTTGGAAGCGTTGGCCGCGGGTGCATCAAACGGTGGTTGCCCGAGCTGCGGGAAACGTACGCGATTGACTTGGTTCTGGCGAATGGGGAGAATGCCGCGGGCGGGCTGGGCGCTACGCCATCGATCCTGAAGGAACTCCAGGGAATGGGGATCCAGGGGATCACGATGGGGAACCATACGTGGCGCAAGCGCGAACTCGTGCAGGGCATCGATTCGGCAGGCCCCGTGATTCGACCCGCGAACTATTCAGAACAGGCGCCCGGACAGGGCAGCATGGTCGTCGCGCTGGATGATGGCCGCAAAGTCGGGGTCGTAAACCTGATCGGCAGGGTCTATATGGAACCCTTTGCCAGCCCCTTCGAGGTTGGCCTGCGCGAGGTGCGGAAACTCCGGGAGGAGACAGCGCTTATCCTCGTGGACTTCCACGCGGAGGCCACCGCCGAAAAGGTCGCGATGGGTTGGTACCTGGACGGACAGTGCACCGCGGTGGTGGGGACGCACACCCACGTGCAAACCGCCGACGAGCGGGTACTGCCTAAGGGTACGGCGTACATCACCGACGTGGGAATGACGGGACCTTTCGACTCTGTGATCGGGTTGGATCGCCATTTAAGCGTACAGAAGTTTCTGACGGGAATGCCGGTACCCCATACGGTGGCAAACGAGCGGCCCGGGGTATGTGCGGTGGTGATTGATGCGGACGATAACACCGGCTGCGCCCGGAGCATTACGCGCGTGCAGCGTGTGCTGAATGAGGATTCACCGGAAGCGTAGTGGCCGTTTGCCGCATATCATGCGGGCGGCAACATTCCGAGGCTTGGGCCTCCGCGATGGGTATCGCCCCACCGCAGCTTGTCGTCACTGAACAAAGAACGTTACACCCGCGTCACGCGGTTTGGGAACATACGAACACTCGATGTATTTCAAACAACTTGAGATGACCGGCTTCAAATCGTTCGCGGACCGGACGATCCTTCGTATGGAGCCGGGCGTCACGGCGATCGTCGGCCCGAACGGCTGCGGCAAGAGCAATATTCTCGATGCCTTGCGCTGGGTGCTGGGAGAACAGCGCGCGAAGGAACTCCGCGGTTCCCACATGCAGGACGTTGTCTTCAACGGAAGCGAAAACCGGCATGCCCTCGGCATGGCGGAAGTCTCCGTCACCTTCGACAACGCCGACTCGGCGCTTCCCGTCGATTTTGCAGAAGTGGAAATCACGCGCCGCGTCTATCGCTCCGGCGAAAGCGAATACCTCATGAATAAGGCCCCGTGCCGGCTCAAGGACATCCATGAGCTGTTCATGGACACGGGGATCGGCACGCAAGCCTACTCCATGGTCGGCCAGGGCAAGATGGACATGATCCTCAGCTCGAAGCCGGAAGATCGGCGGTACTTGTTCGAGGAAGCCGCGGGAATCATCAAATACAAGAACCGCAAGCGTCTCGCCATGCGGCGGCTGGAATCGGCGGAACAAAACCTCCTTCGCCTGGGCGACATCATCGCGGAAGTGCAACGCCAGATGCGGTCCTTAAAGCGGCAGGTCAACGCGGCGATCCGATACCGGGAACTGAGCGACCAGCTCCGGGATATCGAAATCCGCGCGGCTTGGTTTGAGTTCGTTCGATTGACCACCGAGATTGCGGAACTCCGCAAAAACTTCGCGTCGTCGGGCAAACGGCTCGAACAATTGACGACGCAAATCACCAAGCTCGAAGCGCGCCAGGAAGAAGTTGGCCTGAGCCGGCTTGAGGTCGAACGCGTGCGGTTGGCCCGGCAGCAGGGCGTCCACGAAATCGACTCGGAAATGGAGAAGATCGAGCGCCAGATCGCGCTCCTGCGGCAGCAGATCGCCTACGCCGACGAGAAGCGGGAACAGGCGCAAGAGGACCAGGCCGATCTGGAGCAGCGTGCGAACGCCCTGGTCGAACAGATAAGCGGTACCGGCGGGCGCGCGGAGGATGTCCGGCGCGAACTGGCGGCGCACGAAGAAAGCATCGCACGGCAAAGTGCGGAGCACGCGGAACTCGCGGACCGCGTGGCCAAGACCGACGAGCACCTGGAACACATGCGCAAGTTGGCGGCCGAGCGCATGACGGATCGCGCACGCACCCAGAGCGCCATCGAAACGCTTGCCGAGAACATCGGCGGGATCGACGCACAACTCGAACGGGTCTACGAAGAACAGAACAGCGTTTCCACGCGGCGCGAGGAATTGCTGTCTGTCCTCGAAACGGACCGGGCGCGCGAGACCGAGAAGCAGTCGGAATTGGCCGATGCGGAGCGGCGCCGTCAAGAGGTCAGCGCCACGCGCGAACAACAGACGGCTTCGTTGCAGGATCTGGACGAGCAGTGGCGCACGCAGCGCGAAGAGAAAAGCAGTATCGAAGCGCGGCTGAACTCCCTGCGCGAACTCCGTGACAACTACGAAGGGTTCGCGGTCGGCGTGCGCGCCATCATGAAGGCAAGCAGCAAGGATATGCTCAAGGGCATCATTGGCCCGGTCGGCGACCTGCTCTCGTCGGACAAGAAGTTCGAGAAAGCCATCGAAGCCGCGCTCGGCGGCAACATCAATAACATCGTCGTGGACGTGGCCGACGCGGCGAAAGACGCCATCGGCTTCTTGAAACAGCACAATGCGGGCCGCGTGACGTTTCTGCCGCTCGACACCATCCGCGGCGGACTACGCGACGATGGATCCTCCTTGAAAGACCAGCCCGGCGTCATCGGCGCCGCCATCGATTTCGTGCGATTCGAGCCGAAGCTGCGCAGCGCGGTGGAGTACCTGCTGTACAGCACCGTAATCGTCGAAACTTTGGACGATGCCATTCGCATCACGCGGACGCGCACCAGTCATCCCCGTCTCGTCACGTTGGACGGCGAGGTTGTATCGGCCGCCGGCGCGGTGACCGGCGGACGGACCCGGCACGAGAGCCGCGGGCTGCTGGGACGGAGCGCGGAGATTACGGAACTCGAAGAGCGCACCGCCCAGACGGAGAAACGGATTGGCGAGATAGCGTCGGAGCGGCAGCAATTGGCGGAGGCGCTGACGGGGTCCGCGCAGGAGCTGCGGGACTTGGACGCCCGGCTGACGGGCCTTCGCAAGGAAGTGGGCGATGTGGGCGTTGCCATCGCGCGTGCCAGCGCGGAATTGGACAACCTGGTCCAGTCCGGACGCGCCCTGGACGAGCGCCGCAATGAATTGGGCGCGCGGCGCGAGCAACTCGAGCAGCAGCGGCGTGAGGCGTTGCAGCGCGCCGACACGATCCAGAGCGACGACGAAATCCTGGAGCAGCAGATGTCCGAAGCGCAGGAAGCCGCGTCCAACGCGCGCCAGGCGCTATCGGCATGTGCAAGCGCGCTTGCCGATCTGCGCGTCCAGAAAGCCGGCACCGCGCAGCGCCTCGAAGAGATCGAGCGTGACCGGCAGCGCGAAGATCGCGAGCGTACCGAGGCACTCGCGCAGGCCGAGCGGCGTAAGGAACTGATCGCGGAACTGGAAGAGCAGAAGAAGACGCTCGACAACGAGATCGCGCTGCACATCGAACGGTCTAAGGCCTTGTCCGAAACGAAGGAAGAAGCCACGCGCAAGGCCGTTGAGGCGCAGAACCAGTTGCAGGCGCTCTTGGACGAAGGCGACGCCATCGACAAGGATCTGAAGCAGCATCGCGAAGAGGCCCGTTCGGTGCAATCCCAGGTGCATAAGCTCGAACTGGACCTGCGCCACGACGAGGACCGCGTCGAGTTCTTCCAGGAACGCATTGCGTCGGAGTACCAGGTATCGCTTGCCTCCCTTGACGCGGAGAAGGTCGGCACCGATGAGCACGACGACGAGACGCGCCACAAGCTGGTCGACGACTTGCGGCAGCGTATCCAGCGCATGGGCGAGGTTAACTTGATGGCCATCGAGGAGTACGAGGCGCTGGAAGAGCGCAACGCCTTCCTCGAAACCCAGTCTCAGGATCTGCATCAGGCGCGCGAGGCGCTGATGGGCGTCATCGAACGCAGCGACAAAAAGATTCGCGAGATGTTCCTGGAGACCTTCAAGAGCATCAGCGACAACTTCAGCAATTTCTTCCGCCGCCTGTTCAATGGCGGTCAAGCCCGGGTCTACCTGCTCGACGAGGACGATCCGCTGGAATCGGGCATCGAAATCGAAGCGCGGCCTCCCGGAAAGAAACCCACGTCCATCTCCTTGCTCTCCGGTGGTGAGAGCGCGATGACGGCGGTGGCGCTGCTGTTTAGCATCTTCAAGGCCAAGCCCAGCCCATTCTGCGTGCTGGACGAGGTCGACGCGCCCCTGGACGATGCCAATATCGGACGGTTCCTGGCGCTGCTGTCCGAGTTCACGGCGTCGAGCCAATTCGTCGTTATCACCCACAACAAACAGACCATGTCGAAGGCCGACGCGCTTTATGGGGTAACACAGCAGGAGCGCGGCGTCTCCCAGTTGGTGAGCGTCCGGTTCGACGGCGCGGCTTAGCTCGCGGACGCCCCGTCCTCCATGTCGACTCGGGACCGGGAATGACACGATATGAAAGTCCTTCACCTCTTCAGCAATGCGAAGTACACCGGACCCGCCGAGCCCGCGCTGAACCTGGTGGTGTCGCTGCGAAAGCTTGGGGTCGAGGCGGACTTGGCGTTCCCGAATCTCCCGGCGGGCACCCAGCATACCCTATTGGAGACCGCCCGCGACCGGGGGGTGGAGCCAATCCTTGCCTTCCGGCTAAACAAGCACCGCAATCCGGTGGCCAATTTCTTCGATTCGCAGGCGCTAACGCGCCATCTCAAAACGACTCCGTACGATCTCGTCCATTGCCATCTCGAAAACGACCACCGCATCGCGGCCGGTCCTGCCGGGCGGCTCGGGATTCCGCTCGTCCGCTCAAATTACGATGGCACGGGGTTACAAAAGCCGGCGCGGCAAGGCCCGCTCCTCATGCGAACGGCCCGCCTGCTGGAACCGTCGCGCATCGCTTTGGAGCATGACGCTGAAACCTACGGCTACCCGCGCGAGTCTATGCAAGTAGTTCCAGGAGCGGTAGATGTGGAGCGGTTCGACCCGTCCCGGGAGGTCCCGGATGGCCGCCGCTGGCTTGGAATCGGACCGCAGGCTTTTGTGGTTGGAATCGTAGCCCGGATGCAGTTGCACCGGCGCTACGAGGATTTCTTCCACGCAATTCGTCGATTGGTAGACGCCGGATGCGATGCTCATGCTATAGTAGTGGGTCGAGGCACCAATCAAGCACGTGTGGGATGGCAACCTGTCGAAACACTGGGATTATCGGACCGGGTCCATTTTCCAGGCTATGTCGCCGGCGAGAACTACGTCGGGATGGTAAAGGCCTTTTCGACCAAGGTGTTCCTGGTACCGGGCAGCGATGGAACCTGTCGCGCCGTTCGCGAGGCCATGGCCATGGGTAAACCGGCCGTCGTGGCCGACCGCGGCATGCTGTCCGAAATTGTCGACGACCGGGTAAACGGGTTCGTCTTTGACGGTTCCGCCAACGGGCTATTCGAGGCGCTTCACGCGCTGCAGGCGGATCGACAGCGACTCTTTGAAATGGGCCGGGCCGCCCGAACGAAGGCGGTCGAGCAGTTTTCGCTGGAAGTTCAGGCGAGAACCGTCCGGCAACTGTACAACGAAGTACTTGACTCACGCGCGGCGACGCAAGACGTTGGCAACGCTAACGGGTAACGGAGAGGTCATGCTGAAAGAAAAGGTCTTTCGCGTTCTTACGCGCATGTTCCTGCCGAGCCTGGCTCGCAACATGGAGGAAGAGGGCACCTTCAAGGTCTTCGAAGGCGAGAACGCCATCTCGAACGAGGAGGACTACTTCCGGATTGAAGATCGCGGCGCGGACGTGACAATCGTAATATTTTCGGGCATGGACGTCCTGTTCGCAGGCGAGCCGCGCTTCGAGATGCGCAAGCAATTGGCGGGCCTCGGGCACAACACAAACCTGGTGTTCGTCCGGGACCTGCGCCGCATGGCTTATCACGTAGCGCCCGACGGGAAGCCCACCGGCCTCGAATACTACACGCGCAAAGTAAAGGAAATCTGCGATCAACTTGGCGCGACACATCATGTGGCCATGGGCGCTTCCGGCGGTGGGAGCGCCGCCTTCTACTTCGGCGTCCGCTGTGGCATGGATCACGTCATCGGATTCGCGCCGGCATTCCCGCCGACCGTATGGACCGGTCTTGGGCCCCAGTTTCATGCCTTGTTCAACTTCAAGAAACTCTTCACGCGGCCGACGGAATACATTGAAGTGGTGCTTGTCGCGTTGTCGGCAAACGTCATCACCCACTGGTGCAAAAAGCAGCTTGGCGACAAGGGGTTCTTCGACGTGCTTGCTGAATACGAGAACGCTTCTCCCCGTCCGCGGGGGACGATTTTCTACGGAAAGTACTGCAAACCTGACGCGGACCAGGCGAAACTGGTTGAACATTTGCCGGAGATCAAATTGGTTCCGGTGGCAACTGGCCGGCACAATTGCCCCGGCCATTTGAAGGAGCGCGGGCAACTTGCGCCCGCACTGCACGAAGAGATTCGGACCGTGCTGAGGGAACGCGGTTTCGCAATCGCGCCGAACCAGCCGCCCTCCGATCGTCCGATGGTGGAGACCGGAACGAGTTCCATACCGGAGCATGGATAATCTACGGGGCAGACCTCGCAGACGAGGCTCCTGCTCGCCCCGTATACGATGAGACGTTAGCACGCGACCCCGGCATGGCCACGCGTTTGTCTGGAGTTCACGGGTTGGATATTTACCGCCGATCGAATCTGACGAAGACGCAATGGATCTTTTGGCTCGGTCAGAAGCTCAACCCCGATGTCCCCCTGTACAACAACGCGCTCGCGTTAATCATCCCTCTTCCTCTCGATACAACGCTGTTTCGCCAAGCCTTTGATACGCTGATTCAACGATGCGACGCCCTGCGCACGGTGGTTGAGATCATTGACGGGGTGCCGCAGCAGCGGGTCCTGCCGCGTGTGGAATTTACCCTGGACGAGGTCGATCTCTCGAGTGCGGCGGATCCGGTCGAAGCGTTCGAGTCGTGGGCGCAGGAACGTTGCCGCCGGCCTTTCGATTTCGGTCAACGATTGTTCGATTCCGCATTGGTGCGGCTGGGACCCGAGAAATGCGCCTGGTATCTCGCCCAGCATCACATCATTACCGATGCATTTTCCGTTCTCATTACCATGCGGTACATGGACGAGTACTACGGACTGGCCACGCAAGGCAGGCTTGACGGAGCGCCGGCAGTTCCCGCGTTCGCCGACTATGTTGCCGATAGCATGGACCGGAGAAATCAGGACGCCGATCCCAGGGAATTGGAATTCTGGAAAGCCAAGTCAGCTTCTCCGCCGGAGCCCATGTCGTTCTACGGCGCGCCCCTCCAGCGCACCGCGGGGCGCATCGTTCATCGTCGGGTGGACTTGGGGCCGGAACGCTCGGAGCGGATCCGGCGGCTCGCGCAGCATGAGGATGTGGCGACGAAGACCCCCTTCGCGGCGACGTTCAACATCTATTCCGCAGTGCTTGCGGGGTACGTCCATCGCATGAACGGCAACCGGGACATTGCAATCGGCATGCCTTTTCACAATCGCCGTCCCGATGTCCATAAGCAAACGCCGGGGATATTCATCGGCGTGCTCCCCTTGCGCGTTCGTGTGGACGACGGGGATACGGCGTTCACGCTGATCAAGAAGGTTGCTGAGGACGCCTCGGCCTCTCTTCGGAATTGCGGAACCTATTTGCACCATCTGGCGGATACGCAGTCGCACGACATCCTGCTGAATTACCTGCTATGGGCGATGCCGGGATTTCAAGGCGCGAATTGCGAAATTCGTTGGATACATTCCGGCTACGGCGCCGATCCGCTGGTCATCAGCTTCTACGATCATCCCGTGTCCGGAAACATGGGAATCACCTTCGACTTTAATACCGCACTGTTCAACGACGAGGCGCAACAACTCACGGTCGACCAGTTCGTGCGCGCCATGGACTATATGATCGACGATCCGTCTCGATCCGTGAGCGCTATGGAGTTGCTATCTGCGGACGAGCGCACGCGTCTGGTCGATGATCTCAATCGCACTGACGCGCCGCTTCCTCCATACGAGACCGCTCATGAATGGTTTGAAGCGCAGGCGAAGCAGACTCCCAATTCGACCGCAGTTGTCTTTGAGTCCAACACCCTAACGTACGCGGAATTGAACGCCCGGGCCAATCAAATCGCCCATTTCCTTCGCTTGGAAGGTGTTGGTCCGGAAACCATGGTCGGGTTGTGCGTCGAGCGTTCGCTGGACATGATTGCGGGCGTGCTCGGCATCTTGAAGGCGGGCGGCGCGTATGTGCCATTGGATCCGTCGTATCCGCCGGAACGACTGGCCTTTATGATCCAGGATGCGCAGGTGCGCGTGCTGCTGACGCAGGCCCGAGTATCGGAGTTACTACCCGCCTCAGGGGTGCGCGCAATATGCTTGGACACGGATTGGGCAACTCTTGCCACTTGCCCTGACACGAATCCGAATGGCAGCACGACCTCCTGCGATCTCGCGTACGTTATCTATACGTCGGGGTCGACGGGAACGCCGAAGGGCGTCCTCTTAGAACACCGCGGACTGTGCAATCTGATCGCGGCGCAGATTAGCGCCTTTCAGATCGACCGAAACAGCCGCCTGCTCCAGTTCGCCTCGTTGAGTTTCGACGCTTCCGTATCGGAGATCTTCACGGCACTGTGTGCCGGGGCGACCTTGTGCCTGGCCCGGCAGGAGACCATGGCATCGGCTGACGACCTCGCAGGCGTATTGCGTGATGAACGGATCACAACGGTCACGCTTCCGCCGTCTGTGCTGAAGGTTATCGACCCGGTGGATCTTTCGGAGTTGAAGACCGTCATTGCGGCGGGTGAACGTTGTCCAGCGTCGGTGGTGGGGAAATGGGCGCCCGGCCGCCGGTTTCTGAACGCCTACGGCCCTACCGAGGCCACCGTGTGCGCGACGATTGCCGAATGCGACGGAGCATCGACTGAAGATCCGGTCATCGGAAGACCGATTGCGAATACCCAGGTCTATATCCTCGACGAGTCCCTGCGCGTGACGCCGCCGGGTATCGCGGGCGAGCTGTACATCGGAGGCATCGGCGTTGCCCGCGGTTACCTCAATCGCGCCGGCCTGACGGCGGAACGATTTATCCCGAACCCCTTCGGTTCAGGAGCGAACGACCGCCTCTACCGCACGGGCGACGTGGCGCGCTACCGCTTGAATGGGGACATCGAGTTCCTGGGGCGGAAGGATCACCAAGTCAAGATTCGCGGGTACCGAATCGAGCTTGGCGAGATCGAATCGCGAATCGCCGCGCATCCGGACATTGCCGACAACGTGGTCATCGCGCGGGAAGACGTGCCTGACGATCATCGCCTTGTGGCCTACGTCGTGACCAAGTCCAACGGCCGGTCGTTCAACGGCGAGCTGCGAGCGTATCTCCGGCACGCCTTGCCGGAGTATATGGTGCCGTCGGCATTTGTCGCCCTGGACACGCTACCGCTAACCCCGAATGGCAAAGTGGATCGGAAGGCGCTGCCTCAGCCCACGCGCAGCGCGCGCGAAGTCAGCGGGACCGCGCAAGCCGCGCGGGATTCGCTGGAACTGGAATTGGAGCGCATCTGGGAACACGTGCTGGATGTGCGGCCGGTCGGCGTTACCGACAACTTCTTCGATTTGGGCGGGCACTCGCTGTCGGCGGTCCAATTGATGGACGAGATCGAGAGCCGGTTTGGCCAGCGTTTGGCGCCGGCGAAACTGTTCGAGGCGCCCACGATCGAGCGGCTTGCGTGCATTTTGCGTTCGCAGAACCGCGTCTCCGATTCCGTATTGGTCCCCATACGGCCGGAAGGTTCGAAAGCGCCTTTCTTCTGCGTGCATCCGGCTCCCGGCACGGTGTTCTGCTATATCCCAATCGCGCAACATATCGACTCCGATCGGCCCTTCTACGGCTTGCAGGCGCCCGCTATCAATGGCGTGGGCCGCATATTCGACACCATCGAAGAAACGGCGGCGTGCTACGTCGAGGCGATGCGATCCGTCCGGCCGGAAGGTCCATACCATATCGGCGGCCACTCGTCCGGCGGCACGATTGCGTTTGAAATGGCGAGACAACTGGAACAACAGGGGCATGAAGTCGGCGCGATCGTCCTCATGGACAGCTTCGCGCCGATCCCCGGCGACCGCGGCAATAACCTTTACGATCTCTTGTTGGACGCGGCGGACGACGCCATGTGGTTGGCGAGCGTGATGATGATGGTGGAGTACTTTTTCTCGACGCCCATCGAGTTGCGCTATCGCCACCTGCGCAAGCTCGACCACGACGCCCAGTACGAGGCCGTCCTTCAGGAGTTGAAGCGCGTCAACTTTCTCGCGCCAAGCGCGGGACCCGGCGCGATCTCCGGCCTGGTCGAGAACTGCCGCGCGGGAATGAAGGCATCGATGCGATATTGTCCGGAACCCTACTCCGGCAATGTAGCGTATTTGTATACGAGCGGGTTCTTCGCGGTTATCCCCGAAGATTCCTTTGTGCCGTCCATGCGCCAGATCTGGGCCCTGGTCAAGCGCGACTGGCGCGCCGTGGTGCGCGGCCTCCCTCAACTTGCGCGCGACACGTGGGTCACCTCGACGCGAAGCGGTTTGTTGCGACGGTGGCTTACCGACAAGACCCTCGGGTGGAAGCCATTCGTGAAAGGCCGAATCGATTCCAGGCCGGTGCCAGGGAACCACATTTCCATGTTGGCCGATCCGGACGCCAAAGGCGTTGCAGCGGAGATCCAGGACTGCCTGGACGTTGCGGACCGCCGTTGGGAGGCGGAACCGGTGCCTGTCGCTGAGGAAGCGTCGGTCGTGTAGAATACGGCTGGCCTTCGCGCGGCGCCTCGCACCGATTTCCAGTGCGCCGCTGCGGAGCGGTGGTTAGAGAAGCAGAGCATTTGCGTTTGTGATCGTGAGCAGCTACGTCAGTTTATCAAGTCATACCCCGAAGGCGCGGGACGCGTACCGAGACGGATCTTTCGAACGGATGAAGTTCATCTTCTTCCCGCTGGGGTACGTACTCGCCCACACCTCTCGCTGCCTGGAGATAGCAAAGGTCCTGCGCGCCCAGGGCCACCAAGTGATTTTTGCCGGCGATGATCCCCAGCACCCGCGCTCCAAGCTTGGCCTTGTGCGAAAGGCCGGCTTCCGCTTGGAGCGGGTCCGGGAGCCGTTCCATCCCTATGGCTGGGATCGATTCGAGAAATACGGTTGGACCGCTTCGGCCCTCGATCTCCACACCCTGCACAAGTGGGTACCCCTGCAAGGAATCATCGAAGACCAGGTGGAACTCATACGCCGGGAAGAACCGGACCTGGTGATCGGCGATGCGTCCATCAGCGCTTCCACCTCCGCATATATAACGGCTACGCCCGCCGCCTGCATCATGAACGCATACGCCAGCCATTTCCTTTCGCCGCAGTCCGCGTTCCATCCGCTGGCACGGTTGTACGACCGGTTGATACTGGCGCCTATCCGCACGCGGGTCTACGATCGCTATGGCGTTGAGCCGGTCAATGCGCTGCAGTTGTTAAGGTCCATTCCGCTGGTTTCGCCTGACTTGCCAGAGTTGTACGAGGCCCCCTCTTATTTCCCGCATTTTCAAACGGTGGGGCCCATCCGTTCTGAAGTGCCGGGGCCGCTGCCGGGCTGGGTCGACGAACTCGATGACGGCACGCCGAACGTGTACATCACCATGGGGTCGACCGGGTTCCTGGACGATTTCCTGCAACGGGTGTATCGCGTGCTGAAAGACGCGCCTTATCGTTTCGTCGTCACAACGGGCGGCCAGGCCCGGGAGGAGACAATTCGGAAGGCGCCGCCGAACTTCCGCATCACCGACTACGCGCCAGGCCTGGAAATCCTCAAACGCAGCAAAGCGCTGATCTTCCACGGCGGCAATGGCACCATGTATCAGGCGCTCCAGGCCGGCGTGCCGATGATCGCGCTACCCTCCCACCTGGAGCAAGACGTGATCACGAAGGTCGGGGTCCGCCACGGGTTCTGCATCAAGATGCGGGCACGACGGGTCTCGGCGCGAAAGCTGTTGCGAAATCTCGAGCGCCTGATGTCGGACTCTTCGTATGCCGAGGCGGCGCGCGGGTTATCGAAGGCCGTGAAGAACGCGGACGGGGCAGCCGCAGCCGCGGACATTTTTGAACGGCTTGCCAGGGAGGGATCGCCGGCGGGAAGCCGGTTGGCGAATGCCCAAACCTGAGATCCGCCGTTTGCAGACCTATTCAATGGCGATCCGCGCGAGGTACGCCGCTTCAAAGGACCAACCGTTTGCTGCATTCTCAATTCGAACGTCGATGCCTTTTCCGGTGTACGGCATGAGATCGACTTTGACGTTCGTCCATTCCCCCTTCGATTCGATGACGCGTTCCAATTTCAACTCTTCGTTGATGAAGACGCGCAGGAGGTAGTCGCCGCGCGGGTGCGAGGTGGTCTCAATGGCAAGGCGAGGACTGCCGCCGCCAGGGATGGAGAACGAACCAACGATGGCGGCGGGCGTCTGTTCGTTCACCGGGTGAAGGACCAACACGCTCTCGCGTCCAAACTCCTGACTTCGAAGTCCGGGGTCCATGTCGTGCCCGCAGGCGATGACGCGCCACGCGGGATTCCACAGGTCGACGACGTTTTGTGGTAATGCCTCGTCCAGCGCTTCGACTTGATGAACCCACTGTTCAAGCGTATCCGGCGGCTGCGGCGATTGGATCGGGATCGTATAGGTGTCGCCCGCAATCGTTCCGCCGGCGCGGCGGACAATCGACTCTGCGATCGTTTGGCAGGCAGGGATCAACGTGTCAAACGAGTAGTCGGTGTGGGAGAAGTTTTCGTCGCGCATGGCGGCGATACCGCCGGTTAGCGCCTCGCCCAAGCCTTCGTACCCCATCGCGCAGCCCAGCACGCCCATGGCATTGGAAGGATTGCAGTCCGCGTCCTGCCCGCAACGGGTGCCGATTTCCATGGTCTTGACGGGGTCACCTTCGCCGTACAGCAGCCCCATGACGATGTACGCGCCGTTCAGTTTGGCGTCGATGTTGAAGTCATTTCCGCGCATGCAGTCGACGTCGTCCTGCCATTTGTCTTCAATGCGCTGCCAGGTGGCCATCCAGTCACCGGGATTCTCGCGGTGCCAGGCGACGACGTCGGAGATGCAGCGATAGTATTCCGACTCCGAAGGGATACAGGCGAGGCCTTCATCGATGATCGCGGGAATCTCGTCCGCGTCGCGCAGGTAGGCCGCCGAATACATCCCGGCGACAAACATCCCTCCATAGAGGCCATCGCCGTAGTTCATGATCCGGCCGAATATGCCGCACATCCGGTTCGATTCCCGCGGCAGTCCCGGACTCACGATGCCGAACAGGTCTGCTTCGATTTGGAAGTCGATGTCGTCGGCATGACGGTTGAAGTCGGGGTGCCCGGAAAGCGGCGGTAAAATCCCGCGACGGCAGTTTTCGCGTCCGTACAGGTTCGCGTGCCACAGGGGATACTGCGTATCCGCGAAAGCCTTTCCGGCTTCGGCATAGGTGATGTCGAGTCCGTAGTCCTCCAGGGCCTTTAGGAAGGTCATCTCGACATAGCAGTCGTCCTGTCCGATAGCGCCCGCCACGCGCTCCGGCGACCAAGGCTGAAGATCATCCGTGATGGGTTCACCATTCGAGCGAAACTCGTACGGCGCGCCGTAACAGACACCGATCATCTGGCCTGCCCACGCGCCTTTGCACTTGTCGACGAAGACAGAGGCGGGAAGGTCGTGGGTGATTTCGGGGTAGGAGGCGGGTATGGCTATCAGGGTCAGAACGATCGCTCGTGCTACTGAGAACGGTTTCATGGTTTGCTCCACAGGATGCTGTTCTTTCCGGAATCGTAGCGCTAAGGTATCTGCTTGGGCAAGAACAGGAGGGGGAGTCGATTGAGGTGCTGCTGATATGGTAGATCGCGTTGGACAATGAAGAATTAGGACCTATAGGACAAATAGGACGTATAGGACCCGGGATGGGCGGGCCTTGGGCGAACGCTTGAGCAATACTCCAGGAGATGGTCCCGCAAAGTTCCGTTTTCGAGTGACTTCGGTCTGTTGGTCCTATTGGTCCTATGAGTCCTATAGGTCCTATAGGTTTAAGGAGGTGTTAATCATGGCCGACGGGTTTATTCCACCCCATGGCGGCTACGCCCAACTCCGCTCCTACCAGAACGCCGAAATTGTCTATGACGCAACGGTCTATTTTTGCAACAATTTCTTGGACGTGAAACGCGACCGAACGCACGGGCAGATGATCCAAGCGGCCCGGTCGGGTAAGCAGAACATTGTCGAAGGAAGCCAAGCCTCCGGTACATCGAAGGAAACCGAGCTGAAGCTAACTAAGGTAGCGCGCGCGAGTCTGGAGGAATTGCTCGTCGACTACACGGACTTCTTGAGGACAAGGGGTCATCTGCTCTGGAACAAAGACAGCGAAGAGGCCTTGTATGTGCGCAAAATGGGATATAAGACGAATAGGACCTATGAGACGTATAAGACAATTGTCGAGACTCGACCCCCCGAGATTGTTGCGAATATTGTCATCTGCCTGATTCACCAGACGAACTACTTGCTCGACCAGCAGGTTCGCCGGCTCGAACAGGACTTTCTCGAAGAAGGCGGCGTCCGCGAGCGGATGACCCGTGCGCGCCTCCACCGCCGCGAGGAACAGCGCCGAAAACGCGCCCAAGACGAGTAGTCCATCCTGTATGACGTCACCAAAGGCAATGAATCCTCGCTCGACCCACGGATCCTCGCCGAATTGGCGAATACGCCGTCTCCCGATCCGTCCTATAGGTCCTATTCGTCCTATAAGTCCTATTGTATTTCTTCCGGAAAAATTGACAGATCTCACCCCCGCCCCTTACAATACCGGTACTGATCGCGCCCGTCCGGGGGGAATTTGGGAAGCGAATCCGACACCGCGAAACGCGCATTCCGCGGGGCCGTATCCGGCTTACTGTCTACCCGGCAACGGGTTGGGGGATCGAATTCAGTAGCTGGAGCCTTTAACTTCTCCGCCGCCAGGCGCGAGTGAACAAAGGAGATTACGGTCATGGCGCGCCTGCAAGAGTACGACGTTTCCACCACCTTCGAGGGTAAAGTCCTCGAAAGCACCCGCATCACCCCGGAAGATTCCCCGGACGAAGTCCGGCACATTGTCCTGGAAGTCGACAAGGGGGAGTTTCACTTCAAACTCGGCCAGAGCGTTGGCCTGCTCATTCCGGGACCTCACGAGTTCGGCAATGAGAACCACTTCCGCCTCTACTCGGTGGCCAGCACCGAGAAAGGCGAGAAGCCGGGCACGTCGACGATGTCGCTGTGCGTGCGGCGCTGTTTTTACATCGACGAAGTCAACGGCGAACGGTATCCCGGCGTCGCGTCCAACTATCTGTGCGATTTGCAGCCCGGCGACACGATTACGTTGACGGGGCCCTACGGCATCGCGTTCACCCTGCCGGAAGATCCCACGGCCAACATCCTCATGATCGGCATGGGCACGGGCATTGCCCCGTTCCGCGCGTTCGTGAAACACATCTACGACGAGGTCGGCGAGTGGAAGGGCAAGGTGCGGCTGTTCTACGGCGCGAAGCGCGGCATGGAACTGTTGTACATGAACGACCAGAAGAACGACTTGGGGAATTATTACGACAAGGAAACGTTCAAGGCCTTCGAGTCAGTCAGCCCACGGCCGCATTTGAACGAGCCCGTCGATCTGGAGCGCACCCTTTCGGAGAACGCCTCGGAAGTCTGGGAGATGTTGCAGGACCCGAACACGTACGTTTATGTGGCCGGTCTTGAACAGGTAAGCGACATGCTCGACAAGGCGCTCGCGAAGATGGCTGGGTCGGATGAGAAATGGCTCCGGCTGAAGAAGCACCTTATCGCCTGCGACCGCTGGGCGGAGCTGATCTACTAAGATTGCTTCCCGGCCGCAGCCGGGTTTAGGATGGCATTGTGGATTCCGGACTGGGACCGGCAACAAAGGGTATTGGGCCTGGACCTGTTGTAAATCCCCTTGTGACGTGTGCGACCCGATCCCAGCCGGACCCACAATGTTCGCCATTCGCCGCTCTCGATCGCTCCGCCTGTGGTAGCGAAGCGAATCGATTGCGCCTCCGACGAAAAATCAGCACGTCTTCCGCAACGACGCGGCGCACTTGAATTCGCACGCCACGCCGCACGCGACGCACTCCTTCCTGAAATCACCACGTACCGGGGCTGAAGGCAAAGCTGCTTTCGCTCAGCCTTTGCACACGCGTCGTAAGGCAAACCCGCGGTTCGGGCGCATCTACAGTACCGATGTCCCGGCAGCGGCGTTACAGATGCTTCCGGCGATTTCGGATGACACAAAACCCTGCGTTCATCGAATATACTGACCAGACGTAGGGGTTGCCTGGTTTCGTTCGAGTACGCACCGCATGGTCTGGCTCGGTCACCGCCCGAAGGAGGATTGGGAAGTGAAGTGGTTCTTGGGTACTTGTACAGTTCTTGCGCTGTTAGTCGGAGGAAGCGGCTGTGAAGACCACAAGAATTCCGGCTCCTCGGATTCGCCCGCGGCCGCTTCTGACGACTCGACTCCCGATAGTAGGCCGAGTCGAAGAGAACGCCGCGAAGGGAGTTAAGCGGGTTCATCACGGGACGCCTTGGCCGCACCGCGCCCGGTGGTGCGTCAGTACGTTTCGCTCCCACAGGTTCGATTTGTTCTAGCCCTGAATCCCTCTCTATAATTGGCCCCCATTACCTGGGGTCCCCCACGAAGAACTTCCACAGGGACGCCCTCGCACCGCACGATGTACAGGAGCCGTTCCATGCCCAATTTCGACGCCGAGCGCCGGATTGAATCGCTGCAACTTCAGCGGATCATTCGAGAGATCGAGCAGACCATTTACAGCGACCGCGAACCCATCGGCAACCTTGAATGCTGCGTTACCGGGACCGGCAAGGGACCCGAACGCGCGCCGAAGACGGGCTGGAAAGCTTTCCAAATTCGGGGCATCTGGGGCGGGTACGATCAGACCACGTGGTTTCGCATGAAAGCCACCATCCCGGCAAGCATGAAGGGCAAGAAAGTCGTCGCGCTGGTCCGAACGATTTCATCTTCCTACGTCCACGGCGCGCCGGATGTAAACGAGGGGGGCGAATCGCTCGCCTACGTGAACGGCGTTCCGTTCCAGGGACTGGACCGCAACCGTGACGAGCTGTTCCTGACCGACAAAGCGAAAGGCGGAGACACCTTCGAGATCGTCCTCGAAGCCTGCCCGAGCACGCGCCACGACTACTACCATTCCTTTGGATATGCCGACATCGCGGTCATGCACCCGGAAGCCTGGGACTTCTTCTGGGACGCGCAGGTTGTATGGGAAGTCATTCAGGAACTGGATACCAACTTCGCGCCGGCGCGGAAGCTCATGGAACTTCTGGACCGTTGCGTGCGGATAGTCGACCTCCAACACAAAGGCGAGAAGGCCTATTTTGAATCCCTTGTGAAAGCGCGCCGGGCCTTGCAGCGGGGACTCAAGGAATTCGAGACCAGCTACGGGATGGGCAAGCTTGTTCTGGCCGGTCATGCCCACATCGACACGGCGTGGTTGTGGCCCCTTCGCGAGACCAAACGCAAGTGCGCGCGCACGTTCTCCACGGTGCTGAACCTGATGGACCGCTATCCCGAGTTTCATTTCTCGTGCAGTCAGCCGGTGCAGTACGAATGGATCAAGACGTACTACCCCGAGTTGTACGAGCGCATCAAGAAGCGCGTGAAAGAAGGGCGTTGGGAACTCTGCGGCGCGCCGTGGATCGAGCCGGACCACAACGTGCCGTCCGGCGAATCGCTGATCCGGCAGTACCTCTACGGCAACCGCTTCTACGAACGCGAATTCGGAAAGCGTTCGCTCATCGCATGGGTGCCGGACTCCTTCGGGTACACATGGGCGCTCCCGCAGATCATGAAGAAGGCGGGACTCACGGCCTTCGTCACAACCAAGATCGCGTGGAACATGTTCACCGAGTTTCCGTACAGCATGTTCCAGTGGGAAGGCACGGACGGCACGCGCACGTTCGCGCTGATGCCTCCCTTGAACTACAACGGCAATCCAATCCCGAAGAACTGCATCGCCCAGTGGAATCAGTTCAAGCAGAAGGAGAAGGCGGACGAAATCCCCTTCGCCTTCGGCTGGGGCGACGGCGGGGGCGGTCCGACGATGAACATGATCGAGCACGGCAAACGGCTTGGCAACATCGTGGGCGTGCCCAAGTGCGAGTTCGGACGGCTGTCGGACAGCGTCGAGCGCATGCGTAAACGGGCCGAGAAAGAAACGCTCCCGGTGTACAACGGCGAGTTGTATCTCGAACTCCATCGCGCCTGCCAGACGACGCAGGCTCGCACGAAGCGGAACAACCGGAAGTGCGAAGTCGCCCTGCGCGACGCGGAATTCTTCAGCGTTCTGGCCCACCTTTCGGATGGGAAGTACGACCACGCGCGTCTGTGGGACGCGTGGAAACATGTCCTGACGAACCAATTCCACGACATCCTGCCGGGATCGTCGATCAATGAGGTCTACGCGCAGGCCGACAAGGACTATGCGGTGGCCAACACGATCATTGCATCCATTCGGGATACGGCCTTGGACCACATTCTCGGCACCATCGCCACGGCCGGGGAAGGTGTTCCCATTGTGGTATTCAACACCCTGGGCTGGGTGCGCGACGATATCGCAACGGCGAAGGTTCCCAATCTGCCGGACAAATTCTGCGTCGTCGACACGGCCGGGAATCCGGTACCGAGTCAGCAGATCGGGAAAAACGAAATCATTTTCGAGACGCGGAACGTGCCGCCGCTTGGACACGCGGTCTATCGAATCGTCACGGGCACGCGCCACGCCGAACCCAGCGGTCTCCTGCGCACCACGGGCACAGGAATGGAGAACGATTCCATCCGCATCCGCTTTGACAAGTTTGGCGCCTTGACGAAGGTCTACGACAAGGTTGAACAACGGGAGATTCTGCCAAAGGGCGCGCGGGCCAACGTCCTGCAACTGTTCGACGACCGCCCTTGGGAACACGACGCCTGGGACATCGACCACAATTACGAGGTCCAGATGTGGGAGCCGGGTCCGGCGGAAAGCATTGAAGTCATTGAGAGCGGCCCCGTACGCGCGGTGGTGCGAATCGTGCGCAAGACGGAACGCAGCACCATCACGCAGGATGTGACGCTCTACGCCACGTCGCCCCGCATCGATTTCGTCACCAAAGTCGATTGGTGGGAGAAGCGGGTGTTGCTGAAAGTAGCGTTCCCCGTGGACGTGCGCGCGACGCGGGCGACTTACGAGATCCAATACGGCGCCATCGAACGGCCCACGCACACCAACGACGCGGCGGACCGGGCCCGGTACGAGAATACGGCCCTGCGTTGGGTAGACCTGTCGGAAGGCGATTACGGCGTGAGCCTGCTCAACGACTGCAAGTACGGGTACGACGTGAAGGAAAATGTCCTGCGCATGTCGCTGCTGCGGTCCTCCGTCGATCCCGATCCTCATGCGGACGAAGGCGCGCACGAGTTCACCTACGCGCTTCTTCCCCACGCCTGGGGCTGGCGCAACGGATCGGTCCACGAGGGGCATCAGCTCAATACGCCCCTCATCGCTGTGCCCGCGGAAAAGACCAACGGCGCGCGGTCCCCGGTGGGCACCTTCGCCAGCGTGGACAACGATAACGTCATCATCGACCACGTGAAGAAACACGAAGATTCCGACGCCGTCATCGTCCGGCTCTACGAAGCCCACGGCCAGCGGGGTGACGTAACGCTCACCTTCGAGCGGAAACCCGTTTCCGTCAGCGAATGCGATCTTATGGAAGAAAACGATGTACCGGTGAAGACACAAGGCAACCGGATCAGCTTCTACGTGACGCCCTACGAGCTGCGGACGTTTAAGGTGAAGTTCGCGTAGTCGCTCGGTCGACGACCGCGCGACGGTTCAGCCACAGCGTTAGGTAGACCACCCACTCAAGGCGCCGGGTTCGTCGAACACGGCGGTACGTTGTCGATCCGTTCTTACAACTGCCCCGCCCTCCTCTGCTTCAACTCCTCCACCGCGTGCCGCACGTCCTGGGCGCGGTCTTTGGGGATGACGAGGACGGCGTCCTTCGTGACGACCACGACGAGGTCTTGCGCACCGACGACGCTTACGGCCATGTCGGTCGCGCCGGGTTCGTTGTAGACGATGCAGTCTTTGGTATCGATAAGGACGGGATTCCCGACCGATACGTTGCCGTTGGCGTCTTTGGGGTAGGTGCGGTCCAAGGCCGTCCAGGCGCCGACGTCGTCCCAGGGGTAGTCGGCGCGGACCATCACCACGCGGCGGGCCTTTTCCATGAGGGCGTAGTCGATGGAGATGTCTTCGAGGCGCTCGAACTGGGCGCGGACGGCATCGGCGTCGCCCTTGCGTTGCGCCTCGGCCATGGCGGACACGGCGGCGGCGTGGTTCGGGCTGGCGTGGAGCAGTTCATCAAGAAAGACGGACACCTTCCAGAAGAACATGCCGCTGTTCCAGAAGTACTGGCCCGTGGCGATGAAGTCCTCGGCGCGCTCGCGGCTGGGCTTCTCGTGGAACGCTTTGACCGGATGGACGGAGATCCCATCGTTTACCGAGGACGCATCGTCGGTCACCTGGACGTAGCCGTACCCAGTCTCGGGCCGGGAGGGCGCGATGCCCATAATTGCCAGCACATCGTCTTTCTCCGCCGCCGTCAACGCGCTGTCGACGGTTTTCCGGAACAGCTCGGGCTCGCCGATCTGGTGGTCTGCCGTGATAACGGCCATGCTTAGATTTGTACCGTCCCCGCCGTAGTTGGCGAGCAGGACCGCCGCAGCATACGTCAAGGCCCCCGCCGTATTCCGTTTGCAGGGTTCCGCGATGACGTTCTCGGGTGGCACTCCGACTCCAGCTTCCCGGATGGGCCGGACAAGGTGGGCGCCGGTAACCACGTAAATATGCTCCGCCGGGATGAGGGGCGAAAGCCGGGACACGGCCTCGCCAAGCATGCTCTCGTCCTGACTGGTCAACTGGAGAAGCTGCTTGGGCCGGTGTTTGCGGGACAGGGGCCAGAACCGTTCACCGGACCCTCCCGCCATGACAACGCCGACGCGCTGAATCCCCGATTGGTTTTTCATAGTCAACTCCCGGAGGTAAGACCGCTTCGTGCAGGATGCGGTATGGTAACTTCTGACGTGACAAGGTGCAACGGGCGTTGTTTCGCCGGGGCGGGATTGTTCACCCCCCCAGCGTGTGTTATGATACAAGCTATCATGGGCGAACCGTACGCCCTCACCTGCCGTAAGATAAGGAATATGTATCTCTTATGAATGGATTTCTAAAGCAGGTTTCCCTGTGGGTGGTCCTACTCATCATCCTCGTTCTGCTGCTCACGACCTTGAACAACGGTCAGGGGTCGCGCGAAGAACTGTGGGAGGGTGATTTTGTCTCCCAATTGGAGGCCGACAATATTAAGAGCCCGGTCAATATCACCCGTGGAGAGAATCTCTTCACCTTCCGGGCGGAATTCAAGCAACCGTATAAGAACCAGAAGTCCATCGAGTTTAAAGCCGACCAGTTCCGGGAGGAATGGCGGACCTCGATGTTGAACAAAGGGATCGAGTGGACCCAGAAGGACGAAAGCAACCTCCTGGTAAGCTTCTTGTTCAACGTGGTTCCGCTGATTCTCATCGTTGCGGTGTTCTGGTTCTTCATGTTCCGGCAAGTCCAGGGCGGCAGCAACAAGGCCCTCTCCTTCGGAAAGAGCCGGGCGCGCCTGGTCAACCACAGCGACAAGGTCGTGACCTTTGACGATGTGGCGGGCGTGGATGAGGCCAAGGAGGAACTCCAGGAGATCATCGAGTTTCTCAAGGAGCCCAAGAAGTTCTCCCGCCTCGGCGGCAAGATCCCCAAGGGCGTGCTTTTGGTAGGCCCTCCGGGATCGGGTAAAACCCTCCTGGCCCGGGCGGTCGCGGGCGAAGCCCACGTGCCCTTCTTCAGTATCAGCGGCTCGGACTTCGTCGAGATGTTCGTCGGCGTCGGCGCGAGCCGCGTGCGCGACCTGTTCCAGCAGGGGCAGAAGCACGCGCCCTGCATCATTTTCATCGACGAAATCGACGCGGTGGGCCGCCAGCGCGGCGCGGGCCTCGGCGGCGGTCACGACGAACGCGAGCAGACCCTGAACCAGTTGCTGGTCGAGATGGACGGGTTTAATACCAGCGAAGGCGTGATCCTCATGGCGGCCACCAACCGGCCGGACGTCCTGGACCGCGCACTGCTGCGACCGGGCCGTTTCGACCGCCAAGTGGTGGTTGCGAACCCCGATATCAAGGGCCGCGAGGCGATACTGGGGATCCACATCCGGAACAACGGTGTGCCGATTGACGATACGGTATTGGTCAACACGCTGGCGCGCGGCACCTCCGGGTTCAGCGGCGCCGATTTGGCGAACATGGTGAACGAGGCGGCCTTGCTGGCCGCGCGGCGCAATCAGGACAAGGTGGACATGCAGGACTTCGAGGACGCGAAGGACCGCGTGCTCATGGGTCCGGAACGCCGGAGCCTGGTGCTGAGCGCCGCGGAAAAACGCAACACGGCGTACCATGAAGCGGGCCACGTGATCATGGGCCGTCTGCTGCCCGACGCCGACCCGGTCCACAAGGTAACCATCATCCCGCGCGGACCGTCCCTCGGATTGACCAGCATGATCCCGCTGGAAGACCGCCACTCGATCTCCAAGGCGTACTGCCTCGCGGCGATTCGCGTCGCCATGGGCGGCCGCGCCGCCGAAGAAGTCATGTTCAACGAGTTCAGCAGCGGCGCGTCCAACGACCTCAAACGGGCCACCGAACTCGCCCACGCCATGGTGTGCCAGTGGGGCATGAGCGAACTGGGCCCCATCAGTTTCGGTTCCAACACGGAAGTGTTCCTGGGCCGGGATTTCGTGAAGGAACGCGATTTCAGCGAAGAGACCGCGTCGGCCGTGGACAAGGCGATCCACAAGATCCTGGAAGACGGTTACGCGGATTCGAAGAACATGATGGTGGAGCACAAGGATCTGCTGGTGGCCATCTCGGAAGAGCTGTTCGAGCGGGAGACCCTGGACGCGGAAGAGATCGACGCGATTATCCACAATAAAGGCAAGGGCCATCTATTGCCGCCTAACAAGAGGGCCGCGCCTCCGCCGCCCAAGCGTCCGCTGGACGCGGGCATTCCGCCGGTGAAAAGCGAGGACGAACCCGACGTGGAGGGCTTGGGGCCCGGCGAGATCGTTCCCGGCACTGCGTAAACTGCCATGAATACGGCTGCCATTCAGGCGCACGTCGGTCATAAGACTCTGGTCATGGGCGTGATTAACGTCACGCCCGATTCCTTTTTTGACGGAGGACTCCTTACCGATCCCGACTCCGCGTCGGCGTACGCGCGGAACCTGATCCGGGACGGCGCGGATATACTGGATGTGGGAGGTGAGTCCTCCCGGCCTGGCGCAGCACCGGTCTCTCCCACCGCTGAACAGGAACGGGTTCTGCCGGTCATCGAGCGGGTGGCTCCGTTGGGCGTACCGATCTCGGTGGACACGTATCACGCCGCCACGGCAAAGTCCGCACTGGAGCGGGGCGCAACCATGGTCAACGACATCACCGCGTTGCGCGGCGATGCGGCCATGGCAGAGGTCGTCGCGGAATCTTGCTGCGATGTCGTGCTGATGCACATGCTCGGCATGCCGCGGACGATGCAACAGGACCCGCGCTACGATGACGTCGTCGATGACATTTGCGCGTTCTTTGAGGAACGGATGGCGTTCGCGGTCAGCCGCGGCATCGCGGAGAACGCGATCTGGCTGGACCCCGGGTTTGGATTCGGCAAGACGCCGGAGCATAATTTGACCATGCTAAGGCGGCTACGAGAGTTCAAGCGGTTCGGGCGGCCGCTGTTGATTGGAACGTCGAATAAATCAACCATCGGCGTCATCCTGGATGTACCGGTTGACGACCGGATGGAAGGCACGGCGGCGACCGTGGCGATCGGGATTGCGAACGGCGCAGATGCCGTGCGCGTTCACGACGCGAAACGAATGGCACGCGTGGCTCGCATGAGCGACGCCATTATAGGACGGGGGAGTCATGAGTGAGCGCATGTTTGGCACGGACGGGATCCGGGGCGTCGCAAACGTCCATCCCATGACCGCGGAAACGGCCCTGAAAGTGGGCCGCGCCGCGGGGTACATCTTTCAGCAGGAGGCCCGGCGCCACACCATCCTTATCGGAAAAGACACGCGCATCTCAGGCTACATGATTGAGAACGCTCTCACGGCGGGCCTCTGCTCCATGGGCGTGAACGTGTTGCTGGTGGGTCCCCTGCCGACGCCGGGCGTGTCGTACATCATGCGCAGTCTGCGCTGCGATGCCGCCATCATGATCTCCGCGTCCCACAACGAGTTTCAGTACAACGGTATCAAGTTCTTCGGCCGGGACGGGTTCAAGCTGGTCGACGACATGGAGGACGAGATCTCACGCTTGGTTGTGAACGGCGAGATCGACGGCATGCGACCGACCCATGAGGAGATTGGCACCGCACGCCGTATCGATGACGCGGTAGGCCGCTACATCGAATTCGCGAAAGCCTCGTTTCCGAAAGGCATGCGGTTGGACGGGCTCCGTATCGTGTGCGACTGTGCGAACGGGGCGGCGTACAAGGTTGCGCCGTACAGCCTGCGCGAACTGGGCGCGGAAGTGATCCCCATCCACTGCTCGCCGAACGGCCGCAACATCAACGAAGCGTGCGGCTCAGTCCATCCTGAAGACATGCGGGCCACGGTGATTCGCGAACGCGCGGACGTGGGCGTGGCCTTCGACGGCGACGGCGACCGCATCGTGATGGCTGATGAAGAGGGCCGGCTGCTGGATGGCAACGCGTTGCTCGCCGTGCTCGGCGTGGACCTGCTGGAACGGAACGCCCTCCCCCACAAGACGATCGCCACCACAATCATGGCCAATGGCGGTCTGCAACGGGCCATCGAACCGCTGGGCGGCAAGGTCATCTGGACGAAGGTGGGCGACCGGCATGTGGTGGAAGCCATGCGCGAACACGGGCTGATCGTCGGCGGGGAGTCGTCCGGCCACCTCGTCATGCTCGAACACAATGTAACGGGCGACGCGCTCATCGCGGCGCTGCAGGTCCTGGCGACCATGATCCGGCGCGACCAAAAGCTCTCCGCGCTGGCCAGCGTCTATCAGCCACTGCCGGAATGCCATGTTTCGGTTCCCCTGAATGGCAGGCCGGTGCCTTCCGACGCGGAACTCGAGGCCGTCCGGCAGGCCGCGGAGGAAGAACTGCAGGGGAACGGCCGGGTGGTTATTCGCCCCTCGGGCACGGAACCCATCGTTCGCGTGATGGTGCAGCACGACAAGCCGAAGACGGCAGACGCGCTCGCCAAGCAATTGGCCAAACGCGTAGGGTCCATCGAGACAACGGCCTCAAACGCGTAGTCGCGTCTCCGCACGTTTTCGCAGGTGATGCATCGGCGCCAGCAACAGCAGCAACGCGGGCGCGATCTCCAGCCGCCCCATCCACATCACAAGTATCAGGATCCCCTTGGCGAACCCGTGTAAATCGGGATTCGTGATTCCCGTGGACAGGCCCACATTGCTCTGCGCGGACGCCACTTCAAGCACCACTTCTCCCAGCGTATAGTTTTCGGGTACGAAGTGAATCAGGATGACGACCGCGAAGAAAAGCACCACAACCCACATGATGGTGAGTATGGCCGCGGATTCAATCCTGTCCTGCGCCTCTTCTTCCGACAGCACGCCCCCGTTGAACTCGTACCGGGGCAGTTGGTGAGGCTTCTTGCGCAGCCGCTTGAACCGCCACGCCACGCCGCGTTCCAGCAAGGCAACCCGGACCAGCTTCAATCCGCCGGCCGTAGAACCCGCCGCGCCCCCGATGAGCATGCCCAGTGCCAGCAGCAGTTGCGCGCTGGGACTCCATGCGTTCAGATCGACGGACTGCAACCCCGCGGTCGACAGCGCGGATATCCATTGGAACGCGGGATCGACAAACGTCCATTCGCCCCGGTACCAGCGTAGTTCGAGGGTCGCGAGCAGGACCCCGGCGACCGTCAACAGGGCCAGGAAGCGGTGCTGGGTGTCTTTGTAGAAGGCGGAAAACCGGCCGTACCGAAGGATCTGAAAGTGGACGGCGAAACTCACGGCGCCTGCCAGCATAACCACCATACCCGCGACCTTGATGGCGTTGCCGTAATCACCAAAACTGCGATCGGTGACGCCGAACCCGCCGGTGGCGATCGCGGTCATCCCGTAGTTGATGGCCGGCCACCATTCCATCCCCAAGGCGCGGAAGAGAACGATGCTGACCCCGGTCAGCAAAAGGTAGATCCACCAGATCGTCCGCACGGTGGACCGGACCGTCGGCGCGATCTTGTCTTCGCGGCCCTCGGAGAAGTAGAGACGGAACGCGCCGGCATTGAGCCGGACGATGGTCAGCATCAGCACGATAACGCCGACACCGCCGATCCACTCGGTGAACGTGCGCCACCACTGGATGCAGGCGGGCAGCCGGCTCGGGCGCAACGCCATGGTGAGACCGGTCCCCGTGAAGCCGGAGAAGGACTCGAAGAGGGCATTCAAGGGATCCTGAAATTCGCGCACGGTTTCCGGTGTCAGCCGCAACGACGCCAATGATTCTGCCGCGCCCCAGATGGGAACCGCACCGAAGATCGGAACGATCAACCATGCCAACGCCGCCGTCATCATCCCGTGGCTCAGCCGGGTTTCGCCGGCGTCGCGAAGCATGTGATACAGAACTTGCCCTGCGACCAACGCGGCGAGCGCGGTGCCGCCGAAGTACGCCACGGCGTAATCTTCGCTCCACCAGAAGCACAGCGGCACCATCAGCAGCGCCATGGCGCCAGGGACGTGCAGCACGAGGCCGAGGTCGCGGAGCACGATTTTGATGTAGGTATTCAAAGTGATGGCTAACCGGTCAGATTCTTGAGATGTTCTTCGCTGACGCGTTTCTCGGAAAAGATGGTGAGTTGATCCCCGCTCTCAACCTTACTCTCGCCATTCGGCGCGCGAACTACTTTGCCTCTCCGTAAAGAGACTACGACAAACCCGTGGGGCAAAATTTTCTTCTTCACCGCTTCGGCCAGGGTCATCCCCACAATGGGCGCCGTTTCTGGGATTGTCACATCAAACATCTCACCTCCATCCGGCAAGGCGACCAGCTCGCGGGCGCTCGGCGTACGAATCATCCGGTAGAGTTGTTGAGCAACGAGCAGATCGGGATCGAAGAAGACCTTGACGCCCAAACGCTCGAACATGGACGTGTGACCGTTGTCGTTCACGATGCTGATGAGTGTCTTCACCCCGTTCTCGCTGCCAAGAAACATGGCCATGAGATTGGCCGAATCATCGCCGGTTGTGGCGACGAGACAGTGGGCGCGTTCGATGCCGGCTTCCTTGAGAATGCCACTTTCGGCAATATCGGCGTGCAGGACGAGCGCGTCGAACCGTTCGCTCGCTGCCGTTGCGCGCTCTTCGTCCTTTTCGACCAGGGCAACCTCGTGGCCGTCCTCGAGGGCGATGTGCGCCAGATTGGAACCAACATGCCCGGCGCCCACGATGATGTAGTACATGGTGAACTCCCAATCGATGAGTCGTGGTGAGTACTTGAAGCGAATCGCCCGCCAACCTGATGGGATTTATCGTAAAACCCAGGGTCACGAGGTTCAAGGCGGCCGTTCCGGTCGCCTTCGTTGATGTGATAAGATTTGCGGATATCCGGGGACTGAATCTGTCAGACCGGATTCGTGGTCTAATGCAGAAGGCACTGTGTTTTTGAGGAGGCCCAGGTGGGCTGGATTGAGTATTTCAACGTAGCCGTCGAGTCTATCACCCAAAACCGGGTCCGGGCGTTTTTGACGATGGTCGGTGTAACCATCGGCGTGTTGTCGGTCGTACTGCTCGTCGCGCTCGGCGAAGGTGCGCAAGCCTATGTCTCCAAGGAATTTGCCGACCTTGGCACCAACCTGCTGATTGTAACTCCCGGCAAACAGGAGACTTCCGGCATGATGCCCATCGTGGCCGGCAGTTTCCGGAAACTCACCTACGAAAACGCCAAAGAAATCGAACGTCGCGGGGTGGGCATCAAGGACGTGTCGCCCGAGGTCGTCGGCGCCGGCGCGATCCGTTATGGCAACCGGGAACGGAACAGCATGGTCTTCGGCGTGTCCCCCGCCATCGAACGCATCCGGGATATCCATGTGGAGCGGGGCCGGTTCATCACGGAAACGGACCTCGACAAGAACATGAAGGTCTGCTTGCTGGGCGCGAAATTGAAAGACGAATTGTTTGGCACGAACAACGCCATGTACGAGAAGGTGTCCATCAACCGCAGCAAGCACCTCGTCGTCGGAATTCTGGAGCCCAAAGGCGTGACGCTCGGCATCGACATCGACGACATCGCGGTCGTGCCCTTGTTGAGCGCCCAGCAGATGTTCTACGGCGGCGAAGACGAATTGTACCAAATCGTCATTCAGGCGAGCAGTCCCGATGAGACCGCGGCGGCAACGGAATCGGTGCGCGAGATCCTCACCGCGGCGCACGACTACACCGAAGACTTCACCATCATCGACCAGACCACCATGCTGCAAACGCTGGACAAAATCTTCATTGCGTTGAAGGTCATGTTGTCCGGCATCGCCTCCATCTCCCTCCTCGTTGGCGGCATCGGCATTATGAACATCATGCTCGTGTCCGTACGCGAAAGGACTCGGGAAGTGGGCATCCGAAAAGCGGTCGGTGCGACGCGAAAGGATATCGGCCTTCAGTTCGTGATCGAATCCATCACGCTGAGTTGCATCGGCGGCGTGGCGGGAATCCTGCTCGCGTACGGAGGGACCTTCGTAATGGGCTTCTTCTATCCCCAGTTCCCCATTCAGGCGTCCATGTGGTCGATTCTCGTGGCCTTTGGGTTCAGCGCTACCGTGGGCGTCTTCTTTGGGGCCTACCCTGCGGTAAAGGCGGCTAGCGTCGATCCGGTTGAAGCCTTGCGGTACGAGTAGGCCGCCATGCGCCCGCTTGACCATGACTACGTAAACGACTTGATCGCCCGACTGGGCCGATTGCGACCCGACGCCAAACCGGCGTGGGGAACCTTGACTCCGGACCGCATGATCGGACACCTCATGGTAATCGTCCGATACTCGATGGGTCGTGGCAAGTCCATGCCCGTCCGTGGAAACTGGTTCATTCGCCGGATCCTCGGGCCCCTCATCATCAACGGAATCGTGCGTATGCCGCGCAACGTCACCGGCCCGGCGGCCGCCGAAGCACTCTGCCCGCCAGGAGACACAGAGACGTTCCACGCCGTCCTGGAGGAGTACCTGACGCTCGTCCAGAGCGGCGACCTGGAGCCTCCCCCCCACCCCTTCTTCGGGGACATCGGCGTCGACGGTTGGGCGAAGCTGCATGTGGTGCATTTTGAGCATCATCTGAGGCAGTTCGGGGTGTAGGGGAACACGGACCTGCACGGACCTACACGGACGCGCCGCCGTGTCTTTCCGTGCCCTCCCGTACCGGTCCGTTGCTTCCGTTGCTTCCGTGCCCTTCCGTGCCATTCCGTGCCCTTCCGTGCCTTCCGTGCCTTCCGTGCCTTCCGTGTAGGTCCGTGTAGGTCCGTGTAGGTCCGTGTAGGTCCGTGTAGGTCCGCGTGCGCATCGGTACCTACGCCCGCGCCACCCTCCAATTGACTCCCCTACAGCCCGAACCGTATCATACGCGGCTTACAGGGCAGGCGCATTTGCGCGCCGTTTTTGTTGTCCTTTTGGGGGCACTAACTCCTCGGACAGCAGGGGTATGCCCGTACGGTGCGGCGGAGAATATGGGCCGAGTCATCGCGATAGCGAATCAGAAGGGCGGCGTGGGTAAAACCACGACGGCGGTCAACCTTTCCGCTTCCATCGCCGCGGCCGGTCGCCGCGTCTTATTAATCGATCTGGACCCCCAGGGGAACGCGACGAGCGGCTTGGGCGTGAACAAGAATACCCTCGCCCACACGCTCTATGACGCCATGGTGGAGCACGTGCCCCTGAGCCAAGTGGTGCAAGGGACCATGCTGGACAGTCTCTTCCTGGTGCCGTCCAACCGTCAATTGGTGGGCGCGGAGGTAGAGTTCGTCGGCATCGAATCCCGGGAATACCGGCTGCGGCGCTGCCTGGAGCCGCTCCAGAACGAGTACGACTACGTCATCATCGATTGTCCGCCGTCGTTGAGCCTGTTGACCGTCAACGGGCTGGTCGCGGCGACTGCGGTGATGATCACGTTGCAGTGCGAGTATTACGCCCTCGAGGGCTTGAGCGAGCTGCTGCAAACCATCAAACTGGTCAGAGACAATCTCAATCCGGGTTTGCGCATCGAAGGCGTGCTGCTGACGATGCACCAGCACACAAATCTGTCGCGGCAGGTTGTGGAAGACGTGCGGTCCCATCTGGGTGAGAAGGTGTATGAAACCGTTGTGCCGCGGAATGTGACATTGAGCGAGGCGCCGAGTTTCGGCAAGCCCGTAATCCTGTACGATGCGAAATCGCCGGGTGCGACGGCGTATCTGGCGTTGGCGAGGGAGGTAATTGCCCGTGGCTAAAATGAAGAAGGGTGGCCTGGGCCGAGGGCTGGGCGCGCTGATATCGGGTCCGGCCCGGGACGAAGAACCGGCTCCCGTCGTTCCGAGCACGCAGGCCGGCGTAGACTCCGACGAAGGCCGCATCCTCCATCTCGATCCACACGGTATCAAGCCGAATCCGAAACAGCCCCGCGTGACCTTCAACGAAGAAGCGCTGGAAGAACTCGCCGAGTCCGTCCGCAGGGAAGGCGTATTCGAACCAGTGATCGTGCGCAAGGCGCGCGGCGGCGGGTATGAACTGGTGAGCGGCGAGCGTCGCGTACGCGCGAGCGTCATGGCGGGATTGGAGACCGTTCCGGCCGTCTGCCGCGACGTGTCCGATTCGGATATGTTGAAGCTGGGCCTGATCGAAAACATCCAGCGCGAGGATTTGAATGCCATTGAATTGGCCGAGGCGTACCAGGCGCTGATCAACGAGTTCGGCTGGACGCAGGAAGAACTCTCCGCCGAAGTGGGCAAGAAACGCGCCACGGTCACGAATACATTGCGCTTGCTGAACCTGCCCGCCGACGTGCAGCGGGCCGTCGCCGAAGGCGCGCTCAGCATGGGGCATGCGCGCGCGTTACTAGCGCTGGAATCGCCGAAGGACCAGAGCGCCGCCTGCCGGTTGGCCATCGAACGGGGCCTGTCGGTGCGCCAGGTAGAGAAACTGGCGACGCCCGCGAAGCCGCGCTCCCGGCGCGAGCCGGAACGGAACCCGCACGTAGCCGCGATTGAAGACGATTTGCGCAAGGCGCTTGGTACCAAGGTTTCGTTGCGGACGCAGGGCACGGACGCCAGCAAGGGCAAGATCGAGATCGAGTACTATTCGCTGGACGATTTGGAGCGCATCCTCGACTTGTTTCGCGTATCGCGTTAGCAAGACAATCTGACGAAAGTCCCGAGAGCGACGCACGCTGCTTCTGCGGTATGCATACTCCCCGCATTCTACAATTCGCGGCGACTCCCGAAAGGAAATGAACCTGAAATGATCGATGTAAAATTGATTCGCGAAAACCTGGACGCCCTGCGGACGGCCCTGGCCAACCGCGGTTCGGACATCAATTTGGACGCCGTGCTCGAGTTGGAGGGCACGAGGCGTCAGGTGCTGCACGAAGCAGAACAACTCCGCGCAGAACAGAATAAGGCGAACGACGAAATCGCACGCCTTAAAAAGAACAAGGAGGACGCTTCCGGCGCGATCGCGGCGATGAAAGAGGTCAGCCAGAAGGTGAAAGCGCTGGAAGAAAAAGTGCGCGATGCTGACAACGCGCTGCGCGAGGCCATGCTGATCATCCCGAACACGCCGGATGCGAGCGTGCCGATTGGACCCGACGCGAGCGCGAACCGTCTCGAGCGTCAGTGGGGCACTCCGCCGGCGTTTTCGTTCACACCCAAAGACCACGTGGAACTGGGCGAGCAATTGGGCATCCTGGATTTTGAAGCAGGCGCGAAGGTTTCGGGCGCGCGATTCACGGTGCTCCGAGGGTTGGGCGCGCGGTTGGAGCGAGCCCTCATCAGCTTCATGCTCGACACACATGTCAATGAACACGGCTATACGGAAATCCTGCCGCCGTTCATGGTCCTGGGCGCGAGCATGGAAGGGGCCGGCCAGTTGCCGAAGTTCGCGGAAGAAGCGTTCACGATCAAGGATCGTGACCTATGGCTCGTGCCGACCGCGGAAGTGCCGCTCACGAACCTGCATCGCGATGAAATCTTGAGCGGCGACGCGTTACCCGTCTGCTACGCAGCGTACACGCCATCCTTCCGCAGCGAGGCGGGGTCCTACGGAAAAGACACCCGCGGCATGTTGCGGCAACACCAGTTCGACAAGGTCGAGCTGTACAAGTTCACCGCGCCGGAGGATTCGGCAGAGGAACTCGAAAAGCTCACGAGAAACGCAGAGACCATTCTCCAGAAGCTCGGACTCGCCTACCAGGTCGTCACGCTGTCGACGGGCGATATGGGCTTCTGCTCGGCGAAGACCTACGATATCGAAGTCTGGCTGCCGGGACAGAACACCTACCGGGAAATCAGCTCCTGCTCGAACTGCACGGACTTCCAGGCGCGGCGCGCGAACATCCGCTTCCGCCGCGACAAGAAGCCGGAGTTCGTGCACACGCTGAACGGGTCGGGGCTCGCAGTGGGCCGCACGCTCATCGCCGTTATCGAGAACTACCAGCAGGAAGACGGCACGGTCATCGTGCCCGAGGCCTTGCGTCCCTACATGGGCGGGCTTGAACGCATCGCCGCGCATTCGTAAAGGCAACCGGAACCCAACCATCGGAAGGCAGCTATGAAAACGGTTATTGCAACGAAGTTTGGCGGACCGGAAGTTCTGGAAGTCCGTGACGTGCCCGTCCCCGAACCGCGCGACGGGCAGGTTCGCATCAAGGTTCATGCGGCCGGCCTGAACTACGCCGACATCATGCAGCGGGAGGGGCTTTATCCGAACGGCCCGAAACCGCCCTTCGGCGTAGGCTTCGAAGTCGCGGGTGTCATCGATGCGGTGGGCTCCGGCGAAATCGCGTACAAGCCCGGCGACGCCGTCATGGGCTTTTGCGAGAGCGGCTACAGCGAATACGTGGTCGCGGATTCTGCGCGGCTCCTTCCGAAGCCGGAGAGTCTCGATTTTGCGGCGGCCGCGGCCGTGCCTTGCCAGTATTTGACCGCGTACCACGCGCTCATCACGCTCGGCAACTTGTCCGCGGGGCAGAACGTGCTCTTGCAGGCGGCGGCGGGGGGTCTCGGCACCTTGATGGTGCAGATCGCCAAGAACGTGGGTGCCACGGTGATCGGCACCTGCAGTTCGGAAGAGAAGGTCGAATTGCTGACGGAACTCGGCTGCGATCATCCGGTGAACTACGCGAAGAAGGACTTCGTGCAGGAGGTGAAACGGATTACCAATGGCCAGGGCTGCGAATTGGTCGTTGAATCCGTGGCGGGCGAAGTGTTCGACAAGAGCATGCGTTGCATCAAGACCCGCGGCCGGCTGATTACCTTGGGCGCGGCGAGCCGGCAGCCGGCGACGGTCAATGCGATTCATTTGCTGGCGAACAACCTTACCGTTTCCGGATTCCATCTTATGGCCTACACGGCCGATCGGGAAGCCATGGCAAATGCGTTGCGCGATCTCCAGCAATGGTTGGGGGAAGGCAAACTCCGCATCGTGGCGCGTCACCAGTTCCCCCTGGAGTCGGCCGCTGAAGCGCAGAAGTTTGTGTCCGACCGGAAAAGTGTGGGGAAAGTGGTCCTGACAACCGGCGCGTAAGGCGAACCGGATATATCTGCGCGGGAGCGCACACTCCATGAACCATCGCATCATGGCCAGGTACTTGGGCCTCATCTGCATCGCCAACGGTGCGGCCATGTTGCCCTGTGCGGCGTGGGCCATCTACTTCCGCGAATACCTGTCGCTCGAATGCCTGCTCGCCTCGGCCGCACTATCCTTTGCGACCGGCCTTGCGCTTTCCTGGTGGGGACGGCGCGCGGTGGCGAAGGTATTCGAACGCGAAGCCATCGGTCTCGTCGGGTTTACCTGGATTCTAGTGAGTGTGTTCGGCGCGTTGCCATTCGTATTTCACGGTGTGCTGGGACTGAACGACGCCATCTTCGAGAGCGTCTCGGGATTTACGACGACGGGGTCCACCGTGCTTCCCGACATCGAGTCGGTGGACAAGAGCCTGCTGTTCTGGCGATCACTCACGCACTGGCTGGGCGGGATCGGGATCGTGATCCTGTTCATCGCCGTGCTGCCGTACATCGGAGCAGGTGGCAAACTTATCGTCCGGTCCGAAACGACCGGACCGACCGCCAGCCGGCCCTTGCCGCGCTTCCGCGAGAGTGCGACACTGATCTTTAAGATTTATGTTGCCCTCACGATTCTCAATACGGCCGCGCTCATGTGGGCGGGCATGGATCTGTTCGAGGCGCTTATTCACGCCTTCGGCGGCCTGGCCACCGGCGGGTTCTCCAACCGCCAGGGCAGCATCGCCGAGTACGACAGTATAGCCGTCGAGGCCGTGATCATTGCCTTCATGGTCATCGGCGGCACCAACTTCGGCCTCTTCGCTGCCATGTGGCTGGGCGAGCGGAATGCGCTCTGGAAAGACAGCGAATGGCGCTGGTACGTGGCGATTCTCGTCATCGCCACCCTGTTGGTTGCGGCGAACTTAACGGGACTGCACACACCGTTCCCCCACGGCGGCGGCGAATCCTACGAACCCATTTCGGAACCCCAGCACTACGGCTTCGGGCATGCCCTGCGCGTGTCCGCTTTTCAGGTCGTTTCCTGTATGACCGATACAGGCTACGTCACGGACGACTTCGACCGCTGGCCCTTCTTCTCACGCATGATGCTGATCGTGGTGATGGTCATCGGCGGCAGCGCGGGTTCCACGTCGAGCGGCATCAAGGTCGTGCGCTTGATGATGTACGGGAAGCTGGCGTACCACCGCTTGGAGTCCACGTTCCGGCCGAAGACCGTCCGGCCGCTCCGCATCAACGGCGAAGTCATCAGTGAGACGGTGCAACACCGTGCCTTAACGTTTCTGTTGCTGTACATGGGCTGGTTTGTGTTCGGGTGTCTGTTCCTGTCGTTACAGGGTCTCCCCTTCGACAGCGCGGTGAGCGCCATGACTGCCTGCCTGAATAACTGCGGACCCGGCCTCGAACATGTGGGAGCCGCCCGGGATTTCCATCTTATCGGCCCGGTGGGTACGGCCTTTCTCTCCTTGACCATGCTGCTGGGCCGGCTGGAACTCGTGACGATTCTCGTGCTATTCATGCCCTCCTTCTGGCGGAACTAGGGACTGCCGGGGCGAATCTTTCAGTGGGAGCAGCCCTGCGGTTCTGGTAAGCTTTACGGACATGAATTACGGAATTCTCGCACGCTATAACGGGTTCATTTGCATCGCCATCGGCATCGCCATGCTGCCTTCGGCGGCCTGGGCCGTCTATTTCAGGGAATGGCATGCCATCGAAGCGTTGCTGGCCTCCAGCGTGGTCTGCGGTGTGGTCGGCGCCATCCTGCTGCGGCTGGGCAAAGGCGCGCCGAACCGCATCTATGAGCGCGAGGCCATTGGACTGGTTGGTCTGTCCTGGATCGTGACGAGCGCCCTGGGCGCCTTGCCGTTCTACTTCGCCGGATCGCTTGATTTCATCGACGCCTATTTCGAGAGCGCCTCCGGGTTCACGACCTCGGGATGCACCGTGATCCCGGATATCGAGGCCATGGAGAAGAGCATCCTCTTCTGGCGGTCCTTCACCCACTGGATCGGCGGCATCGGCATCGTGATCATGTTCGTGGCTGTACTCCCCTATTTCGGTTCCGGGGGCAAACTCATCGCCAAGTCGGAAGCCACCGGACCTTCGCCGAGCCGATTGCGGCCCCGCTTCCGGAAGAACGCGAGTCTCATCGTACAGATCTACTCCGCGTTCACCGTCATCTTCACGATCGCGCTCATGGCCGCGGGCATGTCCTTCTATGACGCGCTCTGCCACACTTTTGGCGGCCTCGCCACCGGCGGGTTCTCGAACCGCCAGGCCAGCGTGGCCGCCTTTGACAGTCTGACGATAGAAGTCATTCTCATCGCGTGCATGATCGTGGGCGGCACGAACTTCGCCCTCTTCGCGGACATGGGGATGGGCAATTGGAAAGCCCTCTGGCGGGACTCTGAGTGGAAGCTCTATATCGCCATCCTGGCGCTGGCCACCGTTGCCATCACCATCAACCTCGCGGGAGTCCGCGGCGATTTCCCGGTGGGCGGCGAGAGTTACAAGCCGGTCGACAGCCACGAAACGCATAGCGCCGGGTATTCCCTCCGCATTGCGGCGTTTCATGTCGTGTCGTGCATGACAACCACCGGCTTCGTCACCGATGACTTCGACAGTTGGCCCTATTTCTCACGAATGCTGCTGGTAGTTGTCATGATCTTTGGCGGTTGCGCCGGTTCCACGGGCAGCGGGATCAAAGTGGTCCGCGTGCTGATGATGCTGAAGGTCGTGTATTGGCGGCTGGAGTCCACCTTCCGGCCGAAGACGGTCCGTCCTTTGCGCATCGATGGCGACGTGGTGAGCGAAGACGTGCAGCGCAGAACTTCCGCGTTCATCTATCTCTACGTGATGTGGTTCTTCATGGGCTGCCTGTTCCTGTCCTGGCTGGGCCTGCCCTTTGAGAGCGCCATTACTGCGATGATCGCCACGCTCAACAACATCGGCCCGGGGCTGGAGCATGTAGGCGCGATTCGCGATTACCACCTCATCGGCGCTCCGGGCACGATGTTCCTCTCGATCACCATGCTGCTGGGCCGCCTGGAAATGATCGCCATTCTCGTCCTGTTTATGCCGGGATTCTGGCGAAATTAGCCCGGCGAAGACTGGTGGGTTATTGGGGTCCCAACAGGGTCGTCGGATTGAAACTGCGTTGCGCCTGTTCGACCCGTTCCTTGAGTTCCGGGTGATCCTTCAGATAGCTGTCCATCGCCCACATTCCCGCTTCCGGATTCTCGGAGAGGAAGTCACGCATGTCTTCCGCTTCCTGCCGCTCCTCGTGGGTGACCTGGCTGTCTTCGAGATTGGTCCTTACGACGGTAGACGCAACCATGGCTGCGGTAAAGGTGGTTTCCGGCCGGGTCGTGAGATCGACAACCTCCTGGTAGAGTGCCATGTGCTCCTCGGGAACTTGGCCGGTGTCTTTCATGACCGCAAACTCTTCGAGGAGTTGCTTGCCCATGGCATCGCCCATCTTTTCCATGAAGGAGCGAAAGACGAAGAATCCGCCGATTCCGCCAAAAATGGCCAATACCACAAGCACGCCGCACCCGATGAGGCATCCTTTGGCCAAGACGCTCTTGTCCGGCTTCTTGGCGGACGATGGCGCGAGCTGTGGAGAATCCGGCGAATGCATAGCTGGTTCAGACACGACAAGACTCCTAAGTTGCGCAACGGCGCAAAACCATGGCCGTTTTCCAAAACTCTACGGGTTGTATGGAGCGGGCCAAGACTGCACACCCGATACCGTTGTGTCACAAAACGACCGTGACAGGCACGCTCCAACGGGATAGTGTACGTGCCTCGGGCCAGCAACACAAACAGAGGTCAACGCCGAAGGGATATGCCGTTCACACAGGCGGAAATCCAGGCTACTCGGAAGGGGAATCCCGCGATATTTGTCGTATCGCAAATTGTGGTGCAGGCTTCCAGCCAGCGCAGGCTGGAAGCCGGCACCACAACACACTCAATATGCTAAATTGGTGACCAGTCCAGGGCGTTTAAACGATACACAG
>BTVY01000029.1:0-30986 GCA_045863335.1 Candidatus Hydrogenedentota bacterium | reverse complement strand
TTCACCCTTTGTTTTTTGTTCTTATTTCTTTTTGTGGTTCTGTCCCCCCGGCGGCGCTGTTGTCACCCCCCCACCACAACTCAGTCATTCTGCTACATTGTGGACCAGTCAAGGGCTTTTAACCGATACACAGGAGAACCCATCATGATGCAGCCTCGCGTGATACTTGTCTTCGGTCTTTGTGTCGTTTCCGCGCTGATTGGCGCCCTCGTGTCCCAGTCCGTTCCGGTGGCCAAAGCACAGACCAGCGCACCTGCCACGGTCGCGACCGTGGGATCGGCGTTGCAGGCCCAGGGATCCTATGGCTCGGGCGGCGCGTATACCGTCGTGCCGATCATGGACTCCGGCGCGGGGTACTCCTGGATGGCCTACGCGCTGGCCGTGGGGCCGGACGGCAAGGTGACGATCATCAACACGCACCCCAAGAAGACGGACGAACTGGGGACCATCGTGAAGCAGTTCAGCATCAAGTAGCAGCCGGTTTCCGGGCGGCCGCGATGGCGTCAAGCTGGCGCTGGATAAACGCGGTCGCCCGATAGTTCTCGGCTTCGGGCGAACAAATCGCGCGCAGTTCCGATTCGAGTTCTTTCAGTTTCCCGGGATGGGCCTCCGCTAGGTTGGTCAACTCGCCAGGGTCCTCCGCGAGATTGAAAAGCTGGTGTGGGGCCGCCATGCAGTAGATGAGCTTCCAGTCGCCTTTCCGGACCAGGTAGGCCCCGGAGCGCGTCCCGTGTCCGTGGTACTCGGAAAAGACCACCCGATCGCGGTCGCTCGGCGCGAGTTCACGCAGCGCCGTGCCGGACCAGCCGGAGGGTTGCGTCGCGCCCGTCGCCGCGAACATCTCCGCGCGCACATCGTGGAGATCGACCGGGGTCGTCACGCGCCGGCCTGCGGCAACGCCCGGGCCAGACACAATAAGGGGAACTCGGGCGGAATCCTCGTAGAGGCTGCATTTCCACCACAAGCCGAACTTGCCCAGCATCTCGCCGTGGTCGGAGGTGTAGGCGAGCGTGGTGGACTCCGAGAGGCCATGGGCGTCCAGGGCGTCCATGATCCGGCCCAACTGGCGGTCCACGTAGGTCACGCAGCCAAGGTATCCGCGGCGCAGCCCTCGGGTGTCCTTCTCGGAAAACTGGTCGGTCTGGAAATGGGCCCGCAGGTCCTGGGCGTAGGGATGGTTCGCGGATTCGGCTTCCCGGCCGTACTCCGGCAAGTCTTCGCCTTCCGGGTACAGGTCCCACAGTTCCTGGGTTACCGTGTGTGGGAAATGGGGTTTGACCACTTGCACCACCAGCACCCAGGGCTGGTCGAGTGTCGCTGGCACCGTCGCCAGCCACTCCAGGGCGCGCTCTACGACGCGATCGTCCCCTCCGAAGGGGTTTCGGTCGCGCGGACCGTATCCGCCCGCACGGGACGCCCCGTCCGCGCGGATGGCAAGCGGGTCGCGCGCGACGTTCTCGTCCCCTGGCGGTTGCCGGTCGCCGGGCAGGAGCATCTCGGAAAAACCCAGTTCCGTGGCGGGCCGATAGACGTCGACCTTGCCAATGTGAGCGGTATGTACGCCCTGTTCACGAAGCACCTGCCCGTAGGACGGGTACTCGAAGGGAATCGCGTTGCAGTTGTTGTAGCACTGGATCTCGTGGACCGGCCGCCCCGACATGAAAGAGCTGCGGCAGGGCAAACACAGAGGCGACGGACAGTACATGTTTTCGTACACGGTTCCACGGGCGGCGAGCCGGTCCAGATTCGGGGTCTGGACCATGGGGTGCCCGTGGACCGACGAGACGAAGGGATTGTGTTCGTCGGACATGAGGAGCACGAAGTTACGGCGTTCCGGCGCTTGGGCACTCGAACCTGCCGCTACCGCACTCGCAGCAACGACTCCCGCGGTGCCGCGTTGGATGAATTCTCGTCGCGAAAGTTCGTTCATGGTGACAGCTCCCCGTTTGCGGACGGCAGCGTAGCGGGATTGGGCAACGCGATCAAACCAGGACCAGCGACATAGGGTATAATGGAAAATCGGACGGCGGGAAGTGCTCGCTAAGCGGAAGTCGCTTCCAGAGATTCTGTCCCGCAAATTGGAACTAAATTTCAATAAATTCACTTTCAACTATTTCATAATTCGTATTTCAGACGCTATTTTGGCAACAAAATAGATGCCTTGGTTAATCCGATCATCAACCTTAAGTGGCTTGCACTAATACCTTTAGGACCGCGCGATACCGGATCCGGGTTGACGCTAAAGCTTTCGGTAGCCCGTGCCGATAAACCTCAAGACGGGTAGTGTCCCTGGACGGGACGGCAGGTAACGCGTTGAACTCCACGGATGGATGGCGCAAGAGGCGGATCGCCGGTAGCGGACGATTCGGTTTGGGAGTGATGCGATGAGCGGTGGCTTCAGCGTTGGGGGCCTGATTACCGGCCTCGACAGCAATAGCATCATCCGCCAGCTTATCCAGTTGGAGCGGCAACCCATCCTGCGGCTCCAGGACCGTATCTCCATTCTCACGCAGCGCCAGACGGCTGTGCGCGAATTGCGCACCACGCTCACGGACCTGCGCAACCGCGCGCAGGACTTTCGCTTCAACAACGTCTTCAGCCAATTCGCGGCGACTTCCAGCGAGGAGTCGGTGCTCACGGCCGAGATTTCCGGGTCTTCTCCCGTCTCCGGGTCGTACAGCGTGAACGTGATTCAACTCGCGAGCGCGACGGTGGCGACGAGCAGCGCTTCGCTGGGTAGTCCCATCGATCCGAATGCCACGCTGGAAAACAGCGGTATAACGACCGAAATCGAGGCGGGAACCTTCAGCATCAACGGCGTACAGTTCAACGTCGATCCCACTACAGACAGCCTGGACTCGATCCTCAACGCCATCAACTCCAGCGCGGCCGGTGTAACCGCGACGTACAATGCGGCAACCGATCGCGTGACGATTGCCAATACCGCGGCGAGTGATACGAGCGTGATCAACTTCGGGGCCACCGACGACGACAGCAATTTCCTCGAAGTGATTCGAGTAGATCAGGCGACGCAGACAACCGGGACGGGCGGTTCGACGGAAGTAACGAGCACGCGGAATCTGGGCGCGATCAATCCGACGGACGTGCTAAACACGGTGAACCTCGCCGGCGGCGCGATTGCGTCGGGCAGCTTTCGGGTGAATGGGATTTCCATCAACGTTGATGCCAGCGTTGATTCCTTATCGGACGTTCTCGGCCGGATCAACGACAGCGACGCGGGGGTGACGGCCAGTTACGACGCCTCCACAGACACGATTCGGGTGGTATCGAAGACGCTGGGTAGTCGCACGATCAACTTCACATCCGACACCAGCAATTTCCTGAATGTGACGAACCTGGCCACGGCGACGCAGACGGCGGGCAATGATTCACAGTTTTCGATCAACGGCGGCGCCACCTTGACGCGCAACACGAACGAAGTGGCCGACGCCATCGGCGGCGTGACGCTGAACCTGCAAAGCGTGGGAACGAGCACGGTGACGGTCTCCGTAGACGACGATGCGATTCTCGAAGACGTGCAGGAGTTTGTGGACGAGTTCAACGCCTCCGTCGCGGCCATACGCGAGATCGTCGGCCAAGGCGGGTTGCTGGAGAACGATAGCTCCATCCGCTTCATCGAAGACTTTCTGCGCGGCAACGTCTTCAGCACCGTGCCGGGCATCAGCGGCACGTTCAAGACCTTAACGCAGGTCGGTATCAGCACGGGCGACAGTTTCGATTCGAGCAGCCTCTCGGAGCTTCAGATCGACGAAGACGCGTTCCGTGAGGCGTTGCGAACCAATCGCGGCAATGTGGAGGACCTGTTCTCGAATTCAGGAAAGACTGGAATCGCGGATCGCTTCTTTGAATATCTCGACGAAGCAACCAGTACGCAGGGATTCCTGAACGAACGTGTCCGCAGCAATGGCATTTTCGACCAGCAAATTCGGAGTTTGAATGACCAGATAGACCGGCTTGAAGACCGGGTGGCCCAGAAGGAACAGCGGCTGCGGTTGCAGTTCTCGAAACTGGAACAGTTGTCTGCCACCTATCAGTCTCAAGGCGCAGCGTTGTCCGCCATCGGCGGTGGGTTGAGTATCTTCTAAGCAAGGCGAGAGGGGAAGCAGCATATGGCGAACACTGCCGCAGACTATGGCGCATACCGGAAAGTCAACGTCGAAACGGCTTCACAAGGCAAGTTGATTGTGATGTTGTTCAACGGCGCTATTCAGCGCGCGGAAGAAGCGAAGCGGCAATTGGCGCGCGGCAAGACGGAGGGCGTCCACAACAATCTGCTGCGGGCGCAGGACATCATTGCCGAGTTACGCGGCGCATTGAACATGAAGGTCGGCGGGGATCTCGCCAAGAACCTGGACCGGGTCTATGAATACTTCCAGCACTTGCTAATCAAGGCCAACATCCGAAAAGAGGTCGCGCCCCTGGAAGAAGCTATCGAGCATCTCACGGGCATGCGCGACACCTGGCACGAAGCCTTCGACAAGTTGACCCGCGAGGAGGCGCCCATCGCTGTGAAAGCGCAGCACAACCAGCACGGAGCAGGCATCATTAACGTACAAGGCTGACCACTCACACAGTCGCTACGTTTTCGGAGCGCGGATCGCGGCACGGAGGCTGCGGTCCGCGCTCGCATTTTATCGCGCAGATCGGCCAGACCCCGGAGAATTTCAGATTCTCTGGAGCATGCGAACGAGTGCGTCGACCCAGGTGGGATGACTGTTCAAGCAAGGGATGAACTGAAAGGCCTCGCCACCCGCCGTTAGAAAATCGCTCTTGGCGCGAAGCCCGATTTCTTCCAGCGTCTCGAGGCAATCGGCAGTGAAGGACGGGCACATGACGGCGAGCCGCTTGATCCCATCCTTCGGCAAGTCGGGGATGACCACGTCCGTCGGTGGTTGAATCCAGGGATCCCGGCCGAGTCGGGATTGAAATGAGATGCTGTAGTCGTCTGCGCTCAAGCCGAGCCGTTGCGCAAGCAACCGGCTCGTCTCGAAACAGTGGGCGCGGTAGCACCACTTGTTTGCGTCGCAGATCCGGTCGCAGCAGTCGTCTGATTGCAGACAATGGGCTCCGCCCGTGGTGTCGCTCTTCTGGACGTGCCGCTCGGGAAGCCCGTGGTAACTCATCAAGACGTGGTCGGGCTGAAAGGATTCCAGAACGGGTTTGCTGACCGCGACCCAGGATTCGATAAACCCAGGGTCGTCGTAGAACGGCGGTAGCGCGGAAAGGTGCGGTACGTTCCACGGCTTGCCCGCGAGCTGGTAGGCGAGTTCCAGCGCCGACCCGTTCGCAGCAGACGAGTACTGGGGGAACTGGTGCGCCAGGATGATGCGGTCCACCTGCTTCTCGATGAGTTCGGTCAACCCGTCTTCGATCGAGGGTTTTCCGTAGCGCATACCAATCGCGAACTCGGATTCCGGCATGCGCTCTTTCAACCCCGCCATGAGTTCGCGCGTGATAACCAATAATGGGGAGCCTTGGTCGGTCCAGATCTGGCTGTACGCGTGAGCGGAATCCTTGGGCCGTTTTCGCAGGATGACGAGGTTCAGAAGGAGCCAACGAACGACGGGATTGATGTCGAGCACGCGGGGGTCCGAGAGGAACTCGCGCAGGTAGGTTCGGGTTTCTTCCGCCCGGGGCGCCGCCGTGGTTCCGGTATTGATGATCAGGACCCCGACCTTCTCACTGGAATGCATGAAATGCTCGTCCTTTCCTTTGCTCACCGCAATCGCGCCAACGCGGGGATCAACCCGTACAAACGCATCAACCACATTGTGCGGCGGTACAAGAATAGTTCATGTTGCCGGCGCTCAATGGCGCGTTCCAACCGGGCTGCGAATTCCGATACAGGCACCTGACGCGGCCCGTCGCCGATTCCCATGAGGGCCACGTTCAGGACGTGAAACCCCTCGGAGCGGAGTTCGGCCTGCAGGGCGGCCGAAATCGCGTTAATCCCCGATTTGGAAATACTATACACGGTTTGCGCCGGATTTGGCTTGTACCCCGCCAGGGAAGAAATATTGACGATGCGCTTCATCCCGTCTTGCATCAAAGGAACCAGCAACCGGCAAAGCTGAAGGCTCCCCGTGATGTTGGTCCGGATCTGGTCATCGATTTCCTCCAGGCTGGTGTCCATGAGCGGCTTGGAGGTGACGTCGGCGGCGTTGTTGATAAGTACATCCACCTGGGGAACCGCGTCTCTTAGGAAAGATTCAAGAGCTCGGAGCGAATCCGGATCGGACAAATCGGCGGTCTTCGCGTGGACTTGGCCGGGGGGCAGTGTCTTCGCAAGCGCATCCAGCCGGTCCCGGTCGCGCGCGGTCAACACGAGCCGCGCGCCGTGGGATGCAAAGTGGCGGACAAGGCCCTGCCCTACCGTGCCCGTGGCGCCGGTTATCACGATCACTTTGTCCTGAAAACTCCCTGCCATGGCCCGTCAGTCCTGTTTACGGGCAAGGATAACAAACTTGTTGGGCACGTTCCGATATTGGAAAGCCAGCGCAAGCGTGAAGGGCGCTTTGGCCAGCCGCTGCCACAAGGGAAAGACGCTGCGCTCCACCTGTTCGCCTTCAATGTGGATAGGCCGAAGGGTCAACTCGTATCCACGACTGTCCAGGTACGGCGTAAGTTCCAAAGGGTCTATTGCCGGCTCGTTGTCGTAGGGCGCGACGCGAATGGGCGAACCCGGCGCCTGCGTCCATCGGACGAAGGGATTGCGGGCATCGGGTTCGACGATGGCAAGGGTCCCGCCGGAGCGCAGGACCCGGTGTAACTCCGCGAACACGGGCTCCCAGCGTTGTTCCAGGTGATGCAGCACATCGACGCAGTAGATAGTATCGAAGGCCTCGTCCGCGTAAGGCAGGCCATTTGCGGCATCGGCCACCGCGGCACGAATTCCCCGGCTTCGAGCCAATTGGGCGCAGCGGAAGGACACGTCGAATCCGGCGGTGAAATCCGCATCGAAGCACTCGGGGATGGTTCCGTCGCCGCAGCCTACGTCCAAGGTGCGGCCTTTGACGGGCACAAGTGCGTTTAGCTTGTCGAGGGATTCCTGCGGATAGGTGTAGAGCCGGTTACCGGCCGCGAGCCGGTCGAACAGCGCGGACTGAGCCCGCTTCACGGTGCGGGTTTCCTTCCGATGTAAAGCAGGGCGTCGCCGCGGAACCGCATGAGGAAGCGGTGAACGGGCCGTGGAAACAGATTGCCGGCGACGAAGAGGTTGTGGTTGTAGGAGCAGAGTTCGAGCGTGTCGAACCCGTGCGTCTCAAATAGGAAGGCCAACGCGTCGCGCGTGAACGGACGCTTGTGAGTAATGTCGTTCCAGAACCGGAACTTGTATTTCATGATGTCGGGCACGGTGATGAAGACCACGCCTCCGGGTTTGAGCACGCGGTGAATCTCAGTCGCAATCTTCTCGGGACAGCCAAGATGTTCGAGGGTACTGGTCATTGCGAGAAGATCGATAGAATCAGCGGCGAGGGGAAAGTTGCCCTTCTCCATGTCGGCTAGAACGAAGCCGATGCCTTCGGAGAGGAGTTGCGGCCCGAAGTGGGCGTCGAAATCGAGCGCGATGCGCTGGCTGATCTGCGGAGAAACGTAACTGAGAAACCAGCCGTTCCAGGCGCCGCAATCAAGCACGCGCAGGTCGGTATCGCCTTGGAAGTACTCGTCGATGGCGTACTTGAGCGACCAAATCTTATGACCCTTCTGCCCGATGGCCTGGGCCTTGCGCGTCATGACCTGCATGAACCAGCGCTGGAGGGCGTTGGTCGATTCAAGGCAGCATCGTTCGTAGTTCTTCGCGTAGTCCAAGGTGCGTCTATGTCCGTTGCCTGGTCAAGAAAAGTTAGGGTTACACAATTGTAAACGAGGGCTTGTGCGCCGCGCCATGCTAATTCATTCCCCACGCGTAGACGAAGACATCGTCGCCGCAGGCTTCGTCGATCAGCTTCATATTGGCCTCGACCCAGGCGACGTCTTCCGCGAAGAGGTGGGGCCAATGGTGAAAGCGGCGGTATTCGGCGATGAAATAGCCCTTGGGATGTTCGCGTACGTAGGCCTGTAAGTCGTCGAGGGTCTGGAGGCCTTCCATTCCCGACTCGATATGCTCCCAGACGACGACCCGGCTGGGGTACCAGTTGTCAACTTGCCCCACGTAGTACTTGGCCGTGATGTACGTCGTGCAAAGCACCGCCGCGCCGTCGAGGTGATCGCGCACGTAGTGGCTGGGTTTGCGCCATTCGGGGTGGACCACGGCCAAGGTCTCATCCGCACCTCCCGCCACACCCAAGGTGTCGCGCACCAGGCGGACCGTCGATACCGACAGGCGCAGGGCGAAGACGAGTATCACGGCCGCAGCCGCCATGCGAATCCAGGAGCGCCGCCAGGTCGCGAGGAACGCGGCCAGCCGCACCATTGCATAGGCGAAGGCGGCGACATAGAAGGGGTATGCAAAGAACACGAAACGGTGCCGCCGGTAACCAATGAGAAAGTTCAGCACAAGCAGCGGCACGAGGATGGCCAGCGCGACGTATAGACCGAGCCGTCCTTCGCGCCAGGTCATCCACGCGACGCCGATACCTGCCAGAATGAAGTATCCGGTGCTGAGGTTGTTCGTGAAGAATCGGAAGTAGTAGAGGGGATCCGCCTGATCCCAATCGCGCGGGTTCGGCGGTGGCTGGCCAATCTGCGCTTCTTTGAAGATGGCGTCAAATTCTGCCTTCGGCAACGTGAGAAAGTGCCCGGCTAACGTAAGCACGCCCGCGATCACTACGACGGCGATCATCGCAGTCCAGCGGGATTTCAGCTTTCGTTCATACAGAAACCGGAGACCCACGTAGGCCCCAGCCGGGCCGAGGAAAAAGACCGAGTGTGGTCCGGACAGCAGCCCGCCGAGATAGGCTAGAACCGTGGTTGCGCCCCAGCGGATCGATGCTTTTCCGCCACGCGCTTCGCAGGTCTGCCACAGTGCGTACATCATGGCCAGATAGAACGTCTGTTGCAGGGAGTAGAACCGTGCCTGGCGCGCCCATGCGATGCTCCAGGGCGACAGGGCGAGGCCGACGGCCGCGACGACTGCGGTTGGCCCGCCTAGAAGCCGTCGAAGGATGACGTAGGTCAACAGAACGTTCACCGCGTTGAAAACGACCGATGGCGCGCGAACGGAGAACTCGCCGTCCCCGAACAGGAGAATCTGCAGGGCAAGCAGATAATTGTAAAGGGTGCCCTCGGTGAACACGGTGCCGCCCAGGAGCAATGGAAGGCCGTGCTCCGGGATCCCCTTCGCGACGAAGACGTGGATGAGTTCATCGTGCCACAAGCTGGGTGCGGCCAGGTTCGAGAAGCCCAACAGCAGGGCGGCCAGCGCGGCGAGCGCTACCGCGACGCGTTCCCAAGTGGGCTTGGCGCCATCCGTGCCATGGGAATCCATCTGACTGTACGGCGAACTCGGCTTCAGCAACGGAATACCCACTCCTGGAAGGCGAAAACCGTTCCCCCTGGGGTCTGGCGTTCGTGGCTCATGCTTTCTCCACCTCCACCGAAATCATGCTACCTCGAAGGGAAAAGCATATCACGTCCTCCAGACAACACAGCGCGATGGCCGGAAGGAGTACGAGTTCCTTGAGTATCCACATGAGCCGAAGAGAACTTGCGGGTGGCCGATGGACAGCAGGGCTCATGCGATCCTCCACGGGGTTCGCCCGCAGACCCAGCCGCCGTGACAGGAGGTGTTGGGCGTCCGCAAGATTACTTTCGAAGAACCGGCCCTGGTAGGTGACCCTCTTCACACGCATGCCTGGCGGGAGGAGGGCCGCAAGCGCGTCGACATCGTATCCGTCGACCTTGTGATCGTCGGGGTCCACGTGTAGACCAAGCCAGCGGCACACCCGCATGCCGTGCGTGGTTGTGGGACAGGAGAGCCGCAGCACGCCTCCCGGACGCAGCACCCGATCGATCTCACGCAGCATGGCGGAGGGGTCGTCCAGATGCTCGATGATGTGCGAAGCGATGACGACGTCAAACGCTCCGTTTCGGAACGGCAATCGGCAGGAGTCGCCAAGGGTCATGCGATTGCTGGAAATCGTATTGAGAGCGCTCGCTATGCGGCGCGTTTCGTTGAGGCTGGCGGGGGAGCGATCGCAACTGACGGCCGACATTCCGGCCAGCGCCGCGAGAAGGGAATTGGACCCGGCGCCGGAACCTACATCGAGCAGCCGGCAGTGTCCGGAGCGAATCATACGCCGGAGAAACCGGCGAACGGGACCCACACCCAATCTCGCGCCGATGTGCCAGAACGTGAGATAATATGGTGGAAATCGGTATACCTCGAACATGTGCCGTATGTTTTTCCGGTGGATTGTTTGATTTCGCCGCGCCGGGGCGAACGGCATTGTAGAGTATCGGCGTACACATTGCCCAATGGGATTGCATAAACGCCAACGGTATCCCCGAGAACGAGACTTTCATGGTTGAACCGCCAAAAATAGTTGTCATTTCCGGACACGCGCCGGCAGCGGCTTGGGCGCGTGAAGTCCTCAGTGGGACGGGACTGTTGGAACACCCGGACGAGGCGTCTCCGTTGCGCCTGCGTGGCGGTGTCATCCTGGAGTTTGCGGCGGACTCCGGCTATCCGGACTCGTATTCGAACAACGCGGCTCTTGTGCGAATCGTCGACCCGGCCGAGTCCAACGGCGATGCTTGCCCGGACCCGCGCATATGCAACGTGCCGGCGGGGGATCCAACCGCGTTCGCAACGGCGGTGCAACTGTGTTCGGAACTCTTGGCCAGCCGCATGAGGCTCCGCGACGTGGAGTGCGCGCTCGCCTACCGGGTCCAGTTCGAGACCCTGCTCACGGAGCTATCGTCACGACTGGTCCATACCTCATCGATCGACTTGAGCGAGGTGATCGCAGAGGCCGTGACCATGATCGGGATCTTCACAAACGTCGACCGGTGCTACCTCTTCCAGTTTGATGAGGAGGGGTCCATCGCAACGTTTACGCACGAATGGTGCGCCGCGGGGATCGAGTCTCACCTGACCTTATTTTCCCGTGTGGATTTGGCGGCGTTTCCGTGGACCCACGAAATGTATCTGCGCATGAAATACGTCTACATTCCCCGGATCGAAGATCTTCCCGATTCGGCCAAGGAAGAACGCGCCATCTATCAGACTACGGGGATCCGATCCGTGTTGGCGGTGCCGCTGGCAGTGAATCGTCGTCTGCTGGGCATTCTGGGACTGGCAACGCAGCGCGCCGAGCGTACCTGGATGGAAGAGGACATCCGAATGCTGGAAGCGCTTGCGCAACTCATTGCCAATGCGCTCGAACGTAAACGAAACGATGCGGCATTGTCTCGCGTGGAAGGCCGATTTCGCGAGATTGCGGATTTGCTCCCCATTGCGATCGGGATTCACGCGGATTCGCGTTTCGTGTATGCGAACCAGGCAGCGGAATCCATCTCAGGGTATACGCGGGAAGAGGTCTTGCTCCGGGACGTATTTTCCTTTCTTCATCCTGGCGACACGGATACCGTTCGCGAACATTTGGATGCATTGGCGCAGACGGGCGCGGAGAAGTCCCACGAGGTGCGCTTCTTTAACAAACACGGAGAGGAACGCTGGGCTGAGTTGCAGTCCCGCATGATCGAATTCGACGGGAAACCGTCTTATCTTCTCGCGGCAGTAGATACGACCGATCGCAAACGCACCGAAAGCGCACTGCGCGAGAGCGAGGAACGCTTGAGGAGCCTTCTCGAAAACATGCCGGTCATGATGGACGCCTTCGATGCGGAGGGCACCATCATCGTCTGGAATCGGGAATGCGAACGGGTAACCGGCTACCGTTCCGAAGAGATTGTCGGGAATCCGCGTGCTATAGAAATGCTCTACCCCGATGCGGCGAATCGAGAGCGCATGTTCGAAGAGTTTGACCGGCTGGGATCTGATTTCCGCGACTGGGAAATTCAACTCACGTGCAAAGACGGCACACTGCGCACCATATCGTGGGCGAGCATCTCGGGACTGTTTCCGATATCCGGCTGGGCCTATTGGGCGGTCGGCATGGACGTAACCGAACGTAAGCTTCTTGAGAAGCAGGTTCTGGAAATCAGCGCCCGCGAGCAGATCCGCATCGGTCAGGACCTGCACGACCGCTTGGGGCAGCTGCTGACGGGGCTGGGATTCAAGGCGCAATCCTTGGCGGATCGGCTCGGAGAGCGCGGAGTGGGCGAGGCTGAAGCGGCCGAACGATTGGTTGGGCTCGTTTCGGAATCCATTGCCTTGACACGCAGTTTGTCCAAAGGGCTGCAACCGGTGGAGGTCGGGGCCGACGGCCTGATGACCGCGCTGGAGGAGTTGGCGCTGCAAGCGAGGGACCTTTACGGCGTTCATGCCGAGTTCTTGTGTGAAGAGCCGGTCCTCGTCGAAGACAATTCCATGGCGACGCACCTGTACCGGATCGCCCAGGAAGCGGTCAATAATGCTGCGAAGCATGGCACGCCGGGCTCGATCGAAATCCGGCTCACGTCGGACGATGGATCGCTGTCCCTATCCGTGGAGGACGATGGGATTGGCCTGGACCCGAGCGAGCAGCCGAATGGCGGGTTGGGTATGAACATCATGGCCTATCGGGCAAGTGTCATAGACGGCAAGCTTGAATTGCGGCCCCGGCCCGGAGGCGGAACGATGGTGTTGTGCAATGTGCGATTAACGGCGCCTACTGGAACGGCGCATTCCCAACCCCAACGTGGAGAACTCGGGTGAACGGAACCACCGCATCCGTACTGATCGTGGACGATCATCCCATTGTCCGTGAAGGATTGACCGAGTTGATCAACCGCGAGCATGGTCTCAGCGTATGCGGAGTGGCGGAATCGGCACGACAGGCACTGCAATGTGCCGTGCAGTTGAATCCGGATATTTTCGTCATCGATCTGTCCCTCGAGGATCTCAATGGGTTGAGTTTGATTAAGGATCTCCGCGCTCGTTCCGTGACAACGCCCATCCTGGTGTTGTCGATGCACGACGAGACGTTGTACGCGGAACGCGCGCTGCGGGCCGGCGCGCAGGGGTACATCATGAAGCGGGAAGCCCCTACCAAAGTCATCGAGGCCATTCGGCAGGTCCTCCGCGGCGACGTGTATTTGAGTCCTGAGATGTCGTCCCGGCTCATGCAACGGTTGGTCGGCAGCCGGAGTCCTGCGGAGGTACCGTCAATCGCCCGGTTGAGCGATCGCGAGCTGGAAGTCTATACGCTGGTCGGCCAAGGGTTGAAGACACGCGAAGTGGCGGCAAAATTGAACCTGAGCGTGAAGACGGTCGAGACCTACCGGGAACACATCAAGGAGAAACTCGGTCTCAAGAACGCCACGGAGCTGGTCCAGAGCGCGATTAAATGGGTTCACACCGAGCGTACCGGACCGTAACGCCTACCGCCGCGTTTGCCAGCCGTGGTCGAGGGGACCGTGACCTTGACCGAGCGACAACGCATGCCGAATCGCACCGGTGACGTAGTCTTTCGCGCGGGCCACCGCAGCGGCGGCATCCAACCCCAGGGCCAGACACGCGGCAATGGCGGCGGAATAGGTGCAGCCCGTACCGTGCGTGTTCCTGGTGTCAATACGCGGGGACGAAAGCTCAGTCAGCGTGGTCCCGTCGAACAGAATGTCTAACGCATCATCCCCAGCGAGATGACCTCCCTTAACGAGCACGTATCGGGCCCCCATTTCGTGCAACCGCTTCGCCGCGTCGGCCATCTGCTCGCAGGTGCTCACAGGTACTCCGGTAAGCGCTTCGGCTTCGGGAAGGTTCGGAGTGACAATGTAGGCAAGGGGAAGGATCGATTCGACCACGGCGAGGCGGGCGTCCTCTCGCAGCAGAGGATCCCCGCTCTTGGACACCATGACGGGATCGACGACGAGGCGTTCTATGCCGTTGCGCCTGATGGCGCCGGCGACCGCGCGCACGATGGCGGCGCTGGACAACATGCCCGTCTTGGCGGCGTCCACGCCGATGTCTTGAGCGACGAGGTCGATCTGTTGTGCGACGAAGTCAGCCGGTAAGTCGTGGACTCCCGCGACCGTGCAGGTGTTTTGGGCCGTAACGGAGGTGATGGCCGACATGCCATAGACGCCGAAAGCGGCGAAGGTCTTCAGGTCGGCCTGAATACCCGCGCCTCCGCCGGAATCGCTCCCCGCGATGGTAAGCGCGCGTGGCATGACGGCCTCAGGCATAGACGACGATCCCCGCAACGCAGGCCGTCATGAAACAGGCGAGGGTGCCACCGATGAAGGATTTAACCGCCAGTTGTGAAATGTCCACGCGCCGTTCGGGGGCCAGGGCGTCGAGGGCGGCGATGGAGATGGCCATGCTGCCGGGGTTGGCGAAACCGCACAGGGCGTAGGTCGCGATGGTCTTGCCCCGCTCGCTCAAGGTGCCTGCGGCGATCATCTCCTTGAGATCGAGGTAGGCGAGAAACTCGTTGAGCACGGTCTTCTTCCCGAGCAGGGCGGAGACTTCGGGGATGTCCTGCGGCGGAACGCCCAGGAGAAACGCAAAGGGACGAAAGGCATAGGAGAGCAGATCGACAAATGAACGGCCCGTGACGGAGATGGTTGCGAGGTCGAGCATGTAGATGAGCCCCACGAAGACGAGCACCATGGCCGCAACCTGGAGGGCCATGGTCAAGCCCTGGGAGGTTCCCTGGGTGGCGGCGTCGATGAGATTTCGCGAATCGACTTCCATGCGCACGGGCGCGTGCCCCACAGTCTTGGGTTCACCCGTTTCGGGGACGAGAATCTTGGAGATGAGAATCGCCGCGGGCGCGCTCATAAGCGAAGCAGTGAGCAAGTGGCCGGGCTCCGCACCGAAACTCGCGTAGGTGACCATGACACTGCCGGCAATGGTGGCCATGAACGTGGTCATGATCGTACAAAGTTCCGAGCGGGTCATCTCTTTGAGATAGGTGCGAATCGCGGAAGTGGATTCGATTCCCAGGAAAATGAGCAGCGCGGCCCCGAAGGTTTCGGCGCCGGACGTCTTCAACGTACGCCGCATCATCCACGCGATCGCGGCGACCAGGGCAGGGATTACACGAAGGTGGTAGAGGATCGCCGAGAGCGCGGAGACGAAGATGATGACGGGTAATACGCGGAAGGCAAAGAAGGTGTTGTACTGCTCGGGATTCTCCGCAAGACTGCCGAAAACAAACGACGCTCCGGTCACGGCGGAATCGGTGAGAACGCCGACGACGCGTTGCATACCCGCAAAGATGACGGTACGGAGCGGAGTGGTGAGGATGAGTAGCGCCAATACGAACTGCAGCGCAAGCCCCCACACGACCAAGCGCCAAGGGATTGCCTTCCGCCGCTCCGATAGGGCCCAGGCAATGCCGATCAGAATCAACAGGCCCAAGGCGCTCGTAAGCCGAGGCATCACGCGATCAACCCTCCGCTGCCCCCCTTGCGCGCACAAAGAAGTGGCGTCGATCGCGCGGTTCAGACGCGCGCGCGAATGTTGTAAAACGTTTCCCGGGCCTCTTCGTCTTCAATAGCCCGCATTACGGCGGTGGCATCGTTGGCTTTCTTGAGACGATCCCGCAGCTCCCGGTTGGCGAGCAAATGCGCGATTCCCGCCATCGTGTGCGGATTGTCATGATACGTGCGCCGGGGGAGCAGCAACAGGATGATCATGCGCGCGGCGATCCCATCAAGGCTCTCGAACGGTATCCCCTCTTTGCAGATGCCGATTGCCGCAATTACGTCGTCAACGCGATCGGTGTAGCCGTGGGGCACGGCGACACCGTGCTCCATACCGGTGCTGTGGTGGGATTCGCGCTCAAGGATGACGTCCAGCGCGTGATCGCGCAGGTTCAGGGGAATCTCGTGCGCGTCCACGAGGACATCAACGAGTTCCGCGATGACCTCTTCCTTGGTATGGGCCTTCAGCCCGACGCGAACGACGTCGCGGTGCAGGAGATCGCCAAGGCGCATCGCTAAACCTCCCCCGCCTCTTCCATGGCGGCTTGGTCGGCTTTCTTCTTCTTAATTCGCTTCAGGCGGAATGTGTCTTCCCGTTCTCGCTCATCGAGCACGCGCGCGATGGTCCGCATCTCTCCGCGCAACTTGGGAAGCAAATACTCGTTCAGCGCGTTGATGCGCCGGCTGACCTTGCGAACTTCCTCGCCGATGATTTGGAGGTTCTGCTCCTTCGGCGCACACACGAGCATCTGGGCCACCATGGCTTCCGAGGCCTCAGACGCTTCCACAATTTGCGGCGCTACGTCAAGCAGGCCCACACCGCGGTTCGCTGGTTGACGCACGACGTCGTATTGTTCGATGTCACCCAACGACAGGCCCCAGACCTTGTCGGTCTTCACCTGAATGTTGAGCGCGCGCTGTCCGGCTACGGCCGCCGAGCGCACTTCCGGGGTGCCTCGTACACCGCGCGCAATGGCCATGGAAACCAGCGCCTTTCGCCCCAACCGATGCAACTCGTTGCGGAGCGCCCGAAGTTCCCGGGCCCGTTCAATCAGCTCCTTGAGAAGCGCTTCGCGCTTCCCCTCTAACAATTGTACACCATCCGAGGCGAACTTGATCTGGGCCTTGCGGGCCAGCAGATTCATCCGCGTTGGGGATACGTTGTCCATGCTCATGAAGCGATAACCACCTTTTTGTCAGGTCGCGCTACTCGCTGGTCGCGGGTTTCTCCGCTTCCGCCTCGTCGTAATCCTGGTAATACTGGTCAACTTGGGCCTTCGACACGCGCGTAAGTTCATCGCGCGGGAGCAGCCCGAGGAGCTTCCAACCGAGTGCCAGGGTGTCTTCAATGGTCCGGCGGGTTTCGCCCTGGCCGATCATCTGCTTTTCGAACTCATTGCCGAACCGCAGATACCGCTTGTCGATCTCGCTCAAGGCATCCTCGCCGACGATGGCCATGAGCTTGCGCACGTCGCGGCCCTGGGCGTAGGACGCGTACAACTGGTTGGCCAGCGCGCGGTGGTCGGCGCGGGTACGGCCCTCGCCGATACCGTTGTTCATGAGGCGCGACAGGCACGGCAGCAAATCTACCGGCGGAAACACGCCCTGCCGGTGGAGCGAGCGCGACAGCACGATCTGGCCTTCGGTGATATACCCCGTCAGGTCCGGAATCGGGTGCGTCATGTCGTCGTCCGGCATGGTCAACATGGGCACCTGGGTGACCGAACCCTTGCGGCCGCGGATACGGCCGGCGCGTTCGTAAATGGTCGACAAGTCGGTGTACATGTAGCCGGGATAACCACGGCGGCCGGGGATCTCTTCGCGGGCGCTCGAGATCTGACGCAGGGCTTCGCAGTAGCTGGTCATGTCCGTGAGGATAACGAGTACCTGATAGTTGTGCTCGAAGGCCAGGTACTCCGCCACGGTAAGCGCGCAACGCGGCGCGAACAGACGCTCGATGGCTGGGTCGCTCGCCTTATTGATGAAGGTCACGACGCGGCTGCCTTGACCGCCCTCTTCAAAGGAGCGCAGGAAATAGGCGGCCTCGCGTTCAGTCAGACCCATGGCCGCGAACACGACCACGAACTCTTCGCTTTCGCCCTTGGTGGACGACTGCTGCACGATCATGTTGGCCACTTCGTTCGCGGGAAGACCCGAACCGAAGAAGATGGGCAGCTTCTGCCCGCGCACCAGCGTGTTGAATCCGTCGATGGTGGAAAGGCCGGTTTCGATGAAGTCGTTCGGTTTGTCGCGCGACACCGGGTTGATGGCCGAGCCGGCGATTTCGAGTTCCTTCTCCGGCACGATGGGCGGCAGGCCGTCGATGGGTTCGCCGGTGCCGTTGAAGCTACGGCCGATCAGCTCTTTCGAGCAACCGACGCGGGCGGCGTCCTTCTTGAGCGACACCGAGATGCCTTTGATGTCGAGGCCCTGAGTCCCTTGAAGGACCTGGACCACCGCGTGCTTCTTGCTCGCTTCCAGCACCTGGCCCTGGCGCACTTCCCCGTTTTCCCCGACGAGATCGAGGATGGCTCCGGTGGCGAAGCGGCCGCCATTGCCCAGGAAAACAAGGGGACCGGAGATGTAGTTCAGGTCCCAGTATTCCTTGTGCAGCAGGTCTGCCGAAGCGCCCTGGCTTGTCGTCGTGGTTTCCATGTGCCTTATCCTTTTCTCGATGTGAGATCGGCGAGCGCCGCTCGCATCTCTTCCATTACCACCTTCTGGCGCGCGATGATGTTCTCATTGGATTCCTCGCGAAGCCGCGCGATGTTCTCGCGGGCGGGAAGTTCGAGAATCCGGTTCAGCGTGATGCCTTCATCCAAAACCTTGCGCGCCGATTCGTAGAACTCGACCAGGGCGTCCAGCAAAGCGCCGCCCTTTTCGAGGGAGCAATACGCGTCATCGTCAGAAAACGCGTTCTGCTGGAGGAACACTTCGCGAATCATGCGGGCGATCTCAAGGATTAGCCGCTCCTGATCCTGCAACGCGTCCGGACCCACCAATTGCACCACTTCCTGAAGTTCGCCGTCGCGCTGGAGCAACGTCTCGATCGCCTGCCGGTTTTGACGCCAGGTCTTGGGGGCGTTTTCCTCGAACCAGGGATCGAGTTCGGCAAAATACAACGAGTAGCTGCGATTCCAGTTGACGGACGGATAGTGCCGGCGATAGGCGAGCGATGCGTCCAGCGACCAAAGGGCGCCCGCGACGCGTTGCGACGTTTGCGTCACCGGTTCGGACATGTCGCCGCCGGGAGGCGATACGGCGCCGACGATGGTCAGCGAGCCGAAACGCGGGCTCTCGCTTTCGGCGTCGCTGCCGCAGACCATCACGCGGCCGCTGCGTTCGTAGAACTCGGAGATGCGGGCCGCCAGATAGGTCGGGTAGCCTTCTTCTCCGGGCATCTCTTCGAGACGCGACGAGATTTCGCGCAAGGCCTCGGCCCAGCGGGACGTACTGTCGGCCATGATGGCCACGTCATACCCTTGGTCGCGGTAGTACTCGGCCAGCGTAATGCCGGTGTATACCGACGCGTCGCGCGCCGCCACCGGCATGTTGGACGTGTTCACGACCAGCACGGTGCGGTTCATGAGCGAGTCGCCGGACTTGGGGTCCTTCAGGTGCGGGAACTCGTCCAGCACGTCGGCCATCTCGTTGCCGCGCTCGCCGCAGCCTACGTAGATGATGATGTCGGCGTTGCAGTATTTCGAGAGCGTCTGCTCCACGACGGTCTTGCCCGTGCCGAAACCGCCAGGCACAATGGCCGAGCCACCCAACGCGATGGGAAACAAACAGTCCAGCACGCGCTGCCCCGTGAGGAAGGGCCGGTCTGTCCGCATCTTCTTGGCGATGGGACGGGGCCGCTTTACGGGCCAGTAGTGCATCATTTTCAGTTCGGAACCGTCGTCCAGCGTGGCGATGGTGTCTTCGACCGTATATTCACCGGTGGACACGATGGACTTGATCGTGCCCGATTTTCCGGGCGGAACCAGCACGCGGTGTTCGATGGTGCGGGTCTCCGGAACGGTACCGAGAATGTCGCCGGTGGTCACTTTCGTACCGACAGATACCTTCGGCGTGAACGTCCACTTCTTGCCACGGTCCAACGCCACGGCGGTCAGCCCGCGATCGATGAAGTCGCCGGACTGATTCTGCAGCGTAATCAAGGGCCGCTGGATTCCGTCAAAGGTCGATCCGAGGAGGCCCGGCCCGAGTTCGACGGACAAGGGAAGGCCCGTGGGGATCACGGGTTCGCCGAGGAACATCCCGCCGGTGTCTTCGAAGACCTGCGCGAAGATGGTGTCCTTGTCGATCCGGATCACCTCGCCCATGAGGTTCATCTTGCCGACGCGCACGATCTCGCCCATGGAGACGCCGAGCATGTTGTTCGCGGACACCATGGGACCGGAAATCCGCGTGATCGATCCGGTCTGTTGCTGTTCGGTAGTGGGCATGTTCGTCACTCCAATCTGATTTCGTAGCCTACGGCGGGTTTCAACACGGCCGACAGGTAGGCGTCAACATTTGACTCTTCTTCTTCAAAAGCCGGGCAATAGACGATAAGGGGAAGTCCTTTGTGCCGCCGCAAGCGTTCCGCAAAAAACTCGGAGAATGCGGAACGGAACGCTTCCTGCACGATAACGACGCTGGTGTCACTTTCCAGCAACTCGTCGAGCCGGGCCTCGGCGGTGCGGGCGTCGTGCGTGTTCTCCACGGGGATGCCGGCGAGCATAAGCTTGAGCGCCGTATTGTCCCGGACGAGCGCGACAATCCTAGGCATACATCATCTCCTCGCGAACCCGGCCGCGCGGCAGGTTGTTCGCTTCGCCGCGGGCGATGAGCCGGAGGTTCACGGCCTCGTTGTACTTGAGCCACGCAAAATGCATAAGCGTCGCGATGCTCAGGAATTGAATCTGCGCTTCGCGGCGCAAGTGGCGAATCAGGATCAGATCGAACATCCGGTCCATGGGGCTGAAACGGGCGGACTGGACGAACATGAACAGCATCTCGCGCAGTTGCTTGTAGATGGTCGTGTTCAGAATTTCGATGGCGGCTGCGGCGTCCCGCGCGTCCGCCAATGCCTGAACGGTGCGCGCCGGGAGGTTGCCTTTCGGCAGGAGGCGTTGCTCCAACTGCTCGGTCGACAAGCCGTCCTTCAACTGGAACACCAGGCGGATATTAATGCGATCGATTTCCATCCGCAATACGGTGCGCAGGATTTCCGTGTCCTCGTCGTCGGATTCAAGCGCCTTCACGGTCTCGACGAAGTAGGCCCTGTCGAGCGCCTCCTCCAGCACGGAAACCGAATTCTCGGCCTCGTATTCGGGGAAGGCGCGCAGCAAGGATCCGCACAACTCCGGATTCCACGCGGCCAGGGCGGTGACCAATTCGTGCATGGTGTTGCGTTCGGCGAAGGACCGCAATAGCGGCACCGTCAGACTGGGTCCCGGCTGCAGCTCGGCGAGCGTCGTCTCCGTGTCGATGTTGTGATGGCGATAGCGCAACAACGACTTGACGGCAATGAGGTCCCACCGCAGGAGAAAGATGTCGATAATATCCTGCATGGCCCCGCTGCTGAGGCTGCGCAACTTCTGGAACGTCTTCACCAGATTCCGCGACACCGCTTCCTCGATGGCGTCGACGCCGCTAAAGCGTGTTAACGCTTCGGCCAAGTCTTCCTGGTACGGCGTCGCCATCATGGCGTCCACGAGCCGGTCGATCCCCTCGACATCGATGAGTTCTTCGAGCTTGGTCTGCGTCAAGAGACGGCTGCGCATGCCCGCCACGCGGGAATTGATGTACGGGGCGATGGTTTCGAGCCGGTCCATTTTATTCCGCTCCCTCCCCGAACAACAGCCGTAGACAGATCTTGCGCGCCTCGTTCTCCAGTTTATGAAAACGGCTGGACAACGAGTTCGTTACGCGAAAGGTCCGCTGTGCGTCCTGGATGGCAACCCCATCGTGCAGCGCGGCGTGCGGGATGACCGGAACGCCGGCATGTCCGTTCGCGGAGAGCCATTGGCGGCAGCGCTCCACGTGCGCGGGCGGCGCCAGAACCTCGGCCTTCTCCGGGGCAACGGTCATGAGCTCGCGCAGCAGGGATTCCAGAATCGCCGGGAAGTCGGGGCCTTCGGCGATCCGATTCAGCTCGGCATCCACGCTATGGAGGATTTCATCCGCCACGGCCTGTTGCATGCTGTGGGACTGCTGTTCCGCCTGCACGGCCGCCAGATCCCGGGCGCGCCGGGCGAGGCGGTCGACGTCGCGCTGGGCCCGCTCGATGCCTTCGGCATATCGCTTGCCCGCGCGTTCCCGCGCTTCGGCGACGATGGCGTCGGCTTCCGTGCGGGCCGCGGCGAGGCGTGTTTCACACCCCTGCTCGACCTGGAGGGCCATGGTATCCAGTAAGACGTGTTGCATGATTGCCAGACGGCTTAGATAGCCAGTACGAGCATGATGGCGATAACGAACCCGAACACAACGATGGTTTCCGGGATGGCGAACAGGATCAGGACGTTACCGAAGAGTTCCGGCTTCTCCGTGATCGCGCCCGTACCGCCCGCGCCTACGGCTGCCTGAGCCTTGCTCGTGGCAATTCCGGCACCGGCAATCGCGATTCCCGCGCCAAGACCCAAGCCAAGCGCGCGCAGACCACTACCGGTCGTCGCACTGGTCTGTGCAACAGATTCAGCCTCGCCTTCGGCTGCGCCTTCCGCGGCAAATCCCAACGGCGCCAGCGTCAGCATACCGGCCAGCAGCAGCAGCGCGGCCAGAACCGCCTTCTTGCTCGTGTCACTCAACGTCACCATAATGCCTCCTTCTTGAACGGTTTGTAACCCTTACCTTCGGGTTTATAGAACTTCGGCAGGAACTCAACATAGTTCAATCGCAACGAGTGAATCGTGGGGCTGAACATGCCAAGCCCGATGTTAAACGCATGCACGGCCAACGCCAGGGGCACTCCGATCAAGAGGCCGAGGCCGCCGGCCAATTCGTTGGCCAAATCCGCCACGAGGACGCCCGCAAGGCCGAGCGCCATGAGACGGCAATAAGAGAGGACGTTGCCGATGAGCGAAACGACCTCGAGCGCCATGATGGGCGCCATCGCGCCAACCGCCCAGGTAAGCAATCCAAACATGGCGATGAAGCAAAGCACGCCGACAGCCTTCGCAAACATTGTGGTGAAAAGTCCAACACCAACGAAGGCCATGACGAAGATCCCGGTGCCTGCAAGCCCAAGCAGCAACGCGAGCTTTTCCGCCGCGTGCTTGGGGTGATGGTGGTGCAGGTCCGCTCGGATACCGAGGATCAGGGCCAGCGGGATATGCAACACCCCGAAGAGGATGGCGTATTTCATGAGGGCGATGGGTTCGTGGCCCCGGTGGAACCAAATGACGGGCATGCCCATCTTGGCCCCGAAGTTCCCGAACAGTTCGCCGTAGAGCAATCCGAAAAAGATGGTCGATCCGCCCATCCAATAAGCGACGGTGCCCACCGCATTCACCGCGGCGATATGACCGAGCTTCTTCTTGAGAAAGAACCCGAAGGCGATAACTGCAAGGCCGTATGCTACGTCGCCCAGAATGAAGCCGTAAAAGAGCACAAAGGAAACGGCGACGAGCGCCGTGGGATCCATGGTGCCGTACGCGGGCGGCTTGAACAGGGAGAGCAAGACCTCGAACGGCTGTAGCCAAGCCGGGTTGCGCAGTTGAACGGGGACCTCATGAATGTCCACCTCGCTCAAGGGCAACTTGCTCACCAGGGTTTGGCCCGGAAATGCCTCTTCCAGGCGCTTGATGAACGTGTCCGACTCGTCGCTGGGGGACCAGCCGTGGATCACGCCAATCATCTCGCTCTGGGCAAAGCGGTTCATGGCCGTAATCTGCGCCATGCGATCGGCGAACTTGGCCTCCACCGCCACCAATTTGGGGCCAACCTGCGCCGAATACGCTTCGATCGCTTCTTTGAGACGCACCGCGTCGGCCCGGTTCCGTTCGATCGCGGCGTCCACTTTTTGAATTACCTCGCTCAGACCGCCTCCCGCGAGCCCGTTTGTGGGCGGGTCCATCGGCGAAATCTGCTCGTCCTTCAGAATGCGCGAAACCGTATCGTTGTGCGACGGGGAATAGGTGATAACCCCGACGATCACGTTCCGCGAGATTTTTTCATGGACCAGTTTTGATTCCGGCCCTATCTTTTCGCGCAGCTTTTCGCTCAAGCGCTCGATGACGCGGGAGCCGTCGCCCCGCAGAATGAAGGCGCGGGCGTCGTGGCCCAACACGACTTCCTTGCCTTGAAGCAGCGGACGCAGGGCCTGCAAGGACTTCTTAAAGCTCGTGAGGATATCGATGTTATCCTGCACATTGATCCGGCGGCGGGTGTAGGAGCGCAACGCACGGATCCACGAGTGGGCCATGTCTGCGAGTTGGTCTTCCGTGCTGCCGTTCAGTTCGCGCGCCGCGGCGTTCTTGGCGCTTTGCGAAGGCTTCACGGCGAGCAGGGGCACCACTTCGGCGAGGCTGCGATAGAGGTTCTCGAGCGATTCCGCCTCGCGTTCCTGGTCGGTGTCCAACTGCACCCGGCGAAGGAAATCCGGGACGTCCGCGACGGCCAAGGGGACTTCCTCGATATGAACGAGCCCCTGCAATTGAAGGAAGTTCACGATGTCTGTCAGCGACTCGCGCATGCAGACGATCTCGATACGGTCCATCTTTGCGATCATCGGGACCCTCCGGTGGAAGAAGGCAATATAAGGGAAACGACCGCGCCGACCACGGCCTGAGCGCGGGTCTGGGCGTCTGCGCGCAGCCGGGCCAGACGTTCATCCGCCTGCCGTTGCTGTTCGAGATGTTCGCGCTCCCGCGCGGCATCGCCTTCGCGACGGATTGCGGCGGCATCGTTGGCCAGTCGCTCGCCTTCGCTGTCGATGATTCTCCGGGCTTCGGTACGCGCCTCCGCGACAATCCGTTCGGCTTCGCGTTCGGTTTCCTCGCGTTTTGCCAAAAGTTCGCGCTCGTGACGCGCAATCGCAGACAGAGCAGAGTTCTGGTTTTTTCCGTTGCGTTCCACGGTTCACCAATCCGGTTTGATGGAATTTTCGGGGTTCGACCCCGCCGACGAGCACGCCACAATCCCACGCACACGCCAAGATGGCACCATTGGGGAGGTATAGCCGGCCAAGCCCGGGGCGTATCGTGCCAAAATTCACGGCCTCGTGTCAAGCATTCGTGCGCAACACGTGATAGACCGCCCTGCGGGGCGCGATATCGTCCGGTTACGGTCTCTCTCCGCTCCTATCTCGGCGCCCAGGGCCATCGATGAGCGGGTTAACACGGTCCGCACATCCGCCCCGTGCGAAGCTAACTGGGGCCTGCGTGATACGCGAAGGTCTCGGGTTCGCATTTCAGGCTCAGCACCCCGGTCCATGCTGAAACCGGAAGGCTTACGGCGGGCTCGGGGGCGGTCTGTAAGGCCTTCACCCTATCCGGCTGAGGAAGGCGCCACGGCAAGCGATCCCAGTCAATCTGCATATCGAAAGGGATACCATCCGGCAGAGGGGTTACCACGAGTTCCCGGTCTTCCCGGGTCAATCGCGCGCCACCTTCGGTTAGAACGGCCCCGAAGCGCACCGGACGCCGTTCGGGGTTCAGGCGCGCCAAATGCTCCGGCGAACCCTGCATATCTCTCGCGCCGCGCGCATTGAGGTACAGCGACTCCGCCGATTGGGACCACTCAACGACGACGCCGTCGCGCCGCTCGATGGCGGCTTCGACGCCTTGTGGCACCCGGGCGTAGAAGCCGTATTGCGGCAACACGTGACCCTCCACGGACCAGTCTTCTGTACCCCGATTGACCCACACCTCGGCGCCATTGTCCCACCGGACGCATTGGCGATGCAGATTGTCCCCCACGAACTGGACGGAATCGATGCGGCACAGGGCGAGCGCCTCGCTCAGGTCGTGGAGCAGCCAATATTTGCGGACGACATCGTGCCCGAAGGGGCTGCTTACCATGGGGGCGCGGCCGGCAAGCACTTCGGTTGCGATGTAGTCGTCGCTGTAGATGCCGTGCAACCGGGAATCGAGGCCGGCGGCGTAACGGCTGGGATAGCCCGCGCCCTGCATGACGAAGCGGTGGTGGTGCGCCGCGTCAAACCAGGGTATGCGTTCGGCGTCCTGGTAGTTCACGCGCCACACGAAGTACCCCGCCCCGCTGGGCGGGTGGTCGTCAACCCGGATATGATTGGCTTGCGCGCCGTCGGCCCAACCAACCAACTGATCGTTCCCACTCTCGGAGATTTGGGGCGCGTCATTACCAAGCTCGTTGCGAATCCACGCAAATGACTCCCTCCAAATGTCGCGCGTTTCCATGCGGGTGTGGAAGTCGCCGTTGCGGGCCCAATAGTCGTACGGAGGTAGAGACGACCATACGTCGATGAAATAGGCCGTCGGCGCAAAGTTGTCGCGAATCGCCTTGACATTGGATTCCAGGAACGGACGGATGCAATCCGCCCGCCACCGGAGTGACTGGGCGTCGCGTCCGCGATTGAACCAGGCGTAGTCCGGGAGATCCTTGTCCAGGAAGGCGACGCGGTCGTAGGTGAACACGTCGGAATCGGGATAGAGGTCGATGTAGTTGTCGTGCGGGGCGAACAGGACGCCATGCGCTCGGCACATCTTGGCGAGTGCACGAAATGCATCGCTGCCGCCGGATTCCGGGCGGGGCGGCAGGATGTCCGGCAGCCGGTAGTCATAGCCCCAGCGTTGCCAGCGATGCCACACGACGACCGCGTCGGTCAGGCCGTACCGGAAAGATTGTTCGAGGGCCGCGGCGGCCCCCGTGAAGTCGTCCGTCCACAGGTCAAAGGTGAAACGCCCGGCGAGGTTGCTTACGCCGCCTGCGGCCACGCGTCCATCGATGTCGCGCCAAACCTTGACCGCTTCCCACACGTTGTCGCCGGGGACAAACGAGATCGTCTGCGCGTGAGGGGTCACCAGGGTGAAGGTGCGTTCCGCCGGTACCACCCGCAGTTGATCCGGCGTCACGTCCACCGCCAACACCAACGATGGGCCGCCTTCGAAATCGGCGCCAACGTGCGACGTGGACAAGCGGTGCCCCTCGAATCCCGGTGTGAAGATCCGGGGCGCTTCAATAACGTTCCCGGGACCCGCGTAAACGCGATGAACCGGCTTCGACCAGGACCCCAACGCGACGTTTTCCAGGTACGTCACGTCCCAGGGTTCAGCATCGGGGGTGTTCTCGAGCCAGACCTTCAATTGCAGCGCGCGATTGTCGAGTCGAAACTCGGCAAGGAGGTCGAACGCCTTCTCGCTGCTCTTGAATTGGTGCCGCATGCGATACGCGCCTTCGGCCGGTTCCTCCGAAATGGCCGCCAGTCGGAACGGGGAATCCTCGTCGAGCAATGTCGTGCCATCGACAGCAATCGATAGACCGTAGAACTCGACCGCCTCCGGCCCGGCGCCAAACTGGACCCGCGCATCGAGCAACCCGCGCTTGCCTTGGCGCACTTCGACGGGCACGGCCGCACCGGCATCCGTGACGTGGCCGCTCAGTACGGTCTTGGACCGGGAGCGGGCGTGGCGCCAGCCGGGACGCGTGGCGGCCGGGACATCCTCGGTGGGCTGTTCGGGAAACTCTGTTTTGAAGATGAGAATGGGATGCGCCGTGTATGTCACGCCGTCGATCTCGTGATCGACGTATGCGTGGAGCGGGTAGAGCGCACTATAGGTATTCGGCCCGGGCTTCAGGGAGAACGCTCTTGTCTCGGAGCCTCCGCCCGGGAGCGTGAACGACGCCGGCTCCGCCGGTTCAATCGCCCAGTCGTCGATCGCGCGGACGCGCACCATACCCGAAATGTCAGTGGTTCCGGTGTTCTCGATCACGACACGAACCGGAACCGGTTCGGTGCGGTTGGTCACCTGATCCGGCGCTTCAATTCGAGCCGTAATTGCGCCTGCGGTATCGATGGGATCTTCGAATGCGGCAGCAGGCATGCCTGTTGCGACCAGGAACCATCCCATACACGCGGCGTGGGCACAGTATCGTGGCATTCTCATGAATCGTCCCCCCCTCATCGCTACCGCCTCAGCAATCGCCCCCGGACCTTTTCAGACTTCTCGCGCATCGACGGCGGCGTCGATAGCACCCCCTATGTTACTTACTTTGGTGGGTTGTATGAAAGGCTCCGATACCGGCACAGCGATTCAAGGGCAAAGGCCGTCGTGACGGCCTCCGAGACCCAGTGGATTTCGGGTCCGCCGTCGGTGTTCGCAATGAAGAAGACCGACTCATCCCAGCCGCCGGAAACGGGGCTTTGAATGGCCGTCAAGTAGTGGATTCCCCGGTCGATCAGGTTGATGTCTCGTCCGGCGTTCAGCAGCGTCAGCACGGCGAAGGCGGTATTGAGCGCGCGGTCGCCCCGGTCCCAGTAGGCGAGACCACCCGGCAGTTCCAGAGCCTCCTGTTCAATCTCGTCAGCGAGCATCTCCACGGCGGGAGCCAAGCCAGGTATGGATCCATCGTGGTAGGCCCGGGAAACGCAGTAATGGAAGACGTAGCTGTCGGGGTAGTAATCCGTAATCTCATCGTATCGGGTTTGATGGAGGCCTTGCGCAACGACGGCGTTGATGAGGTCGACTGCGGCGTCAAATCCGGGGGTTGCACTCTCGCCCAAAAGGGCCAGCGCGTGCAGCACGTTGGCGTTGACGACGAGGTCCACGTCGTTGGGGATTGTCAGGTCGGGCGGGTTCTTGTAGTTGAGCCAGGTCAGGAACGCACCGCTATCCTCGGGCAACCAGTCAGCCATCCTGCGGAGGGGGACTGCTCCAGTATCAGTCCAATCGCTGAAGAAGTGGGACGGTTCGCCCGCTACCCCAGGTCCACCGTCCAGGGTGCCGTCCGCCAGCAGTGCGGCATAGGTCGTCGCCGTTACGTCCGCGTCGGGCGGAATCCCCAAGGCGTGAGGGTAAATCGCGACATTGGCCGGTACCCGATTGCCTTCCAGGAGAGGACCCTGCAAGACCGCCAGTGCGATTTGCTGAACGGGCGTCTCCGCCGCATTTGGTTCAGGGTCGTAAGGCCAGAATCCGTAGGTCCCGGCTTCGGGCGAGCCGGGATCGGATTCGAAACGTTGCAGAAACTCGACGGCGCGCCGTCGCATGGTTCGAGCAGACGCAACTTCTTGCGGGGACAAACCCAAATCTTCCATGGAATCTTCATTGATGAGCGTCAACGCATGGTGAATGAAGGCCACAACGAAGGGGCTGACTTCGCGGAACCGCACATTTGGCGCGCTGGCGAAATGGAACTCCTGAGGCCAGTTTCCGGCGTAATCGGTGGTCCCGGTCCCGCGCAATCGCGCTGCATCGGCGTTGGAGACCTGCGTGTTCTCCAAGTACCGCAACGCGCGCACGATGGGATCAGGATTGCGCGGGCAGCCCGAAGAAACAATCAGAAGCAATATCACGAACGGCAGTACGCGTCGCATTTGGCTCTCCGGGTGCGGCCTCGAGTTCAAAAGAACAGAAAGTATCGCGGCACCCGCTCCATGTAGCTGCGGTACGAGTCGCCGTACTGCCGAAGGCATTCGCGTTCTTCAATCTGATTCGTATGGTGCATGAGCGCGAACAGGACCAGATTCGCCGCAAGGATAATCCAGGATGCCGTGGCAAGACCAGCGCCCAACCACGCGATGAAGGAGGTGACGTACATAGGATGCCGGGAGTACCGGTAGATCCCTTTGACGATGGGTCCGCCGGGCGGGGTGCCGCGATAGTTCGCAAGAGACCAGGTGTACCCGGCCAATCCAATGGCGAACAGCGGCATGCCGACGTAGAACCAGAGAGTTCCGAACTTGATGGAGACCCAGGCGGCGTACACCATGGGCGCGATGTACAAGTTCTTTTCGACATGAACGAGCGCGTTGACGGCGGGCGTGAACTTGGGGGCGCTGGTGAGGCGTTTGATCTGCTCTTTCGAGAAGGCCAGCAGAAAACCGGCGGTGACGAGCCAATAGAGCAGCGTGAACCACCAGCCGTTCCAGATCCCCAGTTCGAACTCCGGCTTCAGCGTCATCCGGTTTATCGCGACTACACGTTGAACCGGAAGAGTACGATATCGCCGTCCTGCATGATGTACTCCTTGCCTTCGAGACGGACGTGGCCGGCTTCCTTCGCCTTAGCCATGGAGCCCGCGGCGATGAAGTGGGCGTAGTTCACAATCTCCGCGCGAATGAACCCGCGTGCGATATCGGAGTGGATCACGGCGGCGGCGTCGACGGCCTTCGTGTTCTTGGGAATGGTCCACGCGCGGACCTCCGGCTCGCCGGCCGTCAGGAAACTCATGAGGCCGAGCATGTCGTAGGCGGTTTGCAGAAACTGGGTGCGCGACTCCTCGCCGAGTCCCAGGTCTTCTCGGAAGGCGGGCCGGTCTTCCTCCGGCAATTGGGCGACTTCCATTTCCATGGCGCCGCAAAAGGCGATGACGGTCAGGCCGGATTCCTTGCCGAAGGCGTCCAGCCCGGCGGGGTCTTCGTTGCCAATGGATTCGTCGCCGTAGTTGCCGAGCAGCAGTAAGGGCTTCTGGGAGAGAAAGCAGTAGCCGGCGATGTCGCGCTTCTCCTGGGCGGAGAGTTCCAGGGAACGCAAGGACTGGCCGTTCTCGATATGTTCTTTGCACTGGACGAGAACCTTGTACTCGTTGTCTTTGCGGTTCTCTTTCTCCATGCGCTCGATGCGGCGCTCGACGATGATGAGATCGCAGAGTTGAAGTTCCTCTTCCAGGCTGCGCGCGTCCCGGGCCGGGTCGACACTGCCGAGCGGATGCATGACTTCTTCGTTGCCGAAGGCGCGAACAACGTGGACCAGAGCATCGACATTTTTCAGCGCCGTGAGGGCCGCGGAATCGAGCGCTTTGTCATCGCCGCCGGACTCGTTTGGGGCGATGTCCACGAACTGAAACTCAGCGTAGGTCTTTTTCTTGGGCTTGTAGATTTCGGCGAGCCGGTCCACGCGCTCGTCGGGGACTTTCAACACGGCCACGTTGGAGTCGCGGCTGCCGAAAGTACCGACGGCGGCATGGGCGCCCGTCAACGAATTGAAGATGGTGGTTTTGCCCGAACGGGCGAAGCCAATAATGCCGACTTTCATGAAATGGCCTTTCCAGGGTGAAAGGCGGAATAGTAGCAGCCGGAGGTTGCTGGGAGCAAAAGGCCTTCAGAAAATGGTGGGGCAAAACACGAACGCGGCTCGCCGACCGCATCTTTACTGTCTGACTCCAGAGTCCCCGGCATCGGATATTTCACCGTAGTGCGCAACCAGCGCGCCAGGGCCCGCCATGGCGGTAAGATACGAGCGGCGAACCGCGTTACATCCTGATTGTACCCCCGGTTCGGAAATCTGTCAAGGGGGTTTCGGCCAATATGTCAAGACTCGTTAGAAATGTCCTCTGGCTTAACTCGTTAGAAATGTCCTCTG
>BTVY01000028.1:0-98008 GCA_045863335.1 Candidatus Hydrogenedentota bacterium | reverse complement strand
GATTGCGAACAAGAGAGCATTGCCACTTGACGAAAGAGCACCTAATGGGTGTCCCTATTTTCGATCGGAGTACAACTCTTGCACCGCATGATCGATCCTGATACCGCGCTGCGTCTGGTGCTTGACGCTACGCCTCGACTTGCGCCGCGCGCGTGTCCGCTTGTGGATGCGAACGGATTGGTGCTCGCGGATTCGCTGATTGCCGATCGCGATTACCCGCCGTTTCCTCGCGCGATGATGGACGGCTATGCGGTGCGATGCGGCGATGCGGGGAAGACGGTCCCGGTAGTAGGGGAAGTCGCGGCGGGAACGGCGTCGAGCGTGAGTGTGACGGGCGGGATGGCGGTCGAAATCATGACCGGCGCGCCGTGTCCGGAAGGCACCGAGGCGGTGGTCCAAAAGGAACTCGTCGAGCGGGAGGGCGATTCGGTTTCCCTTCCAGCCGATCTTCCGGCCGGCAAAAACATCGCGCCGACCGGAGTGGAATGCGAACGGGGCGCGACCGTTCTGGAGCAAGGCGACGTCTTGACTCCCCTTGCGATTGCGTGCGCGGCGACGTTTGGGAGGTCCGTGGTTAGCGTCTATCCGCGGCCTTCCATGGCCATCATTACGACCGGCGACGAACTGGTTCCTGTCGACGTGGAACCGGGGCCGGCGCAGATTCGCAATTCCAACGGGATCATGCTCGGCGCGATGGCGCGCAACCTCGGTATCGCCGAAGTGGCGCAGGCACACGCGACAGATACGCCGGAATCGCTGTCGCATTGTCTCACATCTGCGGCGAATGCCGACATCATCGTACTCAGCGGCGCGGTGTCGGCGGGAAAGTACGATGGGGTTCCCGACGCCTTGGCCGAGTTCGGCGCGACAGCCATCTTTCACAAGGTGACACAGCGCCCGGGGAAACCGCTGTTATTCGCGACTCGCGATCGGCAGTTGATATTTGGATTGCCGGGCAACCCGTTATCCTGTCATCTGGGTTTTTACCGATACATCGCGCCCGCGGCGAGGCGTATGATGGGTATCGACACTCCGAGGCCGGTGTTGCGGGGCATTTTGACGGACTCAATGACGATCAAAGGTTCGCGCACCGTGTTTCAGCTTGCCGTGGCGCGGCATGAATCGAACGAATGGTACGTGTTGCCTTGCAAAGGGAAGGGTTCGGCAGACATGTATACGGCGGCACGTGGAAACGCGCTGATTCGCTTTGATCCGGAGTCCGGTGAAGTGCGCGGCGGGGCGACGGTTTCGTTTGAATTATTGGACCCGCCAATTGGATAGATGATGCATCGTGTACTCGTAACCACCATAACGCGTGAATGCGCGGTCCACGAAACCTCGGGATACCTCTATGTCGTGGACGTGGATGATGCCATCGTGCTTGCACGGTGCCCGATGGTCGAGGCGCCGCTACGCGAACTCGACCCGAACCCGCGCGGCGGTATGCGGGGCGGCAGGGGCGTTGCTGTGGATGGGGATGAGATCTATATCGCCAACTTCAGCGCCGTGTACCGGTTCGACGCTCAATGGCGGTGTCTAAACGTGCTGAGTCATCCAGCGTGTGCGGATGTTCACGACATTGCGGTCCACGACGGGTTTGTTTGGGTCACGTCCACTCGGAATGATTTGTTGTTTCAGTTCCATCCAGACGGCCGACTGGTCGATTGCCTCAACGTTCGCACGCTGGAACCCGTGCAGGAATTGATGGAACAGGTCCAGTCCCCGCTCGTCCACGAATCGTGGATGCAGCACGCCGACCTTCGCGATCCACGAAGTCACAGTTCGTTCATGGGCGACGGCACTCATCTCAATGGAATCGCCTTCGATCCGGCGGGGAGAATGGTCTTGTCACTGGGCCGCATCGAAGCGAATGGTCAGAGTCATTCGATGTTGGTTTCCCGCAGCGGCGCCGCTGGATGGGATAGCCTGATATTTGACGATGCGGACGTGCCGCGTCACAACGTAGCTCTATCCGACGGATACATGATCCACAACGACACGCCGTCCGGTGAGATTGTCTTGATCGATGCGATCGATGGCACGGAACGGGAACGAATAGCTGTTGGGGATCGATATCTGCGCGGCTTGATGCAACTCGATGACGGCCGCCTGGTGGTGGGAGCGCAGAACGAACTTGTGATCGTTGCGCTACATGACGCCGAAACACCCGTAACGATCAGGTTATCCAGCGACCCGCGCGAATCGGTACATAGCATTGCGGAACTGCCGGCTGAGGTCGGTTTACCGCCCGTCGCACTCACCTGACGCAGAAAGGAGCAGCGCCACATGGAGGTAGCAGGAAAGACATTCTTGGTCACGGGAGGCGCCTCGGGTCTGGGCGAAGGGACCGTCCGTTTGCTGGCCGGACTCGGCGCGAACATCGTGATCGCCGACGTCAATGAAGAGCGGGGCCGCGCGGTTGCGGGTGAACTCGGTGAGTGCGCGATGTTTTCGCCCACCGATGTGACCGGCGAAGCGTATGTGAAGAAGACGATACAGGCAACCACGGACCGGTTTGGCACCTTGCATGGCGCGATCAACTGCGCAGGCGTTGGTGTGGCCATTCGGACATTAAGCAAGATGGGACCGCACCCGCTGGATGCGTTTGAGACAGTGATTCACATCAATCTAATCGGCACTTTCAATGTATTACGTCTCGCGTCCCATACCATGGCGCAAAACGAACCCGATGAGAACGGCGAACGGGGCGTGATTGTAAACACGGCGTCTGTGGCGGCGTACGACGGCCAAATCGGGCAGATTGCGTACTCAGCGTCCAAGGCGGGGGTCGTCGGATTGACCTTGCCGGCGGCGCGGGACCTTGCCCGGCACGCGATTCGCGTCGTGACCATCGCGCCGGGGCTGTTCGACACGCCTTTGCTGGCGGCGCTTCCGGAAGAGAACCGGCAGAATCTGGTTACTCACGTGCCATTTCCGAATCGCCTCGGCATGGCCTCTGAGTTCGCGGCACTGGTGCGCCACGTCATCGAGAATTCCATGCTGAACGGCGAAACTATTCGGCTCGACGGGGCATTGCGCATGCCGCCCAAGTAAGCGGTTCATTTCCCGGTGAAGTTCGCCGGCCGCTTTTCCATGAACGAAAGAACGCCTTCCCGGAAATCTTCGCAGCCGAAGCTCTCCATCATCTCCGTCACGGCATCGTCGACTGCGGGGCCGAGACGCGTGAACAGGCTCTCCCAGATTTGGCGCTTCATCACGCGAATGGAGCGCGGCGAAGAGAGCGTGGCCAGTTGCGTTGCATAGGCGCGCGCGGCGTCCATCAGATCATCCGGCGCGACGACACGGCTGACCAAGCCCATGGCCTGGGCTTCCTCCGCTTCAATCATGCGCGCGGTGAACAAGAGGTCCATGGCGTTTTCCAGGCCGACGATGCGCGGCAAAATCCAGGCGATGCCATGTTCGGCAATGAGGCCGCGCTGGGCGAAGGCCGTGCCGAATTTGGCCGTGCTGCTCGCAAAGCGGATGTCGCAATAGAGCGTATGCACGAGACCAATCCCGACGGCATGGCCGTTCACGGCCGCGATGATGGGCTTTCCGACTGCTGGCGGGAAGGTGTACTGCTTGCGGAAATCGTCGGCGACTTTCTCGTCCCGTCCCGGACTCGCTTCCAGTGCTTGCAGATCTGACGTATCGACTTCGCCGCCCATGACGCTGGAGAGCAGGCTCATGTCGGCGCCCGCGCAGAATCCGCGTCCCGCACCGGTGACGATGATGACTCGCACGTCGTCCCGTTGTTCCGCGTCGGCCATGGCGTGCTTATACTCGGCCTCCATTTTGAAGGTCCAGGCGTTCAGCTTATCGGGACGGTTCAGCGTGATGGTGGCGATCCAGTCGCTTACGTCGTAAAGAATCTGCTCATAGTTCAACGTCGAGTCCTCCGTTGTAAAGGTAAGACAGCTAAGTGTGAAACGGATGCAACCGGAAGAGGTTTCGGCGGATTCATTCTATCGAGGACGGACGGGCAGCGCAATTTTTCGGGCGGACGAACCCCGTATACCCCGCAATTTGCGGGACCAGTGAAATCCTTGTGACAACACATGGTAAAGCTGGTAGTATGTTTGGTCAAGGCTGTGGGTTTTGGAGCTTGAGGGATGGTACCCGATTCCACATCATCCGTGTCCGGTTCGCGAAACCGGAGTGGTGACGCGCAAGTGGCACTGGATTCGGATCGCTTTCGTTTCGTCGCGTCGTTGGGCGCAGGGGCAATGGGTTCCGTATGCCTGGCGGAAGACACGAAACTGCACCGGCACGTTGCCATCAAGTCGGTGAAGTCCGAACTCTCGCGCGATCCGGAGTTTCGCAAGCGCATCGAGCGTGAGTGTCTTCTGCATGCCAAGGTCGGGCCGCACCCGCACATCGTCACGCTCTTTGACCGTATCGAATCGAACGATCAGATTCATCTCATCATGGAATACGTCGAGGGAGAGACCCTTCAGTCTCTCCTGGAGCGCAACAGCGAGGAGGGCATTGCACTTCCCGTTGGGAAATCGCTGGATATCGGGTTGCAGTGCCTGGAGGCCTTGTCCCGCATACACGCGCAGGGGATCATTCATCGCGACATCAAGCCGTCGAATATCATGATCACCCATGCCGAGACCGGCGAGGTTTCGGCGAAGCTCATGGACTTCGGCGTCGCGCGCCTGGCGGACGATGAACAGCTTTCGCGATTGACCACGACGGATAGTGGCGGTCCCGGAACACCGCTGTACATGGCGCCGGAACAGATCGATTCCCGGACCTTTGGCGAGATTTCGGCCGCCACGGACGTGTACTCCATGGGCATCCTGCTCTTTCAGATGTTCTCCGGGGCGCCGCCGTTTCGCGGGACCTTGACGGAGGTTTTGAACGCGCACGTCAACATTCCTGCCCCGCGGTTGGATGCCGTTGCTCCGGGACGTATCCCGCCGGTGCTGGCCGACGTACTCCAGCAAGCGCTGGCGAAACGCCCGAAGAACCGGTATCCGACGGTGAAGGCGTTTCAGATCGAACTTTTGCATGCCCAGGCGCAACTGACGCACTCGGGCAGCGTGGCCGCGGCCGAATGGACCGTGCCCCGGGTGGAGGACATGCCGAGCACAATGCGACCGCGCCCTCTCGCGGACGCGGAAACGCGCCTGACGGGCACGACGGTCGTGCGTATGCTGGTGCGCCGGAAGCGCAACGTGGTGACCCTGGCTATTGGATTGCTGATTTTCATCGCCCTCGCGACGGGGACCATCATGATGGTCGTGTCCGCGTTTAGCGGCGGCGGCGATGGAGAGGCATCGACGCAGCAGGCTGGACCGATCGGCACGCAAGTCGCGCCGCCGAGTTCGCCACTGTTGGCGGGAAATACGGGCACGGAGACCGCGCAAGGCTTGGCCACAGCGGGCGGGGGCGTTCGTCCGCTTACGATCCCCAGGAATGTCGAACCGGCGCCGCAATGGTATATTCACCTCGCTCAGATGGACTGGCGCGCTCAAACTGAGAATGTCGTGGCCGCTCCGGACTTCGTGGCAGCCGATATGATGGCACCGGTCTCGGTCGTTGCCGCGCCGGCAATTGACGGCATCGTCCCGGACACCGAAGAGACGACCGCGATCGATGGCGCCGCGACGCCCCCTGCGGAACTGGCGGGTCGCGAGCATGTCGTGCAACCCGGCGACAGTCTTTCCAAGATTGCGGGACAGTACGGCGTGGCGGTCGGCGACTTGCAGTGGTGGAACGGCATCCGTAATGCCAACTCGCTTTCCGTGGGGCAATCGTTGAAGTTGTACGCGACCGGCGAACTGCCGCCGCGCGATGAGTTCTTCGCGCAGATCGCACAGTCCAAAACCGCACCTCAAGAAACGGAGGCTCCTGCCCCCGTGACTGAAGAGCCCGCGCCAGTGATCGATAGCGCACCGCCACCCGCGCCTGCCGCAGACGAACCTGGCGAGACCAACAATCCCATCAAAAAGCTGTGGCGCAAGATGCGCGGGAAAGACTAGGGGCCGCGCTACACTACCGAACGCGATTCAGCCACGCACGAGAGCGGGGCGCCATGGTCCACTGGGCCGTGTCACCTTCCACCTTCGGCTCGACAATTTTCCAGGTGTCGCTCAGTGCTGCAGGGTCCGCGATTGTCAAAGCCACTTCCTGTTCGGTGTCGTGATAGTTCTGTACGACTGCGCTACCGTCCGCGAGGGTTTGCAGGGTGATTCGCGGGACGGCGTCGAAGGCGATCCCAAGGGGGGCGTTGAAGGCGGCGCGGAGGGCGTTCACCACCGGACGCGGCAGTTCGAGCAGTCCGAGCGGGTGGGGAGGGAGCAGGACTTCGTCTACGGCGTCGTAGTCGGCTTGGGAGTAGGTGCGGATGTTGAGCACGAAGACCCGCGCCTTGTCGATCTCCCTGCGGGTGAGCAGGGGGACTTCCTGGCCGTCAACCTCGGCGGTCAACATCGCTTCGGCGCCAGCAAGTTCGAGGCTCGACCCTAGATCCAGCGGCCGATACAAGGGGAACGCTTCGCCGTCAACGGATACGGTGGCGGCGGATAGGGCCTCTGCCGACACGGGCGCACTCACCCCGGCCAGTTGCGCCAATGCCTCGGCATCCGCCGACGCGGCCAGCAATCCCGGTGTCATCACGATGGTCTTTCCGGCTTCCAGGGCGCTCTGAACCTGCGCGGCCAACGAAGGTTCTGCAGCGGCTTGGGTGGGAAGGAACACGACTTCCGCATTCTCCGGCCACGCCGATACGGGCACCAGCGGCACGCCCAGCATGCCGATCGTGTCCATAATGAACATATCACTCCCGGCGGGGCTGTTGGGCGGTTTTAAGGCCGCGACGCCTACGACGGGGTGTTGGGCCACGGCATCGGCGAGTTGTTTCAGTTGGGGCTGCGCCTCCACGAGGAGGGGGTGACCGGGATGACCCCCGCGCACGGCGCCGTAGCTGAAGATCATAATGGCGGGTGCGCCCGCGAGCACACTCTGGTAGGCCTGATCCACGAAGTCGATGGCGTCGCAATCGCCGTGATCGAACCACGCGCCGGACATTTTGTCGCCGGCGACGGACGCGATCCACCGGTAGTTCACAAAGCCCATGTAGGCCTGCGTAAAACCAAAGCGTTGCGTATTCGCGCCACGCGTTTCCGTGCCGACCCAGACCTTGTCGAAGAGGGGCGATTCCCGGGCCACGTCGTAGCCGTGCTCGTGGAACTTGTCGTACCACTGGGGATACTTGATGACCATGGTGATGTCGGGATTGACCGCCTTGGCGGGCTCGATGAAGATTGACGAGGCAAGTTTCACGAGCAGATCGCGCCGGTAGTCGGACCACGAACGATCGCCTTTGGCTTGGTGCGATTCCTCGCTTACGTCGCCGGTGCAGTAGAAATCGTCCACGATGAACTCATCGAAGATGCCTGCCGCCATCGTGGTGACTTCGCGCATGTCGTGCTGTGTTTTCGGATTCTGCCAGTTGAACCAGTCCAAGGGGCCTTCCTGGCGTACGCCGTAACCGCCGCCCGGCACCGTGGCGATGCCGGCGGCGACGGCGAATCCTTCCGCGCGCAGGGCGTCCCGCGCGGCGATCAACGTTTCCGGGGGCACGACTTCGCCGCGATAGACTTCCAGATACGCCTTCGTCACGCCCAGGTCGCGCATCCGCGAGATCGCCAACGCCATCTCATCCGAATCGTCGGCAATCTGTTTCACCGATCCGGTGGTGAAATACACGCACCACTCGGGATGGCCGGGCGCTACCGCTTCCCTCGTGGATGCCTCCTGGGCGAAGGCGGCCGTGAAGAGCATCACGGAGACAACGAATGTGGAGATGATCGCGGTCGACAACTTGCGATACATTAGCTTGGTTTCCTGTCGATTGGTTGGGTGTTGCATCCCACCGGCTGGTGCGAAGGGGGTGGCCAACGTTCTCCGCATTTTACCGGAAACGGTCCGTGCATGCGAGCGGCCAACGGGGAAACCCACTGAACCGAGTATACGGCGATCGGCAAATCCGATGATGCTGCCGAGAGAATTCGCTTCGACTTTCGTCCGCGATTGCGAAGTGCTATGGAGAACCGGGCGTGAAGAAGCGCATTGCTGTTGAAATTCTAGCCCTCGCGGTTGTTCTCGTCGTCGCGGTGCTCCTTCGTGTTGTCCGTCTTGACGCGAGTTTCTGGAACGACGAGATTGCTACATACGTTGGCGCGCGGCTTCCCCTGCAAGAAGTCTTCACCTATCGCCCACACTTCCTCTACTACGTCTTGTCCCACTTTACGCTGAAGTTGGGGGATTCCGAGGCGATGCTTCGCCTGCCGAGTGTCGTTGGCGGATGTTTAGGGGTTCTGGCGCTCTTCGGGCTGGCGAGGCGTGCGAGTGGCCCTTGGGTTGGATTGTTGGCGGCGCTTTTTCTGACGCTTTCGGCGTATCACGTGGAGCGAAGTCAGGAAGCGCGCTTTTACGCGATTGTCATGCTTGCCAGCATCCTGATGACGTGGAGTATTTGGGGGGCGCTGAGCAGCAACCGACCCGCCGCATGGATATCATTCATATTTGCGGCGAACCTGGGGCTGTCCGTCCAGTTGACGGTATTCCCCTATCTCGTGGTTCTCTTGGGGATGGGCGTGTTGTACACATTCGCGACTGGGCCACGAAAGAGTCTTCGGGCGACCGTGCTGCGAATCGCATGCCTGGGTTTAGTGGGCACACTTTGCATGTCGGGATTCGCGGCGAGTGCGGTAGCCAGAGGCAGCGTGCCAGACTTCGTTGAGGAATCGGACGATCAACTTCTCGACGAAGAATCTGACGATGGAAGTGCCGGATACTACGAGCGCGCACCCGGCCTGACGCGCCCGGTATACCGATTGAAAGTAAGCGAATACTGGGGGTACCTTGTCGAGTTTATGCCCGGGCGGAGCGCGATTCCGAAGGTGGTCTGCGCAAGCATCTTCGCGGTAGGTGCGCTTGCGCTTTGTCGAACGCAACCACTTCTGTTCGGTCTCATTGCGGCGCAGTTTATCGTGGTTCCCATTCCTTTCTTCATGGTCACCGTCTCGCACTGGTTCGTGGAACGCTATTTCTGCAGCGTATACCCGTTTTACCATTTGCTAATGGCATTAGGGCTTGTGGTTTTGGCCGAGTATGCCGGCCGTGTGGTGAAAAGCACTGCCGCACGGGAACCCAATGCACGCCGACTTCGTTTGGGCGCCGTGGCGCTTGTCGCAATCGGATTAGCCGGATTCGTTTCGTTGATTCACATTGTTGCCGTGCGCGATCTCTTCCGTGCCGGACCACGCAACGACTGGCGTGCTGCGGCACAGTTTCTGGCGCAGCGTCTCCAACCTGGCGACACCATCGCTTACGCACGAACGGCGGCCAAGCGCACGGCGGACCTGCCACTCGAGGATCACGTATTTCCGGTTTCCAGTTGGCCATTGGATTTTTATCTCCGTAGGGAACTGGATTCTAACGAGTCCAGCGAAGACGAGTCGGTTTTCGATACGCTGCAGTTCCGGTCTGCGAGCACCGTCGACGACATTCTGGAACTGCGCGACAACGCGGAGAACGGCACAACTTACGTGGTTATTCGGGGCAATGGGAGTTCCATACCCGAGGCGCGTCGAAGATTGCGCCGAATCGCGCCTCGGGATTTGTTGCGGGCCGGGGGACTGACGATCAGTGTGGTGGAAGATGCCGGTGCTCGTCCAGCGTTTCGCGAAGCGGAGCGAGCCAAAAAAAAGTGAGGCGAGCAGGTATTGGTCATACCAACTATCGATTCCGCGTTGGCGTTGCGTGTGGCTTCGTACTGTGGCAGAATCCTTTGCTGAATGTCGTACGCCTGAACGGACGTTGCAAGGAGTAATTGAAGATGTATCGTGGAGTTAGTTTGTCGCGGCTCGCAGGAGTCCTGGTTGTCATACTGCCCGTGCTTGGCGTGGCGGGCTGTGGCGGGTCCGATACCGCTTCGGATCCAGGCGAGGCTGCCGGGAAGTCCCCCAAAGCAAGAGCGGAGATCGAACATACAAACGTTCTATTAATTTCGATCGACACACTTCGCGCCGACCATCTCGGGTGTTACGGGTACGAGAAGGACACGTCGCCATATATCGATGCCATCGCGGCGGACGGAACGGTCTTTGAGTGGGTTTACGCGCCAAAGAGTTCCACATGGCCGTCGTTGACAACCCTTCAAACGTCCCTCTATCCGGTCACTCATGGCGTCCGAAATAACGGTCTCCGGGTTGACAATACACCGGATACACTTGCCGAAGTCCTAACGAGCCAGGGCTATACCTGCGAAGCAATCTTGACCAATGCGGGGGTACAGAATTGGGAGGGGTTTGCGAAGAAACAGGTGATTAATGGCGAGCCCTCTGACAAGATTGCGACGGCAAACGCTCGCCTTTGGCTGCGCGAGAATCGCGACAAGAAGTTCTTCCTTTGGATGCATTACATGGCGCCACATAGCCCGTGGGAACCGCCCGACGACAACAACAAGTTTGTCGATCCCAATTACGCCGGGTCCATGACCGGGGATCAGGATACGATGGCGGAAGCCATGCTCCGTCCGGAGCCTATCAGCAAGCCCGACTTGGATCATCTGATTGGGTTGTACGACGGCGAGGTGAATCTAACGGATGCCATGGTTGGAATCCTTGTTGAGACCTTGCAGGAACTCGGCATCTACGACAACACCCTGATCATCATCACCTCGGATCACGGAGAAGAGTTATACGAGCACTACGGATTCCTCCACCACCAAGCATCGGTCTACGAGGGGACACTGCGGGTGCCGCTGATCTACCGGCTGCCGGGCACGGTTCCCGGAGGGAAGACCGTCAGCGAACTTTCCGGACTGATTGACGTGGCGCCCACGGTTCTCGACATTCTCGATGTCCCGATTCCGGAAAGCTACCAGGGGAAGAGCGCGGAACCCCTGCTACGAGACGAACCTTTGAAGCTTGGTCCGGCCTTTGGGGAATGGCGGGACAAGATAATCTTCGTTCGCACGGAGGAATACCGGTACATCCTCAACCCCTCGAATTTTCACCCGCCAAAGGTCAACAACCGGCGGTTGGAAGGGGTCGGCGATGAGGAGTTGGCCGAACGCAACGGTATGCCAATCAAGGAGGTCGAACTCTACCAGGTTTCCGTGGACCCATACGAGCAAAAGGAGATCGCCGCAGAATCGCCGGAGGCGGTTGCGGAGATGCAGAAACTGATTGACGAGTTCATGGTTAAGTACTCCTGGAAGTTCGATGATGCCACGGATCAGCGGATGGAAAGCGAAATCGACCCCGAAACCCGCCAGGAACTGGAAAACCTGGGGTACGTGTTGTAGCCGGGCGGAAATTAGGGCTGGGTCTGCCGGTTCCAGCATGGAGACGCTGTCAGCCGCAACGGTGATCGCGATCTGAGAACCGGTATCGATTTCGAATCTGAGATCTCAGATTTGGGAAATGCGATACCAAAGGCATGTGGCCAGAGGGCGAAGGCCCGCTCGTTAAGAAGAATTCTCCGTCCACTGCAAAGGGAAGAAATGTAGTGGCCACAAAAGAACGCATAGAACGCCAAAAGGAGAGAACAGTTACTCTTGCGTTCTCTGCTTTCTATTGTGGTCAATTCACAGACGCAATGGGCGATTGTAGATGAATATCCACAATTCATTACGCGAATTGCGCGATCCCATATAAACCTACATCCAAGACACAGGCCCCAGCCGGGCGGAAGTCGCGTTGACATCGAAATCCCTATTGGCTATCATTAGGTTAGAGCAGTATTAACGAGAGCACCTTCGGGGCAGGGTGAAATTCCCGATCGGCGGTTAGAGCCCGCGAGCGCGGATACGCGCAGGAACCGGTGAAATCCCGGTGCCGACGGTTACAGTCCGGATGGGAGAAGGTGCGGCGTACCCGTACGCGTGCGGTGTGCCCGAGGAAGGGGTGCATCCGGGGCGAGGGGTTCGTCGGTACGTCCCGAAGGTGCAGTACGCCTGTCGGGATATTTTTATGTCGAACCACGCAGTACCGGCCGCGGAGCCGACCCAGCAGGACGTGACGTTCATGCGCCGCGCCCTGGAACTCGCCGCGAAGGGGAAAGGGCGCACGAGCCCGAACCCGGTCGTGGGGTGTGTCGTGGTGCGCGACGGGCAGGTGATCGGCGAGGGCTACCACGAGCGCGCGGGCGGTCCCCATGCCGAGATCAATGCCATCCACGCGGCGGGGGACGACGTCGCGGGGAGCACCATTTACGTCTCCCTGGAACCCTGCTGCCACCAAGGGCGGACGGCGCCCTGTACGGAATTCCTCATCGAGCACAAACCCGCGCGTATCGTTGTGGCGCTGCACGATCCCAATCCAAAGGTCTGCGGAGAAGGCATTTTCGCATTGCGACAGGCGGGCATTACCGTCGACGTGGGCGTACTCGAAGACGAAGCCCGGCAACTGAACGAAGCCTTCTTCAAATACATCACCCGCGGGATGCCCTTCGTCATCGCCAAGTGCGGCATGTCCCTCGATGGCAAGATCGCGACCCGCACGGGCGATTCCAAATGGATCACGGGCGAGGTGGCCCGCCGCATGGTCCACGAACTGCGCAACGAGGTGGACGCCATTCTCGTGGGCAGCCGCACCGTCATGATGGACGACCCCAGCCTGACGACCCGGCTGGAATCGGAAACCGCGAAGGATCCGGTCCGGGTTATCGTCGACGCGGCGGAGTATCTCGATGGGGATCGGCGGGTGTTCAAGATCGACAGCGGCGCGCCCACGTGGGTGGCTGTGCCGGATGACCGCAACTTTGAGGGCGCCGACGAAGTCCTGCGCATTCCCGCCGGGAAAGGTGGATTGGATCTCGCGCTGCTCATGAAAGAGCTTGCCGCGCGGGAGATCGTGTCCGTGCTGATCGAAGGCGGCGGGACTACACTGGCTTCGGCATTTGAGTCTGGAATCGTTGACAAAGTGATGTTCTTTATCGCCCCGAAGATCATCGGTGGTCACGACGCCGTGACGGCCGTAGAAGGGGAGGGTGCGAAGCGTTTGCTGGATGTTATCCACCTCGAACGGATGACGGCTCGTCCTGTGGGCGAGGACATTCTGGTTGAGGCTTATGTAAAGAATATTGTTCCTGATGTGTAGTGTAGTGATTTCGAGATTCGTTCAATGATTTCAATCGGGTATCTGAGGGAACATCCCCCTAAATCCCCCTTCAAAGGGGGACTTTGAGCAACAAGTCACACAAGATCTTTGAGAAGGAACTTGGGGTTCAGGACACTAGGGCGAACTGACCTATGTTTACCGGTATCATCGAAGAAGTAGGCGCGGTTTCCCGGCGCTCCGGGGCGGACATGACCATCCTGGCGCGGACGGTGATCGACGGCGTGAAGGAAGGCGACAGCATCGCCATCAACGGCGTGTGCCTGACCGTCGTTTCCTTCGATGCGGAGAGTTTCGTCGTGCAGATGTCGCCGGAGACGCTCGACCGCACGACGCTGGGCGGTCTGAAGGCGGGGGATGCAGTGAACCTGGAGCGCGCGCTGGCCTATGGCGACCGCATGGGGGGCCACTTCGTGCAGGGGCACGTGGACGGCGTGGGGCGGGTGCATTCGGTGCAGCCCCAGGGCGAGTTTTCCTTGTGGCGGTTCCAGGCGCCCACGGAAGTCGCGCGGCATTTGGTCCCGAAAGGTTCCATCGCGGTGGACGGCATCAGCCTGACCATTGTGGAGCCGCATGGGGATACGTTTGGAGTGGCGATCATCCCTACGACTATTGAGAAGACAACGCTTTCGACAAGAAGACCCGGCGATCCGGTCAACATGGAAGCGGACATGCTCGGAAAGCATATTTTTCATTACATAAAACAAATGTCGCGCGGCGGGCTTACCTTGGAAAAACTAAAGAAGCATGGGTTTGCGTAATGGTTATAAGTAAATCCGATATGACTTGCAATCTGGGAAGAACATCCCCCTTGATCCCCCTTCGAAGGGGGAATCTTCCCTACCTGGATCGATTGGCCGTGGGTTGTTATCTCGCCTATTTGCGTCCTTCGATACTTGCACTTCTCGCAACGCAACGCGTTGCGAGAAACTCCCCCTTTGAAGGGGGATTAAGGGGGATGTTCTTCGGTCTCGATTGCGATGTCGTGTTGCGGCGGCGCTGTGCCGCTTCGCGCACGACAGATAGGAGTTAGGAAATGTTTGCCCCGGTAGAGGAGATTTTTGAGGAGCTTCGGGCGGGCCGGATGATCATCCTGGTCGATGATGAGGACCGCGAAAACGAGGGCGACCTTGTGTGCGCGGCGGAGAAGACGACCCCGGAGATGATCAACTTCATGGTGACCCACGGCCGGGGACTGGTTTGTCTGGTCATGACGCAGGATCGCATGGACCACCTGGGCTTGCAGCCAGTGGCGCGGGAGAACCGATCGCGGTTCGGCACGGCCTTCCACACGCCCATCGAGGCGGCCGAAGGCGTGACCACGGGCGTGAGCGCGGCAGACCGGGCCCACACAATCCGCGTCGCCGTGGACCCGAAGACGACGGCCAAGGACATCGTCCAGCCGGGTCACGTGCACACCTTGTGCGCGCGCGAAGGCGGTTGCCTGGTGCGTGCGGGGCAGACGGAAGGGTCGCTCGACCTCGCGCGTTTGGCGGGGCTGAATCCGTCGGCGGTGCTGTGCGAAGTCATGAGCGAGGACGGGACCATGGCGCGGTTGCCGGAGCTGACCCGGTTCGCGGAGAAGCATCGGCTGAAGATTTGTTCCGTGGCGAGCATCATCGAGTACCGGCGGCGTCACGAGAAGCTGGTGGACCGCGTGGCCGAGACAAGCATCCCGACGGACTTTGGCGAATTCCGGCTGGTGGCGTACGAAACGGAGATCGACGATTACCACCATCTCGCGATGGTGCACGGGGACTTTGGCCCTGACGACGACATTCTGGTGCGGGTGCATTCCGAATGCCTGACGGGCGACGTGTTCGGGTCGCACCGCTGCGATTGCGGGGACCAGTTGCACGAGTCCCTGCGGATGATCGCTGAAGAGGGGCAGGGGGTCCTGTTGTACATGCGGCAGGAAGGCCGCGGGATCGGGTTGGTAAACAAGATCCGCGCGTACGAGTTGCAGGACCGCGGGCTCGACACCGTTGAGGCGAACGAACACCTCGGGTTCCTGCCCGACCCGCGGGAGTATGGCATCGGCGCGCAGATCTTGACGGACCTCGGCGTGAAACGGATGCGGCTCATAACCAACAATCCGAGCAAACGCGTGGGACTCGAAGCGCACGGGCTTATCGTGACGGATCGCGTTCCGCTGGTGATTCCGCCGAACGCGCGCAACGAACGGTATCTCCAAACGAAGAAGGAGAAGATGGGGCATCTGTTCGCGTGAGGGGGACGGACATGACGACGGCAGCGTTATGCGGTGACGTTGAAGAGACATCCCCCTTGATCCCCCTTCGAAGGGGGAGTGCGTCGAGCTCTGGTTTTTTGGATTTACGAAGTCGTGTTGCGTCCATTTGATTTTGGGGAAACTCTGGCGCAACGCTTCGCGTTGCGCGGAGGCCAGTATGGGGCCTTTGTCGTGGACGCGTGCGATGCGGATGCACAGGCGGCGTCCTTAAGCAAATTCCCCCTTCGAAGGGGGACCAAGGGGGATGTAGATTTCTTGCCGCGGATGGCGGCGATGTGACGTACGAATCGGTACGGAGAGGAGAGAGGAACCATGCCGAAGGTGATTGAAGGCAAATTGATTTCGAAGGGGAAGAAGTACGGGATCATCGTGTCCCGGTTCAACGAGTTTATCTCGTCGAAACTCCTGGGCGGCGCTATCGACGGGTTGACCCGCCACGGCGCGGATGAGAAGGACATCACCGTCGTGTGGGCGCCGGGGTCGTATGAGATCCCCGTGGTGGCGAAGAAGATGGCCCAGTCGAAGAAGTACGATGCCATCATCGCGCTGGGCGCGGTGATCCGCGGGAGCACGTCGCACTTCGACTACGTGGCGGGCGAAGCGGCCAAGGGCGTGGCGCACGCGTCTTACGATGCCGGCGTGCCCATCATCTTCGGCATCCTGACCACCGACACGATCGAACAGGCCGTCGAACGCGCCGGCACCAAATCCGGCAACAAAGGGTTTGACGCGGCGATGGCCGCGATCGAGATGGCGAATCTCATGGAGCAATTGTGAGCGGAATCAACTCATTATGCCGACAGCGGTCCCTGGCACTGAAGAACATTCCCCTTGATCCCCCTTCAAAGGGGGAATTTTGCGGCACTGCAGTTCACGGTGTAAGGACCGTGAAATGCACGAATCCGGAGCCGTTTTCTATTCCAAACACTACGCAAAGCGTAGTACGGAACTCCCCCTTCGAAGGGGGACTAAGGGGGATGTTCTTCGCGCAGACATGGTGTCCGGGAGCGCATAACAAATCGCGGCGAGCCGTGCTTAAGGAGCAGTTGTGAGCAGTATCAGTCCTCAAGTGCGGCGGCGCGCCCGCGAGCGCGCCGTCCAGTTTTTGTTCGGCCTCGATTTTACCTCCTATGACTGGCGTGAAGTCATCGCCGATTTCTGGCGCGTGAACCCGTCGCGTCCCGGCGTGCGCGACTACGCGGAGAAGCTGATCGCCGGCGTCATCGATCAACGCGCGGACCTCGATAACGCTATCGCCGCCACCCTCGAAACCTGGTCCCCCGGCCGCATCGGACGCGTCGAACGCAACGTGCTCCGCGTCGCCGCGTGGGAAATGCTCTACGCCGGAGACGTCCCCCGCAACGTCGCCATCAACGAAGCCATCGAAGTCGCCAAACGCTTCGGCACCGACGACGCGCCCAGGTTCATCAACGGGATATTGGACAAAATACAGGTGCCGGGGGAGTAGGTAAATTATTGCTGAGCAGCGCAGATCTGGGTGTGTAATTATTTGTTACGTGTGTAATGCAATTTGACAGAAGTGGACAAGGTAAGCCATCAATTGGCTTTTGTCATGTCGCCCGGTAAGGGCTTGGCAACCTATGACTTACTATCGTGTCCCACAACGGGGGAGGGGGGGGGGGGCATATTGGAATAGTTCTTGCTGGACTGAACATAGTGTCACAATTATGGGGGAGTCTTTAGAACGGTTCGATGTCAGGCAAGCTGACAAGGAAGGGGGAAGTCATGCGTAAATTCCAGCGCTCCGTTGCCGCGGCGATATTTGCCGGATTAATAATGGTAGGACTCGTACCGTGCGTTGCACATGCTGGTTACATACTACTCGTAACGGGCGAAGAAACGAGCGGCAGTTCGACGGTGGACATTATGCGCGGTTCAAGCGACGTGGGAAACATACGTGTAAAACGGAGCCTAAGTGTCGGGACCGATAAGTGGGGGGAATCACTAGCGGAAGTGGAGTTGGAGAACACGAGCAACTTTACTGCAACCATTCCTGTCGAAAACGGAATCACCGCATATACAAAATGGGAGTGGACGCATGACGGCGAGGACTCTACTGCTTTGTATCGTTTTGAATGCGATATAGAGGTAGATGTATATGCTGATGCGGCACTAGATATAGAAAGTCTATTCTGGGGTTGCGGAAAGATAGTCACGAATGCCTGGGCTAAGATCGAGTGCGACACTGCGACCACAGATGGGAAGGTTTCCGAGAAGAGTGTATGGGCTGGCGTCGAGGTCATTAATGACTCCGGAGGCCTCACCGGTATTGGCGGAGGACTTACAGAAGCGAGTATAAGCTGGTCAGTTCCCAGTGCTCAGAACACAAGCCCTGGACAAAGTTATCATGAAATTGCGAGCGTGACAGACACCGATGACGATCCTGGTTCTCAATGCTTCGTAATACTGAGAACCAAGGCTTGGGCAAAGGTTTACGAAACAAGAGACACCACAGACGATATGTACAAAGACAAATCCAAGGCGTTTGCGAAGATTGATACCTCGTACCCGGATTTAGATCTTGAGGGTCCCTGGCTAAAGTGAATCTGCGGGGAAGTTCAGAAACTGTCAAGAACGTGTGTAGGAAAGCACGCTTTGACGTCAGTTCGTCATTGTCACGTCGGCGGCGTGGAAATGATGAAGTGGGGATGAAGATCATGTGGGCCAATTGACAAAACGGTTGCATGCGTTCCCAGACTTTCACAAACGAATTGGATAACTCACAATGAAGACCTTGAATTCTTCAATCGCGAGTCCGATGAAGTCTGCAGGCTGGCCGCGCCATATACTGCTTTGTCTGACGGCTGCCCTGCTATGCATACCGGTGTTGCGCGTTTCTGGCCAAGAAAGTTTCGATCCGGAGCATTTGGATACGTGGCTTCAACAGGAACGGCCGGAGTGGACGGATTCGCAACGCACTGAATTCCTGGGCGTATTGGAACGGCAACGCGAAGCGGTACTAAGCGCGCTCCCTCCAGAGTCGGCGGCGCAGGTTCTGGAGTTCTTGCCTGCAACGGCAGTTCAGCAGGTTCCATTGCACTTTGATTCATCGCTGACCTTGGAGATCCTGGAAGAGAAGTGCGCGCTACTGCTTGGCGCTTGCGCGGGCCGCCCGCCACTTGACGAGGAAGGGCAGAAGCGGTTGGACGACCAATTCTCGGCGATGGAGGAAGCGGTCATTGCGACGTTGAACGAAGTGGCCACGTATCTGCCCGATCGGGAATCGTTGGACGAATTCAACCGCATCTCGGCGGAGGGTCTGGAAAACATGCGGTTTGCAGCGGTCAATCCGCTTGACCCAAGGTACAAAGCAATTCTCACGGACGCGGAACTGACGTCAATGCTGGAAACGATTGCTGATGCGGGACAAAAGTCGATTGAAGATTTACACGCAGAACTTGCTGAGATCGAAGAGAATCGAGCGCAAGGGCTCCCTCCCGAATTGCTGACTTTGGATGGATCGAGCGTGTACATCGATCGCGTCATCACGTCGACCGAGGAAATGACGGATTTTCCATTTTCCGATCGCTTGAAGCAGTTGGAGCGGCAGGGGATGGTGGAAGAAACGAAGCGTTCCGAAATGCGCAGTATTGCGCGTTGGTTGGAGGATGAACGGCACTTTCGTGAGCTCGATGCTGAATCTGATCGTAAATTGGGTTCCATTCGAGACACCGAGCCGAATAAAGCTGGAGCCTCGCCTGAACATCCTGACTCCAGTTTAGGGGTTGCCGATTCCTTAGCTTTGGTTCCAGTCGAGGATTCATCACCTGCTTTGGGCGCCGAGGATTCGGGTTCGTCACGTGGTGTGTACGTAGTGCTGTTTGCGGCCGCTGCCATGGGTGCGGGGGTAGCCGGATATGTTTACTGGAGGCGTCGTAGTTCCGATGAATAAACGATTCGCGAGTACACAACGATACCGATTGAGTTTTCCATCTTGGGGAATTTCAGTTCCTTTGGATAGCATCGCGATCTACCTTGTGCTGTTGTTCGCTTGGAGCGGGTTGGCAGGCCCTGCATGTGGCGCGGAGGCAGGGTCGCATGCCGGTTCTTCGAGTACGGATGCCGGCACTGCGGTTGACGAGGCCGCGCGCATCCGCAGCTTGAGAGAATTCGCTCGGAAAGTTCAGCAGTACGAAGCGGTGGGACTGATCGCAGACTGCGTGCTTGGGTTTCCCCCCTTCCAGATTCCCATGCCGGGCGCGGATGGAGAGGACACGACTGGTCCCGGCGACGCATCGCCGCCTGCATGCGTGGAATTCATGCTCGAATATCCCCCGCACGGGGGATTCGATGCACCGCCGGGTATTGCGGCGACCGTCTTTGGGGTAGTTGGCCGCGGTGATGGATTTTCCCGGGGCGAGTGTTACGCCCGCACTCCGAACTGGCGGGCGCGGGGCTTGGGATATGAGCCGATTGGGTTGACGATGGTCGTGGATGCGGAGGAACTGCTCGTTTACCAGCCCCATAAGTGGACGAACTCGGAGGTGGCGTTTGATTCGCCGGAGGTGGCGGGCAAGACCAATGGCCGATCGCCTGTGAGCGCGCCGCTGGATGACCAGATCGCTGCGAGCATCGCGAATAGCTGGGCGTTGCGCGATTTCACCGTGTATCCGTCGCAGGCCGCACCGGAAGGCGGGGGAACGAACGCAATCGTCGCCGTGTGGGAGCGCAGCAAACCGTGGCTTTATCTCGCGCAAGTATCCCGCGCGGAATACGAGATTGCGAATGACCCCGGCCATCCGGTTCTTCGATCGGCGCGGATCTTCGGCGCGGATTCTTCCGAGCCCGTGGCATCGGTCCACTGGGAGGAGGGGCCGCCGCAATCATCCGAGGCGTCAAGTTCGTCGCGCATGATTCTTGAAATCCATGAGAACGCGCTCACCTACTCCGATGGCGGGATGATTCTTCCGGTTGCACTGCCACGGCGCGTGGTGTGGAGTTACGAGCATTCCTCAGGCAGACCTGACGCGCCCGCATATCCTGCGGAGATCTACATCGAGACGGTTGACGGAAACCGCGTGATGAGTCTGCGCACCCAGCCTACCCAGGCGGTGTCCTTGAGTGACGTGTCGGCCGATCCGCGCGTGCCGCTTGAAGGCCCATCGGGGGACTGCCGGTGGGAGTATTACGAAATCATGCGCCGATTTTTCGACGTGAGGAGGCCTTCCAATGAGAAGTCGGCCACCGCGGTTCGCGAGTTTGTAGAACCGTGCAGGAACCTCATCGAAATGGCGAAAGCTGCGAATGACGTAGATACGGAGATCGCGTCACGCCGGCTTCTGAAAGAGATCTACTTCGCGGCCGGCGATAGAGATGAATGGTACGCCGCCTGGAATGAGTTCATCGAAGCGGCGCAAGGGCAGTATGACAGCGACCAGATGTTCATGGAGTATGGATGGATGTCTGGCTATTTAATTCAGTATAAGCAAATTGACGAGTTGACTCGTCTTATCGATCGCTTCGCCGATGCGCTGGCACTCCGCCAGGATTCGGATGAACTGATTCGAGAAGCCCGTCTATTTGCAGGTGGTTCCGGGTATGTCCAGGCCACCGCAGCTTTCGGCGCGGTCCTGGTGAAGTCCTCGGATTCAAGGGAACGCCAGGAGGCGTTCCTCGGGAAAGCAGCGGCACTGAGCGGACTGGTGGAAAGCCTGGCGCGAAAAGACATCCCGCCGGATCAACTGCTGTCCTTCGCGAGGGAGGCCGAGGCATCTCTTGCCGAGTTTGACTCGGGTCCAACTACGGGGTTCACGTCCGAAGACATCGCTCGATGCCGATCGTCCGTCGCGCGCGCGTTGGCGCTTGCCACCGGAGCGCAAACGGAGCGTCCAGCCGCGAATTAAGGGGATCCTGGATAAAGTTCCCTGCGCCGGGGGAAGTAGGTAGCTTCCAATAGTGCGGGAAAGTCGCGCCAAGGAGGGCGGGTTTTCCAACCCGCCGTGCGAGCGGTTGCGTGTGTGTGAAACCTCTTCGTTTGAAGATCACCCCACGTAGTCTTCTTGGTATTCCGGTTGCCGTGTTGCCACGCGATCGCTGGCTTGGCGGGTAGGAAAACCCGCCCTCCTAAGGCGTCTTGGGCTTCGGAGTACGCCCGGGGTGGAACCCGGGCGCTACGAAAGCTACTCGGCCACACTTCTCGGCCTCGTGACCGGAACCCATGATTTGCGGGCGTGGGTCGTGTGCCGTCGAGACTCTTTGTCAGGGCGCGTTTTCGCCGGAGTCCTTCCGGTGGTTGCGGCCGGCGTGGGGGGTGGCGGCGTAGGGGAATACCTGGTGGTAGAGCTGATCGTTGGCGGCTACGTTGTCGCCGACGAGAGTGGTGGAGGCGTAGGTCGGTCCGCTGGCGAGAAGGGTCAGGACGATGTCCATCACGTCGTCGCCCATGCGGCGTCCGTTGGGCCAGCCGCTGGACTTGGTCCGGGCGCCGCCGTCGGTCGTGGTGTCGCTGCCGAGGAAACCGTGGCGACTGAAGCCGGACTGTCCGGGCAAGCGGACGGGCATGGTGGTGGTGTCGACGCGCAGGACATCGGGGATGAAGAGGGCTTCGAGGTCGGTGCGGCCCGTGGTGACGAAGCTGGTGGCGAACACCAAGTTAAAGAGCGACGCCATCTCCGGGTTCAGGGCGTAGCTCGCGAAGCGAGCGGAATCGGTAATGGGCAGCGTACGGTTGTACTTGTCCTTGTCCGTTACCGCGACGAACATTTCGTTGAAGAGCGGGTTGCCCATTCGGTTGACCTGGATATAGGGACCGGAAGATTGCGGGTCGCCGCCGATGCGGTACGTACGGTTGCGCGGCCGGCTGACGGAGGCATACACACCGACGCCGTTGGCCGTGCCGATCGCCGGTAGAGCGTTCGCCAAGTCGGCATACGGTGCGGTGTAAGCGAACGAAGGCAACGAACTCACCGGAATCTGGATGGCGTAGGTGAGCACGTTGAACCCTTTGTACGTATCCACTCCGCCGCCGTCCTGACCGAGGCCGTCGCCCAAGTTGTTATTGTTGTCCAGTATCCGGTCATCCAGGAGGTCGTAGAGGCCGGAGGCATCCGCGTAGTACCCATCTTCCCTCTGGCCCGCGAAGACCACCTCTCCTGAAGGCAAGCTGTAAATTGTATTTTGAGTATACGCATCCAACTCGTTGAAGGTCGTGGCGCCGGAAATGGCGAAGCCGGTCGCGTTGTCGTTGTAGAGCGGCGTGGTGTGCGCTCCGACGTTCGGCGGCGGTGTGAGGAGTTTGCGTCCGATGATGTTCGCGACGATGCCATTGACGTGCGTCACCTTGTACCGCTGGGTGTAGTTCTGCCGCGCGTCGCCCACGTCGTTAATGGACCCTGCCTCGGTTCCGAGCCCGTACGAGAGGATGGTATTGGGGTTCTTGAGTATGGGAGCCGTCGTTCGAGGCGAACTGTTGGTAAACTCAAAGTCGTACCGCATCACCTCGGCGCCGGTCACGGGGTTGGCGATGTGGATACTGTACCGGGCATCGTCGGCAAAGCGGTCGTAATTCGGACCTGTCCCGGGTTCGCTGAACGGGTGGACGTTGACGATGACGTTCAGGACTTTCACGTTGGCGTCGTCCACCTTGGTGCCGATGAAGGCGTAGAGGTCGGCGATGTCCGCCTGTGGGTCTTGCACAATCAGCGGGGCGTCATTGTGGCTCGATGCCAGCGCGACCAGAGGCGTGATCCATAGGGCCACGCACGTGAGCCAGCGGCCGAAGTTGCATCGCCGGAGAGTGTGCTGGGTAACCCCGTTTCGCCGGGACGGACCCCCACAATCGATTTTGGCCCACATCATCCGCCACCTCCTCTTGTTCGAAATGCACTGCCCGTGAATCTGCTTCGGGTACCATCAGTGGAGAATTCCTCTCCTGACCTGAAACAGACAGAATCCAGCATCGAGAACGCATTAAGTGGCGTGAGCGATGTGAACGTAGGTCGCCCTGCCCGGAGCGCGAGATTGCGCCTACTGAATAAGCAAATTGGTTAGCCCTGCAAGAACGTACTATAGGATAGGATCAGGTTTTTGTCAATGAGGCGCGGGCGGGTGTTAATAGGTACATTCTCGCGCCGCGTCGGCGAAGACTTGGAGTTTTTCGGGTGGTGTTTCGAAGAAATGGTCCGCGAGGGAGCAAATGTAGCCGCCATTGTCGCCCACTTTTTCGAATAGTTCATGAACCTTTGCGCGGATGAGCGCATCGCTACCTTCGGTCAGCACACTGAACTGATCCAGGCCTCCGATGAGGGCGAGGCGATCGCCGACCTTCGCCTTGAATTCCCAGGGTTCCTGGTTGCCGCCGATGCTCTTCGGCGCTAGGGTCTCGGAGATGTCGCAGCCGTTCTGGATGATGGCGTCCTCAATGCCAAAAGTCCCGCCGCAGGTGTGGTAGGTGATGAGAAAGCCGAGTTCATGCAGGGCGTCGTGCACCTCGCGGTCGTAGGGCAGGCAGAACTCGCGATGGATGTCCGGCGAGATCAGCGTCGAAGAACCCGCGCCACCTCCGGTTTCGATGACGTCGAACTTCGCGCCCTTCATGGAGGCAACGAAGCGCAGCTTCTTCTCCAGCAGAATGCCGAGCAGCTCGTGGACCCAGTCCGGCTCCGTCAGACAGCGGAGGATGAGATCATTGGCATCCGCGAGGCAGCAGGCGTGTTGCCAGCATCCGGCCTGATCGCCCCAGACAAATCCGCGCAGAATACCGCGATCGCCCAAATTGTCGTAGGTTTCCGCGATGGGCGGGAGATTCAGTACGGGGACCGGCATATGCTTCCGGATGATCTCGATATCTTCGTCGCGCTTGATAAGGTACTCCGTGATCCAGGTCGTCTTGCGGTCGCCTGCGGTCTTGTAGGTAAGCGTGCCGGACGGCGTATGGATCGTGTGATGGTTGACGCGGTTATCGGGATCGTCGCTGATGACTGTTACTTCGTCGCGCCAGTCCGTCGTGGATGCCTTTGCAAAGTCGGCGTTGACCAGCCAGAACTGGCCCATCTCCTCGAAGTACTGGATCTGGGCGTCCATGCCGAAGCGTTCGAAGGCCTCGATGTCGCTGATGCCATCGAGGTAGGTATCGAGATGGTATCCCTGCCATTGGTGTACCGACACCGGCAGGCGATCCGGTTTCTCCCGGTGGAGCGCGCGCATCATGCGTTCTTTGCTGGTCATAGCATTATCCTGACGTGAGTGCGACGATCCGAGTCTTCGTTCAATCGCAATGAAAGACCTCGTCCATGTTGGCCCACCACTCGCCTTCGGCGCGGGTGGGGAGCGGTTCGTGACACGGCTTGCACACGTCCCACCATCGCTGCACGACGGGGTCCGCGGCCATCACCTCCATATCGGCAACAAAATCGTCGCCGACGTATTCGAAGTAGCTGAACAGCAGGTCGTCTTTGTGATAGATCGAATAATTGCGGATGTTGCACTCCGTGATCTTCTCCAATATCTCCGGCCACACGGCCGCGTGCAGCCGCTTATACTCATCGAGCCGGTCAGGCTTGACCCGGACGACCATGCCGTAGCGTGTCATTCGCGTTGCCTCATACAGTGGTTGCGGGTTCGGATACATCGAGATCGTATTCGCCCAGGTTAAGCGGGTAGGCGCCGTACTCGCGGACGAGTTGTCGCGCGTAGTCATAGCTTGCCGGGTCCACGTCATCCGGCACGGAGTGATCGGACTGGATGATATACCCGCCACCCTTGGCTGCGTTCAGTTTGGTGAGGATCTCCCGGCGAATGGCATCGCGGTCATTGGTCGCCAGTACGCGGACATCGATGTTGCCGTTGAAGGCCCAACGGGAGCCGAACTGCCGTTTCAGTTGCACGACGTCCAGGCCCGCCTTTGCTTCGAGCGGGTTGTAGGCGTCCACCCCCGCGTCAATCATGTCCTCGAACAGGACGGAGGCATTGCCGCATCCGTGGTAGATCGCCTTGAGTCCCGCCCCGTGAATCACGTCGCAGATGCGCCGGAGCTGCGGCTTGTATACGGCGCGCCAGTAGTCCGGCGAGAAGAACATGCCCCGGTCATAGGCGACATCGCCCCAGATGTAGAGTCCCGACAGTTTTCCCTGGGCGGCCGCGATCTGCGCTTCGGCGATGCCCACGAGGAAATCGCCGAGACGCTCGATGAACGCCGCCATGCGTCCGGGGTCCTCGCCGAGTTTATAGAGCACGTTTTCCGTGCCCATGATGCGCCAGATCATCTCGTGGGGTTCGCAGACGCTGCCGAAGACGCAACATTCGCGCGCGAAGGTATCCACGCGATCCACCCAAGCTGGGTTGCCGAGGGCCAAGGTGTCGCCGACAGAATTGATCTGATCATCGATCGCGGCGGTGAAGCGGCGCGGATCGCGCGGGTCGTCGAATTGAAACTCTTTCATGTCGGTGTAGGATTGGGTGTCGAAATCCACATACCGCGGCATGGGGTAGGTGCCCTTGAGTTCGATGGTCGCACCGAAGCCGGTGCGGACGACCTTGCGATCGGCTTCCTCCAGCACCACTTCGACGGGCGTGATGTGCGGGTCCATGTTGGGATTGAGGACCACCATGTCGAGGTCCCAGAAGGTGTAGGGATTGAAGTCGTCGCCCGTGTGGAAGTCCTGCTTGGCCCGACGCACGAAGTTGGACCAGAAGAACTCGCCGATGGGAACGCGGTCCGCCTCGCGATGTTCGAGTGCCGCAATGATGCGATCGGTCTTGGCCTGTGGATCGTTCACCGCAATCCCCCCAATGGCGCTCGCGCGTGGCCTGGATGCCTGCGTCGAGTGCTCTCTCCCAGTCCCCCCGACTGGTGATTATCATTCTAAACCGGAATCGTTACATTCGCAATGGGATTTCGGTGCGACAAACCAAGTGCAATCGCGCGTCGTGGTATGATTTGGCGCGCGAACAGGGAGCGCAGAAACGGGGAACGGCAATGATTCGAACATCTCATTTTCCGCGGCGGTGGGCACGCCTCGCCGTCTACACCATGACTCTCGTGCTGGCGCATCCGACCTTCGCGCAAGTGGACCGGTTCTATGGCGAGCCGGTGGAGTTGAAGAGCAACTTCATCTACTTCACGAGTTGGAAATATGTCCGGCAGGGGAGTTTTGGGTGGCAGATCCAGCATGCGCCGGATGCCACGGAGGAAGAGAAGAACGTGGGCGCGTGGCTGGAAGGAGACGGGACGCGGCCCGCGCAGTTTACGACCTACGACATGCCGCGGGGCATCCGGCTTGTCGTGCAGCCTGCGGAGAAGGTGCCGTTTCAACCGGGGCAGATTGCCGCGCAAGTTTTCGACGAGGGCAAGTATAAAGCCTGGTACACGATGGGGCCATCTGATGATCCCGAGCCGTTCAGCACCAAGGATCGGATTCTGCCGGGATACAACGCGCACATCGCCTACGCGGAATCGGCGGACAGCGTGACCTGGGAGTATCCCAAGCTTGGCCTGTTCGAGTACGCGGGCAACACGGACAACAACATCGTCTTTCGCGGAGACCTCAATGGTTCCGTGCGCGGGTTCCATGGCGGGAGCGTGTTTGTCGATCCATCGTCGACCGATGAACGCTACAAGATGCTCTATCTCGGCATCATCACTGACGAAGAGTGGGACGCGTATGCCGCGAAGTATCCGGACGAGGTCGACACCATGGCGCGGCGGCAGGACGTGGGCGGATTTCGCTGCGTGGTCGCTGTGTTCGGCGCAGTATCGCCGGATGGGATCCATTGGACCCTTCTCGAAGAACCGCTCATGGTGCAACACGCGGACACGTTGAACACGTGCTACTACGACGTGGACCGGGACGAGTACGTGGCCTACGTGCGCGCGTGGCAGGTGAACGAGAAGGCGCCGGACATGGACGCGATCAATCCCGACGGCTGGATCAGCGTCGGACGCCGGTCCGTGGGACGCGCGGTGAGCAAGGACTTCCGGCACTTTGAGAAGCCGGAGATCGTGCTGTCGACCGGGGCCGACATGGCGCCGAGCCACCTCTTCTACACCAACTGTAAAACGACATTGCCCGGTATTCCTGACAACCATGTGATGTTTCCGTGGATCTGGGAACTCGAGAGCGACGGCGGCGCGTCGTGGCTGTACTCCAGCGCAGACGGCGTTGTGTGGTCGCGGGTGCCCGGGGGTCCCGTGGTGGATACCGGCGCACCCGGTACGCCGACCGGCGGGTATATCGTGTGCAGCGGCAACTTGCTCGAATACCCCGGCGACGTGTGGGGACTCACTTACGGCGCGCAGCCGATTCCGCACAAGTATCCGGGCCGGAACTTTGAGATGCGCAAGGGGCTGTTCCCGGGCGTGGCGGGCGAGGGCGGGATGGCTACCTGGCCGAAGGGCCGGCTCGTGGCCTTGCAGTGCGACGAAGAAGGGGAGTTCGCCACCGTGGCCGTGCTGCCGCGCGGCGAACGGATTCGATTGAACTGTTCCGTGAAACCGTCGGGGTATATCAAGACGGCCGTGCGGCGTTTTGGCACCGGCGAGGACGTGGCGGGCCGGACCTTCGACGACGCCGATCGCATCGTGGGGGATGGGCTGGCGGTTCCGGTCACGTGGCAGGGCGAAGATTTAATGAAGCACGAAGACACTGCGGTGATTTTGCGGTTTCAACTTCGGCAAGCGAAGTTGTTCGGGATTGAGTTTTATTGAGTCCTTCTGCTCGACTCCAATTCTCTACGAGGGCGCATTATTTGACCTTATCTGAAGATGGGTTCCCGCCTGCGCGGGAATGACGTTTTGGGACAGCGCCCGTGCTACTTCGCCCTACCCGTCATTCCCGCGCAGGCGGGAATCTATCTTTCTCGTTTTCGCAGTGATGTCGTCGAACTCTCCGCATGATCGAAACGATCCATGATGACCACCCCAAGTGTTCATGGTAGACTGTCTCGGCAAGGTGACATCAGTGAATGAATAAGGAGTCTTCTTTATGTCCCGCATGTTTTGGCTGTTCGTCTGCATTATTGTTTCCTCTTGCGCACTTGCCCAGACCCCATTTCCCGCATTCAAAGATCACATCATCAATCCCGAGGCGGGCACGGGGCTGGCCATCACGGTGGCCGATGTGAACCGCGACGATAAGCCCGACATCATCGGGGTCAGCAGCGAGGACGTGGCGTGGTACGAGAACCCCACCTGGGAACGCCATCTAATTACTGGCACGTTGCGCAACTCGAACGTTTGCATCGCGCCACAGAATCTCGATGGGGACGGCATCCCCGAACTGGCGCTCGGTGCGGATTGGCAATTCAACAATACCGCGTCCGGCGGGGCGTTGTACTTGCTGCATCACGGCGACGACGTGTCGCAGCCGTGGAATGTCGTTACGTTGTTGGAAGAGGAACCGACGCTGCACCGCATCCGCTGGGCGGATGTGGAGGGAGATGGCAAGCCGGAGTTGGTTGTTGCGCCGTTGAAAGGGCGCGACTCGCAGCCGCCAAATTTTGCCGACATCGGCGCGCGGCTCTTTTTGTTGCGTCCTACCGCGGACTTCACGCAGACGCCCTGGGAAATTGAGGAAATCAGCCGCGAACTGCATGTGATGCATAACATCTGGTCCGTGCCGCAGGAGGGCAAGGGAGACGCGATTCTGGCGGCGTCCTTCGAGGGGGTAACGCAGTTCACGCGTTCGGCGGACGGGGCGTGGTCATCGACGCTGCTGACCCCCGGCAATCCGGAGCCCCTGCCGCGGAGTGGGGCCGGGGAGATCAAGCGCAACGCGAATGGTCCGCCTATGCTCGCGACGATTGAACCGTGGCACGCGAATCAGGCCGTCGTTTATACGATGCAGGATGGCGCGTGGGTACGTCACGTCATCACCGATCAGCTTGCCGGTGGGCACGCCGTCTGGTGGGCCGATTTTGACCGGGACGGTCAAGACGAGGTGCTCATCGGCTGGCGCGAAAAAGCGGGGCCGCGCGAGGTCCCGGGCCTGAACGTTTACGATATCAACTTCGATCTCACAATGGGTGAGCTGACTGCCACGGAATACGTCATCGACGACGGCGGTATGGCGACCGAAGACGCCCTCGCCGCCGACCTCAACGGCGACGGCTGGCCGGATATCGTCGCGTACGGACGCGCCACGCAGAACGTGAAGTATTATGAGAATGTGGGGGAGTAAGACCGCCGCTTCTCGCTCAATCGGTTAGCCCAAGCTACCTCGGCGGGATTTTTTGGAGTGCGGCCGCTTGCGGCTGCTTTTCTTAGGCGCAACCCTGTCACCTATCGCTATCATAGCGCGTGCTGCTTGTGCGATGAATCCTGTGCAAATATCGTAGCGAGCAATACGATCCGTCGAATCGCGCGAGAGACTTAGGTATCAGAGATCAGCCAAAGAAAAGCAGCCGCAAGCGGCCGCACTCCAAAAAGCGTTCGCGTAGGTACATTTTGGAAAGTTAGTTGTACGTCCGTCCGAGGTAGTCCACAATGGCGCGTTTGAGTTCGAGGGGGTCGATCATGCTTTCGTGGCGGTAGATGATTTCGCCGCCGGGGGCAATGAGGACGGTGTAGGGAAGGTTGCCCTGCCATTCGGGGTCCACGGCTTCAATCATGGCGTATTCGTCGTCGGAGTGGAAGATGTAGTTTCGGGTGGACGCTTCGTTCTTCTTCAGGAAGGCCAGCACGTTTTCTTCGTTGTCGATTTCGTCGCCGCTGATGGTGACCATATCGAAATCGCGACCGCGGTACATGCGGTTCATCTCGACCAGTTGCGGGAACTCGTAGACGCAGGGGCCGCACCAGGTGGCCCAGACGTTGACCAGCCGCAGGTTCTTGGAATCGTTCTTCATGATCTCCTGGATGCCATCAACGCCGACGCGCTGCAGGTCGACCGGTTCTTGCGCCCAACGATCGAGCGATTCCTGCACCGTTCCCCGCTTGTCCGACCACTTGATGGAGCAGCCGCGGGTCTTGGTGGTCTCCACCGGAACCGGCTTGCCTTCGAGCAGGGCGTCGATAGCGTTGCGCGTGTCGTGAGACTTCACCTTCGCGGGATCGTCGTTGTCGTCGATGCGGCCCGCGAACCGGAGCTTGCGCTCCTTGTCGAACACGAAGACGTGGGGCGTTGATACGGGACCGTAGGCCTTGGACACCTCTTGCACGTCGCCGTCGTAGAGATAGGGGAAAGTGAACCCGCGCAGTTCCGCGCGGTTCTTCATGTCGTCGAAGGAATCGCCCACGTCCGTATAGCCCAACTCATCAAGGCGGACGGCGAGCGGATCGTTCGGCGAAATTGCGACCAAGGCAACGCCTTTGTCCTTGTAGTCCGCGGCGAGTTGTTGAAGGCGCGCTTCGTAGGCCTGCGCGGTGGGACAATGGTTGCAGGTGAACACGATGACCAGCACGTCCGCGTCGGAAAAGTCGGCGAGTGTGTACGTCTTGCCATCGACGCCAGGCAGGGAGAAGTCCGGCGCCTGCGCGCCAATGGCGAGGGTTTCCACGTCTGCCGCGTAAGTGATCACAGACACCAACAGAATCGGGAGCAACCATGCGATAAGCCGGGCGCGGGGGAGCATCATACGTTTGCCTCCAGTTAGGGGATCGCTGAAGGCTCCATTATGGTATGAGAGGCCGAGGCAATTCCATTCTTGAGGTTCGGCGTGCTGCGCCCTTCTACGGTGTCTGTTGCGGCGTGTACTCCAGCTCGTCGAGGTCGTAGCCGCGCGCCTCGAGGTCGTCCAGGATCATGTCCAGAGTCGGCTGGTCCATGGTGGGCGTGCGGCTCAAGATGAACAGGCTTTGCTTTCGCGAATCCGACACGACCGCGTAGGTGTAATCGACGTCGTCCAGTGCGATAATCCAGTATTCGCCTTCGAAGAGTCGTCCCAGGGGGAAGTTGAAACGCACCGACAATTTGGAGTTGGTCGTTGTGTCGACCACCCGGGCGGTGCCTTCGATGGTCACGACCTGTCCGTCAAAGTCATTCTCGATACCGGTGTTGAACACACCCACCGTACCGTCGTCGTTGAGCGTGTACTCCGCGGTAACGCCCACGAGATTTCTGTTGAAGAACTGGGGATAGGCCGCGATCTGGTACCACAGGCCGATGTATTTGTCCAGGTCCACGAAGGGAACGGTTTGGGGCGGCATGGGGCATCCCGTCAGGCCGACAACACTCAGGAGCACGACAGGCAACAGGATTCGATTAGAACATACTGCACGCATTTCGATATACCTCTCCAAGTGAGAACGGGTACACAATTCTCCGACTTCGAGGAGGTATATTCGCGAACCACCGCGAATTATGTCGTGCGGCTGCGGCTGTAATTGATGAAGTCCGTCGTCGGGAAGGGTAACTTCTCCCGAGACGCGTGCGTCGCCATCTGGCCGCGGTGGTGGGAGCCGTGGGTGACGAGATGGAGCAGAATGTCGCCCAAGGGCGTTTCGTAGGCTTCGCCGTTGAACCGTTTGTAGGCGATGACGCGGTCGAGATCGCCTTGCTGAACCTGCGCGTAACGGCCTTCGTGCAGCTCCGCCATCGCGGTCAGTTCCGCGGCAGTCCGCGTTTCGAATACTCCCGGATAGACCGCTTCGTCGAAGATGCGCTGGAACCACGCCTGTTCGGCGAGGTAGATGTGGGAGATCATGCCCGTGAGCCACGCATCCGAAGCGGCATCACGGAAGATGAAATCCAGCCAGGTCCGGTTTGCCCAAGTCGTGTACGAAAGGAGGGAGTTCAGCGCTTGCATGATTCGTCTCCGGGGTAGTGGTTTCAGGACAGCCGACAGTCTACACCTGTGCCGATCCAGTTGCTATGCGTATCTCACAGGAGCGCGGGTTTTCCAACCCGCGATGCGAGGGCATGGCGATCGGGGCGAGGGCTGCAGATCGAAGATCAGCTTTTCTTGGCGCGATTCTATCCATACGTTTATTCCGCCACCAGATTCTTTCCGTGGCGGGTTGGAAAACCCGCCCTCCTGGGGGCATTTAATTCTTCGATTCGCCGCCGGTGATGCTGCTCACGTCGATGAGGTAGATCTGCCGGAGTCCCGTGCAGATGGAGTCCACCGTGATGAACTTGCCTTCCCGGTCCCAGCGGGGATGTAGGTCGCAGCGGAACTCGCCGGAATGTTCCCGGGGATGAAAGAACTGCCCGAGGGTGACGAGCTTCGAGTCGGAGGGGCGGAACATCATGAGCGTCATCATGCGATCCTTGTTCGGATAGGTGTCGGTCAGGATCCATTCGCCATCGGGGGAGTACGTGCAGTGCCCGTCGGTGGTCAGAATCCCGTCGCCGATCATGTCCACCTGATCCGTTTGATCCGTGTAGAGGAAGAAGTGATCCTTCACATCCGGCTCCCGCGACCACGCCAGAATCTGCTCCGGGCTCTTCCAGATAAAGTGCGAGGTCATGCCGTGATCGGCGAGGCAGTAGATGTCCGACCCGTCGGGCCGTGCGGTGAACATGCGCGTTGACCAGCCTTTGCCGCCCTCTTCCCAGAAGGCGCGATGCAGGAAGATAAAGCGATCGCCGGAAGGGCTGAAGAGCAGGTGATTGAACCAATGCTTGCCGAGGGGATCTTTCGGCGCGGGAATCGCGGCAATTTGATCGAAGGTGATGACCAGTTCCGCTTCGCCTGTCTCCAAGTTCACGCGACGGATTCCGTCGTTCGCGGGATGGGGATCGCTGGCGTAGGGATCGACGACGCCCTTGTACCCATAGCCCGGACGGGTTTCGTCGATCCGCGCGAAGGGCACGCTCATCCCGATTTTGCCGTCGGGACTGACCGTATAGACGGGGAGGGGGATCGTGCGCGATTCGCCGGTGAACACATCTTTGATGATGGAGACGTACTGGTCGCCTTCGCGGTCGTTGTAGATGACCTTGGCGTCCGACCCGGGCAGCCATTGCAGCATGCAGCCCTGCTGCCAGCTCCACGCGCGAGATTCGCCGAGGTCGATCCATTTGTCCCCGTCCTGAATATCGATCACGCCGAGTTTGACGACGTCGTCGGGCGTGGGGGTCCGTCCCTGAAAGTCCACTTCCATGCTGAGGACGTAGCGGCCCGATGGGTCGAACTGATGCTTGTCGTAATAGCCGAACCAATGCGCGTTCGGTCCTTCCGTGATGGCGCGGTAGGGGACGGATAGGTCGATGATCGTCTCCGGCGCTTCCGGCGATTGTTGCGCGGCGGCAGGAACCATGACGGCGACGAGCGCAAGCAGGACAGCGATCGCGGTGCGTAGATTCATTTTCATAGTCCCTTCTGGTGGCAGTTGTGTTCTAAAGCGTGGAGTAGCCATCGTATCACCCAGCAACCGCATTTCCAACCGGCGATTGACCCTTCAGCGCGGAAACCTTTATAGTTTCGTTCGACTTTTCAAGCTACGACGTGGGGTGAAGATCTGGGAGAGGGTGATTCATGGCAGGGAAAAGTGTACAGGTCGACCGGTGGGCCACGCGGTTTGGGCTTGTCATGGCCATGGCGGGGAACGCCGTAGGTCTCGGTAACTTTCTCCGGTTTCCAGGGAAAGCCGCGCCGTACGGCGGCGCGTTCATGGTGCCGTACTTCATCGCGCTTGTCTTGCTGGGCATTCCGCTCATGTGGATCGAGTGGACCATCGGGCGCCACGGCGGCGGGTATGGCCACGGCAGCACGCCGGGCATGTTCCACCGGCTCTGGAAGAATCCTATTTCCAAGTACCTCGGTGTATTCGGCGTCTTGCTCCCGGCGATGATTGGCCTCTACTACGTGTACATCGAATCCTGGTCGCTTGGATACGCGTGGATGACCATGACCGGCGAGTACTGGGGCGATGTGAGCCGGGAGAGCATGAAGGGCGTCTTCGGTTCCTACCTCGGTCTGAGCGATGCGGGCGCCGTGAGTTTCGGTTGGAAAGCCTACTTCTTCTTTCTACTGACCTTCGCGATCAACATGATTGTCTTCTCAAGGGGGATCGAGAAAGGGATCGAGATCGTCGCGAAGTATGCGATGCCTACGCTATTGGTGTTGGGCGTCATTCTCGCCGCGCGCGTGCTGACTTTGCCGCCGATTGACGGGCGGACGGTAACGGACGGGCTTGCCGAAGTGTGGGTGATCGACTGGTCGGTCCTTAAGAATACCAACGTTTGGCTCGACGCTACCGGTCAGATCTTTTTTACGTTGAGCCTGGGCTTCGGCATGATCCACACCTACGCCAGCTACCTGAGGCGCGACGAGGACGTGACGCTTAACGGCCTGGCGGCGACGGGCACCAACGAGTTCGTGGAAGTGGTGTTGGGGGCGACCATTGCGGTGCCGGCCGCGGTGATCTTTTTTGGTCCGGCGGTGGCAAAGGAGATCGCCGGCGGTGGCGCGTTCGACATTGGTTTTTACAGTCTTCCCGTGATCTTCCAACAGCTTCCGGCCGGGCAGGTTTTCGGAACCATGTGGTTTGTTCTGCTGTTTCTTGCAGGGCTCACCTCCAGCGTCGCCATGTTTACCCCGCTGCTTCTATTCCTGCAGGATGAATTGGGTATTGACCGCAAGAAGCTGATCCCCATCCTGGGCGTGATCATCTTTGTGCTCATGCAGCCCGTAATTCTGTTCATGCACAAGGGAATCATCGATGAACTGGACTACTGGGCGGGGACGTATCTGCTGATTGTATTCGCGGCTATCGAGGCGGTTGTGTTCGCTTGGTTTTTTGGTGTCAAGCGAGGTTGGAAAGAGATGCACGAGGGCGCGGACTTCCATGTGCCGCGCATTTTCTATCCCATTATGGCATTCGTCACACCCGTGTATATCCTTGTTCTCCTCGCAGTCTCGTCGGTGGACGTGTGGAAGACCAAGATCCTGCATGCCGGCGCAGATCCTTACCTTTGGTTGGCGCGCGGAATGATCATCGGCGTGGGACTTCTGCTTTGCATCGGTATCTGGTACGCGTGGCGCACACGGCCTCATCTGTTCGAGGACGTGGAAGAGGAGGACGAGTCATGACTGCGGGCGCGTGGATACTGATGGGCGTTTCGTGGTCACTCATCATCGCCCTCAACGTGTATTGCTTCGCGCGGATTTTCGGCAAGAAGGGATAGGGATATGCCGCGGACGCGGTTTCAGCCGCGTTTACCGCGCGTTCTACTTCGGCTGACCGCTCACACTCACCGCGAATTTCGCGATTTCGCGCTCGACCTGATCGCGGTCGTAGTCCCAGTAGATGTGGTGGTTGGAATTGGGCAGCCACACGAGTTCCTTGTCGGTAGCCGCCATCCCTTCAAACGCGCGCTCCGCGGCTTCGGGAGATGCTGCAACATCCCCATGGGAGTGCAGCATCAGCACCGGGCAGTTCACGTTGTTCAACACCTCCGGCGCGCGCACGCGCCGACCAAGGTCGTTCAGCATGACTCCCGATTGTGTCGGCAACCACGTGTAGCAGATGATGTCGTCTTTCACACTCCGGTCATCGACTTGCAAAAACAGATCGCCTTTGTAGACCCAGCGGACGAGGCGACTGCCGATGACGGTCCAGGTTTCCGGGCGTAGTCCGTAGTACCAGCGGTGGGTAACGCCGAAGTATGCGCCGCCGAGGACGAGCCCGTCGACTTTCGTCTGCGACGCGGCGATGGTGCTTAACGCGCTTCCCATGGAATGTCCGACCAGGATGACCTTGCCGTGCTCTTCGCGTAATGTTTCTGCTTCCGCTACGACCGTGTCGATGAGGGTATCGGCCGAGATGTGCTCGAGATCCCTGGGGCTCGTGCCGTGGCCCGGCAGCAGGAGTACGCGTACGCGCCAGCCTTCCTCGGCCAGGCGATCGGGCACATCGCGGAAATTATTGCCACAGCCGGCATAGCCATGGACGAAGAGTGCCGCCTTCGTTGCATCTTCAGGGCCAAGGTCGCGTGGCTCCGCGCCCAACATGAATCCGGTAACGGAATTGCGCGGCGCGCGTTCGTCCTCGCGGTCGACGAGCCAACCGGTCACGCCCCGGTAACCACCCCAGAAACACAGGGCGACGATAAGCGTCATGACACCGGCGCGTAATCGACGAAGCACGCGGGAGGTGCTGGGTGTGGATTCACTGATATCGATCGGTTTCGATTCGGCGACTGCGTCGTTCATTGCCAAATCCCCAAGCGTGTCGCTGGCGAAGAGGTAGTCGCGACTACGCAGTTTTACTCGCCTACATCCATTTCCTTCGCGAGGCTCTTGATCTTCTTGAGATCCATCTTGCCGGTGCCAAGGACGGGAATCTCAGCAATGCGATAGAAGGACGTCGCCTTCGGCCGCCACAAGTTGGGGAGGTCGCAGTCTTTCAGCTTGTCGACAAGCACTTCCAGTTCGCCGTCCATGAGCGTGTGCAAGACGACCAGGCGTTCGCCTTTTTGCTCGTCGGGCACGCTGGTGACCGCGAAGGTCTGCTCGTGAATATCCAGCAGGTGATGCAGCGTCTCCTCGACCTTGTTGTGCGGGACCATCTCGCCGCCGATCTTGCTGAAGCGCGCGAGCCGGTCGGTGATGGTGATGAACCCATCTTCATCGATCGACGCGATATCGCCGGTGTTGTACCAGCCGTCCTGGAGCACCTCAGCCGTCTTTTCGGGCTGGCCGAGATAGCCCTTCATAATATTGGGGCCCTTTACCCAAAGCACCCCGGCTTCGCCGATGTTCAGGCGTTCGCCGGTATCGGGGTCGGTCACTTTCACGGAAACGCCCGGCATGGCCTGGCCGATGGTGCCGTGCTTCGTGCCTTTCTGGAAGAAGCCGGGCACGCGATAGTCCGGCACATTGATGGAGACCGCGGGCGAACATTCCGTCGTGCCGTAGCCTTCCAGCGGTTCCACGCCGAACTTGGCGCGGAAAGCCTCGCGCACGCGGGTCGGGAGCTTCTCCGCGCCGGTCACGACGTATTCGAGACTGCTGAATTCCTCCGGCAGGCACCGGCGGATGAAGCCTTGCAGGAAAGTGGGCGTGGCGATCAGGAACCGCGGCTGATACTTGTAGACCAACTGTCCGATAATCTTCGCGTCGAGGGGGTTCGGATGGTACGCCGCGAAGAACCCGCGCCACATGGGCAGCCACAGGGTGCCCATGAATCCGAACGAGTGGAAGAAGGGCAGGATGCCCATGATCCCGTCGCCGGTTTCGTGGGGAAACACCTGAGCGATGCTTTCCACGTTGGACAACACATTCTTGTGCGTCAGCATGACGCCCTTGGGCTCGCCTTCGCTGCCGCTTGAGAAGATGATCGTGCAGAGATCCTCTTCCGTGCGGGGCTTCGCGCAACCGCACAAGCGCTCGACGACGCGAACGGGACAGAACAAGGCGATAAGTGTTGCCATGATGCGGTCGCCTGCGGTGATCGATTTCTTCACATCATCAAGGAATACGGGGGTGCCCGGAACGTCGATAGGGAATCTTTCCAGGAATTCCTTCGCGGTCAAGACTTGCGTAATGCCGCACTGCCGCGCGGCGGAGGCGATGGACTGGGCCGACGCGGTGTAGTTGAGGTTCACGGCGACTTTGCCCATGAATTGGACGGCGATGTTTGCTAACGCGCCGCCGACGGATTGGGGCAGCAGCAGGCCGATCATTTCCTCCGGTCCCAGTATATTCTTGAGCTTGCGCGCCAGCGCGATGGAACCTACGTAGGTTTTGAAGAACGAAAGTTTTGGCGTGCGGCCGTCGCCGATAGCCATCATGAAGGGGTGCTTGCGCGCGGTTCGCACGAAGGCGCGATGCAGTAGGGGACACTCCAGTTCGCGCATCATGTAGGCCTCGGTGCCCAACTCCTGTACCGAGGTGCGCACGTGTGCCGAGTCGCTATCGTGGGGCAGACGCTTTCCGATGCATACGCCGATGGGGTAGGGGATGCGGCGCGGTTTCTTGAAGAAGAACTTGCCGTTCGCAAAACTGAAGATGCTGCCCCAAAGCTGGTCCAGGTATACCGGAATGATCGGCGCTTCGACACCTTTCATAATCCGCTCGAACCCTTTACGGAATGGCAGCATCTGACCCGTGCGCGAGATCTGCCCTTCGGCGAAGATGCAGACCAATTCGCGGTTCTGAATGGCGTCCGTTGCCGTACGCAACGACTGGACGAGTTCGCGCGGTCCTCCCATGGCCGAGATGGGGATGGCGTTCATCATTTTCGCGATAGGCCGAATCCACCGCACCTGGTAGATTTCGTCCGCCATGATGAAACGGATGGGCCGATCGATAGCGGCCGTGATCACCAGCGCGTCGATGAAAGACACGTGATTCGCGACCAGCAGCGCGCCGCCCTGTTCGGGGATGTTCTCGCGTCCGGCGACCTTCAGGCGATAGATGGTGTTGGACAATACCCACAGCACCGAACGGACCAGGATGATAGGCAGAATCGCGCAAGATACGGCCAGCACGGCCAAGGTCGCCGCTCCCGTGAACAAGAACGCCACGCGGCTGCCGAGACCAATCTGACCCAAGGCTATATACGTCACGTTGCCCAGTAGAATGCCGACCCACGTCATCATGTTCGTGGTTGCAATGATGCCGCCGCGGGACTCTTTGGGACTCAGCTGTTGCAAGCCCGCCGCCAGCGGAACGTCGAACAGGCCGCCGCCAAAACCGATCAGCAAGAGCATGACGGCTGCCGCGGGGTACGAAACCCCCAGCCAGGGCATGAGGAGACAGCCCAACGCGAGCAGCACAGCGCCCATGGGGACGAGACCGACCTCGATCTTCCCGCGGGAGACATACCCGGCCGCCATGGCTCCCGCGCCGATGCCGAGCGACAGCACGGCGCTTAACACGCCCGTCGCCGATTCTCCGAGACCGAGCTGGACTTCCACGAAGTCCATGATGGCGGTAAACAGGAGAGCGCCCGCGAACCAGAAGTACGTGTAGCCGACGACGATCATGCGAAGCCAGCGATCGCGCCAGATGATCCGGAAATCGCGGCTCATCCCCGACCACGGATTCACGCTTAGGCGGCGTTCCGGATTCGCCGCGGGAGGTTCGGTGATGCCATAGGAAGAGAGCAAGCCGATAACCGACAGCCCCATGAGCACGCCACCGGCCATGAAGACACGGTCGATTCCGAGCCCTTCGAAGAGGTATCCGGCGAGAGCGGTACCGGCGATGATGGCGATCATCGTGGACATCTGGATGATACCGTTTGCCCAGGATAGCCGCTCCTCGGGGAGCATCTCCGGCAGAATGCCGTATTTAGCCGGTCCGAACATGGCAGACTGGCTTGCCATCAGAAACATGACTACCCAGAGAAGCATCGGCTCGTGCAGAAAGAAACCGAGCGCGCCAAGCGCCATGACGCCGACTTCGAGATACTTCGTCCAGACTGCGACGCGTTTCTTGCTGAACCGGTCCGACAAGGATCCGAAGAACCCGGGAAACACGATGAACGGAACTGCGAGTACAACGCCTGCGACGGCCATGATAAACCCGCGCTCGGAGTTCGTGCCCGCCTCGGCCGCGTATGCCGCGAGCGCGAACACCATGACCAGTTTGTAGAGGTTGTCGTTGAAAGCGCCCTGGAACTGGGTCACCACCAGCGACCAGAATCCGCGCGCGTGGTAGCGCTTGCGGGGCGTATCGAAATCAGGTACCGATGCATTCATGAGGAAACCCTCTGTTAAGGCCTACCGCACCGTAGGACCTTCGCCTTCATCCCTTCAGTATAGTACCTTGCAGTGTTCAGCCGCTACGAGGAGCGCGCGCCGGACAACGTTTCCTGAATCGCGCCAACCTGCGTGCGAATCTTCTCCAGGAGCCGTATCAACTGACGGCAGTCCTTCTCGCCAAGGCCCTCCATGGCCTTGTAGATATTCTCCCGGTACAATGGTTCCACTTCGTCCACCAGCGCGAGCCCCTTCCCGGTCAAGACCACGTGATAACTCCGCCGGTTGTTGGGGACATCGCGGCGTTCGACGAGCCCTTTACTTTCCAACTTGTCGAGCACCGACGTGATGCTGGCCCGGGTCACCACCAGGCGCTTGCCCAAGTCGGTTTGCGTCACGTTGTGCGGGTTGTACTTCAGCGAGAACAAGACGTTAAACTGTGCTTCCGTCAAGTCGAACTGCCGGAAGAGGTGGTCGCCGGCGTTGGATAACACGCTGGCAGTCCGGATGATACTCAGGACCGATTCGTGGCAGACGTCCTTGAAGGGGGCCTCGAGATTCAATTCGCGGTCGAGCGGCATTGGCTTCCTTTCTTGTGTTGACGTCCAAATTGTATCATGCAAAATCGTTTGATGTCAAACAAAAAAATCCATCTCTGCCTGATTGTCTGGATAACGCGCTGGTACGAAATGTCTTGCGGCCGAATTGAGGCGTCGCGGATTAGCGTTGTCTTCAAGCGACTGACACACTTCTTCATAAATAATCCGCGTGAACTGGTAATCGCTGCATCCGTGAATTCAACCATGCTTTCCGATGTTTATCATTGCAACGAGACGACAATTTCATCACAACACCCGTGGAGACGGTACTTGCCATGAGAATCCTTATCAGCGGGGCCTCCGGATTTCTCGGTTCAGCACTTGTGGACGACCTCAGTGGAAGATGCCATCGCGTTATACGGCTCGTGCGTTCGGAGCCTAAGAATGAAGATGAGGCGAGGTGGAAACCGTACGAGGGGGAGTTGCAGTCCGGCGCCTTCGACGGCGTGGATACACTGATCCACCTCTCCGGCGAGAACATCTTCAGCATTCGGTGGACCGAGAAAAAGAAGCGGGCGATTCGGGATAGCCGCATCAAGACAACGCGGTTCCTGTGCGAGCGATTGTGCTCAATGGAGAACCCCCCGAAGACGTGGCTGTGCGCTTCCGCCATCGGGATCTATGGCGGTCGCGGCGACGAGATTTGTGATGAGGACAGCAGACCCGGTGACGGCTTTTTCAGTCAGCTCTGCGAGGATTGGGAGGCGGAAACCGGGCCGGCGCGGGAGCGCGGGATCCGCGTCGTCAATTTGCGGTTTGGGCTGGTGATGAGTTCAGAAGGCGGCATGCTGCCCATGCTGGTGAAGCAATTCAAACTCGGCTTGGGAGGCGTGGTCGGCTCGGGGGATCAATACATGAGTTGGGTGGCGATACAGGACGTTGTCGGAGGGGTGAACTACATCCTGGACGACGAGAACCTCGCGGGACCGGTCAATATTGTGTCACCCAACCCGGTCACCAATCGTGAATTTACGAAGGCGCTCGGACATGTTGTGTCGCGGCCGACCATCATGCGGGCCCCGGCGTTTGCCATGCGCCTGGTGTCAGGCGAGTTCGCGGACGAGGCGCTTCTGGCAAGCACGCGCGTCTACCCGAAACGCTTGGTGGATTCTGGGTACGTGTTTGACTTGCCTGAACTCGAAGGAGCACTTCGGACCTTAGTCAGTCCGTGAACTCCGGGCGAGCCAAGGTAGCACTAAGTTGCAAACCGACGCTCCGCACGAAATACGAGCACAGCATCTGGCTAACTTTCAAACCATTGGGTAGCCTACCGAATTCGAAACTCGTCCAATGACCTTTTGAGTATCTGAGGGACATTCCGCCAAATCCCCGTTCAAAGCTCAAAGGGGGATTCAGGGCAACGCCAAGAGTAGACGGCGCCGGAAGATGAGGGGCCCCGCCATGCTGGCGGGGCCCCTGACTACCTGGAACACTGTGTGTGGTTAGCCGATAGAAACGGCGATGCCGCGCGCGGAGTTCCCGTTGCAGGGGGCATCACCACCTTCGTCATACCGCATGAATTCGACGTGACCATCCATATAGAGGACATTGGATCCACCGGGAATGTGGTTGAAATCAACGCGGCTGATGCTGACGGTCGTGGTCACGGTGTCGAAATAGATCCAGATCTCGGACTGGGCCATCGAACTGCCGGCCGGGTTGTTGATATCGGTAATCATGAAGCGCTCAACGCCTTCACGGTACCGGAAGAGCGTATTCGTGCCTCCATTTCCGTAATTACCGGCCGGAATACTGAGCGCCCCAGCGGCGTCTTCGATGTCGATGTCTCCTAGAATTGCATCTGCCGTGGCTTCGCTCGGCCAGCCATTGAGGGTGCGCGCTGCGACATCCCAAAGGACAGACTGCAGGCAGATGTTGCCTGTACCAGCGGGGAAACCGATCGACGCGCCGTCGATGGGCGTGTCATCGCCATCGCACTTGTCGAATATGTGTCCGAAGTACAAATAACTGTCTTGGCCAGCACGGCTGCCCTGATCGTCGGTCCCGTCGCAGACCTTGTGGAAATAGCTGGCTCCGCCGCTTGAAGTCCACGCTTCTGTTGTCAATGTGGCATCGGACGGGCACACCATGATGGCAGGATCGGTGAGATATTCGGGATAGATGGCCCTGGGATCGGGCATGGGTTCGTAGACATCCACCGTGCCGACCGGCACGGCGCCCTCGACCGATGCGCTATCCGTAAACGCGTCGCAGTCGTATGCGTCTGCCTGATAGTCGGCGTAGAGCGGTGGGAAGTCACCTCCCCGCGCTTCGTTCGCGTACATTTTGAACACGATACCCATCTGCTTCAGGTTGTTCTGGCAACTGGCCCTGCGGGCGGCTTCCCGCGCCCGAGCCAAGGCTGGGAGTAGGATCGCGGCCAAGATGCCGATAATGGCAATGACCACCAACAGTTCGATCAACGTGAACCCGGAACGATAACGCAACTTCATGAATGCCCCTCCTGCGAGTTGTACTACACAATGCTACATCAGGATCAATGAGTACTTTGCCGGCGCCGGTGGAGTTTTCCGAGGGAGGGGTCTCGCGAACGCGAATACCGCTTAGAGTTTGGAGTATTACGAAACCGCCCTGAAACGTCTAGAGGAGGACGAATCTCGCGGTAATATAACCCCTGTCTACCGTTCCTGCCTTACCAGCCTTGCGGGTTGCAGTCTATCCCAAACCCCCTAATTTGTCCAGATGTTTTAACGACCCAGCGGTTGCGGTCCGCGGGAATACGGCGCAGGTGGGCCAAGCGCTGGGCGACAAGGTGTGCAAGTTGCGCCAAACGGGTAACTTAGATACCATATCGAGGTAGTCTAACCGGGGGAAACGGTGGCGCGCGTTGTGCGACGATACGTCAGGTTTGAGTGAACGCCGCGGCGGCCACCTCCATCGAATACAGGGGGAAGCATCATGGCAAAAGTCGATTTCGGGGGAGTCAAAGAAGACGTCATCACGCGCAAGGAGTTTTCCTTGGCGAAGGCGCGCCGCGTTCTCAAGAACGAAACCATTGCGATCATCGGGTATGGCGTGCAGGGGCCGGCGCAGTCGCTCAACATGCGTGACAACGGTTTCAATGTCATCATCGGCCAGTCCAGGGCGTTCAAGCGGGATTGGGATCGCGCGGTGAAAGACGGGTGGAAACCCGGCAAGACCTTGTTCGACATCGAGGAAGCGGTGCAGCGGGCAACAATTGTGCAGTACCTGGTGTCCGATGCCGCGCAGAAGGCGCTGTGGCCGCTCGTCAAGAAGAATCTGAATCCCGGTGACGCGCTGTACTTTTCGCACGGCTTCTCCATCGTGTACCGCGATCAGACCAAGGTGATTCCGCCGGACTTCGTCGATGTGCTGCTGGTCGCGCCGAAAGGTTCGGGCACTTCCGTTCGCCGGAATTTCCTGTCCGGCGCGGGCATCAACTCAAGCTTCGCCGTTCATCAGGACGCGACGGGTCACGCGCGCGAACGTTGCATCGCGATCGGGATCGGCATTGGTTCGGGCTATCTGTTCCCGACGACGTTTGAACATGAAGTCTGGAGTGATCTCACCGGCGAGCGCGGCGTGCTGATGGGCGCGCTGGCGGGAATCATGGAAGCGCAATATGACACCTTGCGCAAACACGGTCACAGCCCAAGCGAGGCCTTCAACGAGACCGTTGAAGAGCTGACGCAAAGTCTTATTCGTCTTGTCGATGAGAACGGCATGGACTGGATGTACGCGAACTGCTCCGCTACGGCGCAGCGCGGCGCGCTCGACTGGAAGCCGAAGTTCAAGAAGGCAGTTCTACCTCTGTTCGAGGAACTCTACACGCGGGTGAAGACCGGCAAGGAAACGGCGCGCGTGCTGCAGTCCTGCGGTAAGAAGGATTACCAGAAGCAGTTGGCCAAGGAACTTGGCGAGATCGGCAACAGCGAGATGTGGCGCGCCGGCGCAGCAACGCGCGCACTGCGACCAAAGGAAGCGGCGAAAAAGATCACGAAGTCGACGAAGGGCGTCGCCGGCCGTAAAGCTAATTGACGGAAGCCTGGCGAGCCCAGACACCAGTTAGTAGCGCAGGCGTCCCGCCTGCAGTCTTGAAGCAAGACGGAATACCGTCACGCTAGAGAGAGGGCGGGACGCCTGTTTTGTTCTCTTGAACGGATGCATGCGATACTGACGCGGTACGGAGTATCAGCTTTCGAGAGGAATCCGCCATGAAAGACATCAAATCCATATCCCGCCGCCAGTTTCTTTCCACGAGCGCGCGTATCGGATCGAGCGCCGTTGCAGCGCCGTTGATTCTGAGCGGCCTCGCGTCCGGCGCGCCGGGGCCGAACGACCGCATCAACGTCGCGTATATCGGCGTGGGACGCCGCGCGAATCAATTGATGGGATTGCCGAAGGAGGGGCAGATCGTCGCATACGCTGACGTGAACATGAAGCGCGTGGAGGAGATGAAGGGGAAGAACAAGGATGCCCGCATTTTTCAGGACTATCGCGAAATGCTTCAGGAGCCGGACATCGACGCGGTTGTGATCGCGACGCCCGATCACTGGCATGCGCTTCACAGCATTCACGCTTGCGAAGCCGGTAAGGATGTCTACGTCGAGAAGCCGATGACCCTGACCGTCCGCGAGGGCCGCGCGATGGTCGATGCGGCGCGCAAGCACGAGCGTATTGTCCAGTGCGGGTCGCAGCAGCGCTCCATGGCGAAGTGCCGGTTCGGGTGCGAACTGATCCGCAACGGCCAAATTGGGGCCGTCCACACGGTTCATGGCGCCAATTACCCGAGCCCCTGGGCCTGCGACCTTCCCGAAGAGGAGCCGCCCGAGTATATCGACTGGGACATGTGGTGCGGTCAGACCGAACCGCGCGGATATCATCCGGACTTGTACGAGCCGCGCGGCGACGGACACAAGTATCCCGATGGCCGGCCGTATGGATGGATTTCCTATACACCCTATTCTGGCGGGGAGATGACGGGATGGGGCGCGCACGGTCTCGACATCATTCAGTGGGCGATGGGCACCGATTTGACGGGTCCGGTCGAAGTGTGGGCTGACCTAGAGGGCGAATCGGGCCCGGTTTCCGTCTTCGGGAAAGAGATCGATGCCTTTGGCGACTGGCCGGAGGCGCGCACGCTCACCTGCCCGGTGTCCATTCGATACGCAAGCGGCGCCGTGGTTCATCTGGATGGCAAAGGCCCGGACGGCGGCGGAGTCTTTGAAGGCGACGACGGCAAGATTCTGGTGGACCGCGACAAGTACGACGCGAAACCGAGAGTCGATGAAGTGAAGCTCAAGGAGTCGGTGCGCTCGGAGTACCCTGGTGAATTCACGGATTCGGACGGGTATACGCACCTCTACCGCAGCGAGAATCACTTGCAGAACTGGTTCGATTGCATTCGTTCGCGGAATTTGCCTATTGCGGACGTGGAGATTGGCCATCGATCTGCGACCATGTGCCATCTCGGCAACATCGCCCGTTGGACTGGTCGCCGCCTACAGTGGGATCCGGAGATCGAGCGCTTCGTGAACGACGAGGCTGCCAACGGCTATCTCGAACGCCCCATGCGCGCGCCCTGGCAGATCGCGTAAGGAAAGAACATCCCCCGCCACGCGAAGGGTGTGGCGGGGGATGTTGTGTTTAGCGCATTACCGCGAACGGCACTTTTGCGACGGCCGTGTTGTCCACGTATTTGCCGCGTATGGGATCGGTACCAACGACGTGTGACTCAAACAACTCCGCACCAGCTCCTTTGACATAAAGCGGAAGCAGGCTGTTCGTGTGACTGCCCTTGTGCCACTCCACACCGGGCATGTTGCCCTTGCCGTTGTTCACGAGGGGCTTCCACTCCGGATCGGAACCCGGGCCGCAGAGGTACCCGCATTCGTGATCGCCGGTAACGATAACGAGCGTTTCATCCCAGCTACTGTTCTTCTCAACCCAAGATACGACAGCCTCAATTGCCTCGTTGTAAGAAATCATCTCCTCAATCATCCGCGGCGCATAGTTCTCATGACTGGCCCAGTCCACCGCGCCACCTTCGATCATCAGGTAGAACCCGTCGGGATCGTTGTCCAGCACATTGATCGCGCCCAACGCCATCTCGGCGAGCGTGGGGGATGTTTCCAGATAGGGTACTTTGCCGGGCGCGTCGTCGGCAGTGAGCTTGTCCATATGCCGCTCCACCTGGAGAGATGTTTGCACGGGCACGACGCCAATCGCACGTTTTGGCGTGTCGCCTTCGGTAAGCGCCTGGAAGGCGTTGCGCGATTGGATGAGTGTCCACGGATCGGTTTCGCCGTCGCCATCGCAGTCACCACCGGCTTCGCCGTCAACGATGCGTTTCCACGTGTCCTCGCCGCCTACATACTTGTAAGACTTTTCGGCGTCCGCCGGCAACGCCTCGCCGTTCTTGTCGTAGTCCGGATGGCCGCAGCCCATGATCACTTCCAGGCCGCTTTCCTCGATCATCTCCTTGGAAATGACTTCATAGTTTCCGCGGCTGCGATCGTGGGCGGAAAACCCGGCCGGTGTCGCGTGGCTGAGCAGGACGGACGTGATGACGCCGGTGGATTTGCCCAGCTTCTCCGCGCGATCAACCGCGTGTTCCAAGGGTTCACTGTTCTCATCGACACCGATGGCGCCATTGAGCGTCTTGACGCCGGTGGACATGGCGGTCGCTGCCGCTGCCGAATCCGTGGCCTGTTCCGCCACCCAGCCGAAATCGGCCCAGGCCTTTTCCGGGTCGTATGGCCGTACCTTCAGCGAGTGCGTGTCCAATCCGTAGCCCGTGAAGTCCTTCTCATAGACCTGTGAACCCGCTTCACCGTGCACGTAGTAGTCGGTGGCCAGCACGTGGTTGAATCCCCACCCGTCCGCGACCATGACGATTACGTTCTTTGCCACGGGCCCATCGCCAGAAGCATCCTGAGCGAATCCAGCACCAACAAAACCAACTGCAAGGCAGAAACTTAGAAAGAACCGCAACATTTCATATCTCCATTCATGTTCGCCATGATTGCCGGCCTCCCGGCATACAATTAATGAGTATACCGAAAAACGACTGCCGGGTTCATTACGTCTAACCGAGTCCAGCAACAGATGCTAATAACCTGCTAACGTGCCGGGTGCAGGGTCTCCGTAGCCCGGAGCGATGAGGCCGTTGTTGTAGGGACCCCTGACCGTCCTCTCAATCCGACCGAAACTCCGCCCCGGACGGGGGCCCCTACACCATTGCCCTTTTTTCTCTGCCGCTTGCGGGTTTGCATGGGGGCGCCTCGTTCACTACTCTTTGACTACTTGTCCGTCAGGAGCAATCGCGCAATGAACACCCTTCGTTTTTCCTTTGCCTTGGCTTTCCTTGTCGCCGTCTCGTGGGGACTTGACCCAATCACGGCCAACGAGGCCGTCCAGTTGGTGGCGTTCCATGACGTGAAACTCGAGAACGCGCAGACCCGCCTGACGATTCAAAACGGTATTCCCTTCTATGCGGTCGCGGGTGTCGATCGCGGTTTGGCAGTCGAGGCGGTCATCGACGCCCGCGCGGCTCGTGTGGTGGAACTTAGAAAAGGCGGCGAAGTCGTCTATTCGTTCCCCGGGATCGTGACGGTGGGGCATCGAGGCACCGTGAAGTTCGCTCCGGAAAACACCATCGCGGCGTTCGAAAGCGCCATCGAGCTTGGCGCAGACCTTTTGGAAATGGACGTGCGTCAGACGAGCGACGGCCATCTCGTAATCGTGCACGATCAGTCCGTCGCGCGAACGACAGACGCGCGAGGCGACGTAGCAGGGCTCACGCTCGAACAAATCAAGGCGCTGGACGCGGGGTCCTGGTTTGGCGATGAGTACAAGGGAGAGAAAGTCCCAACGTTTCAGGAGGCTCTGGCGGCCATCGAAGGGCGCGCCTTGCCGGACATTGATTTTAAGGCGGGCGATCCGGAGAAACTGGTTGACGCGGTGCGCGACGCCGGGTTGCTGGGCAAAGTGACCTTGTACTGCGGCGACTGGGAGAAGCTGAAGGCCGTATTGGCGCTGGATGCGGGATTCATCATCCGGCCGACCGCCCCGAAAGGACTGCCCGGTCTCAAGGAAGTGATCACAGAATTGAATCCGCCTATCGTCAACATCGACTGGAAGTACTTCTCCGAGGAATTGGTGCGCGCGATCCATCTCGGCGGACGCAAGGCTTTCGTGAACACCATGGGCGACGAGGATGACGCGGAAAGCATGGTGCGCGCCATCGAAGCGGGAGCCGATTACATCCAGACCGATCACCTGGACGTCCTGCTTCCGTTGCTACGGCAACGCGGTCTGCACGAATAGGGTCTCGCAGTCCGATCATTCTACTGACTGGCGGTGGTCGAACCAGTACCGGAATACTTCTTCACTGGTCTTCGTGGGGGTAAATGGAAAGTCCGCCTTCAGCTTCTCATTACTCAGTACGGGCCGATACTGAAGGAAGGACGCCTGCTCAGGCCCGTACGCGGTGAGTCGCATCGCCCGTAACACGCGCAACCCTGCTCTCACCGCGGAAACGGGTAACACAATCTGGCGTTGTCCGGTGATGGCGGCGATTTCGCGCAGCGTCAACGTACCGTCCCCGGCAAGGTTGTAAATCCCGGTCTTCGCTTCAAGCACACCACGTACGATGCAATCGGCTACATCCAGGTCCCAAATAAAGACGAAGGGCGTTATGGTCCCGCGCAGACCGAGCAGGAAGCGCCCCTCAAACAATCGCGTGATCTGGTTGGACGTGCCTTCCCCCAGGATCGTCCCGGGCCGTAGCACGAGTTGTCGCAATTCAGCGTGCTCGCGGCGATACCGCGCCAGCAGCTCTTCCACGATTCGCTTGTGATCCGAGTATGCGAATTCCGGATTGCCGCGCAAGGCATCGTCTTCTCGCAATGGAACCGGGTTATCCGCGTGATATCCGTAAGCCGCGCCGCTGCTGGCCACGATCAGATGCGTTACGCCGGATTCCAGACAACCCGCAAGCACGTTTTCCATGCCGCCCACGTCGATTGTGTATTGCTCCTCGCGCGTCATGCCAGCACTCGGATTCACGATTGAGGCGAGATGGACGACGGAGGTGATGCCGAAGTCGCGCAGGACGGTTCGAAGCTCCGTCGATCGCACATCGCAGATGCGGTACGTGACGTCTTCCTTTAGATCGGCGTAGGTTGGCCGGCGGATATCCACGCCGACAATCGCGTCGAAGCGATCCGCCTGCCGCGCCAGGGTCCGCATCACAATTTCGCCGAGGTAGCCCGTTGCGCCGGTTACGAGGACAGACGGTTTGCGCGGCCCATCGCTCATGCGACCTCCGGTGCGTCTGCGGGAGGCGCGAACCGGGACCACACGGTTGCCAGGGTCAGGCCTGCGGCGATATGCCAGATTCCCCAACCGCCGGCCACCAGTGCCATGCCGCCAAGATGAGGGAAGAATGCAAAGATGAGGGTGAGTCCAAGCGCCGAGTTCTGGATGCCGACTTCCACGGTCAACGCGCGGACGTCACGGTTGGGGAGACGCATCGCGCGACCCATGACGAATCCGCACAGCAATGCGACGGCATTGTGGGGAACGACGGCGGCGAGCACGACTCCCGCGTTGGAAAGAAATACGCCATAGTTCCCGGCGAAGGCCACGGCGATGATTCCCAGAAGAAATGCGACGGAGAGATACTTGAAGGGCCGGTGCAGGATTTCGGCCCATCGCGGGAACTGGCGCGCCACGGTGACCCCCGCGACCAGCGGTAAGCCGAGTATGAACAGCACGGTGATCAATACGTCAACGGGGTTTAACCGGATGCGATGGAGCAGGACCGCCGTGGCAGGATTCAGGCTGCCCCATAAGGTGAGATTAACGGGCGTCATGACGATCGCGACGATCGAAGAAATCGCTGTCATGCTGACGGACAGAGCCGTATTACCGCGCGCCATATGGGTTACGAAGTTCGACATGTTGCCGCCGGGGCACGCGGCGATGAGTATCATCCCCAAGGCGATGCTCGGCGCGGGGCGCAATGCCAGTGTCAGCAGAAACGTGAGCGCGGGAAAAAGAAGGAACTGGGCGATCAGGCCCATCAGCGGCGCTTTCGGTGCATGCAACACACGGCGAAAGTCGTCGACCTTCAAGTCCAGCGCTACGCCGAACATGATGATGGCGAGGACCAGATTGACCAGCCACACGTTTCCGGGATCGAAGTTCAGGCGAACGTCGTCAATAGGCATGGTCAAACATCGGACGTGCTTACTTCCCCTTGGGTTCCTGGTGCATTTTTTTAAAGTCGAGCAGGTTTGGCGCCCACATGTGCTTGACCGGATCGACATCGACATGGATCACGGCGCATCGGCCCGAATCCTGCGCCCGTTGCAACGCGGCCCGAAGCTCTTCCGGTTGCGACACGCGTTCCCCATGAGCGCCCATGCTCTCCGCGAGCTTGTCCCATTGAATCTCGCCGAGGTCCGCGTTGATGGTCTCGTCCGGCCCGAGCGACTTGGCGAACATGGTTTTGATGGGCCGCAGCGCGAACTGCTGGTTCATCTTGACCATGCCCCACTGTTTATCACAGCACACAAGATAGACGACGCGCAGGTCGTTGCGCACAGCTGTTTCGATTTCTTGGGGATGAAACCCCATGGCTCCGTCGCCGATGATGCAGTAGACCTGCCGGTTGGGGGAGGCGACCTTCGCGCCCAAGGCTTGCGCGATGCCCGCGCCCAGCATGCCGAACTTTGCAGTTTGCAGAATGGTGTTCGGATGTTTGACCTCGCGGAAGAAGTGGGCCCAGATGGCGGTGTTGCCCCCGTCGATGACGCAAAGCGCGTCATCCTCGAAGAACTTCTCGCAGGTGCGCGCCACGTGGGCCGTGTTCATTAGCGGCCCCTCTTCGCTTAACGAGCGATCGAGTTTCTGGCGCTGGTTTCGCCGTTCCGTCAGGTACCGCTGAACGAGGCCGCGGCGATGGTCGAACTTCATCTTGTGCTTTCGTTCGGCCAACAGTGGAACGAGAGCCTTCAGAAAGAGCTTCACGTCGCCGAGAATTGCAAGCGTGGTGGGTTTGTTCAGTCCGAGGATCTCGTCATCCACGTCGACCTGAATGAGCTTCTGCTGGGCGGGCGGCCGCCAGTTCGGTGCCTTGCCCCACCAGTCTGTCTCGCCGAATCGCGACCCCAAACCGAGCACCACGTCCGCATCATTGCGCACTTGATTGTTGAGCGATACGTAGAGCATGGGAATCGCGCGATCGTTGTTTTCGGGGAAGGCGCCGCGTGCTGCCCAACTCGTCGTGACCGGGCTGTGCAGCATCTCCGCCACGAGCCGCAATTCGTCGAAGGCGTCCGCGTGAATCACGCCGCTGCCCGCGTGAATCAGCGGCAACTCGGCCGCGGTCAACAGGTCGGCGGCTGCGCGGACTTGATCGGGGTCAGACGCGATTGGCACCGTCCGCCGATAGGCATCCGGCTCCAGCAAGCCTTCCGCGCCGTTCTTTCCGTTCATGATGTCTTCGGGAACGTCCACGTGTACGACGCCGGGGCGCCCGCTGAAGGATTTGCGGAACGCCCGGCGCATGAGTTCCGGCAAACGGTCGAACGAGGGCGCTGCGCCGCTCCATTTGGACATGGGCTTAATCGCGCCAACCTGGTTGAAGTACTGGTAGGTGCCCCCGCGATCGGGATAGCCGATGCCCACACGCCGCGTGCTGGTAACGAGCAGCACGCGATTGCCCTCGCCGTTCTCGACGGCCACGCCCGGAAGGATGTTCGCGACTCCGGGGCCGTTGCTGGCGATGCAGACGCCGAGCTTGCCCGTCAGGCGCGCGTAGGCGCCGGCCATGTGCGCGGCGCAGGTTTCGTGGCGCGGGGTGACGAGGTCGATCCCGTACTTCCGCAGGGACGAATACAACCCGAAATAGGTGCCGTCGATGATTCCGAACACCTTTTCCACGCCTTCGAGGCGCAGCATGCGCGCGATTACTTCACCACCGGTCATCTTGTCCATTACGGCCCCCTGACTGCGGCAGAAGAATGAACCGGAATTCTGCGCGATTGCGGGAAGCCTGTCAAGCCGCTGTTCGACGGGGGAACTGACCACCCGTCCGTGGAATGCGCGAAATGTGTGTGGTAGGCTTTGGGTGGTGCATTCATCTTCGTTCAACTCGGACGATGGAAAGGGGGTAAACCAATGGTTTCACGCGTACGAATTTCGCTCTTCCTCGGGATTTGCGTTGTAGTCTGCGCACAATCGCATCTCGTGTATGGAAGCGAAGCGCAGCTTTTACGGCAGGCAATTTCGGATTCGGTGTACTTACAGGAGGTGGGCGAAAAGATTGCTACCCATTCTTCGGTAACTGCGTTAGCGCAGGCCGGCGGTACGCTTTTTGCCGTTGCAGGGGGGGCGGTTTTTGCGGTGGATGGCGGCGCGCTCCACGCGGCGCCCGGCGCGCCTGCCGCGGTGAATCAACTTGAATCGATTGGCGGCGCGGTGTGGGCGCTCGCCGAATCCGGCGTGTATCGCTTCGATGGGCAGGCGTGGACTCAAGTCTCCGATTTGGCCTTTGTTGATCTCTGCATGCATCTCGGCGCGGTCCACGGCGCGACGAGGGATGACGTGTTTCGTTACGAGGATGGCGGGTTCGTCAACATCATGCCCGAGACGGGATGGTTGTCCAATGACAGCACCGTGATCATGGCGGACGGTTCGCAGGTTCTTGCGGACCCGGTGAAGATCGGCCCCATCGATGCCATCGATTCTTACAGCGGAACCTTGTATCTGCTGCGCGGCAGCAACATCGCCTTGCTCGACGGCGCGGTGTTCCGGCCTGAACCCATTGACTGGGGGATGTTCATGACCGATGACCTGCGCGACATGATGGCGTTCGGAAATGCCATGTACATCACGTCGAACCGCGGGGTCTCGGTGTTGCGCGGAATGGCGCTGACCACGCTCGCTGGTGACGATGGCCTGCCCTCCGAAGAGACCACCTGCCTCGCCCAAGGATTTGACCGCGATCTATGGATCGGTACCACCACGGGCGCCGTGCGAAAAGTCGGCGACGAGTATCATTACTTTGGGCCGGATCTCTGGTTGCCCGGCAACAACGTGCATGATATCGCGGTCGGCGATCGCGAGGTCTACATCGCAACTGACGGCGGAATCGGCATAATCCGGTATGAGCCCTATACGCTCGCGAAGAAAGCGGACTACTACGAGCGCATGATGGACGAGTGGGGTTTCAAACGGCTCGGATTCGTGCACAAGTTGTACTGGGACGGCAAGGAGAACGAGTGGCTCCGCGAGATCAGTGACAACGACGGCGGCCACACGGCCCACTACCTCGCGGCCATGTCGTTCAAGTATGCGGCCACCGGCGACAAGGAAGCCCGTGAGGAAGCCCTGGACGCTTTCGAAGCGATGATCTGGCTGGACGCCATCACGCCGAAGGACGGATTCATCGCGCGCGCGATCTGGTCGGAGACGGCGGACAAAGGCAAGCGCTCGGAACGTGGTTCCGGCGGCCTTCCGGCAAAATGGTGGCCCACGGAAGACGGTCTGTTCACGTGGAAAGGCGATACGTCGAGCGACGAGGTGAACGGGCACATTTATTCCGTATCGGTCTTCCACGATCTCGTTGCGAAAGGACCCGAGAAGGATCGCGCGAAACAGCACATCGCCAACATTGCGAACCACATCATGGACAACGGGTGGGTCTTGCGCGACATGGATGGTCAACCGACCCGTTGGGGCCGCTGGGATCCCGAATATCTCCTGGAACCGTACGGAATATCGGCGGCCGGTCTGAATGGCATGGAGGCGCAGACCTACGTCATCACCGCCCACGCGTTGACCGGCGACGAGAAGTTTACGCAGGGCCTGAAACAACTCATGGACTGGGGTTACCACACGTACACCGTGCGCCAGAAGCTGACTTTTCCGCCGGATTACGTTGTGCCGTGGGACGATGAGTTGGCGTTTCGTTGTTACTATCCCTTGTTGATGTACGCGGACGATCCGTATCTACGCTCCATCTATCTGCGCAGCCTTACGCGCCACTGGGAAGTCATGCGGATGCAGAAGCTGCCGTATTTCAACTTCATCTACGGCGCATTGACCGGCAACAACTGCGAGGAAGAGGAGGCCGTGCAGCATCTGCGCGAATGGCCGCTGGACTGCGTGAACTACAGCTACCACAATTCGCATCGGCGCGACCTCGCGCCCGAGTCCGGTTATGTACCTTACGGTAAAGGTACGCGCGCCATGTCGCCCCGCGAAACCACGGCTATGTGGGGAAGCCGATCGGCAATCCGCTACGACGGCGGCAGCGGCGGCCGCGGTGTGACCCCGCCCATCGGCTGGCTCGAAGACTACTGGATGGGGCGCTACCACGGATTCATCGAAGCGCCGACGGTGAAGGACAAGGATTTGCTCGCCGTCCCCAAGAGTTCCGGCGAACAACACGGCGCCAAACCCTACGATGGCCCGCCCCGGCCGGAGGGGTTGATCCCGGAGAGATGAGATCTGCGCCGTATGGAGTGCGGCCACGCCGAGGCGTGGCCGCTTTGTATCCGCTTCGCGCGCTAGACCTAAGAAGGAGGGAGTCTTTTGCGGTATCACAAATTGATGATAGCCCTGATTGCGATGTTGTGGAGTGCCCTATCCCCGTGCACCATCGCACAGGAAGGTGACACCGGCGCGGAGGCGGAGTTAAACAAGGTCTACGTTATCGGCGACAGCATCTCCATCCAATACGGTCCCTATCTTCAGCAATACTTGCGCGGGTTCATGGACTACGACCGCAAAGCGGACGAGAGCGAGAAGAACGTGGGCTTAGCGGAGCCTCGTGGAGCGAACGGCGGCGACTCGTCCATGGTCTTGCGCTTCGTCGAAGCGGCGGAAAAGGCGGGGGGGCTCGGCGCGGATATCTTGGTCCTTAATTGCGGGCTCCACGACATCAAGACCGAGCCGTTGACCGGCGCGAAACAGGTGCCCATCGACCAGTATGAAGAAAACCTGAAGAAGATCGTGGCATCCGCACAGCGGATGAACATGAAAGTCGTGTGGGTGCGCACGACGCCCGTGGACGAAAGTATCCATAACAATCCTAACAGCATCTTTCATCGCTTTGCCGCCGATTGCGCGGCTTATAACGACGTGGCCGACCGCGTCATGACGGAAGCCGGCGTCCCCATGATCGACCTCTTCACCTTTACCAATAATATTGGCGAGAACCTGTTTGCCGATCACGTGCATTTCCCGGAACCGGTGCGCGAGAAGCAGGGCGCGTTTATCGCAGGGTGGCTCGTGGCCTGGAATGGGAAGAACACAAACTGAGGGCGAGGGGCGCATCATGAGGAAGTGGTGGTTCGCGTTGCTGACGGCGACCGGGTTGGCAGCGGGTGGTTTCAATCACGCATCCGGCGCGGAACCGGCGATTGCCGATACGGCCTTCATCACGATCCCGGCAGGGACCTTCTCCATGGGATCGGATGCCGGTGATTGGGACGAATCGCCAGTTCACGAAGTCACATTATCCCAACCTTTTGACATGTCCACCAACGAGGTTTCATTCGAACTCTACCGGCAGTTTCGGCCGGAACATTCCGGCAGGGCCGCGTCCGGTGCCGCGACGGGCGTGAGCTGGTATGAGGCGACGGCCTTCTGTGCGTGGTTAAGCGATCGGGAAGGGCAGACCTACCGGCTGCCGACCGAGGCGGAGTGGGAGTACGCGTGCCGTTTGAACGGCGGCGGCCCCGGGGATGGCGGCGAATCGGGGAAGTTGGGTTTGGAAGGGATGTGCGACGATGTGCCCGAGTGGTGCTACGATTGGCACGGGGCATACTCCGAAACCGCGCAAACCGATCCCATTGGGCCTGACGGCGGCATGGCGCGCGTCATTCGCGGTGGAAAGATCGACGACGATTCGCGGTATGCCGAGCCGGGCGTGGGAGAGTTTCACTATCAGCGGGCCGCGAATCGGGCCGGCATGGCTCCGGCCTTCGGGCCTACGGAACCGCGCACCGGCGCGGGACAGCATCCGATAGGCTTTCGTGTCGTTCGTGGCGCCTTGCCCGAAACGAATCCATACCCCCGCGAGATCCCGGAAGTGAGCTTGGGCGTCAAACAGTCGACCGGCGACGCGGCCGCCGCGGGTCCGCCCGCGGATCAACCATACTTTCGAAAACGCTACCTGCTACCGTCTCCACCGGAATCGGTGATGGGTTTCGATGACACCGCCGTTGCCAAGCACATCCGAAAAATGCGCGTGCTCGGATTGCATGCGTCGTTCCGCGGGCACAACCACAGTCCGGCGGTGGAAGTCATGCCCAATGGCGATCTGCTTATGGTCACCTTCACTTCGTGGAGAGAATATGAGCCCGGCATGTCCTTGATGGCGACGCGGCTCCGGTTCGGCGCGGACCAGTGGGACATGCCCTCGCGGCTGGTGGACATGCCGGACGCGTGCGACAATACGCCGCTCTTGTGGACCGAAGGCGGCACGGTGCGGCTCTTCTTCTCCAGCACGCGCGCTTTCGGCGGATTTCCCTTCAACTGGATCGAGTCGACCGACAGCGGCGCGACGTGGAGCGAGGTGCATTTTCCGAAGTTCACCACGGAGATTGGTCCTCACTCGCGGCAGCCGATCAATACCGTCGTGCGCGACAAGGCGGGGACGGTATACCTGCCCAGCGACGGCGATGGCGCGTCGTCTGTGTTGTGGCGGAGCGCGGACAATCTGCAGACCTGGCAGGATCCCGGTGGCCGCACGGGAGGCCGTCATACGACCATCGTGTTGCTCAAGGACGGGATGAGGCTGCTCGGCATGGGCGGGAAGAGCAGCGACATCAGCGGGTACATGCCGAAATCGATCTCGAAAGACGGCGGCGCGACGTGGGACGTCAGCGCGACGCAGTTTCCCGCGTACGGATCAAACCAGCGACCCACGGTGTTGCGCCTGCAGAGTGGACGACTGTTTTTCTGCGGCGATTTTCAGCGTATCGACGGCGCCGCGCCGGATACCGTCGAACAGCGCGGGTCATTCGTCGCCCTTTCGGACGACGACGGCGAGACGTGGCGCGTGAAGAAGCTGGCGGGAGCGCAGCCTCATGAGGCGCCCGAGAAACACAATGGTGCGGACACGATCGGGTATTCGGTTGCGCGTCAGGCACAGAACGGGGTCATCCATCTCATTACCACGATGAATGAGCCGTGCCTTCACCTCGCCATGAACGAGGCCTGGATTCTTTCCGGCGATGAGACGCCGAGTGATGATGGACTGCTGATGAAAAACTCCGCAACATCTGTCGACAATGTATCCGCCTATAGCGAAACATATCCGAATGGCCCAAACCGGATCGAATGGTCCGCGGGGATCGGCAATGACGGGCGTTACCTGCTGCATGGAAAGGAAACGCGCTACTACGAAGACGGCGCAGTGCAATACGAAGCGAACTTCGATTGCGGCGTGAAAGTGGGGGAGGAGACGCTATACCGGCGCGACGGCAGCCGCGAATGGCAATGGAATCATGATTCCGACGGCACCTCGACATGGACGCAGTGGTGGCCCAACGGCGCCGTCAAGTCGGAATCCACCTGGCGCGACTTCCACGCCGAGGGCGCCGCCAAACGCTGGGACGCGAGCGGTGCTCTGGAGGAGGAGTACACGTTCACTCGCGGGAAATAGCTGCGCGACCGCCGATCGGCAACGCAATCGAGGCCGCTATTTTTCGATCGTGAACTCGTCCTTGACCTCGCCGCCTTTGGTCTGTGCGCGGAACGTCAGCCGGTTGCCGTCGATCCGAATCACATTGCACAGAAGCCCGCCGTCCGCGAGCGCCGCGGCGAACTCGGGCAGCTCGCTTTTGAACTCACGGGCTGGCACGGACACCGAAGTAACGTAGACGGTCCCGTCGTTGGTCGAATCCGCGCGTTGCCCCGCGCGCATGGGGTGCGTTCGCAGGTAGTAGTGCACGTGCCCCGTGAGCACGAGGTCGACGTGGTACTGGTCGAACAAGGTGCCCCAGGCTTCATGCAGGTGCGGGTACGATTCACCCCGCGCATACAGCGGAAAATGGAACACCGCAATCTTCCAACGCGCATCGCTCGCGGCCAACCGCTCTTTCAGCCAATCACGCTGCGGCTCGATGTCGTCCATCACATTCAACATGAAGAACTCGGCATCGCCATACGTGAACGTGTAGGCCGTTTCGGGTGTGATGGAAGCAGGACCGTTTTCTGGAAGGTTGAAAATATCCAGATACATTCCCGCGCCGAGGCCCAGTTGCGCGTCGTGATTGCCGATTACCGGCATTACAGGGCGCGCGTGGAACGCGGGTTCGCCGTAGGTGAGCGTCATGTCCCAGTCTTCGCGCTCCATGCCGGTCCCGACCAAGTCGCCGGAGATAACCGTGAACGCGGCCTCCGGGTGTCGTGCAACGGTATCCGCGAGAACCGCGCCCCATTCCTCGTTGCTGTGCGTGTCGCTGCAATGGAAGAAGGTAAACGGCGCTGCACCGTTGGGCGCGGTTGTGAACTCAGTCAAGGCGCTCCACGCGTCCGTCGCGGCACTGCCCGCCTGATATTCGTACGTAGTTGCCGGTTTCAGGTCGGTCAGCACCGCCGTGTGGAAACGGCAATACCGATCGTTGGCCAGCATGCGGTCTTCCATGATTTCCGACGTGGCAACGGCTTCCTGAAACGCGGCGGTTCCTCTTTCGCGATACCGCACGACGCCGGCCTCGGTCTCATCATCGGTCCGCCACTGGATGGTTTGCGTCGTGCGCGGGTCGTCGCTCCAGGTCAGGTAAACGGGGTCCGGCGCGATGGTCGACGGAAACGGGGTCTCGCGGAAGGAGCCGACGAGTCCCGCTTCCTTGGCGCGGCCCCGGTACGTTGGAAGGAGCTTGTGACCGGCGAGGGATTCCGGCACTTCCGTGAGCACAAGTTCCGTCCAGTCCTTGTACATCATCGAGCCCTTCTGCATATCCAGCACGATCTGATCAGCGGGATAGAAGTTTGAGAGTTCAAGCGTGTCGCCCGAATTCTGTGCGCCGACCGCGACGAAGTAGGGACGCGTATAGCTGTCGAACCCGTTGATCCCCAGTTCCACGCGGCCCGCGGGAAACGCCTTCTGCCAGACCTCGTACTCCCAGTCCTCCGCGTTTTTCACGATCATCCCGGTCTTGCTGAAACCGGCCTGCTCAATCCAGAAGGGCACCGTTTCCTGGTCCACGTGCCGCATGAGGGACACCACGACTGGGACGTTCACATCAAAGGCCCAATACCCGGTTGCGAAGGTTTCGCGTTCTTCCTCCGTCAATTCGCCGAGTACTTCTTCATGACTGAGATTGTAGAGTTGCTCGAGCGAATGTGTCGCATAAAGGCGCGTGACCAGTCCGTCCATGGCCTCGTCGATGGTGCCTTGTGCAGTGGCCGTCGCTCCGCCAACGATCAGCAGCGATAAGGCGATGCAGACATTAAAAGGATTCTTCGAACAGGTCATCAGTCTAAGCTCCTTGCATCGTTACCGGTTCCAGATGCAGCGATAGTTAAACCGGCGGTTGGGCGCGCTGTCCCCGGCGACACAGAACGCAATTGGGTCGGTTAACTCCGCCGGATTGTCGCTCCAGTGAAAGTCGAAGGTGACAACGTCGCCATTCAGTCCCAGCAGTTCCCGCGCGATGGCGAGTTCGAGCCGGTTGCCGTCGTAACGATACTCGGCGGCTCCCGCCTCGCTCCAATCCTGCGCCGATTCATCGTAACGCAGAACGGTAGTCGATTGCTCGTTGGTGGTCTTGTTCACGAGGAAGTCGTAACCGAACCAACCGGTCTCGTGATTTTGATCGGAGTCGATAAAGAGCAGCATCCAGTTTGGAACCGTGTGTGGAGTCAACGCCTCGCGTGTCTCGGCGTAGAATGCAATGGTTTCCTCGCCAACACCGACCTTGCACGTGACGATGTCGTTGCGGCCGGTGTCGTTGGTGTAATGCAACCCGCCGTAGCCCTTGTAGTCGCGGTGAAAGGTGTCGCCGGCCGTATCCCGATACTCAACCTCCACGCTCGCCCAGTCGTCAAACGCGCCGTCGACTTTGATGGGCGCGACGCCCTTCAGTTCCGGAATGGGCCGCACGCCTTTGTACCGGCGAATGTTCTGGGCCATTTGCATGTAATAATTGTCGGTGTATCCGCCCTTCATGGGATGAATGCCGCGATTGAACTCGGAGTTGTACTGATCGATGAAGCGAAACGTGCTGTCCTCGCGGCGCATGAAATTGAAGGTCTGGCCTTCTTCGGGGTGATACTTGCCCGCCGTCCATTCGTTCCAGTCGTTGATGTAGAGGAACTGCGGATCCGCGGCGATGGCTTCGTCCCAGCGTTCCTGGAAGTAGATGCCATAGCCTTCCGGTTGCTGGACGGTTTCGCCAAGCCAGGGCACGTACGTGGGCACCGGCAGGTCGTATTCATTCAACTCGGGTTCGCCGCGTTCGCGGCTCCACGACTTTCCGACGAGACTGACGGGGTGCTGCGCGGGCGTTACGGCCGCCTGTTCTTTCTTGCCCTCGTGGGTGGACAACAGATCGGCGGGGTCCATGTTGCGGACTTCTTCGTTGCCGAGATCATAGCCGAAACTCCAGTTGTCTTCCGTGCCGATAAACCGTTCGCCCGCCCACTTGTAGTATCCCCACCACATGGTGCGCAGTGTGAAGAATTCCTTTACCTCCTTCGTGTAGTCCTGGTAAAACTCTTCGGCATAATCCGGGTCGCCGTAGTGCGGGTGGTTCGGATCGTCCTTCGCGGCGGGGTCGTAGTGGGGGTTCGGGTTCTGTGGTCCCGTGCCGTTCGCATCGAACGCCGGATTGCCGTTGTAGAGGAGCAGCGGCTTGCCGTCCCAGTGGAACCAGAGGTCCTTGTACTTCTCTTCCTTGTAGATGCGGTCGTACAAGTCCTGAACGACCGTGATGACGGGTCCGTTAAACGCCCAGAAGCAAAACTGCGGCACCTTGTTGCCTTCGGCCTTCATCTTCTGCATCACGGGGAACACGATGTCCCATTCGTCCCAATAGCGGACGGCGTTCGTCACGTCCATGACCAGCACGTCGACGCCTGCATCGGCCAGCATGGACATGTCTTTGCGAATGACATACTCGTCTTTGCTGAGAAAATACCCCACTTCCGGTTCGCTCCAGAAGTACATGCCCTCCGTCCAGAGGGGATTCTTCGCATCGAGGCGCGCGGCGGGGTCGGTGTTGAGGATGTGCGTTACGTCGGCCGCGAAGGGACTCTTCAGGTTCGCCAGTCCGTCGCTGTGCCAGGTGATGTAAAAGATACCGACCACGCGCCGTTGTCCGTCTTTGACCGGTCCCGCGCTTGCGAAATCCGGCATGGTCCGGCCCAGCGCGTCGGTTGCGACCCAGGTGTCGGGATAGATGTCGCGGTAGTAGGATTCCTCGGCAGAAGCGATGGATGAGGCCGCAATGAGGATCAGGAGGCTAAGAGAGACAGACTGGCGCATAGGAGACTCCAAGAGTTTCTGAATCGGTTGGGAACCGCTCCGCACAGGGTAGCAGGGATCGAGTGATTGAGCCAATCGGACGGAACAGCCGGATCGGACCGATCGGTCTGATCGGTCCAATCGATCAATCACACTTCGGCAATCAAATCCAGCGCGATGCCGACCCGGGGCGCGGCATACGCGACTTCCTTCCGGTAGTCGCCGTAGCACATCATCCAATGGGAGTCGCGCACTTCGTTGATCAGCTTCTTCCAGTCGCCGTGGATGCGGACGTCCTGTTGCGAACGGCAGATTTCCAGGAAGGGATTGTCCTCGACGGTCCCCGTCATGCAGAGCCACCGGTTCGTTGCATACTCGGGATCGATAAAGGTCACGTCCTGGCCAACGGGGAATTCCACCTTCGGCGCGGCGCCGTACTCGGACTCGTAGTGGGTGGTCACGATGAGCGGCTCGTAACGGTCGCCGTTCATCCGGCGCGGCGAAGCGCAGTGGGCGCAGGTCACGATCCCCTTGTGCGGGAACGTCGAGTTGTGCATGAAGATTGGCTTACCGGCAATGCAATTGAGCAGGATGCCCGCGGGGATGACCACGAAGTCGGATTCGCAAAAGGCGACGAGGCCTTCGTCGTTCAGCAGGCCGAGCGTCAGGCACGCCGTCGTCTGCGACATGGGCATGATGGTGCTCATGCATTGCTGGATGGTGAACAAGGAAGCGTCGTGTTCGCGCATGATGTCTTTGAAAAGCCCGTAAAGCATGAAGGCCCGCACGACGAATCCGCGATCGGTTTGCAGCGTAGTCTCCGGCATGGCGAGGAAGGCGTCGGCCCAACGCTCCGACGGCGCCATTCGCGTCGCGTCCGCCATCACTTCCTGAATGCGCCGCTCCAGTTCCTCATAGGTGAAGTCGACGATATCGAGTCCATACCGCTCGCGCGCCACGTCCGGCGCTTCCGGCGCATACTTGCCCATGGGCCCGCCAAGGGCCACGATGCGCGCGCCGCGGAAGCTGTCCACCGCATGCAACGCCCGCAACCGCCAGAGCAACTCGTCCGGTTCGTCCACGACGACATCGTCCACGGAAAGGGGCCGGTTCTCCGGATCTTCTTCGAGCGTGTTCGGCTTCAGATAGCGCGTGCTCAGCGCTTCGTACCAGTAGTAGGAGGGACCAGACCGGTGGCGGACGAAAACGATGGTGCGGTTCGGGCGTACGCAGCCGCGCAGCATGTTGCCGGATCCGGTGGCAGGGTAGAGGATGGTGACTTCCGCGTCGGTGTTCTGCGCCTTCGCGGTTTCTTCTTCGGAGGTCACTTTGATGACTGGCAGGATTTCGAGTGGAAAGTCCGCGCGTTTGGCAAGGTCTGCGAGTTCACCCGCGATCCGGTTGGCTTCCTCGTCGGCGGCTTCGTGCGTCTGCACACCGCCCCAGGATTTCCACGAAGTCTGTTCGCGCCGTTGCGGCGTGCGGTACATGAGCACCGGTTGCACCCGCGTGGGCCGGGTCCAGCGTTGGTAGGGCCGCGACGGGTCCCAATAGTCATCCGCCCACGCCGGGGCCGCCGAAGCCAGCCCCGCCATGGGACCGAACAGGGCCGCGCCTGCCAGAGCGCCCGTGGAAACCCCAAGAAATTGCCGCCGGTTCAAGTGCATGCAACACATGGTATTGCCCCCCGTTGCACCGGTCCACGCGCCAACGCGTGGTTTTCCCCCAAACCGGCGCCACGGTCATTCTACCCCAAATGCCTCTTGCCAGACGATCCGATTCGGTCTACCATGATGGTGGGGGCACGCCACACATGGGGGAATTCTGCCATGTCATCTCAGGGGGAACATTTTGAACTTTCGCGTCGCGCGTTCATGCAGGCATCGGCTCTTACCGCTGGAGGCGTCGCGCTGACCACGGCCGCTGCGGAGAAACCGGTCCAGGGCGACACCATGGCGCGGAACAAGTCCGCCGTGGTTCTTGCGGGATTTGTTTATCCGCCCACGTCGCAACTCGACGCCGCGGGGTACTACAGTTGGCCAGGCTCAGGGTTCAATGCGGAGGGCCAGCAGCAAGATTACACCGCGAAGTTTCAGCAACTCGCCGCGGACCTCAACATGACGGTCGATGTCCGTCCCGGTCATATCGACACGGAAGCCGACGCGGCCCAGTTCGTCGAGCAAGCCGCCGCAGCGAAACCTGATGGCATCCTCCTCGTGCTGTTCAAGAAGGGCCACTGGAATCGAGTCCAACAGATTTTCGACGCCGCGCCATGTCCGGTGGTCGTATTCGCGCCACTTGGCGTGTTGCTTGTCGATCACATCCGTGAAGTGCAAGACCGGCCCGGCGTGTACCTCATCAACTCCGGCGATTTCGGCGCGGTCGAGCGCGCGCTGGTCATGGTGCGCACGACGGCCTGGATGCGGCAGAGCCGGATCATCAACATCGACGGAGACGCGGAGAAGCAGACCTTTGTGCCCAAGATCGGCACGGAAATCCTGAACGTTCCGCACCAGCGCTTTTACGATGTGTATGCGAACACGGAAGTCACCGAGCCCGTGCGCAAGCTGGCGAAAGCCTACCGCAACGGCGCCAAGGACATTGTCGAACCCAACGAGGAAGACATCGTCGACGCCGCGCGCGCCTATCATGCGCTTCATCAACTCGTGATCGACGAGAAGGCCGACGCCCTCATGATGAACTGCCTGCCCGGGTTGCAAATGCCGCACAAGCACGTGCCGCCCTGCATGGGCTTCATGACGCTCCGAGACATGGGGATTCCCGCGGGCTGCCAGTCCGACCTCAACCCGACGTTGACGCTGCTCCTCGTGCAGTACCTCTACAACCGGCCCGGCTTCCAGCAGAACGCGTCCATGGACACGGCCAACAACCTCTACTTCGGCGCGCACTGCACCAGCCCGTCATGCATGAACGGACCCGGCACGAAGGCCGAGCCGTACATTCTCCGCAGCCACGCCGAAGCCGGTTGGGGCTGCGTCCCGCGCGTGCTTTTCCCCACGGACCAGGAGGTCACATTGGCCCAATACTTCTCCGGCGACGCCCCCGAGATGATTGTCTACACCGGCACCATCGTCGACTGCCCCGAGATTCCGCCCACCGGCGGTTGCCGCACCAACCTCCGCATGACCATCAACGAGGTCGACGACGTCCGCAACGTCCTGGGCATGCACCAGATCATCTTCTACGGCAACCACGGGAAGGATCTGCGGACGTATTGCCAGCTGAATAGCATCGAACTGCGGGTGTAGCGGCCACCAAGACCTTTGGATTTCGTCATTCTGAGTGAAGCGAAGAATCTCCTCGGGCCAGCAGCCTGGTGAATAGGGATCCTTCGCTCCGCTCAGAATGACGGGTTCACTCGTGAAATCAACGTGAACTTCGTTTCCCCAACGGATACAATCATCGAATGGAAAAGCGGCAATCACGTTCCGTCGTTGTCAAACGTACGCTGGCCGACGAGGCTGGCGCCGACGAAGTCGCCGGCACACCCGAAGAATGCCTCAACATGATGTGGCAACTGACGGTCGATGCGTGGGCCTTTATGGGAGTCGACGTTGCTGAATCCGAGTTTCAGAAGGACGTTGTCCAAATTCGTCAATTAGAGAGATCGTAGGCGAGGTGCGAATCGAAAGGAATACACTGACAATCGCTGCTGGTTGCTCGGCCGCAGTACTTTGCCTCGCAATCCTGTTCGTTCTTTTTGGTGCCGACTACCTCACCAACAACTACGGCCCAGCAAATGTCTGGTTCAGCGCGTGGGAGGGTGATGTCAGCATTCCAGACCCCCAAGCGCCCTTCGAGTTGATTCTGAAACCTGCGCAAACGAACCCGTCCGTGGTCGCTATTCGTGTAGAAAGTATTTCCAATGCCAAAGCGGAGTTTCGCACGCCGTCCGGTGTCCTCCTTCGCCTTCCCGAGGACGCAAACCAGTTGCGCGTCTTGGATTGGTACAGTGGCGACTTGAATCTTGAGTATGTCCCCGAGGATGTTCCGGAAACGGAAGAAGTCCGCGTTCAGTGGAAGTTCGGGTACGAGTGAGTTAGATTTGGCCAGGAGACCGCGCGCCATGAGCTTCCAACACAAGACCGTCATCGTCACCGGAGGCGCGCAGGGGATTGGCAAGGCCGTCTCGCAGGCCTTTGCCCTATCCGGCGCGTTTGTCGTCGTCGCGGATATCGACGCGGAAGCGGGGGAGGAGTGGGTCGAGATCCTGTGCGACCGGGGACTGAACGCGCGGTTTATCGCGACCGATGTTGGGGACCCGGCGCAAGTGAAGGCGCTGATCGACGAAGTTACGCGGGTTGGCGGTGCCATTAACGTGCTCATTAACAATGCGGGCATCAGTTGGAAGGGCGGCCTTGCCGAGCGCAGCGTGGACGACTGGGACCGCGTCCTTGCGGTCAACTTGCGCGGACCCTACCTGTGCGCGCAGCACGCGGCGCCGCACATGCCGCGGGGCAGCGCCATCGTCAACATCGCGTCGACCCGCGCGCTTATGTCGGAATCGGACACGGAGCCCTATTCGGCGTCCAAAGGCGGTGTCGTGGCGTTGACCCATTCCCTCGCCATCACGTTGGGACCGAAAGGCATCCGCGTGAACTGCATCAGCCCCGGCTGGATCGACGTGTCGGATTGGAAGAAAGAATCCGCGCGCAAACCGGCCACGTTAACCGAGCGCGACCACGCACAGCATCCCGCGGGCCGTGTGGGGCGTCCCGAAGACATCGCGCAAGCCTGCCTGTTCCTCGCCGATTCCGACAAGGCCGGATTCATCACCGGCCAGAATCTTGTCGTCGACGGCGGCATGACAGTCAAGATGATTTACGAGGAGTAGTGGGGGTGAAGTCTCCGGATTGGCTCAAACCAACCTAAAGAACATCCCCCTTGATCCCCCTTCGAAGGGGGAGTTTGAACAAGCTGTGCTTATGGCATGAGTGTTGGTTGTTCGTCCAATCTCAAGTTCTGGCTGGAACGCGTGCGCAACGCGCAGCGTTGCGCTCAAGAAACGGCCGATGACCTGTGTATCAAGACGGCTTCATCTTGGCTCGAATTCTGCGATCCGCAAATTCCCCCTTTGAAGGGGGATGATTCTTGTCCTAAACAACTTTCTCAAGGCATTCGGATATCGCGTCATCCTGAGCGACGGACCACGCTGGGGGCGTGGCGAATCGCGGGCGAACATTCGCGAGCGCCAGCACCCATTGTTGATATCGTTATCGGGATCGGTATCGAAATCGCTGTAAGCTTCCCACTCGATACCGATCCCGATAGCGATCCCGATACCGAGAAACCACGGCTATTGATACAAAATGACTTGCGGACCATGTTCTTGGCAGCGATTAGCGAAGGATCTCTAGTCAGTTGTGCGTCGATTCCCAAGAGATCCTTCGCTAATCGCTCAGGATGACGCGATGCGAAACTCACTCCCAGACAGACGCGCCTGGAGCGTGTCGAGCACCAACCTCAAACTGCAAAGCTCGTTTTCTCTGAAAAATGGCGTGTTGGGCCTTTCCCTCGATTGCACTGCGCAGATGTTTAGGACAGCACTGAAGGGGGATCAAGGGGGATGTTCTTCGCGGTTCGCGTTGTATGGGCGATTGCGGTATCGTAATGGTCCGCGCTGAGCTTCTTGGGTTGGGGGAGGGCAATCCATGATCCGCAAGGGTTCCTTGGATCTCATTGGCAATTCGCCGCTCGTCGAACTTCGCCGCATTCATACTGGGCCGGGCAAGATCTACGCGAAGGCGGAGTTCCTTCAACCCGGCGGCAGCGTCAAGGATCGTGCCGCGCTACAGATCGTCAGGGACGCATTCGATTCCGGCGCGCTCACGAAGGGCCAGCCCGTCGTCGAGATGACCAGCGGCAACATGGGCGCGGGTTTGGCCGTGGTCTGCAACGCCTTCGGCAATCCCTTCACCGCAGTCATGTCCGAAGGCAACAGTCCCAACCGCGCCCGCATGTTGGAGGCGCTCGGCGCGCGCGTTGTGCTCACGCCCCAGGTGGACGGAACGCCGGGACAGGTCACGGGCAAGGACATCGCCGCCGCGACGGAACGTGCCATCGAACTCGCCAAAGAGACGAACGCCTACTACGTGGACCAATTCAACAACCCCTCCGGAATCCTTGCACATCTGCGCGGGACCGGACCGGAAATCTGGTCCGACCTCGGCCGCGGTCTTTCCGCCTTCGTTGCGGCCGTCGGCACTGGCGGGACCTTTGTCGGCACGAGCCTGTTCCTGAAACTGAAGAACCCCAACGTTACCTGCGCCGCCGTCGAACCGGAAGGCGCGGAGATCCTCGCCGGCAAGCCGGTGACGAATCCGGCGCACAACATGCAAGGCATCGGTTACGGCATGAAGGTGCCGCACTGGCGCGAGGAGTTGGTTGACCAGTATCTCGCCGTCACCAGTGAAGAGGCCGCCGCGTGGCGTGCCGACTTGGCGCGGGTAGAAGGCCTACACGTGGGGTACTCTGCCGCCGCGAACGTCTGCGCATCGGTCAAGCTTGCGAAGAGCGGCCTCGCCGGCGCGGTGCCCGTCATCGCGACGATCCTCTGCGATACGGGCCTCAAATACGACTGACACCCCGTAAGTCCATTTGCTCCAAACCCGAACGCAACCGCTTCAAACTGACACATCTCCCCATTTCGCGGTCCGTGTGCGTCCGTGTAAGTCCGTGTTTTTCAACAACCTCTCCTTGGCACATCGCTTGCCTTAACCAAACCGATGTATTCTGTTTGAGAGGAGGAACTCAGCAATGAGACTGGACAAATTGACCATTAAAGCGCAGGAGGCCCTGTCGGAGGCAATGGATTCCGCATCCGACCGGGGCAACCCGGAGATTACGACGCTGCACCTGCTCGATGCATTGCTCGGTCAGGAGCGCGGCGTCGTGTCGTCGATCCTGCAGCGGCTGGGCGTGCCCGTGGACGGGCTGCGCGCGCAAACGCAGGAGCGCATCAAAGGATTGCCGCACGTATCCGGCGGCTCCGGCCAGCCGGGGTTGGGTAACCAGGCCCAGCAGGCCCTCAACGCAGGCTGGAAAGTCGCGCAAAAACTGAAGGACGAATACCTCAGCACGGAGCATATCCTGATGGGGTTGATCGACCTGCGCAACGATCCCGCGGCGGATCTGTTGAAGCAGGCCGGCGTGACGCACGACGCGGTGTTGCATGCACTGAAAGAAGTGCGCGGTTCGCAACGCGTCACCGATCCCAACGCGGAAGACACCTACGAAGCGCTGGAGAAGTACAGCCGCGACCTCACCCAACTCGCCCGCGCGGGGAAACTCGATCCGGTGATTGGGCGCGACGAAGAGATTCGCCGCGTCATCCAGGTCTTGTCGCGCCGCACGAAAAACAATCCCGTGCTCATCGGTGAACCCGGGGTGGGGAAGACCGCCATCGTCGAGGGGCTCGCCCAACGCATCGTGGCCGGCGACGTGCCGGAAGGGTTGAAGAACAAGCGCGTAGCCCAGTTGGATCTCGGCGCGTTGATCGCGGGTTCAAAGTTCCGCGGCGAATTCGAGGATCGGCTGAAGGCCGTGCTCCGTTCCGTTGAAGAGGCGGAAGGCAACATCATCCTGTTCATTGACGAGTTGCATACCCTTGTCGGTGCGGGTTCGGCCGAGGGTGCGATGGATGCGTCGAACATGCTTAAGCCTGCGCTCGCGCGGGGTGAACTGCATTGCATCGGCGCGACCACGCTGGACGAGTACCGCAAACACGTCGAGAAGGACGCGGCCCTGGAGCGCCGGTTCCAACCGGTGTTTGCCAGCGAACCGGATGTGGAGAACAGTATCGCCATCCTGCGCGGACTCAAGGAGCGCTACGAAGTGCACCACGGCGTTCGCATTCAGGACAGCGCGCTTGTCGCTGCGGCCGTATTGAGCAATCGCTATATTTCGGATCGGTTCCTGCCGGACAAGGCCATTGACCTGGTCGACGAAGCCGCGTCGCGGTTGCGTATCGAGATCGACAGCATGCCCTACGAGATCGACGTGTTGGACCGCCGTATCCGTCAGCTCGAGATCGAGCACTTAGCCTTGAAGAAGGAAACCGACAAAGCCGGCCGCGAACAGCGGGAAGGCATCGAACGTGAACTGGCCAACCTTCGGGAAGAACTGAACGCGAAGAAGGCGCAGTGGCAGCACGAGAAAGAAGCTATTAACGCAATCCGCAAGGTGAAGGAAGAGATCGACGAAGCGAAGCGTCAGGAAGAAATCGCGGAGCGCGCGGGCGACCTGAACAAAGTCGCCCAGATCCGTTACGGCACGATCACCGAGTTGCAGAAGATATCGGCGGATTTGGAGCAGCAGCTTCACGAGATCCAGAAGGAAGGCAGCTTCCTGAAGGAAGAAGTGACCGAGGAGCACATTGCGAAGATCGTGTCCAACTGGACCGGCATCCCCGTGACCAAGATGATGGAAGGGGAGATGGAACGCCTGCTCAAGATGGAAGAGCGCCTCAGCGAACGCGTGATCGGCCAGGAAGAAGGCATCCGCGTGGTGTCAGACGCGGTGCGCCGTGCGCGCGCCGGCCTCAAGGAACCGGAGCGTCCCATTGGTTCATTCATCTTCCTGGGTCCGACCGGTGTTGGTAAGACGGAGTTGGCCCGGACGCTCGCCGAGCTGCTGTTCGACGACGAGAACGCCATGGTTCGCATCGACATGAGCGAATACATGGAGAAGTTCTCCGTGTCGCGGCTTATCGGCGCGCCTCCGGGATACGTGGGATACGACGAAGGCGGCCAATTGACCGAAGCGGTCCGGCGGCGTCCCTACAGCGTCGTGCTGTTCGACGAAATCGAGAAGGCGCATCCGGACGTGTTCAATGTCTTGCTGCAACTGCTCGACGACGGCCGCATCACGGACAGCCAGGGCCGCACCGTGGACTTCAAGAACACGGTCGTGATCATGACCTCCAACCTCGGCAGCGAGGTGTTCCAGCGCGCGAGCGGCACGGAGGAAGAGAAGGTCGAGGAAGTGTTGAGCGCCCTGCGCAAAGCCTTCCGGCCCGAGTTCGTGAACCGGATCGACGACATCGTCGTGTTCCACCCGCTCAAGAAGGAGCACATTCGGAGCATCGTCGACGTGCAGTTGAAGCGGTTGGCCAAGCGCCTCGCCGAGAAGCGGATCACCGTCGAACTCACCGACGCCGCCCGCGACCTGCTCGCCGAACACGGCTTCGACCCGACCTACGGCGCGCGCCCGCTCAAGCGAGCGATTCAACGGATGGTTCTCGACCCGCTCGCCATGGAAATCCTCCAAGGCAAGGTCACCGAAGGCAGTAAGGTGGTCGCCGATGCCGAGGACGGCGCGATGTCGTTTAAAACCAAGGTGTCAGAAGCGGCATGAACCGGAATATAGTCGGGCATTATGAAGCCCCGCGTGTGGAGAGCACGCGGGGCCTTTTTTGCAGACGTACTGCGGAAACCTTGATTCCGCATCTTCTAGATTTGATATAGAGCGTTCTAGCGCACTGCTCAATTCAATCATAGAAGCCGGTTAGCATGTCAAAGAGGAAAAGTGGGATCGAGGGCCACTCGAAGACAATACTCAAGTCCTCGTGACTGACGCGAAAGACTCTGCTATCGACTGCCACGGAGCTCTTCGATTCCAGTGAAAACCAGTCCCCGTCGATAGCCGTCCCGACTGGAATGTGGGCGCAGTCATAGGGGTACTCATCGAACGCCGATGACACCAGTTCGCTTTTCTCTTCGTATAAGTCCGCCATCTCGTCTGTCGAGACGAGCGTACACTCCCTGTTAAGACGGCAGCCGTCGCTTACGGATAGGATGGCCAGCCAATTACTCGCCAAACCTGAATCTAAGTTTGAACCTTTCGTCCGGCCCATTCCTTTTGCGAAATCTTCTGGCCGCTTCTTCTTTTCTCTTCGAAGATGCTTAAGCACCTCCTTCATTGACACTGCGCGGACGGGCTTTTCTACGAGCAGGTGCTTCTGCCAATCGGAGGCGAGCTTCTGTTTAAGGTCCTCGATCTCAGCCGGTGTTAATACGGGGTTTGGCAACGGCCCTATGCCATCTAGCAACTTGCACCCGTCGGGAACATCGTCGAGTAGCAAGATCGGTTCCAGTTCGTCTTCGGAGACGACTCGATGTTCGAGGAGAATGTCCCTTGCCTTCCGATTCATGCAAAGGCCCTTTTGTCTCAGCGTTACCCCTTTCAATTTGATATCTCCGCCTCGCCATACAAACGCAAAGTCTGTCTCAGGGATGTGGGCGCGCAAGAACCGGAGATACGAACGGATTTCGAGACTCATGAAAGTGGGTGGAGACGCATTGTACAGGTCAAAAATCATGGCATGAATAGGGTTCTCGAAATGTAGCCCCGGTTTCAATTGAGTATGGTCGAAACACCAGACTCCGGTACGCAACTGGGGCAACCGCGGCTGCCAGCTATCGTCTCCCTTGAGCGTGGCTGGATTGAACCACGGGTGGTCCACCCCTCTGCCCAGAGGACGTAGCGCGACAGGAATGAACCACTGCAAGGCTCTGAACTTTCCTGTATCCTTTACCCAAACGAAATCAAGACCGGTCAGGTCGTGCTCCTCAACAATGGACTTGAAACGCTCCGACGCGTATGCGATGTTCCACCCCGCCACATGGGAGTTCGGCGGCATTGTATAGGCCTTGATTGTTGCGACACCGTCGCTTTGGTAGCTAGGGGCGAAGTCGAAGCTCGGTCGGAGATAGTACCAATCGAATTGATTCGTGCCATCCTCGACGAGTCTCTGCCGCAACATATTGCATCCATAGAACTCTGCCTTGCCTCCCGCGATGAGCTTCCACGCCTTCTTGATGAAATCGTGGATTACTGGTGCGTCAAGATCGATATCGCACCAGCAGCCGCTTTGAACCTTCAGGCCTAAGGAGTGAATGAAATCCTGCGAGAAAGCGTCGGACTCCTCACTCCAGGATTCGAGACCTCGGCGTGTCAAATGAAACGTGAGTTGGTCCTTTTGCATGGGCAATTCCCCGGGCACAACCAAACAAACCAGATCGCCGAATCGCTCGTGTGGAGTTTGGACAGGGATGAATTATAAAATCGGATAGAGGTAGTCCTCCCCAGATTCATCGATCACGCGAATTCAACTACGCTGCTCGGACTTGGTGTCCGGCAAGGTTCTATAGACCTTTCGTTTCTCAAGGTGTTCGCCGTCCTTGTTCTCGATGCAGATGACGAAATCTTGGGTCGGTTTTGCCATATACCTCAATCCAGAAGTCGCTTGATTTTCATCTTGCGTTTGCCGATGCCGTGCGCCTCAAACAATTCTATGCAATCGTGGTTGTCGGTGCAGTGAAGTCAGCGGTCCAAACGTCTTCGCCAGTATCCCGGTCGTCGACTGCCGTGAGCAATTGCGATGATGTATAGATCCTCGCGGAGGATAGCATAGACTATTGCGTAGGGGAACCGCCGGAGCAGGAAGTGACGAATCTCGTTGTCAACAACGGCGCCCAGGTTTGGATTCTCAAGCAACAATTCTATGACGCGTTCGCTCTCGTCGCCGAACCGCTGCCCAAGCCCCGCACTGATAACTCGTAGTGCGCTGCCGATTCAATAAGTTCCGATTCCGCCTCGGGGTGAAACTCGTAGTTCATTCCTTACGCCGGGCCCTCAGGCGCTCGAATACGAGCGGCCCTGGCACGCCCTTGACGGTGCCTTCAAGGATTTCGCGATACCGCCGCTGCGATTCCTCGATCCAGGCGTGCTCGACGTCTCGATCGGCTGGCGTGTCGAGTTCTTCGATCAGGGTCCGCAATAAGTTATGCTTCTCATCCAGCGAAAGCGCTCGTATGTCTTTCTCGATCTCGGCGATTGCTCGTGCCATCCTTAGACCTCCGGTGTCGCCTGCAATAAATGATTATACGCTAGTCCAATGCTCCCTGACCACCTGATGTCCTAAGATCCGGTGTTCGACTTGGAAGCATAGAGCGCGATACAAAGAGAGAACTGCAGCGGCACAATCGGCCGCTGCAGTTCTCAATGCCACGCATCGCTTTTGCTTGGGTCCCCGTACTACATTTGTTCTTCTTCCGGGGCCGCCTCTCCGCGGAACACGATGCGGGTCACGTCGAGGAGGAGCACGACTTTGTCTCCGATCTTGCCGACGCCGTCCAGGTACTCGCAGTGTGTGGACGCGCCCAACTCGGGCGGTGGCTCGGTCTGTTCGGACGGGATATTGACGACCTCCGACACGGAGTCCACGATGAGGCCGGTGATCGTTTGCATGCCTTCCAGGTCGACCCGCACCACGACAATGCAGGTGCGTTCAGTGTCCTCCTGGGATTCCATCCCGAACTTGCAGCGCAAGTCGACCACCGGGATCACCTTGCCCCGCAAGTTCACCACACCTCGCACGAAATCCGGCGTTTTCGGGATCTTCGTCACCGGCATCATCCCGATGATCTCTTGAATCGTCAGAATCGGGATGCCGCAGATTTCCGACTTCAAATGAAACGTCAGATAGAGCCCGCCCAGGTCGTGGCCAGCGCGTTCATCTAACGTTGCGAGTCCAGCATTCAAAGTTGCCATGTCACATCTCCCGGGGACCGTTTATCGTCCCAATTGAATCGACAATTCCGCGTTCGATCAGAAGTCCGCCATGTCTTCGTCGTCCAATGGGATGACTTCATCCGGGGATTTGACCTTTGATGTTTTTGGCGCGCGTACGGCAACCAACTGCCGGGAGGGCACCGACCGCCGCTCCGAAGCAAGAGCCTTCTTCTGCGGTGATCCGTTCTGCCGAACCGGTAGTTTGGTATGGCCGTTGGAGCCACGCCCGCCGACGACGCGCTTGAGTTCTTCGACGCTTTCGAGCACGCTTTCGGCCTGGGCGGAAAGCTCTTCGCTCGCGGCGGCGGCTTCTTCGGAATTGGCCGCGTTGCCTTGCGTGACTTTGTCCATTTGAGCCACGGCGAGATTAATCTGGTCGATCCCTTGCGATTGCTCCGTACTCGCCGCGGAGACCTCCTGGATTAATTGTTCGACTTTCTGGGCGCGGTCAACGATCTCGGCCAGGATCCCGGCTACCTCCGACGATACGGACACGCCATTCTCCGCGTTCTTCTGGGATCCTTCGATCAGGGATGCAGTATTCCGGGCGGCTTCAGCGCAACGCTGCGCGAGATTCCGCACCTCTTCCGCCACCACGGCAAACCCTTTGCCGGCCTCACCGGCACGGGCGGCTTCCACCGCCGCGTTCAGGGCGAGCAAGTTGGTTTGGAACGCGATCTCGTCGATGGTCTTCATGATCTTCGCCGTCTCGTCCGACGACGTCTTAATTCGCTGAATCGCATCGGACATGCGTTCCGTCGCTTCACGGCCGCGGTCCGCGCCTTCCCGGGCTTCCTGGGCCATGGTGCGGGCCTGGCCCGCGTTGTCCGCGTTCTGTTTGGTCATGGACGCCATTTCTTCCAGCGACGCGGAGGTTTCTTCCAGGCTGGAGGCCTGTTCGCTGGCGCCCTGGGCCATCTCCTGGCTGGCGCTGGCGACCTGGGTCGCGGCGGAGGAAACTTGCTCGGACCCGCTCGACAGGCCGGCGATAACGCGATTGATTGGCCGCGTAATGCTGGTGGTGAGGTAGATGGCAATCAGAATCGCGACAATGGTCGCGACCACGATCCCGGCGAGGACTACGAGTTCCGAGTTTGCCAAGGCGCTGTCGGATTCCTCCGATATCCGGCTCGTTGCATCGACACCCGCCTTCGCGACCTCTTGAGCAGCCGCCGTGAATGCATCGCCAGTCTTGCCGCGGGCCGCGCCGAGTTCGTCCAGTTTGCGCCAGTTGGCGAGCAGATCGGTCATTGCCTGCTTATAATTCTTAGCCGCCGCATCGACCTCGTCGATAGCCTTTAGGTCGGCCTCGTCGTAGGTGATGGGTCTAAGCTCCGCAAATTTCGCGTCGATCGCATCGAACGTCTTCATGGTTTCTTCAAGGAACTGCATGTCGCGTGCCGCCTGAGATTTCCAGGTTCCCACGCGGACGGCGTTGCCCAAGTCGATAACATCACTAGCCAAGGTGATTTTGGTGAGGCGCTCTTTCAATTTGGAGGAGTCCGCGGCCTGTTCCGAAGCTCCGGACAGCGCAGCATCGATCTCAGATTCCATCTTCTGATTTTGTCCGTCCAGAAATCGGGTGCTGATTTCGATATAGTTGGCGGCGGATGTATCGAGCGTCTGACGATTTCCGGCCATGGCGGCGATGGCGATTTCCGTTTCACCCACCAAGGACTCGTATTCCGTTTCCAAATCTTCAATGAGACTTACGCTTTCACCAAGTTTGACGAGATGTTCGCTGTTCGCCGCAAGATTCTCGGCGTCTTTCAGCGCGGTTCTAACTGCTTCCAGTTGCGCCCGGCCACTCTCGAGGTACTTGGTATCTTCACTCAGACCATACCCCCGCATGTCATACATGGCCAGTAAGGCGCTTCGTTCGAGTTGGTTGGCTATCTTAACTTCCGGTGCGTACTCATTGGCCAGCATTTCCACGCCGGTTCGTACGCCCTGCATGCTGAAGAATGCCGTACCTCCCAGTGCGGCCATGATGAGGATGATGAAGCCGAATCCGCCCCCGATACGTACGCTGAGCCTTAACTTGTTGAGCATGGGTAGACGCTCCCCCTGGTTTTCCCACCGCCCTTGACGGACCCCCCTGAATCCGGTCCCACCGGTTCACACATTCGCAGTCGTGTGCGATGGAGTCTTCTACAGCCACTCAATTGCGAGTGCTAATCATGCATATACCACGAATTTTTCGAGCCGTCAAGCAGGAGATTGTTTTTATTGAAATTGTGCAGTATAAGTGGGGTAAATTGTATTTTTGGTGTGTTGTTAGTCAGGATAAGTGAGCAGATCTACCAACGGCGACACCCAAAAAAACAGGGGCGCTTGCCGTAACAAGCGCCCCTGTTCGTGGTTATCGGCTACGGATTAGAAGCAGAGCTTCGTGTCGAAATAGACGTAGTCCGCGTCTTCGTCGTCGGTGCCGCCGTTGAAGAGGAGACCGTTGTAGTCGTTGTAGTTACCGTCGGCCAAGCCGTCGCCGGTGAAGAGGTGGGACCAACCCAGCTCGAAGATCAGGTCTTCCGTGTAGTGGTAGCGGATCCAGAGGCCGGTTTCGATGCCGAGATCGTCGTCGGTGCCGGTGGTCCAGAAGCTGAGGGCCGGGGCCAGCGGCAGCTTGAAGTTGCCCACGCTCACATTGAAGGGCTGATCAAAGCCTTCAAGCGACTCAAGATAGGCAACATTCACGCCGAAATCGATGCTTTCCGTGGGTTGCGCGGTCACCCCGCCGTAGACGGTCCAGAAGTTGGACAATTCGCCGATCTCGTCGATAAAGTGGCTGTACGTCTTGTCCGAGAAGAGGCGGTTGAAGCTCACGCTGGACTTGGGCCGATGGAAGGGGTTCAACCACTCGATGAAGGTGAGGTCGCGGTTGTCTTCGCCCTCGAAATAGGCACCGCCAAGGTAGAGGCGCGGCTGCCACATGATGTCCAGCGTGTAACCGACTTCGGCCGTTCCCGCCCAGGCGTCGTAGTCCGCGCCGTCATCGCCATAGATGAAAGGCTTGAACAAGAAGCCCACCTGATCGGCGTCGCCGAACTGGTAGGCCGCTTCCGCCTCGAAATCGAACGCGGCGATGGTACCCGCGGCGCGCAAGCCGACGGTGTGCAGGCTGGTGGCGTCGTAGTCGTCAAGCTGGAAAATATCCTCTAGCCACTCGATGGGAGCGATGAAGTTCGTGTCGTTGAGTGAGCGCCCATCGCGCAACCAGAGCCAGTAGGCGTCGATCGTGATGTCTTCGAGCCCGAGGTAGCTTGCATACACGCCGGCGAAGCTGATGTCCCCGTCCTGCTCGAAAGCGCCGCTCTCGAAGAGGGTGGAATAGAAGGCGTCCACGCTGAACAAGTCGGTCGCGTAGGTCAGGCGCGCACCGTCAAAGGAGAGGCCCGGGAACTCCACGTGGCTCTGGTTGTTGCCGACGAGCCAGCCGCTTCCGAGCACCATCTCCTGGCGTCCGATCCGAAGCCGAAGCGGATAGCCGAACATTTCGTTCGCTTCGATGTAGGCCTGGTAGATTTCCACGTCGTCATTGGTGACGGCGCGGTTATCGAGGCCGGTGACGTAGTCGGAGCGGAAGTCTTCACCCCAGACGTCGTAGCTTTCCAGTTCGATGAATGCGCTGACTTCATTGGTGAAATCGGCGTCCACGTTGAGGCGGGTGCGCTGCTCGACGACGCTGAAATCCGAATCCCGGGAATCCCAATCCCAGTAGCTGGTCACGTTCTGGCCGCCCAGGAAGTCGCCGATGGCGCGTTTGGGCAGGAAGAAGGCCGGCCACCGGATTTCCGGTTGGACAAACGCGGCTGCCTGTTCCTGGTTAAACGCGTTACGCCAATAAATGGCGCGAATCTGAAGTTCCCCCCCGACTTGGACATTCTGCAGTTCCGCGAAACTGCAGGGGATTACGACCGCTGCGGCCGCAATCATGAGACACATCAATCGCCAGAGTTTCATGGTCAAGACTCCTTCGCCGCTAGTGACAGGTTCGTGAGGGGTGTTCGCTACGGTATGCCGCGTTCCACGTCCCCTGAGTACCCATGTACTCCGCCCGAACTATCGGGGGCATGATACTCCAAAGGGTTGGGGACGTCAAGATGGAGGCGGCCTATGCATAGACAAACTATTGACTTATCGCGCCCCGCGGGTGCATCGTATTACCGGGGCATATGGGGAAAGGGCTTCGGGTTCCACGGGGGATCCCGGGGCTTGAATGTTACGCACTCGGCCACATCGTACCGTCTTCACTTCTGTACATTCAGAGTTGGCGCCACGGGGGCGTGAAACTCAAATCCGGGGGACACCGGGAGCGAAACGGAGGGGGAAATGAATCTGCGCGCAGTACGGCGTACCACAACAGTGTTCTATCTATCAGTATTGGCTTTGGCGCTGGTTGGGTGGAAATGTCCCGGGAATCCGCTCGTCAAGCCATCGTTTACCGGCGGGCCGCAGTCAGGACGCGCGCCGCTTTATGCTCAATTCCAGGGAGATGTGGATGTTCTGCCTCCGCTTGTGCTCGCCAAGTTCCGGGGCGAACCCGGGGATGACGAGCAGCCGCCGCCAGCCCCGGAACCGGAACCGGAACCCGTGACCGTGGTGAGCTGGTTATGGAGTTTTGGCGATGGCGCTTCTGGTACCGGACAGAACGTGAGCCATGTATATACGGACGAAGGGTGCCATGATGTGACGCTCACGGTCATTCTCTCCAATGGAATGTCGGGGACGATCACCCGTGAGGATTTCATCTGCGTTGAAGTGGGCAACCAGCGGCCCGTGGCGGACGCGGGGCCTGACCAGGAAGTTCCAGTGGCCGTCATCTTTAACAAGGAGCAAAGCGGCAAAAACGGGCAGGCGGGGACTTTGGTGCAGCTCGATGGGAGTGAGTCCTACGACCCCGATGGCGATCCGCTCACCTACTCCTGGACGTTCATTGAATGGCCGGAAGGGCTGAATGGACTGGGAAAGCCGGCCTATGCGGAACCCGTGTTGTCCGACCCGAACGCGGAGAAGCCCACATTCGTCGCGGAATTGCCGGGGGACTACATGTTGCAGCTGGTCGTCGACGATGGTCAGCCGGAAGATGCGAAGGTCTTGAGTGAACCGGATACGGTTACCATTACGGGGGTCGTCAACAGCGGCCCGGTGGCGGATGCGGGCGACGACCAGAACGTCTGCCGATACGACGAGACTCAGTTGGATGGTTCTGATTCGTTCGATCCGGACGGGGGGGACCTTACGTATTCGTGGAGCTTCCTCCAGGTTCCGGCCGGCAGCAATGTGGATGACGGCTGGCTTTCGAACCCGGCCGCGACCAAACCGCGGTTTGTGCCTGACGTCCCTGGCGAGTTCCGGCTGCTGCTGGTCGTGAGTGATGGGGTGGAATCGGCTGGAGATACCGTGTCGGTCACCGCGGCGGATGCCAGAGGGTTCTCGCGATGCGTGGATTTCTTGTACTTGTTCACGCAGGGACCCAGCCAAGTGGAGATCGATGATGAAGTTGCGTCATTCACTGAGCTGCCGCCATTCACCAACGGGTTGGATGTCCCAATCCAAATGAGTGAATTTGAGGTCACCAACTGCCTGTTTGCGAGCATGCTCAATTATGCGAATGGCGAGGGGTATCTCGATCCGCCGGTGAAGGCATTCGCCGGAGGTAACGTGACGCTAAATGGTGAGATTCTCCTGCAAATCGAGGATATCGTGGACGAGCCCGAGTACTGTGACATCGAGTGGGACGACGTCCACGGCATCTTCTTTGTCGCCCGCCGCGATGGCCAATCCATGGCGCACCATCCCGTTGTGGAAGTGAGCTGGTTTGGCGCGCTGGCGTTCTGCAACTGGATGAGCGACCTCAACGGGTACGACTTGATGTACAACCTGGCAACCTGGAGCGCCAGTTCCGGCTCGGGCGGGTGCCGGTTGCCGGACGAAAACGAGTGGGAGTATGCGGCGGCCTGGGAAACCACCGGCGTGGGAACCGGGCAACACCACATCTGGGGGTTCGTTTCGAGTCTCCAACTCACGGATATCAGCACCACGCGGGCCAATTACCAAAGCTCGAACCCGTTGGGGCTGACAGCTCCGCCGCTGACGACGCCAATCCAATACTACAATGGCGCCAACGGAACGACGAGCAGTAAGAGTCCGTCGAACTTGTACGACATGAGCGGCAATGTGGCGGAGTGGACCAACACGGAACCCTACCTCTACCCGAATAACGAAACGAAGGGTGAGGTTCCTGATGAGCGGATTATTCGCGGCGGATCCTGGCAAGACACCGCGTATGACGTGCGTACCGCACGCAGGGATAGTCTGCCCCCGCATGCCACCGAGCCAACCGTCGGATTCCGTTTCGTTTGGGAAGACTTTTTATGCGGTGAATAATAGGCGAGAGACGATAACGTAGCGTCAGTGCGACCCGCGCGCCGCGGTCCCGACCGGGACCGCGGCGCGCGTGCTGCTTTTCCAGGACTTGAAAGCGCGAGGCGGGAGCTGAAAAGGGGCGCCCCCATGCGGAGGGGCCGGTACTGCCGCTTGACAGCAGTGTGCTTGAGAAGGCATCGTAGAACCTGTGGCGTCAGAATCTTGGCAGGGGTACCACGCGTCTGACGCACGCGCATGCAATTGATCGTCCTGGTTCTTTCGTGAAGTGGCCACAATGCAAGGGTGGCCTGACCTGTGCGCGGAATCCCACCGGCACAACCGCGGGAGTGAATATGAACACGCGTAAACTTCGGCCAATCACATCGGCATGTTATTTGATCTTGGCGTCTTTCGTGCTCATGGGGTTGAAGTGCCCGGGGAGTCCCTTGGTCCACCCGAGCTTTACCGGTGGCCCCCAGGCAGGACAAGCGCCGTTGTTTGCCCAGTTTCAGGGCGATGTTTCCGTGTCTCCACCGCTGGTCCTGCAAAAGTTTCGCGGAGAACCGGGGGACGATGACGATCCGCCTCCCGCGCCGCCCGAGGATGAGCCCGAGCCCGTTACCGTCATAAGCTGGCTCTGGAACTTTGGTGACGGCACCACCGGCAATGGCCAGAACACGAGCCACACGTACACCGAAGAAGGATGCTACGACGTAACCTTGACCGTCGTGCTTTCCAACGGCATGACGGGCAGCGTCACCCGCAAGTCCTTTATCTGTGTGGAAGGCGGGAACCGGCCGCCCGTGGCGGACGCAGGTCCCGACCAGAACCTGACAATCCTTCCGGACAAGAGCGCGAAGGGCGAACAGGGTTTCGGTGTCCAGGTACAGCTCGATGGCAGTGGGTCCTTTGATCCCGATAACGATCCCATCACCTATGAGTGGACCTTCCTTGAGTGGCCGGGGATGGACTTGCAGCAGAAAGCAGTGCTTCCCGCGCCGGACCTCTCCGATTCGACGGCGGAGATGCCCACTTTCTTTGCAGAGGATACGGGGGACTACGTCTTGCAGCTGATCGTGGATGACGGCCAGCCGGACGAACTCAAGGTAGCCAGCCAGCCGGACACCGTAACGATCTCGGTCGCGTTTAACGAAAACCCGACTGCGGACGCGGGTCCGGATCAGAGTGTGTGCACCTTCGAAGAAGTTCGATTGGACGGTTCGGGATCTTTCGATCCAGAGGACGGCACGGTAACCTATGATTGGCTAATCTTTTCCGTCCCGATGGGCAGCAACGTGGATACCACGTGGTTGTCGAGTACCAGTGCGGAGCGGCCCCGGTTCGTGCCGGATACGGCGGGTGACTACGTCATTTGGCTGGACGTCCGCGACAGCGAGAATCTCGGTGGATTTGATACAGTCACCATTACCGCCATGGATCCCGAGACGAACATGATCGGCGCGGGCTTCGAGAACTTCGAGCAGGGGCCAAGCCAGACCGAGATCGACGCGATGATCCCGGAAAGCAATGAGCTTCCCCCCTTCAGCGACTTCGTTGGGGGCTATTTCGTCGACACCTATGAAGTGACCAATTGCCTCTACGCGTTCGTGTTGAACTATGCGAATCAAGAGGGGTATTTCGAGGTTGGCCAAGTGAAAACGTTCCCCGGAGGCAACCCGGAATTCAACGGCGAAGTGCTGATTCAAATCGAAGATATTGGCCTCGAATCGGAGTTTTGCGACATCGAATACGACGCCGTCCACGATATCTTCTTCATCGCTCGCCGCAACAACCAGTCCATGGCGGAGCATCCGGTCGTGGAAGTGAGTTGGTACGGCGCATTGGCCTTCTGCAACTGGCTGAGCGAAATCGAATCCCTCGACCCGGTCTACGACTTGAGCAGTTGGGACTTCGACTTCAGCGGTGCGGACGACGGATACCGGCTTGGATTCGAACGCGAATGGGAACATGCAGCAGCATGGGATAGTTCGGGGCAGACTGGTGTCCACCATATTTGGGGCTTCGTGTCGAGCCTGCTACTCACCGATATCAACACGAACCGCGTCAATTACGACAACACGAATCCGCTGGGTTTAACCAACGAGCCCTTGACGACCCCCGTTGGCTACTACGACGGAAGCAATGGCACCAACGACAGCCAGAGTCCCGTTGGCGCCTACGACATGAGCGGCAACGTGTGGGAATGGATTTACGAAGAACCGTACGCTTACCAGCTTCCGGCCAAGGGGGCTCCGCTGCAGCAGCGGCTGATTCGCAGCGGGTCCTACGCCGACGTGGCAAACGATGTCCGGACCGCCCGCCGCGAAGGAATCGATGAGTCGTCCACATTGCCGACGGTCGGGTTCCGAGTTTTCCAGGACGGCGAGAGTCTCGGTAAATAGGGCGAGGATTCAACTCCAAAAACAATGGCGCCGCGGTGAAGGTTGGTCAACCCTCACCGCGGCGTAATCTTTTGTGAGCGGGCCTGTAAGCCGAATTCTGTCTAGGGCCCGAAGGCCCCGAGGCGGTCATTCGTCTGGGACACGCGTCGCCGCGCACCTCAAGCTTCCTACCCGGGAGCAGAGCGGGCCACTCCATAGCTCCCCTATTTGGAATTGCTCCGGGCGGGGTTTAGCCAGCCGGCCTGTCGCCAGACCGCTGGTGCGCTCTTACCGCACCTTTTCACCCTTGCCGGCCCGTCCCGAAGGACGGACGTGGGCGGTGTCGTTTCTGTGCCACTTTCCGTCGGGTCGCCCCGCCTTGGCGTTACCAAGCGCCCTGCCCTGTGGAGTTCGGACTTTCCTCGACGCCCCGGAGGACGCCGCGACCGCCCGGCCTGCTCACGTATGAATTATAACGCGGGGGCGCCCGGCAACGCACGCTTTACCCGGCGATGGCCTGCGATTTGAATGCGGGGCACTACGGGAGTTCGTTTGTCGTGCGTAAACAACAGCAGCTATCCATCGATAATGGCCCACTGCATTCAGGAATTGGCCACGAAAGAACGCAGAGTACGCAATAAAGAAAGGCCGAGTTCCTGTTGCGTTCTGCGCGATCTTTTTTTGACCAACATAGTCCTTCTTTTCAGGCGCAGCCCCCGGCGTAGGCGCGGAATCCCTCGAACGGGGTGCTCGCATTTGGGACTACGCAATCTGACGAGAAGCGAGGTATAATCGAGCTATGGATCTGCATGCAATCCGTTCCGGACGTCCCCAATTATTGAACCTGGCGCTCGCTCTCGCGATTGCCGGGGTTCTGGTCTGGTGTCTGCAAGGCCCGGTAGACTTCGCCCAGAGCGATTCCAGTACCGGGTCCAACGAATCACCGCTGACGGTTGCCGCTTCGGAACTGTTTAGCCTCGAAGCCAACCAATTGGGGGCGAGCGGAAGGGGCGTCCGAGTTCCGGGATCCGGGGCAGCTTTCGCGTGGGCTCATCCTCGCATCAGGGCGTGGCCGCCATCGGAGCGGACCATTACCTGCGATCGTTCCAGCATCCATGATTCGTCGCCGGCCCGCGGGGCGGGCAAGGTCGAACTTCGACTCTGATTCCTTCCTTCCAGGCTTCCTGTTCAAGAGACGTAACGTGTGATCCCGAGGGCGCCTATCGCGGAAGTTCCGCGTCCAGGCTGGTCCCTCGCGCGGTTCACCCAGCCAGGAGGCGCCAGTTGATCCTTGCGCCATCCGGAAAGTTGAAGGAAGATCTCAATGCCCACCGATTCGAAACAGGTCTATTGCGGCACCTGCCGCAAGCGCGTTCCCTATCACTTCGTGCCGGTCGACCACAAACGAGAGTTGATCCGGTCGATCATCACCGTGGGTCTCTGGTTGCCAATCTGGATTGCCATGTCCCTGTCGAAGACCAAACACTGCGATACCTGCGGCAATCCAATTATCGAATAGAGATGTTGCGATCCGACTGCCACGGCGTACGAAACGCTCCGGGCGCCGTGGCGGTCCTTCGGTTGCGGGCTCGATTCCGCTACCATGGGGGCATGCCTCAACGCATGCGCCATCGCGGAAAGCACCCGGAAGACGATCGACAGTTTGCCGCATCGCAGGTTCCCGCATTGCGCGACGCGGTAACCGATCTCTCGCACTTGCTGTCGCGCAACTACGCGGAACGCGCCGCGATCAAGCTCGTGGGCGATCATTACCAGCTCACCAGCCGCCAGCGTCGCGCGGTCCTGGGCGCTTCCTGTTCCGACTCGGCGTTGGAATCCAGAAGTTCGCGTCGCCTCGAAAGCGAACAACTTCGCGGGCGAGCGTTGATCCTGGACGGCTACAACCAACTAATCCTCGCGGAGAGCATCCTTTCCAACGGCGTGCTTCTGCGCGGGCGCGATGGGTGTATCCGCGACCTCGCCAGCGTGCACGGCTCCTACCGCCGCGTAGAGGAAACCCATGACGCAATCGTACTGATTGGCGAATGCCTCCAATCCCTGGATACGGAATCGGTCGCATGGATGTTCGACGCGCCCGTGTCGAACAGTGGCCGGTTGCGAACCCAGATGCAGGCGGCCGCCGCGGCCCACGATTGGCCCTGGGATATCGAGTTAGGCTCGCAAGTCGACAAGTCGCTGGCCCAAAGCTCCGGTGTTGTTGTAACCTCCGACGGCTGGATCCTCGATCGTGCCGCACGCTGGACTTCTATCGGCGATCAGCTCCTGCAACGCTCCGGAGCGGAAGCCCGCGTGATTGACTTGTCCCTTTGAAGTCTCTGTGATGTCCCTGGGGAATCGCCGGTTGCTTCGTGCCACAGTTTCGTGCTACCTCAAGCATTACTGCAAGGGAGCCGATCCGTATGCCCAATACCCCTGTCACGCATCGTGAAGCCGCACGCGGAGGCGCGCGCCCCGGTGAGGTGACCTTCCGGTTGCCGCAGGTCCTGTTGGCCCTCGCCGTCGTTGCCGTCGCATACGGAGGCTATCGTCTTTACTGGGTCGCGCGGGTGCATACGGAGTTGGACGCCGTCCGCGACGCCGGATTTCCCGCTACTTTGGACGAGTTCAACGAGGCCCTGCCGCCGCTTGAGGGTCCAAACGCAGCCGATCTCGTGTTGCGCGTGGCGGACGCTTCGCACGACGGAGGCAATGCGGGGTGGTGGCCCTTGTTTCGCGGGCCCGCGTGGCCGCAGTCCGTCTTTGATAGCAGTTTCACAGAATCACTGGAACACTACCTCGACGAAAACCGGCAGGCTATCGCGCTGCTGAATGAAGCGACGTCTCTCGGCGATGCCCGCTTCGACACGTCCCAGGCGGATGTCCCCGGTCGCAGCAGGCCTGCTTACCTCTTGCACGTGGTCCGAGGCGCGAATCAACTCGCCATGGAAGCCGTCGCTGAGGCTTATCGCGACCGGCCCGAAGCGGCAGCCGACGCATTGCTCGCGTCCATCGCCATCGGGCAAACCCTGCGGCACGAGCCCTCCATCATCGCTCAACAGGTCCGCTGCGCCGCGATACAGCAAAGCATCACCGCGCTCGAATGGATACTGCCACTCGTGGATCTCGACGCGGCCACTGCCGACGCGATCCGGGAGGCTCTCGTCGAAGTCGAGAATCCCGAACCCATTCAGCTCGCCTACGTGGGCACGCGTTGTCTCGGCGCCTGGTACTACAACCTTCCCTTTGAACGGCAACTCATCATCCTCGGGTCCAACGGCGCCTATCCCGCGCTGCGCCACGCCTACTACCGGTACGGCGGCATCATCGAGCAGGATCTGCTTCGGTTTTTCGAAACCATGAACGAGTTCGTGTATCTCGCCGGACTTCCCCCCGCTGAACGGTTCACCGCGTTTCAAAATGCTGTCGCCAAGTCCGCCGAAATCCCCGCGCGTTATCCGGCATCGGCCGCTTACTTTCGCGCCATGCCGCACCTCATCCCCCAAGCGACTGACCTGATCGCCCGCGCCCGCGCAGCACGCGTGCTCCTGGCGCTCGACGCATCCATTGCTGCAACTGGTTCCGCGCCTGATTCCCTCGAAACCCTCGTGCCAGAGTACCTCGATTCCATCCCTCGCGATCCTTTCAACGACGGACCGCTCCGATACACCCGCGAAGAAACCGGAGTCCGCGTATTCAGCGCCGGCCCCAGCGGAATCGAAGACCGGCAATTCTCAACGCCAATCGTGTCTATCGAGTCCCTTATAGTCCAAGCGCAACCCAGCCCCCGCATCCACTACGAACACCATCCCAACCCCGGCCTCCACCTGGAACTACATCCCGTCCCATCGCGCGACCAATAGTGACGCAGCCATCCCCAGGTGGCTTGGGCATCCCGCGCGAGGCCGTCTGGACGTGTGCAGAGGTCCAGGAAGACTGGAAGTTTACCAATGGCTACGGCAAGGTTGTGTTTCCCACCAGCACCATGTCCTTCTTGTAGCCGTAAGGCCCCGCAACGATCGTTGCACCCGGGATCTCGCCTCCGCTGAGGAGGCTTAGCTGATAATCCTTCTCGCGGATGAGGTAGTAGTAGGGTGTGGGGGATTCGAGATTTGCGCGCACGTCGGAGGCATCGATGTTGGTGGGTATGTTGGTTTCCGCGTAGAACGCGAAGGCGGGATAGATCTTGGCGGCTTCGACGGTGTAACCGTCGCGGACGAGGGCGCCGCAGAGTTGGGCCAGTTCCCGCGGGGAATCTTCGCGGGTGGTGATGTGGTCGCGTGCGACGAGGGCGATGAGGATGGCGCAGAGCGCGGCGGAGAAGATGGTGATGGTCTTACCGCGCGGCGTCACGAACGCGAGCACGCCCGCAGTCGCGCCCAGCAAGGCCAGCGGCCAAACGAGGACCATTAGCGAGGCGCGCGGTTCCGTGAAGGAGAAATAGATCGCACCTGCGACACCGATCGCGGGTAACAGGTAGGCAAACGCACCGCGCCACACGCCTGTCCATCGCGCGATCCAGCGCTCCTTGATGGCCTCCTGCTCGTCCGCGAGATGAAATCCTACGGGCAACAGGAGAAACGGAACGCAGGGAAGGATGTATTCATACTCTTTCCCTGCGATGAGCGAGAAGACGAGAATGCTCAGCCACCCCATCACGGCCCCAAACCGGTATGCCTCTGGCCGCCGGTTCCATTGGGAGCGCGAGAAGTGGAAGGGGAGGAGCAATCCCCAGGGCGCAAGCATCGCCGGGATGGCGATAAGGTAATAGAACGGCGTGCCGCTGTTGATCCGGCTGGCGACGTAGGTGCGTTCGACCACCTGGTTGTGAAGCATGGCGCTGATGTACGGCCACCCCTTGGTCGCCAGCACGGCGACCGCCCACGGTGCCGCCAGCGCAACGCCGATCGCCATGGCGCCCAGCCACAGGCCGACCGTGCGCGCCCGCTTCGCGCCGCCGTATCGCCACGCGAGATAGGTCCACACGAGGAGGACCGCTGTTAATTCGACGGGGGTTCCCAGGATCTTCTCGTAGCCGGGCAGCAATCCCGCCGCCGTTTTCGCAGCGACCTCCGCCGCAAGCGCGATTAGACTGGCAATAAGTCCCACGCGTACGACGCGATTGGGATTGTCGCCGTACACCGTCAACGCGGCCACACCCGCGACCCAGAAGAAGAGAAACGGCACCGGACCTTTCAGCATGACAGCCGCGCCGAACGCCACGCCCGACCCAATGAGGAGGAGCAGGCGTCGACGACTTTCGTCCGCGCGCGCGGCATTCATAAACGCGACCACGCTGAGCAAGACAGCGAAGGTCAGCGGAATATCCAGTTCGGCCCAACGTATGCGTTCGAGGACGTACGGCGAAGCGAGCAACGCGAGCGCTGTCCAACGTGCGGGAGCCTCTCCCGCCGTGCGACGAAACGCCAGGTACGCGCACAGTACCAGCAGCGCGCCACAGAGTGCCGTCGGGATACGCGCCACGAAAGGGTCGAAGGTCCCCGTGACTTTGTAGAGTCCGGCGATCGCCCAATACAGCAACGGCGGTTTTACAAGATAGTCCACGCCGTTAATGGTCGGGATCAGGTAGTTGCCGCTGCGCACCATTTCCGCGGGGGGCGTGGCGCGCTGCCCCTCGTTGTCGGTGATCACATCGCCGAGGCCGAGAGCGTAAAACGCGGCCACCAACGCGACGCCTGTGAGTATCGCGGCGAATCGATAATTCGTTTCGTTCGTCACAAAAGGAGCACCCGGTTCCATAAGGGATATCGGCCCCCGTATTGGCTGTGTGAGGCAGTCCTGCCGGCCGATACAGGACAGGACCTTTCAAACAAACACGCCCGGCACAAGTCCGGGCGTGCAGAAAAATCGTTCATTCTCCAAAGGTCACTCGTCCGCGATGCGACCCCGGCGAGCTTTGGCGATCATGTCTCCGGAATACGGCGTGTTGAGATACACGCTTTCCTGTTCCGCTTTCATCTCCTGGGCCTCTTCCTTGAGCTTGCCCCCGTACTTCAAACCTTGCGGGCGGATATCGTTGCGCGACGTTGGGTTAGCCGGCCAGTTCTGTGCGCGCGCGCGCTCAGCGGCTGCTAGATTTGCTTCCAGTTGCTCAGGACCCATCGCGCGCCGGTCCACTTCGCTCTGCGCGACGGTGACCGCGGCGGACCCGAACATCATGACCAGCGCGTTGCTGCCGCTCACCAAAGCGAACACGCCGACCGTCGTCGGCAGATCGCACAATGCGGCCAGGCGGCGGTCTGACTCGATCCATTGGTTGGTGCTGCTGAAGTCTTCGACCGGCGGCGGATAGGTGCCGGCCATGCCCCACCACGTGCTGTGGCCGAGTTCCACGACCCCGCGGCGAAGACCACGGAATCCTTCGACCCGGCCCCATTTGGCGTCGGCCTTGGCTTCGCCGGAATCTTTCGAAATACCGATCTGGTAGGGCACCGCCTTAAGTCCGCGCCAGAATGCCTTGTACGGGCGCGTCGCCGGTTCCTCGGGATTGCCGTATTTGCCCCAGTGGCTCGGCTCGATGGCCATTGCGCTGCCGCAGCACATGACGGCCAAGACCACCGCGAGAGTAGTGCTCATCGCTTTCATGAATAGGCCTCTCCATCCGAAGTTGTATCCGGCGGCGCGCTTTGGACATACGCGTCCGCCAGCCCCTCATTTTGCCAGTATTCAGTTTACAATATCCCGGCGAAGGTTGCAAAGGGAAATGTCAGCGGCGTTTCGAGTACCGTTCGACATGGTTTTCGGGGCCGGATGAATCCATTCGCGGCTTCCGGAACGTGCCGGAATGTAACAGGTTGAGGCTGGATAGGCTGGTGGACGCCGCAGCGAAGGTGCGGACAGGGAAGGGGATTGACCATGAACCGTTGGGGATGGGGAATCGTATGTATTGCCGTTACGTGTGGACTTGTGTCATGCAGCCAGCCCTCCGAGTCCGGTGACCCCTCAGGCGTTGCCCCAGCCTCGGACCTCGCTCCAGCCGGCCCGACCTTTGCCAAAGATATCGCCCCCATGTTCAAAACCTCCTGCGCGAACTGCCACTCGGACAGCAACCGGAAGGGGGATCTGTCCCTGGCGACTTTCGCATCAACCATGGAGGGCGGCGAGTCCGGCGCGGTGATCGTCGCCGGGGATCCCGACGGCAGCCTTCTCTTCCGCATGGTCACGAAGCAGGAAGAACCCTACATGCCCCGCAAGGGCGACCCCCTGACCGACGCACAGATCGCCACCTTGCGATCCTGGATCCAAAACGGCGCATCAGAAAGCTGAGATGAGGCCATAAAGGAGCATGGGCGTCCCGCCCGTGTACTCCTCACTTCCATTCCAATTGCCGTGCCTGAGCAAATAAGCGCGCACGACTCCGGCGATTACCCCGCGTCCGCGGTCTGCTTCAAGACCGGCTCGCCCGTGTACGGCAAAGACGCCTGACCTTGCCGGGCGTATTCGAGGGACTGGAACAGGATGCGCGCGGCTTCCTGGGGCGCGTGGAACCCGGTCGAGTTCTCGGCTTCGACGAAGTCGAGGAGGAAGGTCGCTTTCCGCTGGAAATCCTTGGCCGCCGCCAGTTGCTCATCCGTTGCGCCGGCGTTCTTCGCGGCGACGATGCCGTCGATGAGTTCCATCAAGGCGTCCATGGCCGTGTCGCGCATCTCGTAGGTCTTCTCCTGAATCGTCTCGACCCGCGCTTTCAGCTCGTCTTCCGGCACCTTGTGGCAGGTCTGGCAGGCGTTGTTGATGTTCAGGATGGGGCTCCGCACGTGGTGGTCGCTGATCTTCAGCGCCCCCACGCGCTTGTACGGCATGTGACAATCCGCGCACGCCACACCGGAACGCGAATGGATGCCCTGGTTCCACATCTCGAACTCGGGATGCTGCGCTTTCAGCATGGCCGCGCCGGTTTCCGCGTGGGTCCAGTCCTTGAACCCGCTTTCATCGTAATACGCGAGGATGTCGTCGCCCTGCCAGCCATTGGTCCACGGATAGACCAACCGCTTTTCGTCGCCCTGAAAGTAGTATTCCACGTGGCACTGGCCGCAGACGAAGCTCCGCATCTCCTGGCGCGTGGCCATCGTGTTGGGATCGTAATCCTCGATGCCTTCGGCCGCCTTCTTGGCGCGGATGCCTTCCAGGAATCCCGGCCGCGTCACGCGAAGCTCCATGGTTTCCGGGTCATGGCAGTCGATGCAGGCGACCGGGTGCTCGACCAGTTCCCGCGCTTCGGCGTACTTCATCTGGTTCATCTTCTCGAACCCTTTGATGAGGTCTCCGTCGCCAAGTTTTTTGTAGGGCACATAGACCGACGCGTGGCAGTGCATGCACGTCCCCGGCTGGCCCACCGACTGGCGCTCGGTCAGGGTCTGGTCTTCGAGCATGTAGGCATGGCCGCGCTCCTCGCGGAAATCGATGGCGAAGGCATATCCCGCCCACATGCGTTTGAGGCGCGGATCCTCTTCAATCTTGGACTGGGCCACGATGGAGCGCGGGTCTGCCTCGGTTGGCGTCCGCGGCAGCGCTTCGCTTCCGCCGAACTTGGTCCGCACCATGTCCACCGTTCGCTGATAGCCATCGTACTGAATGGGGAAGTTTTTACCCCAAATCGCCGGGTCCTCGGTTTCGTCATCCAGTTCGACCACCCGGAAGAACGGGTTTCGCGCTTCCTGTTGGCGCTCGAAGATATTGATGAGCAGGCCCGTCACGGCGAAGGTCACGCCGCCCGTAACGATGGCCGTGATCAGAACGATCGTGAAGATGCGTTTCAAACTGCGGGGGCGCGCCCCCGATTCTTCGTGACTCATGACTCCTCCTTCACGTGCTCATCGAATTCCAATGGTCTGATGCCCGACGGAGCTATGGCATCGGATGCAGGACATCTCGTTCGTCGCGGTCGAATGACTGTCGATTGCTTCGACAACTTCGGCATGGCAATACCGGCAGGCCTCTTCCGTAACGCTCCGGTTGGCCGGGGTAATGCGGATCGGTTCCGGAAAATTGCCCGTGGTGAATGCCAGCGAATGGTTGTACCCGTTGCGCGCCTTGGTGAGATATTTGCCGACCAGATCGTGGGGCGCATGGCAGTCGTTGCAGACCGCCACGTGGTGATGGCTGGACTTTGCCCACGCGTCGAAATGGTCGGTCATGACGTGGCAGTTGGCGCAGGCCGCCGGATCGTTGGTCATGTAGGAACTGCCCTTCGCGTAGATGAAGGTAAACGCTCCGACCCCCGCGCCGGCTCCCGCCGCGATGCCTAGGATAATTCCAACGATATAGAGACTCTTGGGAATGGGCATAAGGAATTTCGCGGCGAATCCTGACTACGATTGGTCAACTGATGGGTGCAGTATAGCGATTGCATGACTAAGAATAAACCAAAATCGGCGTCATTTAACCCAAACCTCGTAGACGAGAGGCTTCGGCAATGGCATCGGGTCTATCGAACCAAGGGGCGGCCATGCGGTATGCTCGAAGGGTGCTTGTGTCAGGAGATTCCGTCATGTCTCAGAGATTTTGTAAAACGCTCGCGGTTGCTTGCTTGTGTACGTTGCCGGCTTTCTGCGCGGTCGCCAATGTCACAGCCGCCATTGTTGGCGAATCTGTCGAGGTCCGTGTGGATGACGCGTTGTTCACCGCCTACAAGTTCGGCGGCGGCCAGAAGTATCCCTACTTCTGGCCCGTGAATGGCCCCGCGTCAGGCGAGTCGATCACGACGGAAACTTCGGAACCGTATCCGCACCACCATTCCCTGTTCTTCGGATGCGACCATGTGAACGGCGGCAACTACTGGCAGGACACCAATGAGCGCGGCCAGGTCCTGTCGCAGGGACCGGCCATCGTGGAGAGCGGGGGAGAACGCGTGGTGTTCACGGACACGTGTCTGTGGAAGAAGCCCGGCGAAGACCCGGTGATCCGCGATGCGCGGACCATCACGATCGCGGCCCCGGACGACGCGACTCGCTATATCGATTTCGAGATCACACTGGAGTCACTGGTGGATGTGACCATCACGAAGACGAACCACTCCCTGTTTTCCGCGCGGGTGGTCCCCGAACTGAGCGTCGAAAGCGGCGGCACGCTCGTCAACGCGCAGGGCGACACAAGCGAGGCGGGCACCTACGGCGTCGAATCGCCCTGGTGCGATTACTCGGGCACGCGCGACGGCGTCACGGAAGGCATCGCGATCCTCCAGAACCCGGGTAACCGCTGGTATCCGTCCAAATGGTTTACCCGCGACTACGGCTTCTTTTCGCCGACGCCCATGTACTGGCTCGAAAACGACCGTCTGGAACTACCCAGAGGCGAGACGTTGACGCTTCGCTACCGCGTTGTCGTCCACACCGGCAACGCCGAAGCCGCCAACATCGCGGAGCATTTCAGGAAGTATGAAGAAGAATAGCCGCGGGAGCGCCTACATTTGTCCGAGGAACATCCCCCTTGATATCCCCCTTCAAAGGGGGAATGGCTGCAACGCTCCGCGTTGCGCAAGTGCGACCCGTGGAACTCTTGGGGCCAAGGGTACTGAGATACCTCGCTGCCTCGGTTCAGGAAATTGCCCCTTTGAAGGGGGATCAAGGGGGATGTTCTTCAGCATAATGGGGGTCGTTCCGATTTGCGGCATGCGGCCGTTGAGAAAAGAAACTACACAGGAGACCTCATCGAATGCCGTCCTTCGACATCGTCAACAAAGTCGATCTCCAGGAAGTCGACAATGCCGTCAACATCACCAAGAAAGTGGTCGACACCCGCTACGACTTCCGCGGTTCCGACACGGAGATCACTCTCGACAAGAAAGGCATGCGCATCGCCATCACTACCGAGGACACGATGAAGTTGCAGGCCATCGAAGACACCCTGGCGGGCAACCTCGTCAAGCGGAAGGTCAGCCCCAAGGTCCTCGATTACGGCGAAGTGGAGCCGACCTCTAAGGGCCACGTGAAACGCGAAGCGAAGATCGTCGAAGGCATCGAAACCGATCTCGCGCGCAGAATCGTGAAGATGATCAAGGACCAGAAACTCAAGGTCCAGGCGCAGATCCAGGACCAACAAGTCCGGGTCACCGGCAACAAGATCGACGACCTGCAAAAGGTTATCCAGATGCTCAAGGAAAAGGATCTGGATGTTCCCTTGCAGTACGTGAACATGAAAAGCTGACCGCCGACGCATGCAAGTTGCGCGAAGAACATCCCCCTTGATCCCCCTTCGAAGGGGGAATCCTGCTCAACCATGTGTTACGGCGCGTACGAGGCGTCGTTCACTTTTCGAAAGTTCCGGTAGATCCGCAACACAACGCTTTGCGTTGTGTTGTGAGCCACCGAGACTATCACGATTAGACGCACCGCCCGCCTTTCAACGTTGCACGCGTGTGGGCGCAATTCCCCCTTTGAAGGGGGACGGCGCGAAGCGCCAGGGGGATGTTTCTCTCGCGCTACCAAAGGTGCCCGAACTATGAGCGGCCGCTACGCCGATCTTCATCTCCACACCCACTACTCCGACGGGTCGGACTCGCCGGTGCGCGTCGTGGAACGCGCGGTTGCCGCAGGACTCTCCGCCATCGCCATCACGGATCACGACACGCTTGCGGGATTGGAGGAAGGCGAAGCTGCTGCCCGCGCCGCGGGAATCGCGTTCCTCCGCGGCACCGAGATCAGCGCCTCCCACGGCAAACACGAAGTCCACATCCTTGGCTTCGGCGTCCGGTTGGACGACGCGGAACTCAACGCCGCGTTGGCGCGTCTCTGCGACAGCCGTAACGAGCGCGCCGCGAAAATTGTTGAAAGATTGAATGGCTTCGGCATTCCCATCACCTTGGACGCAGTGACCGCCCACGCCGGTCCCAACGCGGCCGTGGGCCGCATGCACATCGCCCGCGAACTTCACGCGACGGGGCACGCGAAGTCCGTGCAGGACGCCTTCAACCGCTACATCGGGTCCGGCAAACGCGCCTACGTGCCGAAGGCGCGCCTCTCCTGCGAACACGCCATCGAACTCATCCACGGCGCCGGCGGCCTCGCCTTCCTCGCGCACCCCGGCATCGGCACCACCCACACCATCTTGCCCAGTCTGCTCACGTTCCCCTTCGACGGCATCGAGGTCTACCACTCCAAGCACAGCCCCGGCAAATCCGACGCGTTCCTCCAACTCGCCAGAGAACGCAACCTCATCGTCACCGGCGGCTCGGACTGCCACGGCGAAATCAAAGGCCAAGCGGAAATGGGTAAGGTGAAGCTGCCCTGGGAGTGGTATAGTCGAATCGCGGAAGCGATAGCGCGTGGTGCTGGGTAGACCCTTATCCATTGTCGCTTAGGAAACGACGCAGCGTCCCATAGGTCCTATCAGTCCTATACGTCCTATTCTTCCGGGATGCACGGGATCATGTCATGGTGGATCTGGAGCAAGCGAAGGAACCATAGAGGCTGGTGGCTCACCTCTGTCGACGTTTCCGGATTTCTGTCTATCGGATTAATCCTGCTGGCCCTTTTCCTGACCATGGTCGTCGTGCCATTGATGGTGCGCTAAAGGGGGTGCCCATGTCGTGGTGGATCTGGCAAAGGCGTCCCGATCGCAAGGGTTGGTCGCTCTTCTCAATAGATATCAGCGCCGTCCTCGTTCTGGGACTGCTACTCCTGCTGATGATCTTCATCATGATGGAACTGCCCGACGCATTGTCGCGCGCCAAGTTGCTCGAATGAAAAACAGGGACTGCAAAACAGGGACTATCCCTGTTTTTCTGTCCCCATCTTTCTTCTCTACGCCAGCCACGGTCGCGGGCGGTTCTGTGTTGCGGCTAACGCGTCCAGCGCGATGTTCACATCCTCCACGATCTGCCAGTCGAACATGCCCACGCAGATGAAGTCCGCCCCGTTTTCGAAGGCATATCTAAATCCCTCATTCGGATGAATCGCGCCGCCCGCGAGCACTTTGAATCCCACCCACGGCTTGTTGACCGTCGCCATGAATTCGTTCGTCTTCTCGGGAAAGAGATCCCACATGTTGTCGTGGTACCCGTCATGATCGGCTTCGTAAGGCGCGACAATCGAAAACTCCTTCCGCTGCTCGCGCGGGATGGCGGACCAATACCGGTCGTGATGGCAGGTTTTCACGTAGTAGTCGGGATTCAGCCCCGCCTCTTCGCAGGTCATCGGCACGATGATAGAGTGCGCGCCAATTCCCGCGACGTACCCCTGGCTCTTGATGTACTCCACCGCCTCCGCGACCACATCGATGTACTGATCGCGGATGAGACTGTCGCAACGTCCGCCTTGGACGTAGAGCGTCGTCGCGCCGTTGTCGATAGCCCGGTCGAGGTCCGTCCGCACGTCGCCGACTTGCGGGAAGCACTGGCACATGGTCTGCATCTTGCCGCCCATGGTTTCCTTGTATTTGTGAAAGAAGGGATACTGGTCGTTGACGATGTTAAACATGTCGATGCCGGCCCGTTCCGCTGTGCAGAGCGTCTCGAAAATCTTCATCTCCGTGTTGTACGCGCGGAATAGTTTCGACACGTAAATGAGATCGCGCGAGTGCGACCAGCCGCCGATGAGGTTGTTGCCGAGGATCATGCGGCTCATTTCCAGATCGCCGATGCGGCCCTTAGGCAGCGTCCCCTTCAAATCCGCGAGCGTCGGATTCTCGAAGGTGATCGTCGCGCCGGTCATGGCATCGATGCTGGTCGCCTTGCTGCGGTTCGAGAAGGCGTATCCGAACGCGCCGACCACAGGCAGCGTGGCGACGCTCGCCAGCAGTTCGCGCCGGGCCGTTAGAGGCTGCGGGCGATCTGCTCCCTGGAGTTCGCCATTCGCCTCGTGCCCCCGGTTGCGGAGGTAGTGGATGAACCGGTCCAGGCCCAGGTACTTCCCTGCGGGGAAGGCGGTCAATGCGACGAGTGCGATCATCTCCACGAGGGTCTTGTTGATGATGAGGTAGCTGCCTTCGACCGGCATGCCAACCTGCGACGCGATAAACGGCGGATGGGCAATGTAATACAACGCGAGCATCAGCGCACCGGACGCGGCCGCGATGCGCGAGAAATACCCGAGCATGAGTCCTGCGCCGATGAGGATGAGACCGCATTCGTTCATCACGTCGACGACGCGCAGTGCGGACGGCGTGGACGCGATCCAATGAAACGCATCGGCCAACAGCCACCGCGAACTGGAGAGATAACTGGCGGAGGTCCAATCCGGCTGCATGACCTTGACCAGCCCTTCGTACAGGAGATGCCAGCCCACCAGCACCCGCAATGCGACGAGCGCAAGCATGCCTCCATTGGTCAATCTGAAATGTGAAGTGGCACGCGCGTCCATGAAGCAGTCCCCCATCGGCGGACCCCCGGCCATCCCCCGATAGCCGAACAGGCGCATCCGCCTCGGAAGCAGTATAGCACCCAATCGCCCCAGCGGAGCCAGTGAATCGAACTCCGTACTGAGTCACTACGCCTCCGCATCGTGAGAATTCACAATACCTGCTGCTCCGCCGTGGGTAGTGGGGCTGGCGTACCGAGCGAGTTGTGAAGAGGGAAAGAAGAACATCCCCCTTGATCCCCCTTCAAAGGGGGAAGCAGCCGACGACTAGGTTTTGGTGGACGTGAAGCGCCCGTCATCAACCGGAAGTCTGCCGCAATTTCTGCGCAACGCAAAGCGTTGC
>BTVY01000027.1:0-98368 GCA_045863335.1 Candidatus Hydrogenedentota bacterium | reverse complement strand
GAAAACGCCGCATGAAGCGGTACTCACAGAACTGCACCCCTTCAAAGGGGGAATTTGCCGAGACGCGGCAGTCGGGCCGGCTGACTGTATTCGGCGTATCTCGAGTTCTCGTGCTTCCTGCACAGCAACGCAAAGCGTTGCAGCGATTCCCCCTTCGAAGGGGTGCAGTACCCTGACAATACTGGTCATGCACTCCGAAAATGGCAATATAGTTCAAGGACTTGACCAATTTATGCAGGCACCATGGGTCGGGCTTTCAGCCCTATGGACAAAAGACACTCCCTTTCCTGGGCCTGCGGCCCAGGCTGGTATTGAACGGGCCGTTGGCCCTCAAGAAGGTTTCGTTTTTGACATGAGCGAAATGACGTTTGCGCCAACGGCGCGCTCTATACCAGCATGGGGCAACGCCCCATGAAAACGGGGACCCCTGAAGATAAAGGGCTGAAAGTCCGATCTACGCTACACCGACAGAAGGGTCGGAAAACCCCATGACGCAGAGTGCATTTCAAGCGGTACTGCAAGAACCGCACCCCTTCGAAGGGGGACTTTCCGGGCCTTAGTTCATCTGAATAAAGCCTGAGGTGTTGACGGAGCGCTTGGAGCACGGCCATGCGCCCGAATTGACGATTCACCGTTCACCTGCTATCGTCAATGTAGTGGCAATCGGCGCGTGCCGTGGGGAGACGGCCGCCAGGGGGATTGCCGGAACGAGTACTCGGGGAGTGCGTGGCGAGTTGATGCCATGCGTTTTCTCTTGCCAGGGGGGCCTGCGCGATGCCATCGGACATGGAACGGCTATACCAGGAGCGGTTGTGGCGGTATACGACCGCCATGCGCAACGAGAAGCCGGACAAGATCCCCATTCGACCCTTCGTCGCGGAGTTCGCCGCCAAGTATGCGGGGTTCAACTGCCAGCAGGTCACGCATGAGTTCGAACCCGCCCTGGAGGCCGCCCGGAAATGCGCGGCGGATTTCGACTGGGATGCCGTTGTGGGCAACATGGTCTATGTGTGGACGGGGCTCACCCAGGCGATTGGCTTGAAGTATTACGGCGCGCCGGGCGTCGACGTGTCGCCGGACACGGGGTTTCAATACCGGGAACCGCCGGAGACTCAGTCCTTCATGCGGGCGGACGAGTACGACGCGCTCATTGCCGACCCGACGAACTACCTGTTCAATACGTGGCTGCCGCGCGTGTCTAAAGATGTGGTGCCCATCGGCGAGCCGTCCACCTTCCGGAACAATCTTTCGTTCCTCAAAGGCGGCATGGCCATGTTGCATTACTTCATGGCGCTTGGCGGGCAGGGCGAACTGCTGCGGCAACAGAGCGGCACCGTTTCGGCCATCGGCGGAATTCTGAAGGCCCCGCTGGACATCATCGGCGACAAGCTGCGCGGGTACTACGGACTGACCAACGATCTCATCGAACAGCCGGATAAAGTATTGGCGGCGTGTCGCGCGCTCATGCCGCACCTGATGCACGTCGCCTTGACCAGCGCCGATCCGGAACGGAAAGCGCCGATCGCGATCTGGATGCACCGGGGCGGGGTTCCTTTTGTTACGCCGCAACAGTTTGACCAGTTCTACTGGCCCACGTTAAGGCCCGTTATCGAGACGCTCTGGGGCCACGGCTATCAGGTGCTGTTCTACGCGGAAGGCAACTGGGACTACCACTTGGAGTCCTTCCTGGAACTGCCGGAGCGCAGCATCATCTATCACGTGGACCGCGGAGATATTTTCAAGGTTCATGAGGTGCTCGGAAAACGCTTCTCTATCAGCGGAGGCGTTCCCAACACCCTGTTGGCGCGCGGCACGGAACAGGAAGTGCGCGACTGCTGCAAGAAGATCATCGACGGCGTTGCAGCCGACGGCGGCTACATCATGGATGCGGCTGCCATCGTACAGAATGATGCGACCGTCGAGAACATGCGCGCCATGACCGACTTCGTGCGCGAGTATGGCGTGTATCCCGGCGTGAAGCCAGAGACGGGCAAGCCGGTACAACCGAACGGGACGCCCGATGAAGCGCAACGGCAACGTTGGGCATCGGAGTTTACAAGCACCAATCACGCGCCCGGCATCTGCGTATCGTGGGACGAGAAACGAAAAGAAGTTCCCGCAATTCTCGGGGATCCCGAGATCGTGAAGCGCGTTTGGGAGAATATTGAAGGGTTTGCGTATACGTACATCTGGCACTGTCTCGTGTCCTTCTGACCACGGCGGCGCCACCTTGGGAGCACCACCATGATTACTCGCAGAAGTTTCCTCAAGACCGCGGCTGCAACGGCGCCGCTCATCCTGTCTCCGGCGGCGTTGGGGTTTCAGGAGCCGGGACCGAACGAACGCGTGCGCGTCGGGCTCATCGGACTGGGCGGACGTTGCCGCGATATCGCCGAAACCGCGTTGAAGATTCCGGGGTTGCAGATCGTATCCATCTGCGATTGCTTCGCGCCGCGCATCGATCAGTTTCAGAAAGACCGGGGCGAGGGACAAAACTGGACCGGTTACACCGACTTCCGCGAGATGATTGAGAAGGAACAGCTTGACGGCGTGATGGTCGAGACGACCACGCACGCGCGCGCGTGGATCACGTGTCAGGCTATGGCGATGGGCATGGACGTGTACATCGAGAAGCCCATGTGCCTGACCATTGCCGAGGGCCGGCACATGGTGAACGTGGCGCGCAAGTATGAGCGCGTGACGCAGGTGGGTACGCAGCAGCGGTCCATGCCGCTGAACAACTGGGCGAGCGACCTGGTGAAGAACGGCGCGATCGGCAAGGTGAAGATCGTGCAAGCGCCGAATTTCGTCGGGCCAATCCATTGGGAACCGCAGCCCGCGGAAGCAATGCCTCCGGGCGGCAGCGAGGACTGGTGGGATATCTGGACAAACCAGGCGGAGCTGCGGCCGTACCGGACGGAACTCCATCGCGGCTGGGCCACGTGGTGGGCCTATGACGGCGGCGGGCGATCCTTCGGCGTGACGGGTTGGGGGGCGCACAGCTACGACCAGATCAATCGCGGACTGGGCACGGACGCAACCGGGCCTACCGAAGTGACGCTGGAAGAAGCCGTGTGTGATATGGCATCCGGGAAGTTTGCGGAGCGGACACCGTCCGAGGACGAGACCGGCGCGTGGTACTACCCGATGACGAAGGGTGTGACGGGGCCGCGTGCGAAGGTCAACATGAAGTTTGCGAGCGGGACCGAGTTGCACCTGAACCTCGACGGCGATTGGGGTCCTGGGCTGGGGTGCATTTTCATTGGTGAGAACGGGACCATCGAGATCAACCGCGATCAGATCGCGGTGTCGCCGAAGGAGATGGGGGAATCGCCGGACAGGCCTGCGCCTCTGGACGTGCTTGAGACGCAGCCGCACATCGAAAACTGGATCGAATGCATCAAGTCGCGCGAACGCTGCACGGCGGACATCGAGATTGGGCAGCGCAGCACGACCTTGTGTTACCTTGTCAACATCGTGCGCGACGTGGGCCGGGTCGGCGAGGCGTTGCAGTGGGATCCCGCGGCGGAGCGGTTCACGAATTGCGATGAAGGCAATGCCATGCTGGATCGTGCACGGCGCGCGGGATATGAGTTGCCGGTGTGATCGCTGCGGGTACGCGGCGCATGGATGATCGAAGATGGGTCCCCGCATTCTCGGGGGTGACGGTTTGGGGTGAGCGGTTTGGTTTTAGGTTTGTCCGCGCGGCGTTGCACTCGTGACGAAAAGTGAAGATGGGTCCCCGCCTTCGCGGGGATGACGGTTTGGGTGAAGGTGGAGGCGTTCGAGCTTGATACGAGTTCTGGTAATCCTCACGGTCGCAACGGTTATCTGTGGTTCAGCATTCGCGCAGGAGCCGGTTGACGTTTTCGTGTCCGGCGAGGACGGGTATCACACGTATCGAATCCCGGCGCTGGTTGTGACGAAAAACGGCGTACTTCTTGCCTTCTGTGAAGGCCGCAAGAGCAGCGCGAGCGATGCGGGCGATATCGATCTTCTGGTAAAACGCAGCGTCGACAACGGCTCGACGTGGAGCGACCTGCGAGTCGTGCACGAAGAAGGTGGTGACGCGGAGACCACGATCGGCAATCCCTGTCCGATCGTTGATACGGATACGGGGCGTGTTCATCTCCTGTTTACGCGCAACAACGCGCGGGCCTTTCATACGTCGAGCGACGATGACGGCGTGACGTGGTCCGAGCCCCGCGAGATTACGGAAACGCTGAACGGCTTCGACTTTCCGTGGACGCGCGTTGGGACGGGGCCGGGGCATGGATTACAGCTTTCCGGCGGACGTCTGCTGGCGCCGATCTGGTTGAACGAGCGCATCCGGGTCAACTACCGGTCCGCGGCTATCTTCAGTGACGATCATGGCGAAACCTGGAAAGCGGGCGGTCTCGTTGGTCCTGAAATACCCGACACGAATGAATGCATGGCCGTCGAGATGCCAGATGGCCGGGTGTATCTCAACATGCGGGCGCGCGACGTGAAGACGCGGTCGGTGGCGTGGAGCGAGGATGGCGGGGAGACGTGGTCAATACCGTCGCCGGATGCGGGACTCCCAGATCCGGTTTGTCAGGCGTGCGCGTTGCGCGTCGGCGAGCGCATATTCTTCGCGAATCCGGCGGGACCGGGACGGGCGAACTTGCTGATCCGCGTGAGTGAGGACGGCGTGGAGACCTGGGATGATTTCCGTGCCGTTCACGAAGGGCCGGCGGCGTATTCCGATATGGTTTTTCTGCCGGCGACGAATGAACTCCTTTGTCTTTACGAGTGTGGCGAAGCGGGACCGTATGAACGGATTCGGGTTGCGCGCATTATTCTATCCAATCATCAAGTATAAAAAGTATGTCGCGCAGGCGTCCTCGCCTGCATTCCGCTCGCCAAAAAGTTTGCAGGCGAGGACGCCTGCGCTACATGAAGCGATTCGGGATAGTATCTTTCAGGGGGAGGTTATTGTGGTTATCCATCGTTCACTTTGTTTCATTGCCTTGGCGCTGTTTTCGCTGACGATGGCCGCCGCGGAACCGGAGAACGGATTCGTTTCCATGTTCAATGGAGAGGATCTCTCCGGCTGGGAGGGCAAACCGGGCGGCTGGTGGGTTGAAGACGGCGCGATCACATCGGAGAGCACACCGGAGAAGCCATGCATCAAGCATCACTACCTCTACTGGAGCGGCGGGCAGCCGGGCGATTTCGTCCTGCGGTTCAATTTCAAACTGGTTGGCGGCAACTCCGGGGTCCAGTTTCGCAGCGAGCCGCGGCCGGAGTTTGATACGTGGGGCTACCAGGCGGACATGGACGCAGAGAATCAGTGGATCGGCTGTCTATTCCAACACGATCGCGGGGGCGTCGTGATGCGGGGGTTTAAAGCAACCATCGCGGAAGATGGTACGCGCACGGAGGAAGCCTTTGCGGATCCCGCGGAGTTGCTGAAGGCCATCCACATCGGCGACTGGAATGAATACGAAGTGGTGGCTGAGGGCAATCACATTTCGCTGAGAATCAACGGCACGCTGATGTGTGAAGTTGAGGACAAGGACGAGAAGTACTCGCGGGCGAAGGGACTCATTGCGTTGCAGATGCACCCGGGCCCGCCCATGAAGGTGCAGTTCAAAGACCTGCGAATCAAGGTCATGGACAAGGAATAGTTCCGTGCAAAGCCACAACGCCCGGCTCATGCTGACGGGCCGCGCGGTGTGCGAGTAAAAAGGGAAAGAAGAACATCCCCCTTGATCCCCCTTCAAAGGGGGAATTGGACGCAACGCTTTGCGTTGCTATTTGGAACCGGGCGGCACCCCATTTCAGAGCGAGTCGCCGTTCTTATCACGTTAGACGACGATTCGCAAAACTCCCCCTTTGAAGGGGGATCAAGGGGGATCTTCCTCGTCCATTTCGCAGAACTCTCGTAAAAACATTCCTGAAGCCCCAGTTCTACTGGCGGTCACTGATTACTGCTCTTGCGATAGCGGGGGCGCTGAAGATGCGCTCGCGGCGATGTGTTTCTCCCAGGACTGACGCCAGGGTACGGGTGAGAACTGATTCGCCAGGATGTGCCGTTGCGGTCCGAGTCTGTAGACCTCGCGCAGGAGGCGTTCCCGCGTGGCCCAGAACGATTCTGCGGCGGCGAGTCGCGCATCGGTCCATTCCGTTTCCGCGACGATGGCGGAATTCAGCTTCATCAGTTCCAGCTTAAGCCGCCACTGTTCGAGCCGCCAATTTGGCGATGGCAGCGCGGGACCCAGCTTCTTGTACGCAGCCGCGGCGGCTTCGGTATCGACGACGTAGGGCCGTCCCCATGGATAGAGCCACGCGGCCCACGCATCGGGCATCCCTTCGCGCGCGTCGAAGTATTTCGCCGCGTAGGCGCGCAATACGCCGTTCGCATCCGCGAACTCCGTGGTCGAAAGGCCTGCGAGCAACGCTTTGTTCACGTCGTCGTAGACGCCTTCGGAATAGGCCATCCACCCGGTGCACCCTTGGACTTCGAGGGCGGTAATGGTGCGCTGCAACCGGTCCGCGGCGATGACCGGGCCGAGGTGGGCGTATACATCCTTCGGCTGCGCCTCGTCGGCGTAACCGATGTGGACGAAGGCCTGGCGTTCGCAGCCCTGCGGGAGCGGAACGTCGGAGACGTGATCTTCGCCGTAAAGAATATGCAGCGCCATGCTGCGAACCCAGCCGGGGGCTTCGGCGTCGGCCCACTCGGCAAATAGCCGATGCTCCTCTTCCGACCACCACCAGCCGATGAACCGCATTTCGACGCCGGGGTGAGATTCTTCGGCAATCGCATGAATATCCCTGGACAGTTTCGCGAAGGTAAGTATCCAGGGTTTGCAGGCGTCGCAGGCGCAGCCGCCGTAGTCGTACGGCGCGGCCGAGATCGCGTGCAGTTGAACGCCTGCCCTGGCGAGGTCTTCGAACCAGTTCCGGTAGTTCGCGAGAATGACATTGCGTCCGCTTTCGATCGACGGACATACGAGCTGTCCGAAGATGCGATCCTTTTTCGTGGCAGCGTTGTTCGCGTTCACCTGATCGAGGAAGACGTGGTTCGGCGTGATCACCAGGACGCAGGGCAACCCGAGCGATTGCGCAGTCTGGAAATTGCGCTTCTTGATGTTCCATAAGGCGCGGCCCATGTTGTTGTGCGGGTCTGAGAAGGGGTCGGCGCAGTCGACCGTGTCGTACCAGTCGGCGTATTCGTTGAATCCCCAGTCGCGCCATTCGATGAGGAGATCGCGGTACTCGCGTTCGCCGAGGCATTCGTAGCTGTTTCCGAAATGGCCGGGCGCATAGAGCGTACGGATGGCCAGAGGCGTCTCCGCATCGGCGAAGAACGCCAGACCAACTATCGCCACACAGAAGACGCAAAGAACACGTCGCATGAGATGCTACTCCTCTACCTTCTGAATCGTGTTGCCTGTGATGGTGGCCATGCCTTCCGGTATGAGAACCGGTTCCGGTGCGGCGCTGACCACGAGATTTCCCTGCACGAGATTGCCGCGGCCCTCTCCCGAAATGGCGATTGCGGGAAGCGCGTTCGCAGGGTCGCGGTTCGCGACCGTATTGTCCGAGATGACGCATCCCACGGCGTTCACCAAATTGATGCCGCGGAACTTGGAATCCAGGATCTGGCAGCTACTGATGCGCAGGTAGCGGCAATCGCGCAGCGAGACTCCCCCGCCTGCCTCCTCCGATCCCGACCACATGCCGTTGATAACATTGCCGGTCAACGATGCATCGGAGCAATCTTCCAGGAGCACGCCGTCGCGGTATTGACTGTGGGCCTCGTACATGGAAGGGCGCGTGCCGATGACGTTGTCGCTCAGCACGAAGTTCTGGCAGTGCTTCAGGTGCACGCTGAGTTCTACGCCGCCGTAGATCGTGTTGCCTGTAATGGCCGTGCGCGCGGCATGTTCAATCTCGATGTTCTTCGTGCGGCTGCCGATGACGTTCGAGGCAATAGTGATGGCCCGGGCCGCGTGCGGTGTGTTCGCTTCGCTTCCCACGATGCGAATGTTTGCGCCCGCATGCTCGGGACGCGCCTGGATGGTGTTGCTGACGATCGTGTATTCGCTGACCAGAGTTTCCGGTGCTTCCAACACGATCTCGCCGGAGGATTCCTCGCTGCCCGCGTTGTACTCGATATCATTTCCGGTGATCTGGATGTTGTGGACATCACCGTTCCATTGCCGGATGCCGGCGCGCTGGTTGTAACTGATGTGATTGCCGATGATGTTGACCTGATGAAGATTGCAGTCGTCGAGGAAAACGCCCGTGTCCGTACAGTGGTAGATGTGCGAATCGGCCAGAAGGAAGTTGCGGTTCCGCTCGACGAGATGGATCCCGTAGCGGCATTGCCGCACGAGCACGTTCTGCACGGTGCATTTCATGGTGCGCACCAACTCGATGCCGTCGGCTTCAAGGTGACGTCCCAGGATCTCGAGGCCGCTGATGACGGGAAACCGCTCCCGTTCCCAGGTGTGCTCTTCAACGGATTCCGGGTTGGCCGTGCCTTGATGATCGCCGACGATGCGAATGGCGGGACCCGCGCCAGTCATGATGAGACGCGTGGCGCCGTTGGCGCCGCGGATCCCGCGATAGCCCAGCGCCGTCAGATCGACGACGATAGGCTTGCTGATCGTGAAGGTGCCCGCCGGAAACTCCACGAGTCCGATTGAGGAGTCCACCATGCGCTGGAGCATCTCCGTCGCATCATGTACGGTGTCGGGTGAAGGCGAGCCTTCCGATTCCGGCGCGGCGGGTTCCTGTCCCAACGCGAACGAAGAGCACGCGAGTAGAGCAATGGCCAGCGCACGGCACACGGCCGAACGGTACAAAAGTGAAAATGGCATTGGTGAGCATCCTCTCCCCTGTTCACAGAATTGACGTGGGATGCATGCTACCAGTTCCTTCGGCAGAGGGAAACCTGCAGAAACGCAGTGGGTTTACGGGGCGCCGTTATCGCGCTCGTCGCGCTTCCGCGGGGAGCGCATCGAAGTTCGCGGCACCGACTTCGCCGTCCGGATGGTCTCGAAACCGTGGCGGCCGCGAACCTTATCGACGCTTTCGAGGACTTTCTCCCATTTCTCGGAGTGCTGCCCGCCGAAGAGACGGAGCTGATGCTGATTGCGGCTAAGGGACGTGAGGGCAACGCCGATGAGACGCACCTTGTCGCGGCGCGCGCGGGCCTTGGGCAGAAGTTGGTGCAAGACGCCGATGATCTCGCTGTCCACGCTGGTCGGTTCGTCGAGGGTATGCGCGAAGGTCTTGGTGTCGAAGCCGGTGTAGCGGACTTTCAAGGTGACGCACTTGGTTTCCATGCCGTGCTCGCGCAAGGTGTACGCGGTGCGTTCCGCGAGATAGACGAGTACCCGCTCGAGCTTGTCCCAGTCGCCGAGATCGTGTTCAAAGGTCGTTTCCCGGCTGATGGACTTGGGCGTTGAATCGGTCTCCACCGGCGAGGTGGACTCGCCGCGAGCCCGGCGTTGCAGACCGTGGGCGGAAGGACCAAAGACTTTCTCCAGGGTATCGATCGGCAGTGCGGCGAGGTCGCCGATGGTGCGAACGCCGTACCGCTCGAGCACTTCGCGCGTGCGCGGCCCGGCGCCGGGCAGTTTCGCCAAAGGCAATGGGCGCAGGTACACGGCTTCTTCGCCTTCGGCAATGCAGATGTACCCGTCGGGTTTGACTTGGTCCGTTGCGATTTTGGAGACCAGTTTGTTCGGTGAGATCGCGATCGTGCAGGGCAGGCTCGTCTCTTCGCGGATGCGCTTCTTGATGAACGCCGCGATCGCATCGTCGCCGCCGAAGAGGCGTTGCGAGCCGGAGACATCGACGTAGGCTTCGTCGATGGACGCGGGCTCCACGATGGGCGAGACAGATTCCAGGACGGCGCGGACCTTTAGCGACGCTTCCCGATAGCGCGCGTGGTTGCCGCGCATGAAGATGCCGTGGGGGCACAGCCGCTTCGCGGTGGCCAATGGCATGGCCGAATGGACGCCGAACTTTCGCGCTTCGTACGATGCGGTGCTGACCACGCCGCGCAGATCGGTCTTCTCGCCGCCGATGATGAGAGGCTTTCCGCGGAGGGACGGGTCCAAGACCTGCTCCACGGAGGCGAAGAAGGCGTCCATATCGATATGGAGGATTCGACGTTTCATAATTACCTGAAATAGTTTTCAGGTCGAGTGTACACGATGCGTGGAGCAAACGCACTCCCTATCGAAATCGGGATCGGGATCGCTATCGGTATCGGTATCGGAATCGAACTCCTGTCGGTTTATCCACGCGCGATACCCGGAAATTCGATACCGATACCGAACCCGATTCCGATAGCGATAGCGATTTGGTCTCGGCTTATCGCACGGTTACGGCTGCGTCCGTAGCTCGGCCGATGAGTAGACTTTCCGCGCGACAGGTCCAATCGCCGGGCGGATCGTTATATGCGATCGATACGGGAACGGATACTGGATCGCCGGCCACCATGATGATCTGTTTGCTCCAGTCGGCAATTTGCCCATCCGGCATCACCAAATGAATTTGTACGGCTTCCCGATGTTTTGCGCCCGGTTGAGCAAGCTGGATCTTCAGTTCCTTTCCTCGCTTGACTTGGGTCGTGGAGAGCGAAAGTTTCAGGGAAGGAGCATCCTGGCTGAGCGAGAAGAACGACGCGCGATGGGCGCGGATGCTTGTCGTGAACGTTTCGACTGCTCCGATGCTTTCCTTGCGCTTCAGGTCGTAGATGTGGGCTTTGGGCAATTCCACTTGAACCTCGCCGTCACGCGTCCCCAGGAGCGCCAGCAATGCGACATCGCCGTTGGCCCAACGGGTCACTTCGACATCGCGCACCGGACGGCCGTTGGGTCCGGTGACTTTGACGACGGGTGTCACGTCACACGCGGCCAAGAGATCGCCAATGAACTGCTCGGCGGGCGCATTATGAACGGAGAAGTTCAGGAGGATGGCCTGTCCTTTGCCGTACGTGTTGACGATGCACAGCGGGGATTGCAGGCCGGTCCAGTAGTGAATGTGATAGGCGTCGCCGCGCTTTTCGCCGGTCGTGAGTTCGACGTTTGGGTCGACGACCATCTGCGGGTAGATGTCCTTGCCGTGCCAGTTGCCCCAGTCCATGCGCAGTTCCTGGCCGTTGATCTCGCCCTGCACACGGAGCCGGTCGACCTTCTCCGCCTCGCGATTGCCGCTTCGCTTGATGCCGAAGACGTCGTCGAGCAGTCCATCGCCGAGGGGCTTGCAGTGGCCGTCGTATATAGCGGGACGAACGTCGGCGATGACGGTCCCGCCGTTGTTCACGAATGCGCGAATCACGTCCGCTTCTTCGGGAGACATGGCGAAGGCCAGCGGCAGGATCAGAACTTTGTAGCGTGACGCGTCGAACTCACCGAGGCGGAGCATGCGGTCCGTCACGTAGCGGAACTGCAGTCCCGCGCCGTGGAGCAGTTGGTGCCATTTGTCGTGGTCGCGCTTTTGCAGGCCGTAGGTGTCGTTCCCGTCGAAGTGGGCGATATACGTGGACGGGAGCGAGTAGAGCATGGCGATTCCGTCATCGTGCATCTCGGAGTGCATGAGCAGCGTGCCGAGCCCTTCGCGCACCACGGCGGTGTCGTCCACCAACTCGCGCACCGCGGGAAACGGATCGAAGGCGGGCGTGATGTAGCCGTTGTATCCATCGAGATTGTCGAAGCGCCACCACTGCACGGCGTTCATGTTGTCGGCGATCTGACGCCAGTACTTGTCGATGAGGATATCCAGTTCGGGGTCGTAACCGATCCAGTTTCCCTTTGGGAACTCGGGCGAAGCGATGGACCGCACGACTTCGTTGGCGGGGCCTTCATAGGGACCGAAGTAGTCCATCTCGCGCACGAAGGCGTCGAGATCGCCGCCTTGACGGGATCGCGTGGTGAGCTTGCGGATGGTAAAGCTGTCGGTGCCCTCGAACCCGGTCCAGGCTTGGGGATCGATCTTGCGGAAGGCTTCCTGGAATCGTTTGCACCACTGCACGTAGCCGTAGTTCTGAAACGCCTGGCGGTCGTACCAGCGCGCAAAGTTGCCGACCTGGAGCGCCCGCAACTCGTCATTGATGGCGCCCATCTCCACTTGCCGGTCGAGGGCCTCGCCCTCCGCGCCTTCGTTATCCGTCCGGTGCAAGCGATCCCAGTCCGCAAAATAGGTCTTGAACCAGTCCGGGGCGTCCGCCGCCGGGAGATCGCCTTCCGAGAGCAGTTCGATTTCATCGAAGGAGCCGTAGTTGCTCCCCCACTCCGCATTCAGCTTGCCGATGTCGCCGTACTGTTCTTTGAGGTACCCTTGGTAGGCTTCCAGACAGTGCGGACCGAGACACGACGCGCGGACCGCGTTTTCGTCGCCGAGGGAATAGGCGAACACGCCGAGTTCCCGCGCGGACTTCATGCGCTCCGCGGTCTCGTTCACCTGTTGCCACATCTTTTCTTCGTCATGGACGCAGCCGGTTTTGAGTTCGCCCGTCTCGGGGTCGAGCATGGCGGTGGTCGTATGACTGCTCGCGCGGAAGCTGGCTGCGTAAGGCACGAAAGCGAGATCGTGTTCCGCCATGTAAAGCGGAGGTTCGCCGCCCTGAAGGATTGCCGTGACGCCGTTCCGCGCCATGCTTTCGGCCGCGTAGGGCGCGAGATCGCCGGAAGCCAGGTTCCACATGATGAAATTGAACTGGTCGCGGTTGCGGTTCGTGACCTTGAGATAGGCGTAGGCAGAAGCGACTTCTTCGTCGGCTTCCAATAGCACCGCTTCGACGCGCAGGAGCGCGGGCATCCAGGGTTTGATTTCCAGCGCAAATGCTCCATCGCCGCCGGATGAAGCCACGTTTTGGACTAGAATGCGGTTCGCGGTGTCGACCAGACGGACCACGAGTGATGTATTCGTACCGAGCTTGCCTTTCGTAACGATCTTGCCCGTGACGGTCTCACCGGCTTCGGCCCAGTCTTTCTCCAAGACTACCGAAGCAATCGCACGGTCTTCGACGACCATGAACGGCGTGCTGGACCAGTTCGCAATGCCGTCGTCGGATTCCGCGAACACGTCAACGTGATACGCGCCGGTACGCAAGGTGGGCAGGGTGAATTCCGCTGTGCCGGGGAATGACGCTACGCCCAGTTTCTGGTGGTGGCCGTCCCATCTGCGCAGCACTGCGCGGATGTTGCCCGATGCGCCGTCTGAATCGACGGAGACCTTTACGCGCTGCTGGCCGAGTTCGTCGCGCGGGATTTCAGCGGATAATCCTGAGACATTGATCGAGACTATCGGTTCGCGCTTGGCCGCCCACAGAAGTACCCGTCCAAGATCGGACATCTGGTAGTCGAGGTCCGTCTCCCAGCCGAGTTGATACTGCAGCGTCGCGCGGTTGGGCAGCATCGCAACGCGTCCGTCGCCCAGGGTGCTGTATTGGCCTGTCATAAGTTCCGATGGCGAAGGTGCGTTGGGCTTCACGCCGGAGAAGAACGGGACTTGCTCGTCTCCGATCAGCACCAGGCCGGTGCCGCTCTGCACTTTTTTCAGGATGCGGGCGCGGACCGGCTCGGGGAGCGCCTCAACAAGGAGTTGATTAAACAGGAGGACGTCCACATCCCCATCGAGCAAGCGAAGGACCCGGTTCGTTCCGGCCTCCGGGTCGCCGCCGTACCAGTCGGGACGGCTGTCGCCAAGCAGCCGGGAACCCTGGAGGTAATAGACGGCGTCCGCATCGAAGTCGAAACGCTGCATCAACTCCACGATCTCGCGTCCGAGGGTTGAACCCTGCGCCCACGGCATGAAATAGAGCACGCGAGTTGTTCCGCCGGCGTAGGGTTGCGCCCAGTTGGTGTGGGGCGTTTCGAAGTCCAGCGACAACGCGTGCTGCAGTTCCAGGTAATCGCGGACCTTTTCGGCTTCCTCGTCTTCCTGGGGGATGGCGAACAGGGGCAGGGACATCGCAATCAGGATTGCGCTGCAGATGGTCTTAAATGGAGATTGACTATGAAAACGACGTGTATCGATGAGCAACATGAGGTCCTCTTCTTTTCGAACTACGTTCGCGTGGCGAGGGCAGAATCGCTCAATATCATAGGTAGTGCGGACGTGAAATTCGAGGATACGAAAGGAGAGCGGGTTTTCCAACCCGCTATGCCAGCGATCGCGAGAGGGTGCAGCGGCTTCGTAAACTCCAGACGCCTTTTCTTTGAACGTTCCTGCTGACTCGGAGTCCGTCTCACCAATCCGTTCTTTCCGTCGCGGGTTGGAAAACCCGCGCTCCTTTTGCCGCCTTGCAACCTTCCCAGGAGTTGGTCAATATGGTGGTTCTGCCTAACGCAGTTCGGAAGGAGTCAGTCCGTATGTTTAAGAGAACGCATCTCGCCACCACATTAATTCTCGTTTTGAGTCTCGCGCTCAGTCTCGCTATTGATGCAGAACCGCTGCGATTGTTCGTAGCGCCCAACGGGAACGACGCGTGGTCTGGAATCGCCGCCGCGCCCAATGCCGAGGGAACAGATGGTCCGCTCGCGACCATCGCGGCCGCGCGCGACAAGGTCCGACAAGCAAAAGCAGCAGGCGGATTGCCTGAAGGCGCAGTCGTGACGATTCGCGGCGGCGCGTATCCCGTCACGGAGCCCATCCGGTTCACGCCGGACGATTCGGGAACGGAGACGGGCGAGATCGTGTATCGCGCGTTTGAGGGCGAGCAACCGGTCATCCACGGCGGACGCGCGATTACGGGCTGGAAACAGGAAGGCAACTTCTGGACGGCCGACATTCCGGAGGTCGCTGGCGGTTCGTGGCAGTTCAGCGCGCTATGGGTGAACGGCGCACGGCGTCAGCCGGCGCGGACGCCGAACGCGGCGCATGCGTGGGGCGATCATCCGCCTGACTCCGATTTCTTCCGCACGGCAGGTCCGGTCATGGAGAAGGACGCCGAAGGTAAAGAGGTCAAGAGCGCAACGAAGTTCTACTACAATCCGGACGAATTGCAGGCGTGGGAATCGTTGGACGACGCGATCGTGGTCGTGTTCCATTCCTGGGCCACGTCACTCCTGCGGGTAAAGAATCTCGACCAAGAGAATCACATCGTTGAGTTCACCGGACCCGCGCGTTGGAACTTCGGCTATTGGCAGCCCGATCAGCGGTATTACGTCGAACACCTCTTTGAAGGGCTCGACCAGCCCGGCGAATGGTATTTGAACCGAAAGACCGGAAAGCTCTACTACATCCCCATGCCCGGCGAGGACATGGCAAACGCGGAGGTCGTCGCGCCCGTGGCGCCGCAACTGCTCGTGCTCGAAGGCGCGCCCGCGGAGGGCAAATTTGTCGAGCACCTGCGGTTTGAAGGACTCGACTTCCACTTCACGGAGTACCCCATCGCGCCGGAAGGCCACAGCGACGCGCAGGCGGCGTTCAAGGTCGATGCGGCCGTGCAGACGGTTGGCGCGCGGCACTGCACCTTCGAGCACTGCAACGTGCGGCATGCCGGCAACTACGGCGTCTGGTTCCGCGCGGGCAGCCAGCACAACGAACTGCGGCAGTGTGAACTCTATGACCTCGGCGCGGGCGGTGTGCGCATCGGCGAAGGCGGCGATCCCGCGACCGAGAACGAAGTCTGCGCGCGCAACGTGGTGGACAACTGTTTCATTCACGACGGCGGCCGGGTGTTTCGTTCGGCGGTGGGCGCGTGGATTGGGCGCAGCTCCTTCAATGAAGTGACGCACAACGAAATCTGCGACTTCCGGTATACGGGCGTGTCGGTGGGATGGTCCTGGGGATACCAGCCGAGTTCGGCGAACAATAATCACATTGACTACAACCACATTCACAACATCGGTCTCGGACAACTCAACGACATGGGCGGGATCTACACGCTCGGCATTTCGCCGGGTACCACGCTCTTTGGAAACGTGATTCATGACGTGTGGTCCCATCCGCGGCTCTACGGCGGCTGGGGACTCTACACGGACGAAGGCAGCAGCGAGATTCTGTTGGCCAACAATCTCGTATACAACGTGCGGACCGGCACCTTCCACCAGCACTACGGGCGCGACAACCGCGTGGAAAACAATATCCTGGCGTTTTCGCAGACCCCGCAGATCATCCGTTCGCGCGAGGAGGAGCACAACTCCTTCTTCTTCGAAAACAACATCGTTTATTTCAACAACGGATCGCTGCTGGGCAGCACGTGGAAGAACGGGAACTGGACGGCGGATGGAAACGTGTATTGGGACACGTCCGGTCAGGAGATCGATTTCGCCGGCCGGTCGTGGGAGGAATGGCGAGCGGCCGGGTACGACGAGCATTCGATCATCGCGGACCCGTTGTTCGTGGATGCGGAACACGGCGATTTCCGGTTGCAGGAGGGTTCGCCCGCGCTGGGGGTGGGGTTTGAGCCCTTCGACTTCAGCAAGGCGGGGCTCTATGGCGATCCCGAATGGGTGAACGCGCCGAAGCAGATCGCGCGCGAACCCTTCTCTCCGCCCGCGCCGCCGCAGCCGAAACATGTGAAGGACGATTTTGAATCGGCCGAGACGGGTCAGACCGCGAAAGGCGCTGACACCTTGGGTGAGGAAGGCGCGGCGCAGATTCGGGTGACGGCGGAGACCGCGGCGCAGGGACAGCACAGTTTGAAGTTCACCGACGCGGAAGGATTGGACAAATCGTTTAATCCGCACTTGGTGTACGGGCCCGGGTTGCGCAGCGGGCTTGCCGTGGGCGCGTTCAGCATTCGTATCGAGGAAGGCGCGTCCTTCTACCACGAGTGGCGCGACAGCAGCAATCCGTACCGCGTGGGGCCGTCGATCTGGTTCGATCCCGACGGCACCATCCGGGCGTCGGGGCAAGCCGTCGCGAAAGCGCCGCTTGGGACGTGGATTGACTTGAAGATTACCTGTCCCCTGGGCCGCGCCGCCGATGGCAAGTATGACCTGACCATTGCGATTCCCGATCAAGAAGCCGTGCAGTTGACGGACCTAGCTTGTGGCAGTCCCGAATTCAATCGCCTGAACTGGTATGGGTTCGTGTCGAATGCGACGCATCCGGCAACGGTCTACATCGACGACCTCAATCTCCGCGCGGAGAGCACGCGCAAACCGGAGCTGTTGTCCGTGGAGAAGATTTGGGACCAGGGCGGGCACAACGCGTTTACCGATCTCATCCGGTTCAACGATCGCTGGTACTGCACCTTCCGCGAGGCGGAAGGCCACGTGAAAGGCGATGGCAAGACGCGAATCATTTCATCGGCGGACGGCGTCACGTGGGAATCCGCCGGATTGCTCGAAGAGGAAGGCATCGACCTCCGCGATCCGAAGCTGTCCATCACGCCGGATAACCGGCTCATGGTGGTCATGGGCGGATCGGTTTATCGCAACGACGAGTTGGTCGGGCGTCAGCCCCGCGTGTCGTTCTCCGAAGACGGCACGAACTGGACCGCGCCGCAGCGCGTGCTGTCCGAAGGCGACTGGCTCTGGCGCGTAACGTGGAACGATGGCGTGGCCTATGGCGTGTCGTACAACATCAACTCCGGCGAACCGTTGGAATGGCGGTTGAACCTGTATCGCAGCACCGACGGCGTCAATTACGAGCCGGTCACGAAGTTCGAGATCCCCGAGCGGCCGAATGAGACGACCCTGCGATTCCTGCCGGACGACACGATGGTCGCGCTCGTGCGGCGCGAGGCAGGGTCGAAGATGTGCTGGATCGGAACCAGTCAGCCGCCGTACACGGATTGGTCATGGACGGAGACCGACTACCAGTGCGGCGGCCCGAACTTCATCCAGATCCCCGACGGCAGCCTTTGGGCGGCGGGCCGCTACTATCCCGGCGGCGCGAAGACGGTGCTCGCGCGGATGACCACGACGAGTTACGAGCCGGTGCTGACCTTGCCCAGCGGCGGCGACACGAGTTATCCAGGGTTAGTCTGGCACGACGGGATCCTGTGGATGAGCTACTACGCGTCGCATGAGGACAAGACCAGCATTTACCTGGCGAAGATTGCGTTGGAGTGAGACTTGCGGGTAGCTTTCGCACGACTACATCGATGCAACAGGAGTCCGCTGTAGCGCCCGGCTTCCACGCCGGGCGGGTTCGGAGCCAGTGACCCTACGCCCGGCGTGGAAGCCGGGCGCTACAGGGGAAGTCTCTATGAGGCCTGTAAACGGCAGTATGGAGATCGATGATGAAAAGTCGAAGAGAGTACAAGACCTACGGTAGAAGCCGATCGGTCCGGCTTCCAGATTTCGACTATGATTCCCCCGATGTGCAGTACGCGATAACGGTGTGCTGTTCGGATCATCAACCGATGCTTCAAGAGCCGGAAACCGCACAAACGGCGTTTGAGACTTTTCTTGAGGTTCTTCCCAACAAAGGCTATCGAATCCTTGCGCTTTGCGTAATGCCGGACCACGTTCATCTGGTACTTCTCTCTTTGGATGGATGCGTAAAACTCGGCCGCGCGATTGGCGCAGCCAAGTCACTGGTGCTAACTCGAGTGGGACGGGGTCTGATTGCGTGGCAAGCTCGATTTCGGGACCACATCGTTCGATGCACTGAAGACATCAATAACCAGATTCGGTATACCGTCAACAATCCCGTCGAAGCGGGCCTAATCGACGATTGGCAAGAGTGGCCGTGGACTTATGTTCATGACGCGTCGTTACGTTGATGGAGCCGCCCTGTAGGCCCCGGCTTCCACGCTGGGCGTCGCGTCACTTGGGGTAGAGATTGCTTCGGCCGAATAGAAGTCTTCGTCTCCGAGTCCGCCCGGCGTGGAAGCCGGGCGCTACAGGGCGTTAATTAACACTTACTTTGGGCACGTTGTCGCAGCGTTACCAGTTGTTCACTGCAACGACTTCGTCCGCCTCCGCGGCGCCGTCTCCCCAAAGTGGTGCGAGTTGGATGGCGATGGTGACTTCGCCTTCGGCGGGCGTGCGGACGAGGAGGCGGTTTACGCCCTTGTTCGTGCGTTGAGGTTCTTCCTGCTCAGCGGAGCCGACGGTAAACTGGGCGCCTTCGGGCGAAAGGATGCGCGCGATGAGTTGCTTTCCGTCCAGCGTCAGCGTGGCGGTGCCGTCGCTGTGGGGCTCGATATGGGCGTCGGTGGTCATGCCCCATTGGATCTCGCAGGGTTCGGAAAGCACGAACTCGTCTTGCACGAGAACTGCTTTCCGGTCGTTGGTCAAAGACACGCCGCGCGTGACCTTTGTCGCTTGCTTGTAGTAGGCGCTGGTCAAGTCGAGCGTCACGAAGGCGTGGCCGGGATTCGACTCAAACCGCAGCACCTTCGCGACAGCGCCTGCGTCCTGATCCTCGCCGTTCAGCAGCGGCATGTTGTGGCTTTGGGAGTTCAGGCGGTAATACTGCCAACGGTCGCCGCCCGGCTTCCTGTCCCAGTAGCCGGGCAAATTGTAGTTGTCCGAGCCCAGGTCCCGTGCCCAGCGCACGCCGAGGGCGTCGATCTCGAAGTTGCCGAGATCGAGATGCCCGTGATTGACCTGGTTGTAGCCGCCCTTGACGCCGACGAACAGGGCGTTTGGATCGTCCCAGGCGCTCCGCATGACGATGATGTCCACGGGACTCTCAAAATGGCGATCGAGATCGCGTTCCCCGAGCGCTTTGCCGGACGGCGCCACATACCAAACGACGTGCAAGGGATCGGCGCCCTGCTCCGACACGACCGCGTGTTCGGCGTCGCCGATGAACGCATTGCCGTACTTTTGGGCAAGCCAAAACATGCAGGGCATAGGCCGGCGGCTGCTGCGCTCGCCGCTGTCGGCGTAATTGAGCAGGAGGCCGGTGGGCCCGGTCGTGTACGTCGGAAACAGGCCGGTCACGGAAAGTCCTTCGATACCCGACAAACCAAAATCCGTTCCGAGCGCAGTATCCATGGCGCAGAGTCCGTACGCGGTGTAACGCGTCGCGTAGTGCCAGTAGCCGGGGCCTTCCATCCATGCGCCGTCGGGACCATAAGCGGCCAGGGCCTTCGGAAGCGACGCGACGGCGCGCGGCACGATGAACTCCATCCATTCGGGATTGGTTTCCGCGATGGCGAGCGCGCCGACGGTCAATCCAGCGTTGCATACCTGGTTCCAGTTGAATTCCGACTTGGCCCACCAGACGTCGTTTTCGTAGGCAATCTTGCCGGGTTTCATACCGAGTTCGATCAGGCCGTCGCGAATCTTCTGCCGGGATTCGTCGGAGAGGTACGAATAGAACCAGTCGTACCCGACGCCGACCGCGTGGGACATTTCCGCGGTATCCAGAAAGTGAGACGGATTCCAGTCGGGAAAGGCGCAAACCGTGAGCAAGTTGTCTTCCGCGGCGCGGGCGTATTTCTCGTCACCGGTCCACCGCCAGGCGAGGCCGAGCGCGTAGATCCGGCGCACGCAATTGCGACTGACGCTGAGCAAACGCGGCCCAGCGAGCACGTGCTCGAGCTTGGGCTCGTCGAGGACGCTGTCGGCCTGCTCGATCACCTGGGACACGTAGGACTGGAGCGCCGGGTCGGATGGCGCGGCCGCTTTCAATTCGGCCAGCCGGTCGTCGAGCAACATGAGCCGCGGATGGCCCTCGCGCAACATGCCTTCGAATTTGGCAGGGTCAACGGCGTACTGACCGTCTTGCGCAAACGCACCAAGACTCCACATGCCTACGACGCACGCCATCATTACAATTACTCGTACAGATTGGTTTGGAATCGTCATCGTTCATCCCCTGATACAGATCATCCGTGTCGGAAACTCTGTTGCGGGCTCCACGTTAGCACGCGACGCAATGCACTTCACGTTTGCAACTACCATTATTCTCGGGCCGATATGAACGCGCTCCTGGTTAGGCGGAAACGCCTGCTCCCCGCTCAGACCCGCCACGGCACATGATCGTCAAATCATTACAAAACAATGACTTACATCCAACGAATGGATAGTTGACAAATGGCGACCTAAAATATATAATCACATGTGAAAAGAGGTTGATATGCTCTCAAAAACAGCGTTGCACGCCCTTCATGCCGTGGCCCAACTTGCCGAGCTTCCCGAAGGCCAGTTTCGCGGCGCGACATCCATCGCCGAGGAGATCGGCGCACCGGCGAATTACCTGGGCAAGCTGCTTCAGTCGCTGGCTCAGGAGGGCATTGTGTATTCGCAGAAGGGTATTGGCGGCGGATTTCGCCTTGCGCGCAAGGCCTCCTCGATATCGCTGTACGACGTGGTGGAGCCGATCGACCATATCAGCAAATGGACCGGCTGCTTCATGGGGCGCAAGCAGTGTTCGCCGGAGAGTCCCTGCGCGATGCATGTGCGTTGGGCGCGCGTGCGGGACGAGTTCTTCAGTATGTTAAAGGAATCGACTGTTGCAGACATCGCGGCGGGAACTCCCCTGCCGGCGTTGATGTCGTAGCACTGGTCTCTTTTTTTGACCCAAAATCAGATAATAGCATGCGATTAGAAGGAGAACCCCAATGAGTACCGTCGACACTGTCCTAGATACGGTCGACTTCGACACCATGTTGCCCGACCTGTTGCGGGCGGCGCCGCAGGTCCGCCCTGTGCTGGACCGGTACGGGCTTCGGGGTTGCGGCGGCGAGTTTGGCCCTATGGAATCGCTGGGCTTCTTCGCGCGCGCCCACGGGGTGCCGGAGGAGCAACTGCTGCACGAGGTTCGAGCATGCCTCGCCGAACCAGAGCAGGATGGGCAAGGCGACATCGCGGCATCTGACACGGTCGCGGACACGATCTACATGCCCTTCTTCAAAGGCGGCATCGCACTCGTGTTGACCCTCGGCGCCTTGTGGGGGGCATTCCTGCTGGTGCGCATCGCCTTCTCCGGATCCTTTACGGCGGTGGGCATTCACGAGGTCAACGCCCACGGTCACGCGCAGATCTTCGGTTGGGTGGGACTCTTCGTGATGGGGTTTGCGTACCAAGCTTTCCCGCGTTTCAAACACACCACGCTGGCCCATCCTCACGCGGCCCTGGCGACGCTCTGGCTCATGCTCGCCGGGATCGTTCTGCGTTCCGGCGGTCAGGCCCTACTCCCCTACGCGCCTTGGACGCTCAGCGCGGGCGTGGCCGGGTCGATTCTTGAAGTGATCGCGATCGCCGCCTTCATCGGGATCATCTGGAAAACGCTGCGCGGGTCCGGCAAGCCGTTCGCGTTTTACGACTATTACATCCTGAGCGCATTGGTTTGGTTCTTCGTTCAAGCGGTGTACGGCACCGTCTATTTCACGGCGACCGCGCTGGCGCCGAATCGCGATGCGCTGCTCGGCCTGGTGGCGACGTGGCAGGCGCCGCTGCGGGACATCCAGATCCACGGATTCGCACTGCTCATGATTTTGGGCGTCAGCCAACGGTTGTTTCATAATTTTTACGGTCTCACGGCGCCCCGGTGTGGCGTGAGCATGACAGCGTTGGTGCTGCTGAATCTCGCGGTCATTGGCGAGAGTGCAGGGTTCGTGCTGATGCGCAGGGCCGGTCACGCGTGGACCGCGCTCTGGTATGGGTCGGTCATCGTGATGGCCGCGACCGTTCTTGTTTTGGTCTGGGGCTGGCATATCTATCGTCCCTCCCATGAGGGGGACCGCAGCCTCAAGTTCCTGCGCACGGCCTATGCCTGGCTCTTCCTCTCGTTGGCCATGCTGGTTGCGCTGCCGCTGTATCAGTTCGGCTTGCTCCGCGCGCTGGCGCCCGAGAGCGAGGCCGCGCAGCTCGGCTTCTCCCACGCCTATTACGGCGCGATCCGGCACGCGATCACGGTCGGTTTCATCAGCCTCATGATCATGGGCGTCGCAGCGAAGGTCGTGCCCACGCTGAAAGGCGTGGATGTCCGCGGGCTGAATGCGCTGTGGCTGCCGTTCATCCTGATAAACCTGGGATGCGCCATGCGGGTTGGCTTTCAAACCCTCACCGATTTCACGGAAGTGGCATTCCCCATAGCGGGCGTGAGCGGCATTCTGGAAGTCTCCGGTCTGGCGGTATGGGGCGTTCATTTGTGGGCCATTATGAACGGGCGGCTCCACGCACGCGCCGCACGGCCCACGGTGCGGCGAATTTCGCTCGAGTCGGGGCGCCCCGTCACCGGGAGCAACGTGGTGGCCGAAGTGTTGCGCGTGTATCCCGGCACCTTGGACGTGTTCCTCAGCCACGGATTCAAGCCGCTCGCAAACCCGATCCTGAGGAGAACCATGGCGGCGACCGTATCGGTCGAGCAAGCGGCCAGAATCCTGGACGTGGACCTGACGAGATTGGTCGAGGACATAAACCGCCACGTGGAGTCGCAGTGCGCCGGGCGCGCGGGCGCGGACCCGTCGCCGCGGCCGCTCAGGACGACCCCAGTTTGAGTAGCCGTGCGTGCGGTGAAGTGGCGTTTAATCAGGAATCTTTGTAATCATGCATATCGTTTACCTGTTTAGAGAGTCTCAGGTGGGATTCACGGTCGTGTGGGCGCGGCTCCGAAGAAGTACCGGGGTGAATGGTGTGCACCGCAGTAAGCGAGGGAGGAACCAGGAATGAATTATCGAGGGTTGTGGGTCACGCTGGCAGTCGTAATAGGAGCATCCTTCGCGGTACTCCTGTATTTTGGGTGGGACATCTACCGGAAGATCCCGCCCATACCGGATGCGGTCGCGACGACGGACGGCACCGTGGTCTTCACGGGCAGCAACATACGCGACGGCCAGAACGCGTGGCAATCGGCAGGGGGCCAGCAGATGGGCACGATATGGGGCCATGGCTCCTACGTGGCACCAGACTGGTCGGCGGACTGGTTGCACCGGGAAGCGGAATGGCTGCTCAATCACTGGGCAAGCGAGGAACACGGGGTTGCGAGCTACGCGGAACTCGACAATGAGCGGGCCGCGGCGCTGAAAGCCCGGGTGAAGGCCGAGCTGCGCACCAACACGTATGATCCGCAGACGAACACCATTGTCGTATCGCCCGTGCGCGCGCAGGCCATTGCGGCGGTGGGCGAACATTACGAGAAACTTTTCAGCGGCGACCCGGAACTGGACGAGCTTCGGGAAGCCTACGCGATCCCGAACAACGTGATGCCGGACCCGGAGCGCCGCGCGAATTTGAACGCCTTTTATTTCTGGACGGCGTGGGCCTGCGGCACGAACCGGCCGGACGCTGAACACACCTATACGCAGAATTGGCCGCCCGAACCGCTTATCGACAACGAGCCGACCGCTTCGAACGTGGTTTGGTCGGTGGTGAGCTTTGTGTTGCTGCTTGCGGGTGTCGGCGCGCTGGCGTGGTACTACGCCATTCTGAAGCACAAGGAAGACCACGAGATCGAACCGCCTGCCGTGGACCCCCTCCTGGCGTTGAATCCGACACCGTCCATGATGGCCACGCTGAAGTATTTCTGGGTCGTCGTTGGGTTGATTGTGTTTCAGGTGGGCATGGGCGCGGTGACGGCCCATTACGGCGTGGAGGGATCCGGGTTCTACGGGATCCCGCTCGCTGAAATCCTGCCGTACGCAGTGACGCGCACGTGGCACACGCAACTCGCCATCTTCTGGATTGCGACGGCGTGGTTGGCGACGGGACTCTTTATCGCACCGGCGGTGTCGGGTCACGAACCGAAATTTCAGCGGCTGGGCGTGAACGTGCTCTTCGTGGCGTTGCTCGTCATCGTCGTCGGGTCCATGTTCGGCACCTGGTACGGCACGCGGCAGAAGATGGGATTGACCGCGAACTTCTGGTTTGGTCACCAGGGTTACGAGTATGTGGACCTTGGACGCTTCTGGCAGATCTTCCTGTTTGCCGGCTTGTTCATCTGGCTCGGCCTCATGGGACGCGCCTTGTGGCCCGCGTTACGGCAACCCGGACCGAACCGGCACCTGCTGGTCCTGTTCTTCATTTCGAGCCTGGCGATTGCCGTGTTCTACGGCGCGGGGCTTACGTGGGGACAGCAAACGCACCTCGCTATCGCCGAGTACTGGCGCTGGTGGGTGGTCCATCTGTGGGTGGAGGGCTTCTTCGAGGTGTTCGCCACGGTGGTCATCGCCTTCCTGTTCACGCGGATGGGATTGCTGAAGACCGCGACGGCGACGGGGGCTGTGTTGTTCGCGACGAGTATTTTCCTCGCCGGTGGAATCATTGGGACCTTCCATCACCTGTACTTTACGGGCACGCCGACGGCGGTGTTGGCCTTGGGATCGGTATTCAGCGCACTGGAAGTCGTGCCGCTCGTGCTGATCGGATTTGAGGCGTATGAGAACCTCACGTTGAGCAAGGCTAAGCCTTGGGTGACCGCGTACAAATGGCCCATCTACTGCTTCGTGGCGGTCGCCTTCTGGAACCTCGTCGGCGCGGGGATCTTCGGATTCCTTATTAACCCGCCCATCGCCCTCTATTACATGCAGGGGCTGAACACGACGCCCGTGCACGGTCACACCGCGCTCTTCGGTGTGTACGGGATGCTGGGCATCGGTCTGACCTTGTTCTGCCTGAAGGGACTCGCCGCCCGTAACGTGTGGAAAACATCGGTCCTGTCCTTTGCGTTCTGGTCGATCAATATCGGCCTGGCGCTGATGGTCTTGTTGAGCGATTTGCCGCGCGGACTCATGCAGGTGTGGGCGAGTGTCAATGAGGGTATGTGGTACGCCCGATCGGCCGAGTTTATGGGTACGGGTCTAATGGACATCTTGCGCTGGATGCGCGTCATCGGCGACACGATCTTCGCCATCGGCGTCTTGGCGCTGGGTTGGTTCGTGCTCGGACTGAAGACGGGCTGGTCGGTAACGGGCGAAAGCGACCCGGCCATGGAACAACTGGAACGGCCAAGCGAGCGGCTGCCGGAAACCGTGACGGAGCGGGGATGAATGCGATTGCGGATTGTGGATTGCGGATTGGAAGAGACTGGAGACCGGAGGCTGGAGGAACATCCCCCCTGCCCCCTTCAAAGGGGGAGTTTCGTCCGCGCCTACTTTTGGTGCATGTGCCAGTCAATTGCCCCGATCTCGGTCCTCATTGCAGTGCATACGCAATGCGGAGCATTGCGAATCAGAAGCCCGAAGTTGGAAAACGTCACGAAAGCGTGCGCTCACGGGAACTACAGGGCCCAAGCGTACGCGCAATTCCCCCTTTGAAGGGGGCGCAGGGGGATGTTCTTCCTGAAGAATTGATGAGCTGAAACGACGACAGCTAATTCGAGAATAAGTTGTCGAAGAGGAGAATAAAACATGGCAACCATTTCATTGGAGAAAACGATTGGCCAGCTCGTCACGGAGCGGCCCAGCCGGTCGCGGGTGTTCGAGAAGTTGGGAATCGACTACTGCTGCGGCGGCAAGAAAACGATCGCGGAGGTATGCGAGAAGAAGATGCTCGACCCGGGAATGCTGCTCGAAGCGTTGGATGCCGAAGCGGCCACCGACGCGGATTCCGCATTCGACTACGGGTCGATGAGCCTGTCGGAACTCGCGGACCACATTGAGGCGACGCATCACTCCTATTTGCGGGCGGAGTTGCCGCGTCTGTCGCGCATGGCGCAGCGCGTGGCCAAGGTTCACGGTGATAACGATCGGCGATTGCAGGGCGTCAGCGACACCTTCGATGCCTTTGCCGCGGAACTGGAATCGCACATGGCCAAGGAAGAAAACGTCCTGTTCCCGGCGATCCGGCATATCGACGGTGCGACCAAGATGCCTAATCTGCCATTCGGCAGCGTGTCGAATCCCATTCACTGCATGGAACAGGAACACGACGGGGCAGGGTCCGCGCTGGAACGCATGCGCGAGCTGACGGATGGGTTCACGCCGCCGGACTGGGCCTGCAACACCTATCGCGCGTTGCTGGATGGACTCCACGATCTCGAGCTGAACATGCACCAGCACGTGCACAAGGAAAACAATGTGCTCTTCCCGCGCGCCATCGAACGTGAGAAGGAATTGCAGGGCGTTTAACCACCACAACCTCCTTCCCTGTGACGCGGCGCACGCGGATGGGTTACCCGTTCGCGTGCGCCTTGTTGGTGTCGATCCAAACTGGAAGCACTCTGGTACTCGCGCGGTCGATGACCGCGCGAAACTTGGAACCTACGAAACGTATTTCACACGAATTGGGCGCATCTGCCAAGTACCGCGAAAGGTGCCGCGCTCAGCGAGCGCGGCAGTACGGGCGCGTTCACTCCCCCTCGGGCTTTAGCTTGTCCTTGAGCGCGGCAAAGGGATTGTGGCCGAGAGACTCGCTCTCTTCCCCGGCCGTGGCGTAGCCGCCGTAGTGGTTGACGCGGTCGCCTTCCTGGTGGGAGTCGTCGTGGCAGGATTCGCAGAGGAGTTCCCAATTGCTGCCGTCAGGCGGGTTGTTCATGTGGTCGTTGTCTTTGTGGTGGACGGTCAGTTCGCGGAGGTTGTTTCCGGAGAACTCGCGGCCGCACCGCGCGCACACGTGGGGGAACAAGGCCAAGGCCTTTTCGCGGTAACCGGACTGGCGCTGCGCCTGCTCGCGCTTGACTTTAGCAATGAACTCCGCTTGTTTCTGCTTGTCGATTTTCACCTTTTTCAAGCGCATGGGTTAGCCTCCGTTGCGTTCATGATAGTCGGGGGCGTCGTAGGCGTCAATCGACGATATGGACCTTATGGACGGTATGGACAATGTGACGCGGTTTGCCTTTTCCGGGGTTTCTGCGATAGGGTGGATCGAGACGCAATCCGGCGTGAAGTCCTGGAGAAGCTAATGGCCGTCGCGAGTACCGTACAGAATTTCCATGTCATGGCGAAGCCCACGGGGCCGATCTGTAATTTGGACTGCAAATACTGTTTCTATCTGGAGAAGGAGAACCTCTACCCCGATGTGTCCAAGTGGGCCATGCCGGAAGAGGTCCTCGAGAACTTCATTCGCCAGTACATCGCGTCGCAGAAGGCGCCGGAGATCACCTTCGCGTGGCAGGGCGGCGAGCCGACGATTCTCGGGGTATCGTTTTTCGAGAAGGTGGTCGAGTTGGAAAAGAAGTACGCGGACGGACGGCCGATTCGGAATGCGTTCCAGACGAACGGCGTGCTGATCGACGAGCGCTGGGCGACCTTTCTCGCGGAGAACGAATTCCTCGTGGGCGTGTCCATCGACGGGCCGCCGAAGTTTCACGATCATTACCGCGTCGACAAGGGCGACCGGCCCACGTCGGCGAAGGTCATGCGCGCCATCGATCTGTTCAAAGCGCACAAGGTCGAGTTCAACACGTTGACCTGCGTGCAGCGGCACAACGCGGATCATCCGCTGGAAGTGTATCGATTTCTCAAGGAAATCGGCAGCGGGTTCATGCAATTCATCCCCATCATCGAACGCTTGTCGGAAGACGAGGAAGAGAAGTTGCGGCTCGTTTCGCCGGACTACGACGAGAAGGCGCGGGTGACGCCGTGGTCCGTGCGTCCGCTCCAGTACGGGAAGTTCCTCTCGACGATTTTCGATGAATGGGTCCGCAACGACGTGGGCAGGTACTTCGTTCAGATCTTTGATATCTCCCTGGAGGCCTGGTGCGGCTACGAGCCGAGCCTTTGCGTGTTCGCGCAGACCTGCGGGGACGCGGTCGCGTTGGAGCACAACGGCGATCTCTACTCCTGCGACCACTACGTCTACGAGGAAAACCGCCTCGGCAATATTATGGAGAACCCGGTCGAGGCGATGGTGGGTTCGGCGCAGCAGCGCAAGTTTGGCCAGGACAAGCAGGATACGCTGCCCAAGTACTGTCGGGAGTGCGAAGTCCGTTTTGTGTGCAACGGGGAATGTCCGAAACACCGTTTCCTCACGACGCCGGACGGCGAATCGGGCCTGAGTTATCTCTGCGAAGGGTACAAGCACTTTTTCAAACACATCGATGGACCGATGCGTTTCATGGCGAATGAGCTGCGCCAGCAGCGCGCGCCGGCGAACGTAATGGCCTACATGCGGCAGCAGGATTCGGGGAAGAAGCAGGCGGGCCGCGCGGAACCGAATGACCCTTGCCCCTGCGGAAGCGGCCGGAAGTTCAAGAAATGCTGCGGACGCACCGCCTGACGAGTCGCACCACGCATACGGAAGAACATCCCCCCTGCCCCCCTTCAAAGGGGGAATTGTTCGCAACGCGGAGCGTTGCGAACGGCGACCGCAACGGCAATCGTCTGGCGAATGCGCGGCAGACTTTACCTTCCTCCTGGAATTGCGACTCAATCCCTTCCCCCTTTGAAGGGGGACCAAGGGGGATGTTCTTCGAGAAAAAAGGGGACGGCCACCATTTCGTTTCCAAGTCGCAGAGAATCCGTCCAACGCCGGAAGTACGAAAAGGTAACTGTACCTTTTTTTCTAAGACCCCCCCTCTAGCTCCCCCCGTGGACGGGGGGAGAACATCTGAGTTGTTTGTCGCTAGAACCGCACCAGGCAAAATCGATTTATCCACAAACACGGAAGGCTTGCTCCCTCCCCGTCGAGGGGGAGGGCTGGGGAGGGGGTCTTTATTCACAGAACTTTGCTATCGGGCAAACGGAATATCCCCACTCATTGCAGTCGCACGCTTTGAAAAGGGGGCCGTGCGAACATTGCTCGCGTCGCTTGCGGTCTTTCTGACATTTCTCGGAGGTTGCACGGCGGGCGATGAGAGTTCGCCTTCAAGTCGAAACACCGTCACCATCTTTGCGGCGGCGAGCACGACGGATGTAGTGACGACAGTAGTGGAACGATTCGAGGAGCGACATCCCGACGTTACCGTAGTCACAAGCTTTGCCGCGTCCTCGACGCTGGCGCGTCAGATCGAGCAGGGCGCGAATGCCGATCTTTTCCTTGCCGCCAACGCCGATTGGGTGGAACACCTGGCTAAGCGGGGGCTAGTGGCTGAGTCATCGGAACTCTTTGGGAACCGTTTGGTGGTCGTTGTGCCGCGCGACAGCGCCTTGCCGGTACATGCGCCGGGCGATCTTCTCGAAGCCGCCGTGACGCGCATCGCCGTCGGCGATACGGAGTCTGTTCCCGCCGGCATCTACGCGAAACAAGCGCTTTCGTCCCTCGGACTTTGGGACGAACTGGAACCGAAATGCGTGCCATCGGCCAACGTGCGGCAGGCCTTGCTCTATGTGGAACGGGGAGAAACCGAGGCGGGAATCGTGTACGCTACCGACGCGGATGTGTCGGCGGGCGTCCGGGTGGCATTCGCGTTCGACGGGGCATTACATGACGCAATCATGTACCCCTTGGCGTTGTTGAAGAGGGCGGAAGAGAATGCGACGGCACAATCGCTATACGATTTCTTGGGGGGGCGAGACGCCGCGACAATCTTTCGGGAATCCGGTTTCACGTTGCTGAATCCCGTTCGATGACGCCATCCAAGGCGGGCCATTGACACGGACTTGCGGAGAGCTGAACTGTGTTGACCGAGATGGAATGGAACGCGCTGCGCTTGAGCCTGTTGGTGGCGAGTGTGGCGGTTCTCGTCAGCCTGCCGGTTGCGATTCTCCTGGCCTACCGTCTGGCGCGCAGTTCCTCGCGCGGGATGTGGATCGTGGAAACGCTGGTCAATCTCCCGCTTGTGCTGCCGCCGGTCGTCACGGGATACCTGCTGCTCGTTGCATTCGGACGAAGCAGTCCCCTTGGCGGTTTCCTCGAACGCGTCTTCGGATTCAGCATTGCATTCACGTGGCTCGGTGCAGCGGTTGCCGCGGCGGTCGTCGGGTTTCCGTTGATGGTGCGGGCGGTACGACTGGCTTTTGAAGCCGTTGACCCGCGCCTCGAACTGGCGGCGCAGAGTCTCGGCGCGAATCGGATCGGCAGCTTTCTCACCGTGTCGCTCCCGTTGGCGAAGCGCGGCGTGATTGCCGGCGCAGTGCTTGCCTTTGCGCGCGGCGTAGGCGAATTCGGCGCAACCATCATGATCGCGGGAAACATCCCCGGCAAAACGCAGACGATACCGCTAGCGGTGTACGCCATGACGGAACGGCCGAACGGCATTGCGGAGAGTTGGCGTCTGGTTGCGCTGTCGGTATTGATCGCTGCGGCGGCGATCGTCGTGAGCCGGTGGGTGGAGCGACGGCAGCGGAATCGGTCGCATGCTTGAGTTTTCCTGCAAACACGAGTATCCCAGCGGGTTTTCACTGGACCTTTCTTTCACGGCGAGCGAGCCGGTGGTTGCCTTGTTTGGACCGTCCGGGAGCGGTAAGACCTCCATTCTGGAGATGATCGCCGGCCTGCGCGAACCGGACTCGGGCACCATACACCTCGACGGCGAGACCGTGCTCGATACGTCCAGCGGTCTGCGTACGCCCATTCATCGCCGGCGCATCGGCATGGTCTTTCAGGATCACCTGCTGTTCCCCCATCGGACCGTGCGCGAAAATCTGAACTATGGACGTCTCTGGCGGCCGAGTCATTCCGCCATCGCCGATTTCGAACGGGCCGTGTCTGTGTTGGAACTGGAGACCATCTTGTCCCGTTACCCGAGTTCCATCTCCGGGGGCGAGCGTCAACGCGTGGCGCTTGGGAGGGCACTCCTGAGCCGTCCACGCCTGTTGCTGATGGACGAACCTCTGGCGGCGATTGACGAGGCCTTGAAGATCCGGATTCTCGACTATCTGGATCGCATCGTGCGGGCGTGGAATCTTCCCGCGCTTTTCGTAAGCCACAGCCAGACGGAGGTCCGCCGTTTCGCGCGGCGCGTTGTCGCCATCGAGAACGGCCGCGTTATCGCGGAGGGCACGCCGGAGGACGCCCTGGCCTCACCCGGCGCGCTTCGCCTGAAGGACGCTTCGGGACCGGTCAATCTTTTGCGTCTCGACGCACTGAACGAAGTCGAGGGGCACTGGACGGCGACGGTTGGCGACCAACGCATTCACCTGCCCGGCACACCTCCGCCGGGCGCAGAGACCGTGTACGTCCACTTCCTTCCGGAGACCGTTCTCCTCAGCCCCACGGACGTTGCGAATATCAGCGCCCGTAATCACTTAACGGGGACGGTTCGCCAGATCATCGCGCAAGGTTCCGCGGTGTTTGTGGCGGTGGATGTGGGCCAGATCATCTGGTCTGAAGTTACGCCGGGGGCTATCGAAGAACTCGGCGTCCGGCACGGCGCCAGGGTAACCTGCCTCGTCAAGTCCCATAGTCTCCATATGCTCGGTTAACCGCGTTGGAATAGAAATGTGGATTGACCGCGTTTTACCGATCCGGGGAATCTATGGTATAGTGCGCTTGCGATTGGCGTTACCGGACTGGATCATGGTGATTAAGCGACTAATAACAGCAGGCACGTTATTCGCCTTCCTCCTCGTCACGGGGATGGCGCATCTGTGTCCCTGTACGTGTTGCGACGCCACACCTGAAGAAACCTTGGCAGGGGTCTCTTCCCCGGTCCTCGCTTCGGGATGTTGCACCGAGGCCGAATCAGGCACGGCGTCATCGAAGCCGGCCGCGCAGGACGTCCGCTCGCATCCCAAGGTGTCTACCTGTTCCTGTGACACCACTCCCCCCACCCGTGTGAGTGCTGCCATCAATACCGACTCCCACGCGTTCTCCAAACACCTGGTGCGCCTCGAAGTCTTTCATGCCGCAGTGCATCAACACGCGGAGACGCAGGCGACTCTTTTGGCACCTGCACACGACCTGCGAGCACAAACTGCTCCTTACCTATCCAACTGCACCTTTCTTTGCTGATTCAGCATCCACGCAATTTCGAGTAGTCCCGTTCTGACGCGCGCCGCCGGCGTGCCGGACCGAATTGCAATCGATTGTCCATGGGCATGCGAGCCCAGGACGTGGAGCTGACGCCAATGAGTACGGATTCATCCGCACCGAACAGCAATGCGCGAACGTCGCGCGCCAACAAGAACACCTTGGTAGCCGTATGCCTGATTGCCGCAGTTTCGGCTGGGCTTGGTTTCGTCGTGCGCGGGTGCTTTACCTCTCCTTCGGCACCCGTATCGCCGGCGGGTTCCGAGGATGCCGCCTCGGAGTCGAATGAGGCGCAGGTCTGGACCTGTTCCATGCACCCGCAGATTCGCCTGCCCGAACCGGGGCTATGTCCCATCTGCGCCATGGACCTGATCCCCGTGAGTTCCGGAGACGATGATACCGACGGCTTGGCCATGCGGACCTTTACCACGAGCGAAGCCGCAGCCAAGCTGATGCAGGTCGCCACGAGCCCGGTCGAGCGGCGTTTCGTGACGAAGGAGGTCCGCATGGTCGGCAAGATCGACTATGACGAAACGAAGCTGGGCTATATCACGGCGTGGGTGCCGGGCCGACTGGACCGATTGTACGTGGATTACACCGGTATCCGAGTCGAGAAGGGCGACCACATGGTCTACCTGTACAGCCCGGAAATCCTGACCGCGCAGGAGGAACTCCGGCGCGCTGCCACCGCGGCCGCAAACATGCGCCAGGACGCGCCGGAGGTGCTCAAGCAGACCGCGCGCACCACGCTGGAAGCCGCGCGGAACAAGCTGCGCCGATGGGGCCTGACGGACGAGCAGATCGCCGAAGCGGAGAACCAAGGCACGGTATCGGATCACATCACGATTTACGCGCCCATGGGCGGCACGGTCATCGAGCGCATGGGACAGGAAGGCATGTACGTGGAGACCGGAACCAAGATCTATACCATCGCCGACCTGAATGAAGTGTGGGTCATGCTGGATGCTTACGAGTCGGATCTCCCCTGGCTTCATTACGGCCAGAACGTGGAATTCACGACGGAAGCCTATCCGGGAGAAGTCTTCTCCGGCGTCATCGCGTTCATCGATCCGATCCTCGACGAAATGACGCGCACGGTGAAGGTCCGCGTCAACGTGCCGAATCCGGATGGCCGATTGAAGCCGGAGATGTTCGTGCGCGCGACAGTCCGTTCGAACATCGCCACCGGCGGCCGCGTGATGGATCCCGGACTGGCGGGCAAGTGGATCTCACCCATGCATCCCGAGATCGTCAAAGAAGGCCCCGGCTCCTGCGATATCTGCGGGATGGCGCTGGTCCCGGCCGAAAAGCTTGGGTATGTGCCCGCGGAAGCCAATGCGGACGACATGCCCCTCGTCATCCCCGCGAGCGCGGCGCTGCTGACCGGCAAGCGCGCGGTCGTGTACGTCGAGGTTCCCGAAACCGAGAAGCCGACGTACGAAGGTCGCGAGGTCCTGCTCGGCGCCCGTGCCGGAGACTACTACATCGTTCGGTCGGGCCTTTCCGAAGGCGAGCTGGTCGTGACGAATGGCAACTTCAAGATTGACAGCGCGCTGCAGATTCACGCGAAACCCAGCATGATGACGCCGGACGGCGGCGCGGTGGTTCATGCGGAAGAGGGCGCGCCGCTGCCTTTCATCCTGGTGGAGCAACTTGATGCCGTGAATGGGGCTTACGTGGCGGTGCGGGAAAGCGTCGATGCCGCCGAACATGATGTGACGGATTCCGCGCTCATTGCGCTGGAAGAATCGGTGGCGAATGTGGACATGACGCTGTTTCCGCCCAAAGCCCATTCGGTCTGGATGGAGTACTCGATGCGTCTGAAGAACGACATCATCGCGCTGCGCGACGCGACCTCGCCCGACGACAAGATGGAAGCATTGCAGCACATGGCCGACACGATGACGCAACTGCAGCAACGGCTCGCGTTGCCCGCAGGACACACAGACGCTGGCGCGCCCGTAGCTCCGGCAGATTTCCGGAATCAGTTGGCCAAGGTCCTGGACGCCTATTATGCAGTGCAGACTGCGTTGGCTGGCGACGATCTCGATGCGGCAACCGCCGCCGCGAAGAACGCCGCATCGGCTCTGGCTACAATTGAGTCCGAGGCATTACCGGAACCGTTGCTCACGCAGTGGACCGGAACGGATGCGGTCGCCTTGAATCCGGCCGTCGATCAACTGGTTTCCAGCACGGATATGGACGCATTTCGTGTTGCATTCGAACCGTTCTCCGAGGCATTGACCGCCGTTCTTCGCACATACGGAATGCCGGATGGAGAGAACGCGTACGTGGTGCACTGCCCGATGGCGTTCGAGTTCGAAGGGGCGGACTGGCTGCAGGCCAGTTCGGACGAGGTGCTGAATCCGTACTTCGGAAGCGAGATGTTGAACTGCGGCGAGGTAACCGGACGCATCGGCGGCGCCAGCACCGCTGAAGACGCAGCGCACGATCACGCCGCCCATGAGGGTTCGGCCCATGAGTAGCGATCGCGTCAGAAGCGAGCCCAAACCCGAATCCATCGTCGATAAGGTAATCTGGTTCTGCCTGCGCCACAAACTTGTGGTCGCGCTGTTGACCGCCTTCGTTGTGCTTTGGGGCGTTATCGTTGCGCCGTTCGACTGGGATATCGGCATGCTGCCCAGGAACCCCGTCGCCGTAGATGCCATTCCCGACATCGGCGAGAACCAGCAGATCGTCTTTACAGAATGGGAAGGCCGGTCGCCCCAGGACGTCGAGGATCAAGTCACGTACCCGTTGACGACGGCGCTGCTGGGCATTCCCGGCGTGAAGACGATCCGGAGCTATTCGTATTTCGGGTTCTCGTCCATCTTTATCATCTTCGAGGAGGACATCGAGTTTTACTGGTCCCGGAGCCGGGTTCTGGAGAAGCTCAACAGCCTGCCCGGAGGGAGTCTCCCGGAAGGCGTGCAACCTGCGCTCGGCCCGGACGCGACGGCCTTGGGCCAAGTCTACTGGTATACCCTCGAAGGCCGCGATCCCGACGGCAATCCAACACCCGGCTGGGACCTCCATGAACTGCGCAGCATCCAGGACTGGCAGGTCCGTTACGCCCTGCTCAGCGCGGGCGGCGTCAGCGAAGTGGCGTCCGTCGGCGGCTACGTGCAGGAGTACCAGATCGACGTCGACCCCGACGCCATGCGCGCGTACAAGGTCACGCTGGAGGACGTCTTCAATGCGGTCCGCATGTCCAACGTCGACGTGGGGGCGCGGACGATCGAGATCAACAAGGTCGAGTACATCATCCGCGGCCTCGGCTTCATCGAGCACATCGCCGACATCGAGAACACGGTCGTCCGCGTGAACGACAACGTGCCCATCTACGTGAAGGACATCGCGACGGTCGCGCTCGGACCCGAGATGCGGCGCGGCGTGCTGGACAAGGAAGGCGCGGAGGTCGTGGGCGGTGTGGTTGTGGTCCGGTACGGGTACAACCCGCTGCAGGCCATTAAGAACGTCAAAGCCAGAATCGGCGAGATCGCGGCGGGGCTGCCCGTCCGGGCGGTCGTGGACTACCACAAGGTGAGCGCGGAAGAAGTGTCGCAGTTCGCGCGGTCGCAGGAGTTGATGGAGACGGGGGGACCCGGAATCGATCAGGATAGCTGGGTTTCCTGGCTGCGGCAGACGCCACGCGATGAGTGGCCGGAGTGGGTCACCTTGAGCCAGGTAACCATCGTGCCGTTCTACGACCGCACCGGGCTGATCTACGAGACGCTCGGCACGCTCAACGAAGCGATCGTTCAGCAGATTCTCATCACGGTCATCGTGATTATCATCATGGTGGTCCATCTGCGCAGTTCGATCCTCATCAGCCTCGTGCTTCCGCTCACGGTGCTGACCACCTTCATCGCCATGAAGACTTTCGGCGTCGATGCCAACATTGTGGCGCTCTCGGGCATCGCAATCGCTATCGGCACCGTGGTCGACATGGGGATCATCATTTGCGAAAACGTGCTGAAGCACCTCGACGAGGCGGACCCGGAGGAGGATCGGCTCCACGTGGTCTACCGCGCCGCAAGCGAAGTCGGGAAAGCCGTCATCACGGCCATCTCGACGACGGTGATCAGCTTCCTCCCCGTCTTCACGATGATCGGCGCGGAAGGCAAGCTCTTCAAACCGCTCGCCTTTACCAAGACTTTCGCGTTGATTGCGTCGGTTATCGTCGCCTTGACGATCATCCCCGCGCTTGCCCATATCCTCCTTGCGGGAAAGTTTACGTCGGACTGGCTCAAGCGCGCGACGTTGATGGTGTTGACGCTGGCTGGCGTCGTGGTGTTCTTCCTGGTCGCGTGGTGGGCGGGACTCATCCTGATCGGCATGGGTCTGTACCACTTGTTCGAGGGCCGTCTGCCGCGGAACGTCCGCAAGCTGGGACCATGGGCGGCGAACCTGGTGGCGGTGGTGTTGGTAGTGGTACTGCTCACCAACGACTGGCTTCCCCTGGGTCCGTCTCGCGGGATGGCGCTGAACCTGACGTTTGTGACCATATTGGTGGGCGGATTGCTGGGGTTCTTCCTGTTATTCCAACTGGTATACGAACCGTTGCTGCGCTTTTTTCTCCGTCATAAGGGCGTCTATATGGCGATGCCGGTTCTTATCCTGCTCGCCGGTGCCAGCGCGTGGCTGGGATTCGGGACCGTGTTTGGATTCGTCCCGCGCGCTGCGGAAGCGATTGGCATCGGCAAGGACGCCGTGCAGCAAAATCGGCTGTGGTCCTGGGCCTATCACAAGTTCCCTGGATTTGGGAAAGAGTTCATGCCTCCGCTGGACGAGGGGTCGTACCTGTACATGCCGACGACCATGCCGCATGCGAGCATCGGGGAAGCGCTCGAGATCATCCAGTTGCAGGATCGGGCGATTTCGTCCATTCCCGAAGTGGACATGGTGGTCGGGAAACTCGGCCGCGCGGAAAGCCCCTTGGACCCGGCGCCGATCAGCATGATTGAGACGGTGGTCAACTACAAGTCGGAGTACAAGACCGACGAGTCCGGCCGGCGGCTCACCTTCACGTACGACGAGGAAACGGACGAGTTCGTCCGGGACGAGAACGGTGAACTGATACCCGATCCGAAAGGAAAAGCCTACCGGCAGTGGCGCGAGCACATTCGCACGGCGGACGACATCTGGGACGAGATCGTCAAAGCGGCGGGAATCCCCGGAACCACGTCCGCCCCGCGACTGCAACCGATCGCGGCGCGCATCGTGATGCTGCAAAGCGGCATGCGCGCGCCGATGGGGGTCAAGGTAAAGGGGCCGAACCTGGAAACCATCGAAGAGGTAGGTCTCGAGATCGAGCAGTTCCTCAAAGCAGTGCCCGGCGTGGAACCCGCGGCGGTGATCGCCGACCGGGTGGTGGGCAACCCGTATCTCGAGATCGACATCGACCGCAACGCGATCGCGCGGTACGGCCTTACCATTCGCGACGTGCAGGATGTGATTGAAGTCGCCATCGGCGGGACCTCGATTACGACGACCGTCGAGGGGCGCGAGCGCTACCCCGTGCGCGTGCGGTACAAGCGCGAGTTGCGCGACCAACTGGAAAGCCTGGAGCGCATCCTGGTGCCCTCGATGGACGGCGCACAGATCCCATTGGGCCAGTTGGCGGATATCCAGTATGTGCGCGGCCCCATGGCGATCAAGAGCGAAGACACGTTCCTGGTCAGCTACGTGTTGTTCGACAAGAAGCCCGGATTCGCGGAGGTCGATGTGGTCGAGAGCGCGAAGACGTACCTCGACGGCAAGCTGGCCAGCGGCGAGTGGTCGCTTCCCGCGGGGGTGAGCTACACCTTCGCCGGGAATTACGAGAACCAGCTTCGCGCTCAGAAGACGCTGTCTCTGGTGCTGCCCATTTCGTTGTTTCTGATCTTCCTGATCCTCTACTTCCAGTTCTCTTCGTACTGGACTACCTTGCTCGTATTTTCGAGTATCCTTGTCGCCTGGTCGGGGGGCTTCGTGCTGCTTTGGTTGTACGGACAACCCTGGTTTCTCGATGTGACGATTATGGGCATTCACCTGCGCGAACTCTTCCAGGTGCATCCCATCAATCTGAGCGTCGCAATCTGGGTCGGCTTCCTCGCGCTTTTCGGAGTGGCGTCGGATGATAATGTGGTGATTGCGACATACCTGGACCAGAGCTTCGAGAAAGGCGAAATCAAATCCATTGACGATATCCGAAATGCGACGCTCGAAGCGGGCAAACGCCGAATCCGGCCCTGCCTGATGACGACAGCAACGACCATCCTCGCGTTGATGCCGGTACTGACCTCGACGGGCCGGGGCGCCGACATCATGGTGCCCATGGCCTTGCCGTCGTTCGGCGGGATGACCATCGAGATCATCACGCTGTTCATGACGCCCGTGGTGTATTGCTGGATGAAAGAACGGGAATTCCGGATGAATCCACCGGAGGGCGCAGAGCTTCCCCCGGGACTATTTCATCGAATCCGATTGCCGCGCTTACCGCGGTATCGTAAGCGGGAGAGTTGAGCATGAACGTTCATCGAAAAACGCATCGCTCGTTTGCCGGGGTAGCGGGTGCGGCGGCGATTGTTCTGGCTATAGGCGCGATCGCGTCGGCGTCTGAAGTGGCGCCGCCGGAGTTCTACGCGGCAAACGACGAACTCCGCGAATACCTGCTTGAAGCCGGCGACCGCCATCCCATGTTGAAGGCGCTGCACGAAGAATGGCTGGCAGCGCTGGAGCGCGTGCCCCAGGCGACGTCGCTCGAAGACCCCATGTTTGGGTTCACGTACTTCCTGCGATCCGACGATAGCCGCTATCGCGCCATGCTGGCCCAGTCGTTCCCGTGGTTTGGCACGCTCAAGACCCGTGGCGACAAGGCGCGGTTGGCGGCGGACGCAGCCCTGGAAAGGTTGTATGCGGCACGTAACGAGGTGTTCGCCGAGGTCAAGAAGGCCTATTTCGACTACGCCTTCCTCGCCGAGAGCATTCGGGTTACCGAATCGCAAGTCGAGATCCTGACGTACACCGAGGACATTGTGAACTCGCGATTCGGTCTCGGTATGAGCCGCCAGGAGGATCTGCTTCGCATTCAAATCGAGCAATCGAAGTTGCAGGACCGCTACGACGGGCTCATGCAGTACCGGCCTGCGTTGGCGGCACAACTCAATGCGGCCATCGGCCGGGAAGCGGCGGAAGATCCGCCGTGGCCGCAATCCATCCCGCTGCCGCCGGAAGCGCCTCCCGCGCCGATCGTGCTCGCGCGGCTCCGCGTGGCAAATCCGGCACTGGCCGAGTCGGACCGGTTGATCGACAGCATGTCGAAAGACGTCGAGCTGGCCAAGAAGACGCGCTACCCCAATTTCACGGTGTCGCTGGAATACCTCGACATGAAGGATGCACGCAATCCATCCCGGACAGGACCGTTCCTGGAAATGCTCGATTCGTTCCGGACCTGGACGACCCCGGTGCGGGTGGATTTGCCTGAGGCGCCGAATCCAAACGATCCCTATTTGCAGCAGATTGGCACGTTAGTCTCGGGAGCGCGAAACGTCAGTCGCCAGATCCGGCCGGATACGTTGGGCGGTCTGATGAGCGTCAATCGTCTGGCGGACGTCGAAAGCGCCTTCGACAATGCCAAGCGTCAGGACGAGGTGATGTTCTCGGTGAACATGAACATTCCGATCTGGCGGAAACGCATCGACGCCGCCATCGCCGAGGCGAAGCACATGGAGTCCGCGGCGGAACACGAGAAGTACCGAAGGGTGATTGCCCTGGAATCGGCCGCGAAGATGGCCCTGTTCGAAATGCAGGATGGACGCCGCCGGTACAATCTTTTTGAAACCACGCTCATTCCCCAAGCGCAGCAAACCTACGAGGCCGTACAGACGACCTACGCCAGCGGCAGCGTCGATGCGGACTTTCTGGATGTCCTGGAGAGTGTGCAGACCCTCCTCGACTTCCAGCTCGAACAGTTAAGCGCCGCCCGCGACCTCCGGGTTGCGGCCGCCGAACTGGAACGGATCATGGGAAGCCCATGGGCATCTCCGGAGGAGCCCTCCATCGAGACGCCCGACGCCGAACCCGTCGAAAAATCCGCTGAAGAAGTCACAGATGACCCAGAGCCACAGCCTGACAGCCCTGAAGAGGGTCGGGCGCCTTGAGAAGTTGAATTTGCGAACACGCTGGCATAGGCTCTCCCCCGTTACCGTTGGGGTATCGTTATTGCGGAAGGAGGCCTTATGCTGAAGCGTGTGTTGATCCCCGGGCTGGTCCTGTTACTCGCGGCCGGGTGCATATCGATTAAGGGCAACGTTGTCGATGGCAGCAACGAGGGCGATGCAATGGACGGAAATGTATTTCGTCACGTGGTTCTCTTCAAGTACAAGGAAGGAACCACGCCGGATCAGGTGCAGGCGGTCGAAGACGCCTTCCTGGATCTGAAGAACCGCATTGACGTCATCAAAGACATCGAAGCGGGCACGGACGAGAGCACGGAGAACCTGAGCAAAGGGTTCACCAATGTCTTCATCGTGACCTTCGCGGAGCCGGAAGGCCGGGATATCTACCTCCCCCATCCCGAGCACAAGAAGTTCGTCGAGTTTGTGGGCCCCTATCTCGAGGAGGCGCTCGTCGTCGATTTCACGCCGCGGCGGTAGAGACTCAGGAAGATTTCGACGTACCCATCGGCCAGTGGGATTCCACTGGCCGTTTTTCTGTGTCTTGCGAAGTACGATTCAGCAAATGCACTTGTGCGCTGCGCACTTTTGCGCACCATCTGCTGGGTCTATTTCCGGCATGTTGGTCACGCTTCCCCATCCCCTTTAACTCCAATACGTTGCAAAAGAACGCCACCAGCGCTTCCATGGCACGTTCTATGCTTATTTGCAGAAGGTTAGCTGTGTCCAAGGCAGACCGCTACCCACAGAACTTATCCAAGGGGCATTGGAACGGGAGGCAACGAACCATGCGGAACCAGTCTCGTCGGAGTTTCTTGAAGCAGGCGGCATTCGCGGGAACGGCCGCGGCGGCCGCGCCGGTCGCGGGGTCAGCCATCGCTCAGGAGGCTGCGTCCGCGGCCATGAGCATCGCGCGGTGGAACGGCGCCCCAGTCGCGGAAGCCGACGTTGGCCCCATGGCGGTGAAGCTGACCGAACAGGCCATCGAGGCCATAGGCGGCATGGGCCGCTTTGTGAGTTCGGGGAACTCCGTCTGGATCAAGCCCAACATGGCCTGGGACCGCACTCCGGAGCAAGCCGCCAATACAAATCCCGACGTGGTCGCCACGCTCATTCGCCTCTGCTTCGACGCGGGAGCCAAGACAGTGCGGGTGGGAGACTTTACCTGTAACGAAGCGAGCAAGACGTATCCCCGAAGCGGCATCGAAGCGGCTGCCAAAGCGGCGGGCGCCGAGGTGGTGTATCTCGACCCGAGTCGCTTTCGCGAATACGCCATTGGTGGCGCGCGATTGGACAAGTGGCAGGTTTGCCCGGAGATTGTGGAGTCCGACCTGGTCATCAATGTGCCGATTGCGAAGCACCACAGCATATCGACGGTGACGCTGGCCATGAAAAACTACATGGGCGTTGTCGACAAACGAAACGTCTTCCACCAGGACATTCCGACCTGCTTGTGCGATATCACCCGGTTCATGAGCCCCAAACTCTGCGTGCTGGACGCCGTACGGATTCTCACCGCCCACGGGCCGACGGGCGGCGACCTGGCGGACGTGCAGCGCAAGGATACGGTGGTCGCGAGCACGGACATCGTGGCGCTGGACGCTTTCGGCGCAGAACTGCTCGGCCACGATCCCAAAGATATCGCGACCGTCGCCGCGGGCGATGCCGCCGGATTGGGCACCCTGGATTACCGCTCGCTCATACCGAAGGAGATCGCGGTCGCGTGACGTCCCGGCAAAAGATGCTTGTACTTCGGTGGTTGCGCCGGAGCGTCCAGGGGGGTTGTTTTGCGGTGTTTCTGTGGACCGTTGTGGTTGCCGCGCGAGGCTCTGTCGAGGAAACCAGCAAAACCGCGGAGATCTTCTTCCTGTTCGATCCGCTCGTGATGCTGACCACCATCATCGCTTCGCGGGCGTTCACCGCGCTGCTGCTGCTCGGACTAATCACGATGGCGCTAACGGTCGTGTTCGGCCGGTTCTTTTGCGGGTGGATTTGTCCGCTGGGTTCAATTCATGCCACCGTCAGCGCGCTGCGCAAAGATTCCACATTCGACCTCGTGCAGCGCGAAAAGTGGTCCCCCTGGAACCGGTGGAAGTACTACATCCTGATCGGCATGCTCGTGGGCGCCGTATTCGGCGCGAATTGGATCGGATTGTTGGACCCCTTCTCGCTCCTGTACCGCACCACGTTTACCGTTTTTGGTCCTGCCATTCGCGTCGCCGTCGAGGACGGTTCCACCGCGGTGTACCAAAATGATCCGCACCTCGGCCCGGTTCACGCCACGATGGCGACCGAGCCGGTATACCGGTTCTTTCGGGATCACGTTTTTGTCGCGAATCGCCAGAGTTTCTACGGCGGCGTGCTGATTTCGGCGATCTTCCTGACCACCGTTGGTCTGAACTTCTATCGCAAGCGGTTTTGGTGCCGGTATCTTTGCCCCTTGGGCGCGTTGCTGGGACTCGCCGCTTGGCGTCCGTGGCTGCGGCTGAAGACCTGCGCCGAAACCTGCACGGAGTGCGGCTTGTGCCGCGTAAACTGCCAGGGCGCGGGAACGCCGGACAAGCCGGGCGAATGGCGTCCTTCCGAATGCTTCCTCTGCCTGAACTGCACCGCCAAGTGCAACTGGGACGCCATAACGTTTGCAGTGCAAAACCCGTTGCGCGGGGAAGCCGCGCCTTCCATGGACCTGTCCAGGCGCGCGGCCATGACCGCGGGACTCGTGGGGGCGGGCACGCTGCTTTCGCTCCGTCTCTCGCCGGTGGCGCAGGGAAAGGTCTTCGATCCGAATCTGGTGCGGCCGCCGGGCGCCCTGGCGGAATCGGAGTTCTTGTCCCGCTGTGTGCGATGCGGTTTGTGCATGCGCGTGTGCCCGACGAACGGGCTCCAGCCGGCGGGATTCGACACGGGCATCGAAGGGTTGTGGACGCCGCGGCTCATCGCGCAGGTGGGCTACTGCGAATACGAATGCAACCGCTGCGGCGCCATCTGCCCGACGGAAGCCATTCAACCGCTCGACATGGAGACGAAGCAAGCAACGAAACTCGGGCTTGCCACCTTCGACACGTCGCGCTGCTTGCCTTACGCGTATGGTCGGGAGTGCATGGTCTGCGAAGAGCATTGCCCGATTCCGACGAAGGCCATCCATTTCATCGAGGCGGAAGTGAAGATGCGGGACGGCTCAGTCCGCGTATTAAAACAACCCCGCGTCGATCCCGAGCGTTGCATCGGTTGCGGGATCTGCGAGGCGAAGTGCGTGTTCCGCGATCAGCCCGCGATACGGGTGACGAGCGCGAACGAAACGCGCCATCCCAACAACCAGCCCATCCTGTCGGGATTCACCCTCTACGATGCGCCGCCCGCGGAAACTGGCGGCGGCGGCGATCCGTACGGATAGTCGGCAGATCAGGGGAACAGCCACTGCGTGTCCCACCCGGTTTCTGTGCGGGTGTAGACGAGGCGTTCGTGCAGGCGGAACGGCTTTTCTTGCCAGAACTCCATGCGGAAGGGGCGAATGCGGTAGCCGGACCAAAAGTCGGGCCGGGGCACTTTCGACACACCGAACTTGATGGCGTACTCGGCCGCGCGGCGTTCCAGTTCGAAGTACCCTTCCAGCGGTTGCGATTGTTTGCTCGCCCACGCGCCAATCTGGCTTTGCCGGTCGCGCGAGGCGAAGTAGGCATCGGCTTCCTCACAGCTGACCGGTTCAACATCGCCCTGCACGCGCACCTGCTTGCCAATGGGCATCCAGTAGAAGCACAAGGCGGCGCGGGGATTCTCGCGCAGCTCCTTGGCCTTCATACTCCCGAGGTTCGTGTAGAAGACGAACCCGGCGTCGTCGACTTTCTTGAACAGAATCATGCGCGACGACGGCATGCCGGTGGCGTCCGCCGTGGAAAGACAGACCGCCGTGGGTTCGCGAAACCCACACCCCTTGGCGTCTTCGAACCACTCGTTGAACAGGTCGATTGGATTGTCCCGCTTGCGGATTGACATCGCTATCCCTTGGTTATGCTCACCGTTGAACGCGCATAGAAGTGCCGTATCATAAACGAAACAGGGGGTGCCATACAGGCTGAACTGATCGCCGGCTGGATTGGACGGCGCCCTACGAGGACACGGCCGCTTCGGCCTCTTCGCGCAAACGCCGGACCTCCCACGCGGTATCGCGGGCGATGATGAGTTCCTCGTCGGTCGGAATGACCATGACGGCGACTTTTGAATCGTCGGTCGTGATAATTCGATCGTTGCGGAGATTGCGCTCGGTGTCGATCTTGACACCGAGGTGGCCGGCGTTTTGCAGGATGCGCTCGCGCATGTAGGCGTCGTGCTCGCCGATGCCGCCGGTGAAGACGATGGCATCGACCCCGTTCAGGGCCATGGCGGAGCCGCCGATGAAACGGGAGGTGCGGTAGGCGAACATATCCAACGCCAGCGCGCACTCGCGGTTGCCTTGCTGCATGAGCGCCTCGATCTCGCGCACGTCGTGATGGTGGCAGATGCCTTCAAACCCGCTACGCTTATTCAGGACGGTATCCACTTCCTCCGCGGACATGCCCAGTTCCTTGATCATGAAGATGGGGATATAGGGGTCCAAATCTCCGGGGCGCGTTCCCATGATGACGCCTGCGAGCGGCGTCAACCCCATCGTCGTATCGATGGACTTGCCGCCGAGAACCGCGGTGATGCTGCTGCCGTTGCCGAGGTGGCAGGAGATGATCTTCGTTTCTTCAATTGGGCGCTTCAGTAGCTTCGCGGCTTCTCGCGAGACGTAACGGTGCGAGGTGCCATGGAACCCGTATTTGCGAATTCCGTGTTCGGTATACAGCTCATTCGGAACGCCATAGCGGAACGCCTTCTCCGGAATTGTGCGGTGGAAGGCCGTATCGAACACGGCGACCTGCGGCGTTCCTTCGCCAAAGACTTTAAGGCAGGCGCGAATCCCTGCCAAGGCCGGCGGGTTGTGCAAGGGCGCCAACTTGGCGCAACGCTCGATGCCCTCGATCACTTCTGCGTTGATCAGGACCGAGTTCGAAAACAACTCACCGCCATGCACCACGCGATGCCCGATGCCGGCAATCTCCGACAGGTCGTCAACGATGCCGCAACGGTCGCTCTGCAACAGCCGGCAAATCATATCGATGGCGCGATCGTGGTCGGGCACATCCAATTTTCCGGGCGCGCCGACGAGGCTTGCGGCACAGGACGGATCGTGGACCAAACAGCAGTCGCACTTGAGATCGGCGTTCTTCTGCCCGACCCGTTCGACCTGGCCCTTGGCCAGCGTACGTTCCTGTTCACCGAGTTCGATGACCTTGAACTTCACGGAGGAGGATCCGCTGTTGAGAATCAATACCTTCATGGTATGCCTTTACTGCAACGCAGGTGACTTGCTCTGGCTACCTTCCATGGCGGACCTGCGTATTTGCCATTGGACGGTGGTAACAGCGGCAACGCCCACGATATCCTCCCAGGAACATCCCCGGGACAAATCGTTTACGGGGAGGCGCAGACCCTGCACGATAGGGCCATAGGCGCTGGCGCCTCCCAGGCGTTCCACTAGTTTGTAGGCAATATTGCCGGAGTTAAGATCGGGGAAAATGAGAACTTTCGCCTTACCCGCGACCTCGCTGCCGGGGGATTTTCGTTGACCGACAGTATGAACGAGTGCGGCGTCGCCCTGCAATTCGCCGTCGATTCGCACCGGGCTGTCCGCGCCAAAGCGCGCAATCGCCCGTTCCTGGGCGATCCGGGTTGCCTCCACCACTTTTTCGGTGAGCGGACTGTGCGCGGAACCCTTCGTTGAATACGACAACATGGCGACGAGGGGATCGATTCCGAAACCCATCGCGCTCTCCGCGGTACACAGGGCGATCTCCGCGAGTTGCTCGGCGTCGGGGTTCTCGACCAGTCCGCTGTCCGCAAACAAGTAGGTCGTATCGGGAAAGGACATGAAGAAGAAGCTCGACACCATAGACACACCCGGTGCGGTCCGCAGGATCTGGAGGGCGGGACGTAGCGTCGCTGCGGTGGAGTGGCATGCGCCTGCGACGAGCCCGTCGCCGAGTCCCGCGTCGAGCATCATCATTCCAAAGGTAATCGGTTCGAGCACCGCGGTGCGGGCGTCGGCCTCGGCGACGCCCTTGGCTTTTCTCAGCTCGTAGTACCTTGCGGCAAACCCGTCCAGATGGCCGGATCGTGAGGGGTCGATGATCTCGGCACTGATTCTGACGCCCGCCTGACAGGCTACCCCCGCAATCGTGTCTTCGTTACCGACCAGACAGACTTTTCCGATCCCCCGTTCCTCAATCGCCGTCGCGGCGCGCAGGGTCCGTTCGTCTTCCGCCTCGGGCAAAATAATACGACCAGGATTCTCCTGGGCTCTGCGTGACACATCGTCCAAGAACACGAATTATCTCTCCCTTATCTGCGCTGCCGCGATGGTACTGCGAACAAACATGATGTTACCAGTTATGTTGCATGAAAGGGAGCATAAGACGTGCCGTAAATGGAGAGCGAGCAGGGCAAGCGTTAAGTAACTGATAAATAGAAACTTAAAATCAGTACTTCAAAGGCTATTAAATGCATTTCGAGTGTGCGGAAACCCCTAAAAACAGAATTGCGCAAGACACTTCTGCGCAAACCGACACGTCACACGTTGGGACGATCAATGTTCAACGACTTCAGGCGCTGGTACAAGGTGTTGCGCGCGATACCCAGAAGCCGCGCCGCTTTCGCCACGTTCCAGTCCGTTTGTTTGAGCACGTGGATAATCCGTTCACGCTCAGAGGTCGCCGCCGCATAGGCATCTTGCGATGCCCCGGCAGTTCCCGCAGCGCCGACGCCGCGATCGATGATCTCCGGCGGCAGATGTCGGGGCTGGATTTGGGAATCGTGACAGACGACGAAGGCGCGCTCGATGCAGTTTTCCAGTTCGCGGACATTCCCCGGCCACGGATAGTTCAGGAGCACTTCCATGGAATCCGGCGCGACACCGGTGACCTCTCGCCGGATGCTGCGGTTGAAACGGCGGCAAAAGTGGTCTACGAGCAAAGGGATGTCCTGCTTGCGTTCGCGCAGCGGCGGGATGTGAATGCGTACGACGTTCAGGCGGTAATACAGATCCTGCCGGAACTCGCCGGCGCGGATCTTCCGCTCCAAGTCCTGATTGGTCGATGCGATAACGCGAACATTGGTCCGGATGGGGGTCGACGCGCCGACCCGCTCGAACTCGCGCTCCTGCAGGACGCGAAGCAGCCGAAGCTGGAGCCGCGGAGAGATATCGCCGATCTCGTCCAACAGGATGGTGCCGTTGTCGGCTGCTTCGAAGCGCCCGATGCGATCCTTCACCGCCCCGGTGAACGCGCCTTTCACGTGGCCGAACAATTCGCTCTCAAGGATGTCCTCGGAGAGGGCGGCGCAGTTTACGCGGAGGAAGGGCCCTTTCGCGCGGGGGCTGGCGTGGTGCAGGGCAGAGGCCACGAGTTCCTTACCGGTGCCGCTCTCCCCGACTACGAGAACGGTCGTATCGGTTTCGGCCAGTTCGCGGATGAGCCGGAAGATATCCTGCATCTTCGCGCTTTTGCCGATCATGTTGCGGTACTGCTGGCTGTCTTCCAACTGCCGTTCCAGCCGGGTCAGGCGCGTCATGTCGCGAATCATGAGCACCGCGCCCGCGAAACTGCCCCGCTCGCTGATCAAGGGCATGGTATTGATCACGAGGATCTTCTCGTCTTCTCCGTTGGGCAACAGCATGCGGCGATCGACGACCGGCTCGCGGGTACGCAGGGTCTCCTGCAAGGCTTCCTCCGCCCGCTCGAAGCCTTTGCGAACGGAACCGAAGGGCTTCCCGCTGAGGGCGCAGGTCGCGAGACCGAGGATGCGGGCCGCGGCGGAGTTGACCTGGCGCACGCACATTTCGGCGTCGACGGTGATGATGCCTTCGGTGACGCTGTTGAAGATGGCCTGGAGATCGCTGCGGTAAATCTCCATCTGCTTCGCGTAATGATCGCGCTCGTCGGATATGCGCTTCTGTTCGAGGGCGAGACGCGCGACGCGCTGAAGTGCGTCGCGCGTGACGGGTTTCGCCAGGTAGTCGAAGGCGCCCAGGCGCACCGCCTCGGCCGCCGTCTCCACGTTGGGCTCGCCCGTGATCATGACGACCGGGCACTGGAGGCCCCGCTCCCGAATGGTGCGCAGGAGATCAACGCCGGTCTTGCCGGCGAGAATGATGTCGGTCACGACCAGGTCGAAATCCGACTCATCGAGGTGGGCTAACGCCTCGGTGTAATCCGAAGCGCTGGCCACGTCGTGGCCTTTCTGAGAAAGGAACTCGCTGAAAGTCAATTGCAGAACAGCTTCGTCTTCTACAACCAGGATGTGTGCCATATGGACTTCCCCCTACGTCTGTTTCGCATATGGCGTCGACCAGCCATTGTCCAAAGGCAGGTCCACGTGGAATCGCGCGAACGCTCCGGCCTTGCTTTCCACCCAAATCTGTCCCCCGTGATCCTTCACGATGCCATCCGACACGGAAAGTCCGAGTCCGGTGCCGACGTCCCGTCCCTTGGTGGTGAAGAAGGGATCAAACAGGCGCTCGATGTGCGCGCTGGAAATGCCCGTCCCGTGATCCTCCACCGTCAGACGCAAAAACTCCCGGCCATCGAGGTGAATGGGCTTGGCCACGATCTCCATCACCTTGTCAGGATCCCCTTCCGGATACCTCTCGTCCAGCGCGTGCAGCGCATTGATAATGAGATTCATGAGTACCTGCTGGAGCTGCTCGCTCCGGCATTTCAGCTTGGGCAAATCCGCGGGAACGTCGACCGTCAGCGCGACCATCGACTTGGCGATCTTCTTCCGGCTCAGGGAGAGCACCGCCTCGACAATATCGATAAGCCGGGCCGGACTGTGCTTCTCCCGGTCCTGACGGGAGAAGGTCAGCAGGTTGCGGACGATCCGCGCGATCCGCTCGGATTCCGAACGGACCAGTTCGGCGAATTGCCGTTCTTTCGTATTCTCGGCGAGGCCGTGAATGAGAATATCGGCGCAGTTGATGATCGCGTTCAAGGGATTGTTGATCTCATGACCTACGCCGGCCGCGAGTTCGCCGATGGACGCCAGCTTCGACGCCTGGATGACCTTGCTCTGGGCATCGCGCCGCTCCACGGTCTCGCCCAGAACGGCCGCGATCCCTTCGATGAGGTCGCGCTCCTCGCTTTGAAAGGGCGCGGCGTCCGGCTCGAACTCGCCCACATAGGCAATCTCGACCTCGCCGCGTTTGCGCCCGGCGACGGTGATATCGCAGGTCATGCTGTGGTCGGAGGGGTCAACCGGCCCCTTCACGTACTCCGCCCCGTCAAAACTGATGCGCGCCCGAACTTGATCGGCGTGTTGAAACGAAGACTGAATGGTCTCCGCCACCTCGCCACAGATCGCCGCAAACTCCTGGCCCGACCGGACGGCTTCGCCGATGCGGTAGAGGCAGGTGATCTGGACGTTTCTCCGGTTGAGGACGTCCAGCAGGCGATCCTTCTCTTCCTGCGCGATGCGGCGCGCGGTGATGTCGTGCAGGATGCCCGTGAACAACCGGCGATCGCCGATGAACACCTCGCTCACCGAAAGCTCGAAGGGGAACGTCCGGCCGCTCTTGTGGCGCCCGTCCAACTCGCGGATCGTACCGATGATTCGGCGTTCCCCCGTTGAACGGTAGTGATGAAGGTACCCGTCGTGATGGGCCCGGTGATCGTCCCCCATCAGCATCTTCACGTTTTTGCCGAGTACTTCTTCAGGCTCGTAACCGAACATCTTGACGGCGGCCGGGTTCATATACTCGATCGTCCCCCGCTCGTCGATGGCGATGATCCCGTCCACGGCCGACTCGATGATCGCGCGGGTCCAATCCTTGGACTCGCGTAAGACCTCTTCCGCCGTGGGGTGAGGATCAAACGACGGTTCCGTTCGATCGTCTTTCTCAAACGTTGCGTCGCCCAATGTGCCCGATTTGCGTACCATACCCGTCCGTCGTTACTACGTGAAATACAGATGCTTTTCCGGTTGGCAGGCATTGGACCCGGACCATACACGCATACGCATGGAATCCACCGTTGCAGACATAGTTACCAGGTCACCAGCGCCGCCGAAGGCCTCGATCCCCAATCGGGAACCAAGCCATCCCGGCTACGTTGCGGCATACGGCCGCGCCACCCCCATTTTACGGCATTGAAAAGACGCCTGCAATGTTTGGAACCGGGCCGATAGACATGAATCTCTTGATCAACACCCGTATTCGTGTTATACAAAAGCAGGCTTAGAGGAGTTATCGCCCGGGAACGCGTAAGTGAGCGGCCGAATATACAAGGGTACTGCGGACGAATGATCCTGAGCCGCCGCTATCGAACAGGTACCTCCCGCCCGGCGTCATTGAGGACTGGGCGGGATGGCTTCGTGTGGAGGACGATCCCGATGCCGTCGACCGCATTCGCCGCCAGACCAACACGGGCCGCACTTGCGTCACGCCAAAGGCGTGATTCGTGGTCCAACTGGAGAATCTGCTCGGCTGCGTCCTCCGTCCTGCCAATCGAGGCCGTAAGCCAAGACGCGCAAAGGAAGTCGGCGGAGAAGCGAGTAATTGGTAGTCTGTCCCTTTATTTCTCGCCTTTATTTTCCCCCCCTTTCACCAAGCCCAGACTATACGGGAATCGGCAAGAACTCGGAAAATGTCCAAAGCCACACGGAAAGCAGCATCCGAGAACTTGATACTTTTAAGAGTATCGAGTCCCTGCTAGAGGAGTACCCATGACACTGCTGATGGCTTTGGCCGTTCACGCCGCACTTGTTTTTGGCGCTGAATCCGGCGTCTCGCCGCAAGAAGACGTACTGGTGGGCGCGATCCGCTGGGATGGGTGGCATGGGCCAGCCTCCGAGGTGGGGCTGACCGTTGAGAAGACGCTGGCGCCGGCGCATTGGCATTACCGGTTGCCGTTTTATGGCAAGGTGATTGGTGAAAACGCTGTCGAAGCGCGTGGCAACTCGCAGGGGGTCATGGACCAGGAAATCGCCTACGCCCACGATGCGGGACTCGACTACTGGGCCTTTGTCATTTATCCCGAGGAGAACGCACTGAGCCTTGGTTTGAAGTTCTACCTGTCGAGCGAGCGCCGGGCGCAGATCAACTTCTGTCTCAACCTGCAAGGTGGTTGGGAAGCAGGCGGAGGCCCCGGCGCTTGGCGTGCCAAGGTTGCGCGCTACGTTTCGTACTTCAAGGAGCCTGGATACCAAACCGTATTGAACGGCCGGCCGTTGGTATACCTGTACAGCGTTGATGGCCTGGTAGGACCTGGCAGGTTCGATACGTGGGACGAGGCGCGAGCCGCATTCGACCAGTTGCGCGCCGCAGCGAAGGCCGGCGGTGCGGGCGACCCGTATATCATCGCGCAAGGCTGGTCGCCGGAGGTCCTTCAGGAGCAAGCACGGAAACTCGGCCTGGACGCTATCGGCGCTTACGCGTCAAACGGCGGCGCCAAGGCCGGTACCTATCTGTCACTCGTGACTCACACCGAGCGATGGTGGGACGCCTTCAAGGCCACGGGGTGCGAGGTCGTGCCGCTGGTCAGCGCGGGGTGGGATATGCGGCCTCGCGTCGAGACTCCGGTGCCGTGGGTCAAGGGCGGCGACATCGAGCAGTATTACGAGACGCCAGAACCTGAGGAGTTGGCCGCACATCTCGAGAAGGCCATCACGTGGTGCGAGGCGAACCCGGACACTGCGAAAGCACGAACCGTGCTCATCTATGCGTGGAATGAGTTCGATGAAGGCGGCTGGATTTGTCCAACGTTGAGTGAAGGCAGCGCCCGATTAGATGCTGTCAGGAATGTACTGCGGACAGGAGTACTGCCAAAATGATGCGTCATGCGTGAGAGGAGGCACCAACCGTGAAGATCGCAGCTCGAACATTCATGGCGGTGGCGTTGCAGGCTCCGCTTGGTCACGCGTCGCAGGGAAATTCAGGGACGGGGAAATTTCGGGACAGACTCCGAGTTGATTTCCAAATGTCACCCACCACTTTCTAAACAACCTATGGTGCATTTCGAACATGAATACGCGGTAGATCACGGTGCTTCGACGATTTTGTAGATGGCGCCTCCGTAGGTGACGATGTAGAGTTCGCCGTTCGCGTCTTCGCCGAAGGAGGCTACGTTCCCCAACACATCCGGGCCGGGAGGGTCGAGTTCGGCGGTGCGCTCGGTGAACTCGGAGATGGAGGCGCCGTCGTAGCGGAACGACCAGACACGGCCGAGGCTGAAATCGCCGAAGAAGTAGGTCCCCTGAAGGCAGGGCATGGCGCTGCCGCGGTAGACGTAGCCGCCCGTGACGGACCGGCCCACATCGCGGGGGTAGTCGTGAATCGGCGGCGTGAAACCGGGATTCGTGCCGCAGGTACCGGTCCCGCCGAGGCAACTGAATCCTTCCGCCACGACCCAGCCGTAGTTCTCGCCGCCCATGCTGGACGCCGGTTGGAAGTCGATTTCCTCCCGCGCCCCCTGCCCCACGTCGCCGATGTAGAGATCGCCGGTTTCGCGATCGAAACTCATGCGCCAGGGATTCCGAAGGCCGTAGGCCCAGATTTCGTCCAGGGCGTCTGGATTGCTTACGAAGGGATTGGCCGGCGGGATTTTGTAAGGCACGCCTTTGCCCGCGCGAATGTCGATGCGAAGGATCTTGCCGAGCAGGGTGTCGAGACGCTGCCCGTGGCCGAAGGGATCGTTCGATCCGCCGCCGTCGCCGGATGCGATGTAGAGGTACTTGTCGTTGGGACCGAAGGCCAGCATGCCGCCGTTATGATTGCTGCCGGTTTGGTCGTAGGCCAGAATGGGCTTGGACTTGTTCCGCCTCGCCTTGTCGAGATGTTTGCGCACGCGGAACCGCTCGATCACGGTGTCGCCGTTCACATCGGTGTAGTTGACGAAGATGAACCGTTTCTCCGGGTAGTTGGGATGAAAGGCAAACCCGAGAAGGCCCTGTTCCGATTGCGCGGCGCCGACCCGGTCGGACAGATTGAGGAAGGGCTTTGCGACCCGTTGGCCGTTTTTGAAGAGGATGATGCGTGCGCGCGCGCGTTCGATGACGTACAGCCGCTCGGAATCTCCCGGCGCCGATCCGACAAAGAGGGGTTGATCGAGCCCCGCGGCGAAAAGCTCCACGGCCAACACGGGCGGCGTACCGCAGGGCAGTTCATCTTCAAGAACCGGCCCGTCCGTAGCCATTTCGGCCGATTCGTACTCACATTGCGTTGCGCCCCCGAGCGCAAGGGCCAACAACAGAATGCAGGTCACGAGCGCCATGGGGAATGCAGTTGATTTGTATTGCATGATGATTCCGTCTCACAAGCTGATTCGGTACAATCTCGCGCCGCTATTCTACCATGCGAATCCCGTTTAGAGAGAGGACTTGCCGCGGCACCTCGCAAGCATCTGTAGGGCCGTCACGTAGCCGGGCGGGGCATTCAGCATCTCCGTGCATAGTGTACGCAACGCGCTTTCATCCAAGGCCTCCACGCCGAGGGCGGCGCGGTGGCGTTCGTCCAAACGAAACGCCCAGATAATTTCGGCTGCGTATTGGGGTTTGCAGATTTCCTTCTTGGGCTTGCCTTTCCGGATCTGGGTGAGGGCCTTGTCCAGCCGTTCCGTGGACGAACCGGGCAAGCCGGACGGGGCCACCTTGAGGTCGTGGGCGAGGTTCGTCGCCGGCGCGACGGAAATCCGGGAAAGGAGCAAGCGTTCCAGCTCTTCCTCAAGTACGCCACCCAGGATGAAATCCTCCGGGGGCGTGGGGCCGCCGCTTTTCAACAGGCGCAGCATTTGACGCGAGCGGTCCGAGAACGCGTCGAAACCGGGAATCCAGGCGTCGAGTTCGCGGCCGACGGGATCGGGGATGGTGAGAACGACGCTCAGGCCTGAATCGTGGTCGGTTACCTCTACGTGACCGCGGTGGATTTCTTCTACCGCGCGCCGAATGGAAGGCAAGAGCCTCGAGCTGGATCGGTCGAATTGCGTGCCCGTGTAGTCCACGAGCAATTCCGCCTGCCGCTTGGACGGGTCGTAGTCGAACACGATGGACACCGCCCCGCCGCGCGCGAGGGATTCGGGCGCCCAGTTCAGGAAATTTGCAAAGGCCGAGCGCAAGCGCGCGCGGCTCACGACGATGGCCGGCGAGTCGGCCGCAGTCTGGTACTCACAAGTAATTGAACACCGCTCCAGATTTGGAAGCCGCTCCTCCACCGTCTCCGCGAGCAATGCCGGGATATCGGCAGGCTCGGGGCCGCGACCGCTTTCGCCATCGATGACCTGCAAGGCGCGCTCAATCGCGGCCAAGGCTGCAGTTCGATCGGCCGCCGAATCGTCTGACGCATCGCCGGCGACCATGCGCATCGAACGCTCGGCCGTACGCACCGCATCGAGCAGTTCGGCGGGAGGCGGCGAACTTTCCGGAATTACGCGGATTCCGGCCAACCGCAGCTCGATAGCGCCGGGACGCCGGTCGAACCGGCCGCCGCGCGTGGCGCGGGTCCAGCAGGGCTCGAGCGCGTCCCATCCGATCCACACGTGCCCGCCTAAGAGCCAGGGATCATGCATCATCCCCGGGCCGTCCAACTCCAGACAGAGCAAGGGGACCTCGCCGTCAAGTTCAATGGACATCTTCAAGTCGGTATCCGCTTCGAACTCCATGCTCTGAATGGCGGCCCGGATTCCGGCGCCAACCTGCTCGCGATCACCCCGGCACTGGAGAACAGACCGGCTGTTGTCAACGTGCACGTGCGGATAACCCGCGTTCACTTCGGCGAGCAGCGGATGCAGATCGTATTCCTCCGGCTGGGTCTCACGATGCAGTTCGAGGAAGTCGCGCGCGGCACGCAGGGCGCAGTGTACTTCTGCGTCGTTCGTGTCGCGCGATTTCAAGCGTTCGCGGGCGTCGCTGAGCGCGGGCTCGATGGGTTCCAGGTTGAGTCGCATAGCGGAATCGTACCAGAGTGCGAGGCGCGCGCGATACTGGAGACGGGCCTGCGTTGGGGAAGGCGGACTGAGCCAGTCGATTCCGGCATCCAGATCCTACCAGCCTCAACGGCGTTCGTGATCTGAGAATCGGTATCGATTTCAAATCTGAGATCTCAGATTTGGAATATGCAATTCCACGGCGTGGCGTAGGCAGTGGGCGAACGCCCATTCATTGATGAGATTCTTCCGTCGGGATCCACTGTCGAGGGAAGGAATGAACTCGCCGCAAAAAAACGCATGGAACGCGAGAGTGACTCGTTACCACTTTTTGAGTTCATTGCGCTCTTTTGCGGCCAATTCATGATTTGAGACGATTAGAGACGATGCGCTATTCACAAAACTGTGCTAAGCTGACGAGGATGCGTTGCCACTAACCGCGCTACGTGAGGGAGCGGGTCATGTTCGGGACGTCGAATTCGCACCAATTCAACTTCGCCGACTGGAACGTCTATCGAAACACGGACGAGTCGCTCGTGTATCGTCCGGGTATGAAGACGCTGCTGCGCCGGCTTGTCTGGAGTTTCGTTGCGATCGTTCTTATCGTCGGCGTGCAGTATGGCTATCGCGAAACCATCAGCCGCTTGACGATCCTGGAACCGCGCGGAACCGAGGTCGGCGTTGCCGGGCCGGACGAGCAGGTGGCCACAGGATTGCGTTACGCAAGGATCGCTCTCACGGGTTTGCTGGGAGGCAGCGCGATTCTCATTCCGTTGCTGGCGCTGATCGAACAGTTGTCGATCCGCCAGGACGTTCGCGGCGATCTCGTGATCGCGCGGCGGCAGCTCTGGCCGCGAACGGTTTCCTGCCCTGGCGCATCCTTGTCACCCCTCAGCGTCATCGCGCGCGAACAGACGAGCTCCGGCGGGAACCACAGCAACGGGTACCGGTGGATCGTGTTGACCTACAGCGATCCGGCGCGCGGCGGCACGGGGACTTCGTTGGAATTTCATGTGGATCACTCGCAGTTCCCTCCCACTTCCACCGATCGATTGCCGGAACGCGTGACGACGTTCGTGGATGCATTGCGCCGCCTGACGGGGGTTGAGTACCAGGGTCCTGTCGTAACAGAGGCCGACCCCTTCCGATCCGTTCGCCGGAGTGGATACCGCCGTCGCGGACCCGTGGTAACCAAGCGTTTCACGAAGACCTTTGGCAACGTCCCTCCGGAGTTGCAGGGTGAAGTGGAGTCGTTGATGGCAAGGCTGGGTGAAAGCAGCGGCTCGGGATTCCAGCACGAGGTGATCCGCACGGAGCGCATTACCGTCAAAGACGCCGACGGCAATGTGCGCACCTATAATTCCGCGGAGGAGCTTCCGCCGGAAATGCGGGCCGTTTTTGAAGAGATGAGACGCCGTCACGAGTCCGGCGATCGATAGGTATCAATGCGAAGGAGTGTGACCATGGAAATTTACGGGAAGAAGTACTCCGTCCGGGAATTGCGCAAGCGCGTGGGCAACATGGACCAGATCGCGGGCGTGCGCACGGTCCAACTCGACGACGGCAACGAGCGCCCCACGCGCGCGGCGATCATCCGGACGGGGAGCGGGCTGGAGTTGACGGTGCTGCTCGACCGTTGTCTCGACATCGCGTCGGCAAGTTTTCAAGGGAAGGCCATGGGCTGGCGCTCGACGACGGGCGATGTGGCGCCGGGTTATTACGAGGCCGAAGGATTGCGCTGGCTGCGCAGCTATTTCGGCGGCCTGGTGACCACCTGCGGTCTCATGAATGTGGGTGCTCCGGCGGAGGAAAGCGCGCTGCGTGGAACCGGATTGCATGGCCGCATCGGCAATGCGCCCGCCAAAGACATCTGCGTTACACAGGAGTGGCGCGAAAACGATTACGTGATGAGCGTGAGCGGCACCATGCGGGAGACGGTGGTCTTCGGCGAAAACCTGACGCTACGGCGTACGGTCTCGACGAAGCTCGGTTCGCGTAGTTTCACGATACACGATGTCGTGACGAACGAGGGTTTCAAACCGACGAAATACCAACTCCTGTACCACTGCAACATCGGGTGGCCCGCGGTGGATGCGGGTTCGGAAATGATCGTGCCGAGCAAGCACGTCGCTCCGCGCGACGCCGAGGCCGCCGATGGCAAGAAGGACTGGTGGCAGTGCGAACCGCCGATCCATGGCTACAAGGAAAAGGTGTATTACCACGACGTCGCCGGGGATCGAAGTGGCAGAGCGACCGTCGCAATTGTGAACGATGGTTTTGCATCGGGCGACGGGTTCGGCGTATCTCTCACGTACAACACGAAGGAACTGCCGCGTTTCGTCGAGTGGAAACAAATGGGCGAACAGGACTATGTCGTCGGATTCGAACCCTGCAACTGCGGCGTGGAAGGCCGACAGGTCGATGAGAAGTCAGGGCTGCTCCACTCGCTGCGCCCGGGCGAAAGCAAGTCCGTTACGCTGGAGTTCGGCGCCATCACGGATGAAAGGGAAGTTAAGGCGCTCCGCGCGGCGCGGCGTAAGGTCAAGACGAAGTTCGTCGACAGCTATCAGCAGTTCGTCAAGAAGCCATGAACGAAAGTCATTGCCCGCGCTGAAAGGACTGGTTCAGCCGGTACACGTAGGCGAGGACCTCGGCAACCGCCTTGTAGAGCAATTCAGGAATCTCGCGATCCACATCCAGCTTGGAAAGCACGGCGACGAGATCGGGATCTTCATGAATGGGGATTTCGTTCTCGCGGGCGATCTCGATGATGCGTTCCGCGAGCAGGCGGTTTCCTTTCGCCACAACGCGCGGCGCGCTGTCCTCTTGCGCGTCGTACCGTAGCGCCACGGCTTTGCGGCCGGGTTTTGGCTTATCCTCGTTCATGCTTCCAGACTGATCCCTTCAAACCGGCGCAGTAGATTTGCCGCCTCTTTGATGCGATTTCCATCCCACAACGTGGCATGAACCTGTGCACCGGGGTATCCGCTCGCCTCAAGCCTTCCGGCAAGCTCGCCGGCGGTCTCTTCCACGGCGCGCACGACATCGACGTCCGTGGCGCGGATCCAACACTGGCACGCGCCCCGGGTCATGTTCAGCGATATCCACAGGTCGCCGAGATTGGTTGTTGCGAGATCGATGACCACCGTGGAATTGTCGGGGTCAAACGCTTTCCCTTTTCCACCACCCTCGCCGAAGATGTGGATTTGCGCCTGCGCGTTCATGGCGTTCGGATCGAAAGGCACCTCGAGAAAATGGTACGGCATCTCCGCGGCACGAAGGTTCTGCAAATGGCCTGCGGAAAAGCGGTCGATTGTCCGATCGACAGCGTTGTCGAAGTCCGCGAGCCGCCCGGCCCGGCGCAGAAACGTGCGGAGCGCGTCGGTCGCCCGCAGGCGGTGCAACTGTACCGCCACATCCTGGTCCAACTCGGCAAGCAGCGCATCGACCTTTCCCGCGGCAACGGCCGCAGCGAGGCGCGCTTCAAGCGGCTTCCCGGATTGTTCCGTGGAGCGGCGCAACAACGCGAGCGCGTCGTCCCCGCCTTCGGACGAAGCCAACCGGAGAAACGCGGCGACGGCGGAGATATCGCGTTCCACAATCACGCCGGCGTCCACGGCTTGCCGGACCAATTGCGTAATTTGTGCCAGGTCCCGTCCGACCTGCCCGCGGGCGAGGTAGAGCGAGAGCACTTGCCGTATGGCGTTTTCATTGTGGGGAAGATCGCGGGGCAACAGATGAACCGCTTGCCGGATCACGTCGAGCCGATTCAGGGATTCCAGTACGCTGGTAAGAACTGCCGGCAATTGCGGAGGCGCCGTTGTCGATGCCGGGGCAGAACTGGTTGTCGCGGGCGGGGTCGGTACCGTCGTGACGCGGAGTTGTGGGCCTTCATTGGTTCGCACCAACTCGACCGAGACGCGGCTGCCGGGTTGAATCCCGGATACGGGTTCAATGGGAATGTCGAGGTTGCCAATGCGAAGCAACAGGCCCTTCTCATTGGCCTGCACGGTGCCCTCGGCCACTTGACCCGGCCGGAGCGCGGAGATCACCGCGGACTGCGCGTACACGGAGAACGTAATCGGGCTGACACCGCCGAGACCGGCCAACTCAGTCGCTCCTGTTCTTGCGCAGGCTCAAGATCAGCCGTACTTCCCCCTTGCCGATGCCAATTTCCTGCGCGATCTGCGCGACGGTCATGCCCGCGTCGTTGTATTCGTACACGCGGGAATGAAGCGGCGACAGGTTCCTGCCGTTACCGCCGGCACTTACCGCATGGTGGGTCGCGCTGCCGGTGATGGCTTGCGCCTTGACCGCGGGTTGCGGCTCCAGGTTGAGCAAGGCGCGAAACGCTTCGCGCGCCGCCTCCGCGTCTTCCGGCGCTTCGGGGGGAGTCTCCGGCACCTCGAATGCAAAGGGATCCGGTTCATCGCCGCCAAAGTCCAGCCCCACCCAAGACTCGATGATATCCTCATCTCCCGGAGGCGCTTTGGGCAGCGCGAGCAACTGCAACGATGGGCGCTCTTCCCGCTCCTCGTCCTTCCCGCGTTCGACCACGGTCAGATGGGGAGTTTTGCGCGGTGGCTCGTGCGTCCGGGAGTCGTGGCCGTTGGGACCTTGAGACTCCTCCTTCCGTCCATTGGTCTCCTGAGCGCGTTGCGCTTGCGCGGCCGCCGCCTGCTTGATTCCGGCCCGCAGTTCCTCCAGATCCTTCATCGCGGAATCCACGCTTTCCCGAATGAAGGTGACTTTCTTGTCGAGACTGGCGTTGAGCTGACGCGCGAGAAGTTTCTGTTGATCGAGCAGGTCCCGCATGGTCTGAAGGAGAATCATCATGTTGGCGAGGTCATCGCGCGATTGTTTCAGACTCGAGGACCGGTGGACGTATTCGCGCCGGAAGATGTACATGAACAGCAAGATGAGCGCGCCAAACAAAACCAGCACACCGGCTGCGAAAAGGCTATCTTGCAGGTTTTCCAACATGATCACTCGACGATTGCACAAGCCGCCGCACCGGCGGCTCAAGTCGCTGCACCATGGGACTCTACACCAGCCACAAGCTAAATCGTGATATCCAGCTTGTGTTCCTCGGTCCCCTCCGGAATCACGCGAAGGTCACCCGCCTTCGTTTTCGCGTGGGGCGATTCGGCGTCCCCTTGCTGCCCCTTCTTGCGCCGCCTGCCCACAAAGGGATTTCTGCGCCGGCCCTTCTCGTCTACCCGTTCATTGGCGGTCTCGTCCGTCTGCTGCACCTGGGTCTCGACGGCGACACGGGTTTCCTCGATTTCCGCGGCGCCGCGCTGCTGCGCGGCAAGGGACGCGCGGTCGGCGGCCTGCTGGATGCGTTCGGCCGCCGTGATGCGGGCAATTTCGGTCTGCAGATCGACGGGCTGCGGCATCAGCCACCTCCTCGCACGGCCTTGCGAAGGGTTTTCATGGCCGCGCTGTGGATTTGACACACGCGCGATTCCGAGACTTCAAGAACGGCGCCGATTTCCTTCAGCGTCAACTCTTCAAAGTAATACAAGTTTAACACTTTTTGTTGCTGATCCGGTAACTGGAGGATGGCATTCGCGATGTGATCCTGCTTCTCCTTATCGAGGAGTCCGGTGTTCGGATTCACCGCCCGTTCATCCACCGTAACGTCGAGCTTGCGGGACTCCCCATCGTCTCCGGCCGGGATATAGTCTTGCAACGAAAGAATTTGCGCGGTCTGGAGCTGGTAGACGGTATCGTCGACCTGGTCTTCCGTAGTGCCCAGGCGTTCGGCGATGGACTCGTTGGTCGGTTCCCGGCCCTGCTCCTGGCGCAACTGGTCGCGCGCATTGGCGACCTTACGCGCCATGGCCCGCAGAGATCGCGGGGCCCAGTCAAGGGATCGGATTTGATCGAGAATCGCGCCACGAACGCGGATGGACGCATACGTCGTGAACTTGATGTCCTGGGTGTGATCGTACTTCTCGACGGCGTCCATGAGGCCCAGCACGCCCCAGCCGACCAGATCGTCCATGTCGATGCTGGAGGGCACGTGGATGGCCATCCGGCCCGCCACGTATTTGACGATTTTCATGTGCCGGACGATCAGCGCCTCGCGGGCTTCAAGGTCGCCTCGTTCCTTCCATCGAGACCAGAGTGCCTTTTCATCCGCCATCGTGTCGCAAATCCATGAAGGGGGCCACTACCGGAGGCTTTCAATTCGCTCGCGGGGGCTGACGATCTCGGTAATGCGAAGCCCGAATTTTTCGTCAACCACGACCACATCGCCCCGCGCAATGAGTTTATCGTTCACCAGAAGTTCGACCGGCTCGTCCACCAAGTGCCCCACCTCGATGATAGAACCCGGGCCGAGGGACAGAATCTCGCTGATAGGCATCTCCACTCGGCCCAAGCGCGCCGTCGCCACCAGGCGAATGTCGAGTACCATGTCGAGATTGCGAGCCAGCGATTCCGTGGACGCCTTGTCCGCGACGGGTTTGGCTCTGCCCGGAGGCTCGACATCCAATTCTTCGGGGTTTGCTCGCAAGATTTCGTTCACGTCTTCTGGGTTCAGGGATTCTCCCACGCCTGTACCTCCTGTATCGGCCGTGCTGGTCGCTGCCGCTTTCGCCGGGACAATGGTCTCAAAACGAGCCGAAAACAGCAACACTCCGCGACGTGGCGGGGATGATCCCACCGTTGCTGCAAAAGCAACCGCGCACGCGTCTTGACCCAGCGCATCCTTCAGCGCGGCCGCGTCGCCAGGACCAATCGCCAATTCCAGGGAAGCGATTTCGAGTACGACACCATACTTCTCCTTGAAGTGGCTGACCCCGCTGCCCAGGCACGGCTCAAACACTTCGCGCAACGATGCCTGGTCCGCGCTGCCGATTTGATCGGCATTGATCGAATCGTCACCCATTGCGGCCGCATAGATCTGTGCGGCGGTTTCCCCCGGCAGCAGCACCGCGATCGTGCCGCCATCTTTTATGGGAGTCCGAAGCGTCATGGCGCACGCGGCGGCGGTCTTCGTCCAATCCGGTTGCGTCAGGGGCGCAGGCGAATCCGGAGTCGCGGCCGCGGCGCCTCCGGTCAGCGCCGACACGACATCAAAAAAGCCTGCCAGGTATCCGCGAGCGAAAGTTTCAGCGGCGGCTGCGTTCATGAAAGCCCCGGTTCTTAGTCGTCACGCGTCGGCGTGTGAAGCTGAATTGCGCTCAGTTCCCCGCGCTTGCCGCAATGGGCCTTGAAGCGCGGAATTCCCCCGACCTCAACGCTGATCGGCGATTTCACATCGGAATCCAACTGCACGATATCCCCAACCTGGAGATTGATGATGTCTTCGAGGGGCAGTTGCGCGCGCCCGAGAATCGGATCCACGGGAACCTGGGCGCGGCGAATCGCCCGGAGAATCTGCGTGCGCGTCTTCTCCGCCATTTCCCGCGTCATGCGGCGGATGAATCGCGTCTGCTGCGAGATCTGATCCAGGATCGGATTCAACACCATCAACGGGATGCACATGTTCATGGAGCCAACGGTCTCGACGATGTGGATTTCGTAGGCGACCAGGATCACCATTTCGCTCCCCGCCACAATTTGCACAATCAGGGGATCGCTTTCCTGGTGCACCACACTCAGTTTGAATTCGATGAGTTGCTCCCAGGACCGCTTCAGACTCTCCAGGATCATCAGCATGATGCGATGGACGATGCGGTTTTCGATTTCGGTCAGTTCCCGGGGCTTGCTCATGCCCACACCCTTGCCGCCAAGGATGCGGTCCACCACGGGAAACACGATCGTGGGGCTCAGGTCGATCACCGCATTGCCTTCAAGGGGCGCCATGTTGATAACCGACATGGACGTGGGCCGGGACACAGAGAGTATGAACTCGTCGTAAGTGAGCTGATCGATGGAAACGAGGTCAACCCGGACCACGGTCCGCAAGAAAGGCGGCAAGGCGATACTCAATTCGCGCGCGAAGGCTTCGAAAAGGCTTTGAAGCCCCTTAAGCTGTTCTTTGGAAACACGTTCGGGACGGCGGAAGTCATAGTGCATCATATCCCGGGTGTCGGCACGCTCTTCGACGTCGTCCGGAACTTCCACCTCGCCCTTGGAGACGGCGCTCAGGAGGAGGTCTACTTCGTCCTGACTTAGAATATCCGCCATTGCGCGACAGCTCCAACCCATTGATCCCAGTGGCGCGAGTATAGCACGGCCTATGCACGTCCGCAAGGGAGCCAGCAGGCCTAAGACTAGAAAAAGTAACCAGATACGCGGATTGTCCTCTTCCGGGAAGCCATCGAGGCCACGGGGCAGGCAACTTCATGCGCATAACGGGGATAGTAGTAGCAACGAGCGCGTAAACTCGGCGCGGGGTCAACGGAGCCGGGCAAGGGTCCCACCGTCAACCGCCACCGCCTTCCGTTCGTTATCTCAATAGAATCGGTGCCATGTGCAACAACGGAGGAGGGCGTCCCCCTACCGCCCTCTTCTTGTCCCCGGCGCGCGGGAACACCCCTCTACCCCATACCCCAGCCCGCGCGCCGGCCTCCTTTTTCCAGGTTCAACTTCAATTCCCAGGGACTGATCGTGTTGGTCCATTCCGTCGTTGGATCTTGTGTCAAAATGCAGAACTGGAAAGACCCCCCTCTAGCTCCCCCCGTGGACGGGGGGAGAACCTACGCTCTCTTTGTAGCAATGAATGAACTAGAGGACATATGGCCATTCCGAGGCGCGGGGATCTTGCTCCCTCCCCGTCCACGGGGAGGGCTGGGGAGGGGGTCTTTAATCACAATACGTCGCCGTTTGACAGGCCAAAGGTCACCACTCGTTGGCGATGAACTTCTTTTACGCCTCTCGCGAAACCCTATTGAGAAGATTGCGGAGTTGCAGAGCGGGCGCGCTGTCCAGCACGTTCAGCAAATCCAAACGTCCGAGCACTTTGCGGCGAAACACCGCCATCGAGTCCGTACGGTCGATCCAGATCCGGCGCAGTGCCCATGGATCGACACGACCCGGGACGTTTACGCCGTAGCGCGCCGAACATGCGCAGCGGAATCCCCCTTCACGGACCAAGACGCGCGAGCATTCGTTGAAGTCGGCCGACGTGCCGAAGGGGTACGCGAACGATTCGATGGAGTGCTGCAATTGGTCTTCCATCAACCGGGCACACCCGACGATTTCATCGCGCTGCTCGGATTCTGAGCACTTCGACAGGCGCGCATGGGTCAGCGTGTGCGCGCCGATGGTAATCCCCATGGACTCCAGTTCTCGCACTTGGTCCCAGGTCATTAGCCGCGCGGCTTCTTCTGGCGCATCATGATCCAGAAATCCGCCCAAACGGCCCGCGACCACGTACACGGTAGCGGGGATTCCAAACTCGTTCAGAACCGGCGCCGCCTCCGTCAGGTTGTCGAGATAACCGTCGTCAAACGTGACCGCCACTCCGGGGCGGCCGTCCATCGCATCGCGGAGCGGGATCGGCGTGCCATGGTCCGCCAACCACGCCATCTGCTTGCGAAAGTCTTCCGGCCTGACGTTCATCTCATGATCGCGACGGCCCACGCTGTGGTACATGAGAATGCGCGAGCCGGACGCGGCCGGAATCACGGTCCCCGCTGCGCTCGCCAGATTCTTCACCGCGCACTTGATGATTCCCTTGCTTCGCGTGCTCATGATTGGTTCGCGCTCGTCACGCCGCGCCCAACCGCATCTTCGCGCGCGGTGAAGTAGCCCCAGACGTAACCGGCTCCGTAGGCCATGTATGCGCCAAAGCGCAGAAACTGGCCGGAGAACACCGCGCGGACCAGGCGTATGGGAAAGCGCAGGACGCGAAAGGCGAGCGAAGTGCGCGGTTGAAAGGACTGGTCGCTTAGTTCCTCGTGGGTTTCGTATACGCTGTCCGGCTGAAACTTCTGCGCGTAGGCCGAGCCGAATCCGTTTCGGAAAAACATTCGCAGGAGTTTGCGCCAGTTCTCCGGCAACGGATGGTAGATTCGCGCGTTCGGCGCGAGCACGACGCGATACCCTGCACGACGAAGACGAACGCGCAAATCAGGGTCGAGTCCTCGGATGATGTCTTCGCGCTCGCGGCCCACGGCGTGAAAGATCTCCGCGCGCATAGCGCAGCACCCGTGGCAGGCGAGATCGCTGTCCGTAACGGCGCCGACGACGGGGGTGTTGAACCTTGGAAACTGCAACGCCGCGCGCCGTTGAAAGGCGTTGGACTCGGGCGGCAACACGATGCTCGCGCCCGCCATGCCTACCGAGGGATCGTCATCGAGCACGCGCACCAAGGTGTCGAACACGGTGTCATCGGCGAGACGGCTGTCGTCGTCGAGAATGATGAGAATCTCGCCGCGGGCCTCGGCAGCGCCCTGGTTGATGGCCTTCCCCTGTGGGGACACGCCTTTCACCAGGCGCACTTCGTAGTCCGTGAACGTTTGTTTCTCGACGCTCTCCAGGAGGCGTGGGACGCAACCGTTCCGGTGTCCGTCCCAGGATGGGATGATGACCGTCACACGCGGGGCCATTGTCTCGGGTTTCGCGGCATTCATCATGGCGGAGTATAAGTGGCGATGTCAGACCAATCAACGAACCGAAAGACTACCGTGCCACGGACTTCGGTACTTCGACCGGGGCAAAGGTCACGTCTTTCCGATCGAAGAACAGGAAGCGCCCCGTCTCGATGCCGACGAGGATGCCCGGTTGTTCACCATCCCCAAAAGCCGCAAGCGTGGGACCGCAGGCGTGTTGACCAAAGAAGATCGGCTCGTCGCGGAAATGCAGAACTTCTGGATAGGCAAACCGTGGTTCGGCATCGGTGCCGGTGTTGCGCAACAAGAGCACGCCCGAGCCCGGAAGCCCTAACGCCTGCGGCAGTCCCTTCTCCGGATTTGGAATCGACGCGTGACGCGGGGTGCCAATGAGGAGGTCCGTGCGGCCGTCCTCATCCCAGTCGGCGAACGAAATCTTGATGCGGCCCGTGCCGCCCGCCTTCAGGAAGTTCGCGCCGATAACCTCTCCGGTATCGAGGCGTAGCTTTCCGCCATCCGTTACGTTATAGGCGTCCAGTTGCCAGTAGAGGTGAAATTCGTCGTCCGTATCGAGGATCGCGTATGCCATGCGATCGGCGACCTTGCCGACTGCCGGCTTCACGCGCCAGGTGCCGTGCAGTTCCAGGCCGTCGAGGTAAATCGGGTGCGCGGCGGCAAGCCGGGGTTTGGTGGCGCTGCCCTCGTTGAGGTACACGTGATGCTGGGCCGTGGCGTCGCTCATGAGTAGGTCAAGGAGACCGTCGCCGTTCCAATCGGCGACCGTGGGACATACGTAGCCCCAGCGCGCCTCGTCGGGTCCCTGGATGCTTCCGTCGTACCCGGCCTGCACGTAGATGGTCTCACCGCCCGCCGCCAAGGGAACGCCGGTTCCAAACGCGGGCGAATCGTTGTCGCCTTTGTTCTTGAAGAAGAGGACGAATCCCTCGGAGTTTCCGGAGACAATATCCAGCGCGCCGTCTCCATCCCAATCGACAACGGTGGGCACCGGCAAGGTTCCGCCATAGAGATACGCATCATGTTGCAGCACCGGCACGGGCTCGGCGTAGACCGGCTGCCCGGATTCCGTAAATCGACCGAGGAACTTGTAGAAGTAGAGAGCGCCTTCACCGCCGACCAGCACGTTGCAGCGCTTGCCACTCGCGTCGGGATAGGCAACGGGCGTGGCACGGATCGTGGGATGCCGCAGAATAATGCCGTCCTCACCGGCAAGATACCGGAACGGCTCGAGTACGCGCTCATTTTCGGAAGCGAGCGCGTAGTAATGAAGCGGACCGAAACGAGACCCGCCGATTACGCCTCGCGTTCCCGATTCGAGTTCCACACTCGTAAGTCCCTCGTAGCTTCGCAGAACTTCGCTCTCCGAGGGGCTCGCAAGCACCGGCGCGGCTTGCGGAGCTTCCAATAGGCCCGCGTGATGGGTGGTATACAACCCCGCATAGGACATTCTCCCGCGCCAGATCCCCGCGCCGTCGTAGGGGTCGTATCGCGGGTCACGCGAGGAGTTGAATCCGTCCATGGGCGGACCGTAACCGGTGCCGTCGTTGACTTCGAAAAACAGGCGAAACCCGTCCCCTTCAGAGTCGGGCATCCAACCCACAGTCCGGGGCGCGCGCGGTAGGTCTGGCAACGGTATACGGGCAATCTCCTTGAAAGTGAGCGCGTTCTTATCGAGTTCGAGTTGCACCACAGATCCGTCCACGATCCACAACGCGTACACGTGATCGCCGAGCTCGAAGATCGTGCCTTGCACGCCGTAGGTGATGAATTCCGGCAACGCGACGGCCTTCGGCGGGTCAAAAACGGGGACGCCCGCCGGACCCCATTCGCGCCAGGGAAACACGACCAGCTCGGGATAGAAGCGGCTCCCGCCAATGACGAAGAGAGCGGGCATTTCGCGACCAAACACGTTTGCTACACCGGCGGGGAGATTGTTGAGTTTATTGGCTTCGAGGGGACCGATGGAATCGGCGCCCACGCGCAGGGCCTCGCCGCTGGTGGGGGGAGCCGCGACTGCGATAGCGGGACCAGTCGATAGGACGTATAGGACCGATAGGGCGTATAGGACAGTTCGGGGAACGGGAGAACACTTCATAGGAGATCCTCTTCGAGCAGTGAGACTTCGGCTACGGAAGCGGATTCCGCGGAGACTCGGAAAGATTTCAGTTCGAAGGCGGACAAGGCCACCTTCCACTTCAGACCGAGCACAGGGACTTCGACTTCGGTCTCGCGTGGCAGACCGGTCGGCTCGAAGAGGCGGACGACGAAGTCTTCCGACTGTTCCGCCTTCTTGAATGCGACCAACTGAACCGCCTCGTCGCTCAGCGTTACGCCGGGCAGCGGCTTCTTCCCCGCGCCGGAGGGGCAGAAGGACAAGGCAAACGGTTTCTCATTGTGAACGAGCGCTTCCCGATCGACCGCGCGCATCCGTTCTTTCATGGGTCCTGCGTTGAGCCAGAACCGGAACATGCGCTCGCCCTGGTCGATACGCGGCGTGTAGCGGTCCTGCGGCACGATAGGCCGCTCGTGAATCGGATGCCCTGCGTACGCCGCCGAGCGCAGCAGGCTCACCCGGAGTTCCCCATCGACGAAACTGGAGCCGTACACGCCATCATTGATGCACGTCAGCGCGCGCCCTTCCGGGGTGGACGTCACGGCGAGCCATTTCTGCGCCACGTTTTCACGGCCGGAATCCGGGAACGCCTGCGCGCCGAAGGCAACCTGGCCGGAGCAAACGGGGTCCTGCAGCGTCGTGGGTATCGCGAGCTTCAGCATGGTGCTCTTCTCGTTCCAGTGAACGCGGATGAACACTTCGACCTCGGCGCCATGCTTGGGAATCTTGTAGTGGACGACGGCGAAGGAATCGCCATAGCAGAACAGGGCCTCCACCACGACGCGCACGTCGCCGTCTTCGATCACGCGAACGGGATCGAGTGCCGCTTTGGTAACACCGGAGAAACGCGTGCTCTCTTCCGGCGACATCAGTTCAAACGCGCCCACCACGTCCGGAAAACTGAGCTTCCGTGTCTCCCAGGGGTCCTCGTTGTCGGCGACGATCAGCAGCTTCAGCGCGCCGGGTTTCAGGTAGTCGACGCCGTCCACCGCGAAGGTATCGACCAAGCCGGTGGCGGTGTTAATGCGCAGTTTCAGGAAATCCGTATTGATGTCGACCGCGCCGTTCGCGGGCTGTATCGCCGGTTTGGGCCGTGCGGGCAGCACTTCCAATTCGCAGTCGAACCGGTTCATCTGCGAGGGCGCAAGCTCGGCCACAAACACGGCGTGTTTGCGCCAGTCCAGGTTCAGGTTGCTCAGTTCCTGCTCGTTCTGGCAGGAAATGGCACGGCCGTTCTGGTGAACGATCGGAATCGTGAACTGATCGCCCCAGTTGGAATCGGGAAGCTGGAACTCGCACTCCATCACGGTCCGCACCGGGAAGGGGTGCGGGTTGTACACCAGGATGGGGATCTTCCCATTGGCCGCTTTCGGTTGTCCCTGTGCGAGGGCAAAGAACGCGCGCGCGCGAATTCGCGAAAGGATCTCTAAACCGTGGTCCATCAAACGAAGGCTTGCATCTTCCACGGGCTGGATGGACGAGCCCGGCAGAATGTCGTGAAACTCCGAGAACATTAGGTCGCGTTGCGCCTCGGCCAGTTCGGCGCGAGGATACTCGAGTATGCCCTGAAGCGCCGCCGAGGAAACCATCTTCTCCACGGCGTACAGCATGTTCTCCAGCAATCGATGACGTTGCTTGATGCGCACCTGGGACGTGTAGCATCCTGGACCCCACGCATTGATATCGCCTTCATGCGTCGGAAGCGAGGCGCATCGTTCGCGAAGTTCGTCGAAGTAGTGCTCCGGCGATGAATGGATGATCGCGCGCCCGTTCGACTCGGCCATGAGTTCCGCGAGGCGGTTCAGATCGACGCGCGAGGGACCGCCCCCATGGTTACCGACCCCCCAAAGGATCAGCCCCACTTCCTTGTCCTGGTTATTCTCAATCCATTTCTCGGCCTTTTCGCGGGCCTGGCCCAGCGTCTGATTGTAAAAGTCCGATGCGCGATGACCAGTCACTTCCGAACCGTCAAATCCGATCCAGGTAAAATCATCGGACGGAAGCGGGCAGTCGTTTTGAAACGGCCGGCAGAAAAGGTAGGAATCGTACCCCGCCTGCTTGAGTAGCTGAACCAGCCCTCGCGAATGGCCGAAGGGATCGAAATTGATCGCGGTGCGTGGGCGCACGCCGAAATAGCGGTCGAAATACGTTCGCCCGGCGAGAATGTGACGTACGAACGATTCGCCGCTCGGCATGTTGCAGTCGGGCTGGAGATACCAGCCGCCCATGATGTGCCACTTGCCCTGGGCGACCAGGCGTTGAATCCGCTCGAACAACGCCGGTTCGTATTCTTCCACCCACCGGTACAAAACCGCTTCGTTGTGGTTGAACACAAACCCGTCGAACTCTTCGCAGAAGTCCGCCGCAGCACGGAAGGTGGAGATGGCCTCGGCAGCGCCCTCCTCCCACTCCCACAACCACACGGGATCAATATGGGCGTTGCAGATCAGGTGCAATGTCTTCACGGGGCAATTCCTTTGTGGTAAAACATCGCCCGCGAGGATAGCGCGATTGAGTGGTCTAGCGCCAACACCGGACCATCACGCTGTCGTGCAGGCCTCGCGTTCGCGCAGAATCCGTGCGCCATCAATCATGGCAAGGTAATTTTCAACCGGAACGTACTCCGGAATGGAGTTCCCGGATCCCAGGGCATACCCGCGGGCCTTGGCGCGATACTCGCCGCCCCACTCGACTACCGCGGAGCGAATCTCAGCGGGCGTGCTCTGGCACAGGAACCCGAGGTCAAAACCGCCGACCAGCGCGATACGCTGCCCATATTCCTCAATCCAGCACGAGAACGGGGCGATGATGTCCTCGTTGGAGTGTTTCGCGTCGATGCCGGCTTCGATCATGGCGTCCATGGCGAGAAAGATGCAGCCGCAGGAATGCCAGAGGAACGGTTTGCCTGCCGCGTGAATCAGTTTGATTGTGCGCCGGTATTGAGGAACGATGTTCTCGTGCACCGTGGCCGGGTTCGTGAGTAACGAGGTCTTGAAGCCGAGGTCATCGCCCACGCGACAGGCAACATAGCTGTCGGAGTAGCGTTTCAAAAAGACGGCCCAGAGACTTGCCATAAGCGATCCGATTCGGTCGAACAGTTCCGCGTACAGTTCCGGATCGTCGGCCTGCATGTAGGGGAGGTACGTGAGGCCGACGAGTTCCTCAGCGATTTCAAAGGGACCATTTCCAATGCCGCCTACGGCTTTCATGCCGGGGGGCAGCGCGGCGACCAGCGCATCGAACTTCGGCCCCGCGTCTTCCCAGAACATTCGGGGCAAATCTTCCCAGGGATAGTCATCAAAATCCGTGCGGTTCTGGATGGGCCCCGGAATGGCTTTGACCAACGCGCCCCGGCCTGGAAGGTATTCCGTAATGCAGACTTCAAAAGAAACCGTATCGTACATCATCTCGCGGTAGAAACGGCAGTACTGGCGGAAGAACTCGGCCAGGTCCGTATCCGCACCGTCAATCAAATCCGCGAAGGACACCTGGAGCACTTGCTCCATGAACGGCGAATTAATTAAATGTTCGTAAATCGGCATGCGGAGCGGACGCCGATTCTGCATTACGTCCGCAAAGTGGCGGTAATCTGCGTGAAACTCCATGTCCCCCCGTTGAAGGGCCCCTCTCCCCTCCTGGACACTGCGCGTACTCGCTGAAGGCGTGTCCAGTTGCGAAAGCAAGTGTAGCGGATTTTCCCCGGCGATTCCCACTGTGGCATTGCTTTCGCGACGCCGACATCATTTCGGATTGAGGCTATTCGGACGCGAGCAGCGCCTTTCCCGCGCCGATGGCTTGCGCCACGATCACGGGACCCAACTGGTCTCCGTAGAAGGAGACTCCGGGTTCATACCCGCCCTGGTGAAATTCCTCCGGCGGCAGGATGTAGCTGATCCATTCGTTGCCGAGACCGACAATGATTGGATGCTTCGCGCCCGTGTCGGCGAGCGCTTGCTTCACCTGGACGCCCAACGAGGAAGTCATCTCACCGGGAATGGAAACGGCCACGAGTTCGCCAATCCGAAGCACGCCGAGGTACGAGGACTCCGGCGACACGGCTTCGACAAGCACCATCACATTCTCCGGAGTCAGGCCATATTCCGGACCTGCAGAATCGAGCAGGGCCGGCGGAGCCGCGCGCTCTGGGAGTTCCAGGATTGACATGGAGTAGTCGAACCTGACCTCCGGTTCGGTCTGAACGGACGGAACGAAGTCGAGGATCTTTACGGCGAGCTTTCGGCCGTAGTCCTCGGCGCGGGCGAACTCGCTCGGCCCTTCGCCTCCGCGCGGGGATATGTCCCCCTGCGCGCCGTTGATGTACATACACGTGACGCCGGGCATGAAGGTCTCGATCTCGCGCTGCAGGTAGCCCGGCCAGCCTGCGGACACGTGCATCACCTTCTCGGACATGTAGGTGGGATGGGCGGTCCAGTTGACGATAACGACGAGCGGATTCCCGTCCATGGTATCGAACCGGGTAACGGTCAATTCGTCATCCACGATGGGATCGTCCCGGCGATTCCGATTCATTCCTTCCAAGCGGGTTGAATCCGTACCGACCATGACCGGCTGGTAGGACTTGTCCGCGTCGAGTATGGCCTGAGCGATACGGTCCGCAGTGAAGATCAGCAGCGACTCGTCAAAGATACCGATGGCCTTGTTCTCGAAAACGTTGTTCCGGTTCATCGCGGACATCTCAGTAGACGCGTGGCAGTGACTCGCCGTCAGCATAAGCGTGTCCGACGTGATCCCCGTCTCGCGGATTCGCGCGAGGACTTCGTCGCGCAGGCTTCGGGGGATGCCCAGCAAGTCGGTGGTGACAAAACAATACTTTTTGTCCCCCTGCTTCAGCATCAGCGCCTTGCACATGGCGTAGTCATGGATGCCCAAGGCAGCGGCATTCTGCCGTTCGCCGTACCCGCCGAGTGGCACGTGGTACTGTTCCGTGTTCGGTGTAATGTTTGACACCGCAACGCCGGCCAAGAGGGGTTCGGCGCTGCTGAACGTCGGCACGAGGATACTCAACGTTAGCAAGGCGCAGATTCCGGCAAGCATTCTCATCGATCGCATCCTTGGGGCATCGCCCTTCAGTGAATTCCGCAATTGTGTGGCGTACAAATCTTGCGCCAACCGGGTGAACCAGCGCAACCCGCGGTTGACGGACATGGCGAACCCGAAGGAGTCGCGTAGCGTTCCTGGCGCCGTACTGGACAAACCAGCCTACGCCGGAGGGGTGGACTGCTCTGCCGTAGTGGCCGCCCGGTATTCTTCCAACTGCTCCTGAAGCTGAGGGCGAACCTGTTCAGGCGCGCGTTCGACCGCGCGTTCCTGCTCCCGGATGGCGCCTTCCAAATCGCCGCTCTCGAAGAGGGTGCGGGCATAGATCTCGAGCACCCGTGCGTTCTTGCCTTCCGACGCCTTTACGGCCGCCGCGCCGAATTGCACGGCCCGCTTGGGATTTCGCATTACCTCGTCAGGCGCGTTGAGGTAGACCCACGCCACGGCGGTCATCAGATCTATGCTCGTCCCGTGTTCCTTGTACATTCGGTCGGTAATGGCCGTGGCGTTTTCGGTATCGCCCGATTTGCAGTAGGAGACGAACTCATTGAAGAGGCCTTCCTGTATCTTCAGAAGCTCGGCATTCTTCTTTGCGGCAACGCCGTCATACGCACCTGATATTACGCGTGCGACGATATCATCGAACTCTTGGGACATGGGGTGGCCGTGCCAGGTGATCCGGCCCTGTCGATCGACCACGAAGGCGGTCGGATAGCCATTCAAGCCGAAGGCTTCGAGATACCCGCTGTAGGTCTGTGAGTCCTTGTCGATGGCCACGGTATAATCCATCTTTTCGCCCATGGATTTGACGAACGCCTCGACGACGGAGGGCTCCTCGTCGGAGATTCCGACGACCACGAGATCGTCCTTGTACTTTCGCTGCAACTCGGTGAGATGTGGGGCGCTCTCTTTGCAGGGAAGACACCAAGTGGCCCAGAACTCGACGACGTACACCTTGTCGCCCTGGCCAACGGACACGGGATCGCCCTGGACCCAGGTGGCGATGGACAAGGGAGCGGCCTGGTCCCCCATTTCCGCCGCGGCCGCGGCAAAGGGGAACCCCATTGCACTAGCCAAGATCGTGAAAACAATTCGCGCACAAAACAGCATAAGGATACTCCAATCTCAGCCTACGCTAACGCGGCTATCGCCGCATCCGGCTGGACGCGAAAACTGCCAAGTCTATTCACGGACAAGCACTGAACCGTGTCAATGCTTCCTAGAATGGGGAATCTTAAGTCACGAAAACCCGACTTTTCAAAACTGTGGGTGTTTTGCCCGTACCGGGACGGAGTCGATTCCCGTTTGAAATCGCTATCCATCTGGCGCACATGACGTAAGAGCAAATCGATCCCTGTTCGCGTTTGCGTATATCGAGAATCGGTGATATAGGTTCTTGTGAGGCTGATCCAATTTCCGTCTTGACCGGAACAAAGGAAAGGACACGCACTATGACAGCGCTGGTGATTCTCCTGATTTGGGCTCTCCTGGGGTTTTTCTTCTACGAACAGATGTAGTTCGCGAGAAGCTGCAATCGCTTCTGTCGATATCGCTTCTCATCCGTATCCTAATTGCCCACGCCCGCCCCGCGAATCGGTGATTCGCGGGGCGGGCGTATTTTTGTCCGGAAAGACTTACCACGGCGACACACCGACTGAGATCGTAGCGTCGCCCGCACCATTCGCGCTACACTCTCCACGGCCAACCGGAGAGGAACAGTGGCATCCGCAAAAGTACTGATCGTCGTGGGAGACGGCGCCGAGGTAATCGATACCATGGTGCCGTTTTATCGGCTCGGGGAAGATTACGAAACAGTCGTCGCCGCGCCGGCGGTACGGACGTATCACATGGTGCAGCACGAACACGATCCAAACTGGGACATCACGGTCGAGATGCCGGGCTATTCGATCAAGTCCGACGTCGCTTTCCGCGACGTGAACCCGGACGAGTATATTGGGCTGGTGCTCCCCGGAGGCCGAGCCCCAGAGTTTTTGCGGTACGATGAAGACCTCCTGCGCATCGTGCGCCACTTCTTCGCAAAGAACAAACCCGTCGCATCGATCTGCCACGGGGTGGAAATCCTGGCGACGGCGGATGTCATCCGCGGCAAGAAGGTCACCACGATCCCGCGGTGTAAGTTCGATGTGGAAGTTGTCGGGGCGACCTATGTAAATGAGCCGCTGGTGGTTTCCGGGAACCTGTACTGCTGCCGGTTCAAGCGGGAGTCCTCGGCGTGGATGAAGGCGTACGTGCAGGCGTTGGCGCAATATGCGGTAGGTTGAAGAATAGGACCTATAGGACAAAAGAACGAGTGATCGGGAGCACCTTGGGCTGTAGCGAAACTAAGGCGCTATCCGTCATCCGTCCTTGTCTGCATTCTCAGTCCTATTGGTCGTATACGTCCTATAAGTCCTATCTAATAAGGAGCAAGTGAACCGAAGTGCGTACTAAATCTCGCGCAGCATGGTCGGGGGTCTTCCCCGCGACGCTATGCCCGTTCACGAATGACTACGACATCGACGAGGAAGATCTCGCGCGCTATCTCACCTGGGTCGCCGGTCACGATGGCATCAAAGGCGTCGTGGTCAACGGCCATACCGGCGAGATCACGTCGCTTCGCAACGCCGAGCGCGCGCGCGTGACCGCAATCGCAGCACAAGCGGTAGGCGACCGCGTCAAAATCATCTCCGGCGTTTGCGCGGAGGGCAGCCATGACGCCATCGAGCAGGCGGCCGCCGCGAAACAGGCCGGCGCGGAGGCAATCCTCCTCATGCCGCCGCACCACTGGCTGCGTTTCGGTCGCACATCGACGACGGCAGTCGGATACGTGCAGGACGTGAACGACGCGGTCGACATCGGCATCATTCTCCACCAGTACCCGGCTTGGACGAAGGCGGGTTATTCCCTCGCCGAGATGACGGAGATTGCGCAACTCGCGAACGTCGTCAGCATCAAGATGGGTACGCGCGACATGGCGCGTCACCACTACGATTACATGTCGCTCAAGGCTTCCGCCCCCAACGTTTCGATTATCACGTGCCACGACGAGTTTCTATTGGCGAGCCTTCTGGAAGGCGCTGACGGAGCGCTGGTGGGATTCGCGGGGTATGCCCCCGCGCTAATCAGTGAACTGGTCGCCAAGGCGCTGGCAGGCGACCTGGCCGGCGCGCGCGCCATCCGTGATCGCGTCGATACGCTGGCTCGCGCGATTTATGCCTTCGGCGAACCGACTGCCGACGCCCACCAGCGTATGAAAATGGCGGCGTATCTCACGGGCAAACTGAATTCGCCGGTCGTTCGTCCGCCGCTGCGGCCCCTGAAAGAGACATCGGTCGCAAAAATGACGGAAGCGCTGATTCACGCGGGCGAGGAAGTAAGAGTATAGGTCGCCTTATCATTCGCGACAAAGCGTACCGACGTAACTATCGAAATCGAAATCGGGATCGGAATCGCTATCGGGATCGAAACTATACGATAGCGTGCATCGATTGCGATCCCGATAGCGATTTCGATCCCGAAAAAAAGCCGAATTCCTGCTGAGGTTGACGACGTTCGTAACAGAATCGGGGAACGCGCATGGCCGAACAGAATCTGCTCACGCCTTGGGACTGGCTCAGCCTGGTCGTGTACGTGATCATCGTCGTGGCGTTGGGCTCCCGGTTTATCCGGCGGCAGACCACGGCGGAGCATTACTTCACCGCTGACGGCACGATTCCCGGATGGGCGGCTGGCATGTCCATGTTCGCCACGCTGCTTTCCAGCTTTCTGTTCATCGGATTCCCCGGCCACACCTACCAGTTCAACTGGGAAGTGCTGATGCAGCAGTTCATGGTGCCCTTCATCGTGGTCGCCGTGGCCATCTTCATCATTCCCAAATACCGCTCCGTCGTAAAGATCAGCGCCTATGAATACCTGGAGCAACGCTTCGGGTACTTCGCGCGGGTCTACGGCACCATCGGATTTCTCACCGGACATTTCGTGAAGATCGGCGTCGTGCTTTCCGCCATGTCACTGGCGCTGAACAGCATCACGGGCTGGAATCAGGACGCCATCCTGATCGCCCTGGGCCTCACCACCATCGCGTACACCTTTGCAGGCGGCATGGAAGGCGTCATTTGGACCGACGTGCTGCAGGGTTTTCTCATGATGTTCGCCGGGTTTGTCACCATCTTCGTCATCCTGTTCGTGGCGTCGCCGGAAGGCCCTGCGGCGATCTGGAACGTGGTGACCGCCGGGGACAAGTTGAAACTCGTCAATCCTGAGTTCTCGATGACAGACCGCACGGTCTGGGTCATCGTGTGGATGGGGATCTTCCATTTCGGCAGCCGCTACGCGACGGACCAGACGATGGTGCAGCGCTACCTGACGGCGTCGAGTCTGAGAGAAGCACGCAAGGGCGCTTTGGTCAGCGTGGTCGCTTGCATGATCGTCTGGATCACCTTCTCCATGATCGGCACCCTGCTCTACGGCTTCTATCAACTTCATCCCGAGCGGCTCGGTGCGGCAATTGCCAAGGGAGACCAGGTTTTTCCGTACTTCATCGGGCGCGAACTGCCGCCCGGCTTGACGGGACTTGTCCTCGCCGGGTTGTTCGCCGCCACCATGTCGACACTCTCGTCCGACCTGAACAGCTTCAGCGCCTGTGTCGTCAGCGATTTCTACGACCGTTTCCGGAAAGGCCGCAGCGAGGCGACGCGCCTTCTCGTATCGCGGATCAGCGTCGTCATTGTCGGAATCTGCGCCGTGGCTTTGGCCGCGTGGATTACCCGAAACTCCGGCGGGCTCATGAACTTCGTGCTGGACGCGTGGGCGGCCGTCGGCGCGGTCTTCGGCGGGGGCGTGCTGGCGGCGTTCTTCCTGGGGTTCTTCTGTCCACGCGCAAATCGCCGAGGACTTTATCCCGCCCTGATCGTTGGCATCGTGTTTGTGGCCTGGTGCTACCTCACGTCGAACGAGTGGATCTCGCTTCCCGATTCCCTCGCCTTCCTTCGGTATCGCTGGCATGAATGGTGGTTGATGGGATTCAGTAACGTGCTGGTCTTCGTGCTGGGCTACGCATTGAGCCGGTTGCGTCCGGACTCCGGCGCGCTCACCGCTGGTCGTACGCCTTGAACACCGCCGCGTTGTCGAGGTCGCCGTAGCCGAGTTCGATCAAGCGGTCAAGGATCGCCGCGTGCACTTCGGTCAGGGGAACCTTGGCGTGCAGCCCTCTCGCATACTCCAGGATGAGTTGCACGTCTTTTGCGTGCTGGCCGAGACGCGCCACCGGCGGCTCGTAATTTCCCGCGACCATCTTGGGGCCTTTTGTATCCATCACCGTCGAGTACGTCTCGCCATTGCGCAGGATCTCGAGTATGGGATCCAGATCGAAGCCCGCCCTGCGTGCGAGCCCCAGCGCTTCGGCAAGGACGAGCCGGTTCAGCCCGAACACAAGGTTCACGATGAGCTTGGCCTCGTTTCCGTCACCGGGATCCCCGAAGAAGTACTGCCGCGCGGTAAAGGTTCTCAACAGGTCCAGGTAGTTGGCCCGATCTTCTTCATCCCCGATCAAGGCCAACGCACGGCCCTCGGCAACTACCTGACTCGACCCGGAAATGCACACGTCGATCAGGCGCGCGCCATTTTCACCGCTGAGCCGCGCATGATCTTCGCGGATATCCTGGGGACGCGCCGTGGTCGTGTCGAGCAGGACCATGCCTTGAGCCAGCGCTTTCGATAGGTTTTGCTCTCCCCAGAGGAGTTGTCTTCGGTCCTCAGAAGTGAGCAGGCTCAGGATTACGTGGGTGCAGTCTGCAACGGCGGCAACCGCGTTGACGGCGACGGCTACGCCCTGTTCGCGGGCAGCCGCGTTTGCCGAATCCGATATGTCGTATCCCGTAACGGTATGGCCCGCGTCCATCAAGCGGCCCGCGATGGCGCGGCCCAACAGGCCCAACCCGATCATGCCCACGTTCATGCGCAGCAAACTCCTCACTTCTTGGGTGCCGATGTCCCTTGCGACAACAGGAAGGTCATCAACGCTTCAGACTGGAAAAACTCCGGGCACACCTCGTGTCCTTTGCCGGGGACGACGATGAGATGCGCGTCGCCTCCGAGACTTCGGCACTCTTCCACCAGCTTCCCGGCATTTGCTTCAATGGGGACGACGGTATCCGAATCGCCGTGAATGAAGAGAAGTGGTATCCGCGCATCAGCGAGGACCTTCACCCGTCGCACCGGGTTGTACCGGTCGAGTTGCGCGGTCAAATCATCCGCGGACATGCCATAGGCGCCGCAGGCTTTTTCCACTCCGGGATAGCTTTCGATGTTGCAGACCGTATAAATGCCCGCGATGCATTGGACCTTCTCCGGGTTCTCGACGGCCCAGTTGAGTAACATCAGCCCGCCCCGGCTCTGTGGGAGCAGGCAGGGCTTGTCATCAAGTCCGTAAGCTTCCCGCACATGGCCGTAGAGGGCGTTGTACAGCGCAGTCCCCGCCGGGCTGCCGTACGATTCGCCCACGTCGATCCCGCATATGGCGAACCCGGCTTCGAGCAGTTGCTTCGCCATCCATGTATGCGAATCATCCGGGTGATGTCCGATGAACGTCGGCGCGTACCACACCCACGGATGCGACCCATCCGCCGCAGGTTGCGTTGGTAGAATGACGAATCCCCGGCCTTCGCCGACGGGAAAGTCCAAGCGCTTCGCATTGAACTGGATGGACTCGACGGCATCTTGCGCCCAGCCGGCCAACGCGCAAACCAACGTGATGATGGCTACAATTGTTATCTTCTTCATCTGCGCGTTTCTCCGGCTCGCGTGAGTCAGTAACTATTCGAAACACTGATGGCTTGAGCAAGGCCTGCAGAAAAACTTCGAGAACGGAAGAAGAACATCCCCCTTGATCCCCCTTCAAAGGGGGAATTGCACGTCCCTATTGTTGCGGACATATGCAGCATCACCTCCTCCGAAGCCCAGCCACGCCCGTTACTGAACACAACGCGAAGCGTTGTGCGGTTTCCCCCTTTGAAGGGGGCAAGGGGGATGTTCTTCGTTCTTTCCTCTCGACGATTCGCTTTTTGCGCCATCCGGAACCACTCCCCAGCACTCCAACTTGGCACGAAGTCAGCATGAACGCCTCCCGGCATTCTCTCGTGCATCTGTGCATCGTATCAAGATGGAGTTCAGCATGAGCCCAAAACTCTGGTATCCTCGCGGCACGGGCCCTTGATTGGGCGTCGACGTGGAAACCTGTCGCGTGGGGAATCAGCAGATGGCATCAAAGCACCTGTCTCGTCGGACCTTCATTTTTGGAGGCGCGCTGGCGGCCGCAACGCTCGGCGCCTGCCGTACCGTACCGCGAAAGGTGTCGGCGAGTGAAAAACTCAATACGGCACATATCGGCGTGGGCGGCAAAGGCCGTGGCCACCTCCAATTCTGCCTGAACTACGAGAACGTGGTCGCCCTCTGCGACGTGGACGACATGGCCTCCGCCGAGGCCTACGGCTGGTGTCCGAACGTCCCCAAATACCGCGATTGGCGGGTCATGCTGGAGAAACAGAAGAACATCGACGCGGTCGTCATCACCACGCCCGACCACACGCACGCGATCCTCGCCATGGCCGCCATGGAACTCGGCAAGCACGTATACGTCGAGAAACCCATGGGCCACACGGTTGAGGAAGTGCGCCGCATGACAGAGGCCGCGCGCCGCTACAAGGTCGCCACGCAGATGGGCAACCAGGGACACTCCAGCGACGGCGTCCGCCAGACCTGCGAGATGATCTGGAGCGGCGCAATTGGACCTGTGCGCGAGGTCCACTGCTGGTCGGACCGTCCCCTTTGGCCGGTCGGTTTTGCCGCACCACTACCGGAGAAGCCCATCCCCCAAGGCGTCGACTGGGACCTCTGGCTGGGTCCGGCCCCCACGCGGCCCTTCGGCGGCTACTCGGACCAGTACAACCGCGACGGTTCAACTCCCGGCTACATGCCCGATGTCTGGCGCGGTTGGTGGGCCTTCGGCAGCGGCGCCCTCGGCGACATGGGTTGCCACATCCTGGACCCGCCGAACTGGGCCCTCCACCTCGGCGCGCCAACGTCCGTCACCTGCGTGCACGAGGAGGGCAACACGGTCGAGAGCGGACCCAGGAAATCGATCGTCGAATACGAGTTCCCAGAGCGCGTGGTCGATGGCCAGACGCTGCCCTCTGTGAAGCTCACCTGGTATGACGGCAAGATCCGTCCGCCCAAGCCCCCCATGCTCCCCGAAGACGACCCCACCCCCGTTGGCGGCGAAGGGACCATCTTCGTCGGCGACAAGGGCGTCCTCACTTGTGACTCCCACGGAAACTCGCCGCGCCTGCGTCCGGACAGCCTCATGGCGGAGTATGCGATGCCTGACCCAATCCTCGAACGTCTGCCCTGGGAAGGCGGCCGATACGACGAAGCCCACCGGGCAAACTGGGTCCAAGCCTGCAAAGGTGGCAAACCCGCCGTGTCAAATTTTGACTACGCCGGTACACTGACTGAAACCGTCCAACTCGGCAACGTCGCCATCCGCGCTGGCGGCCGAATCGAATGGGACGCCGTGGCCTGCCGCATCACGAATGATGCCGCGGCCAACGGTCTGCTTCGTATCCCGTACAGGAAGGGCTGGGGGTTTTAACGTCCGCACTTACGACCAAGGAAAGGCAGTAGAAGTGAATCAAGGTCGGTTATTGGGGGAACAGCGGCCGGCGTACACAACGGGTCGATTGTTCTCGCTTGCGAGTTGCATCAGTCTTGTGGCCACTTTCCTTTGCAGTTTTCTTGGCGCCTCCGCGGATTCGCAGAAGCCGGAAGTGATCGACAAGATTGATTGGGGATCGTTGCTGTCCTCAGCCGACCCGGTATGGGAACGCCTGCCCGAGAACTGGTGGGAAGCGCCGTACCTCGGCAACGGGATGATGGGCACGCTCGTCCGCAAAGTGGATGACCGGACCGTGGAATGGCAGGTGGGCCGCAGCGATGTCGAAGACCACCGTTCCATCAACTACGGCATGGGCCGTCTGCCCATCGGAAGTTTCTTGCTGCGCACCAACGGCGACCTCACCGGGTGCGACATTCGCCTCGATCTTCTGAATGCGGAGGCATCCGGAACCATTCACACATCCGCAGGCGCGATTGCGTTTCGCACCTTGGTGCATGCCGACGACATGGCCATATTGATTCTCTGGAAAGGAGAAGACGGCGAAGAAGGCAGCGGCTTCACGTGGTCGCCGAAGGAGGCCCTCCACTCCCGGCTTGCGGTGAAGCCGGATCCCGAACGCGTGAAGACGTGGTCGCCGAACCCGGACGGTTATCCAACCGAGATCGACGGCATCGCCGCATGGGTGCAACCCCTGAGCGACGGCGCCTACGCTACGGCATGGCGCGAGAGGAAGCAAGACGATTGGCACGCGCTCTATATCACCACGCAATACGCGTGGCCGGGCGAACCGTCGTCTGTGGCGCAGCACGCCGCACAGACTGTCGATGCCGCGTCCGACGTCCCCTTGGAAACCTTCATCGAAACCCACCGGGCCGCCTGGCGCGACCATTACCAGAAGAGCTTCTTTTCCGTATCCGACCCCTACTGGCAAAGCTTCTACTGGAACCAAATCTACAAGTTGCGCGCCGCGACGCGACCGGACGGGGTCGTCCTCGGGATTCAAGGCCCTTGGGATCAGCCCACGCCGTGGCCCGGCATCTGGTGGAACCTGAACGTCCAACTGACCTACTGGCCCATGTACACCTCCAATCACCTCGACCTCGCCCAACCCTTGCCCAACGCGCTCCGCGAGTATCTGCCGAACCTCATTGCCAACGTGCCCGAGGATTACCGCCATGACTCCGCCGCCGTGTACCGGTCGTCAACGGCGCGCCTCGTGGGGGGTGTTTTCTATCCGAGCCTGGCCGGAGTTCCGGGACAAGAGGAACGTCCCGAGGTCGGCGACCTCCTGTGGGCCTGTCACAACGTCTGGTTGCAATACCGCATGACCATGGACCAGCAGTTGCTTCGCGACACGCTGTATCCGGTGCTGTGCCGCGCGGTGAATTATTACCTGCATTTCCTCGAAGCGGGCGACGACGGCCGGCTGCATCTGCCGCCGACGTATTCACCCGAATACAAGACCGGCCCGGACTGCAACTATGATCTCGCGCTGCTGCGTTGGGGCGCGCGAACGCTTCTGCACATCTCGCAACGTTTGGACATTGAAGATCCGAAAGCCCCGGAATGGCGGCGCATCGTGGATCAATTAGCCGAGTATCCAGAAGGCGAAAACGGTTTCCTGATCGCCCGCGATGTCCCCCTGGATTCGAGCCACCGCCATTACTCGCATTTGCTGATGATTTACCCCTTGTACGAAGTGACCGTGGAGCAGCCCGATGGCGAAACGCGCATCCGCCGATCACTGTACCATTGGCATAGCTTCCCGGAAGCCCTGATGGGCTACTCCTTCACAGGCGGCGCGTCCATCTCCGCCGCGATAGGCGATTCGGAACGCGCGTTGAACTATCTCAACGCACTCAAACCTTTTATTGAACCCAACACCATGTACCGCGAAGCCGGGCCCGTTATCGAAACGCCCCTTTCCGCCGCCCAATCGATCCACGACATGCTCATCCAAAGCTGGGACGCCGCCGACGGACCCTTGATTCGCATTTTCCCCGCCGCACCGGATGCGTGGAGCGACGTCGTATTTCACCACTGGCGCGCGGAAGGCGGATTCCTCGTAAGTGCGGCCCGCGTGGACGGCAAGACGGCGTGGGTTCGGGTTGAAAGCCTGGCCGGAGAGCCGTGCCGGGTGCGGGCAGCATTCGAGGGGACGCCCAAACTTGTCGCCTCCAGCGACGTGTCCCTCACGGCTTTGGATAATAACCGCTACGCGCTGGAACTCCGGAAAGGCGCAACGGCCCTCCTGGTCGATCCCGCTTACGAAGGCGCACCTACTGTGGCTCCAGTAGTCGGCTCCATGCCGAACGAACCGCTATTCGGATTGAGCAGCCCCGATGTATCGAAGGCTGAATGAAGCGAGAATTCAGGGAGGCGATTGATCGCGCAACGGCGAAGGGAGTACAAGGGAATCCGGCCATATAAAACGGGGGTAGGCCGAACTGATCCGGCCAGGGCCGTATCTCCGGTTCGGGGGCTGAAGTTAGGGGGAGTACTTAGATGAAAGAGACCATGACGTCGCGTGAACGGTTGCTCACGGCCTTGCGGCACGAAGTTCCGGATCGCGTGCCGATCGACCTCGGCGGGTTTCAGACGGGCATTCACCGGATTCCGTATCAGCGATTAATCGAGCATCTCGGCATCGCGGATGAGGTACAAATATTGGACCCCGTCCAGCAGTTGGCCCGGCCCTGCGAAGCCGTTCTGGAGCGGTTTCATGTGGACACGCGCTACCTCGTCGCTGGAGCGCCGGAGGGGTTCGAGAGCGGCATCGAGCGGCATACCCGTGACGGCCGGCTCTGGCACGATTTGCGCGACGAGTTCGGCGTCGTGTGGTCCATGCCGGACGACCAACCCTTCTTCATGGATATCAGCCATCACCCGCTCGCGCAGGCCACGATTCGCGACCTCGACGACTACCCCTTCCCCCGCGGCAACGATCCCACCCGCTTCCAGGGTCTGCGCAGCAAGGCCGACGCGATGCGGAAGGAAACGCCCTACGCGACCTGCACCGGCATCGGCGGCGTGGTCTACGAGTATTGCTGGTACCTGCGCGGGCTCGAGCGCTGGCTCATCGACATGCTGGAGAACCCGGCATTTTGCGAGGCCCTGTTGGATCGCATGCTCCGGTTCTGGATGGACTACTACGAGGGGTTCATGGGCGAAGTTGGCGATCTTGTGGATGTCGTCATGATCGGCGATGACCTCGCCGGCCAGGCCGGACCGCTGTTCGCGCCCGACTTCTACCGTGCCGTCGTCAAACCGCGCCAGAAACGGCTCGTGCAGCATATCCGCTCGCTGACGGACGCGTACATCTGGTACCACACCTGCGGCTCCTGCGTGGCGCTCATTCCAGACTTGATCGACAACGGCATACACATCCTCAACCCGGTCCAAATCAGCGCGAACGGCATGGACCCAAGCCTGCTGAAGCGCCAGTACGGGCGCGACCTCACCTTCTGGGGCGGTGGAATCGACGCCCAGCACGTGCTGCCTGTCGCGACGCCCAACGAAGTGCGCGAACACGTCAAGCGAAACCTGGAGACCTTCAAACCCGGAGGCGGTTACGTGTTCAACAATTGCCACAACATCCAGGCCGGCGTCCCACCCGAAAATATCGTGGCCCTCTACGACGCCGCCTTCGAGTTCGGCTTCTACTAAGCACAAGACGGTAGCCGAAGATAACGATCCGCACGACAGTGTGCTCACAACAGAGAAAGGGCTTGCAGGCACAAAACCTGCAAGCCCTTTAATCTGAATGGTGGAGCTGATCGGGATCGAACCGACGACCTCTGCATTGCGAACGCAGCGCTCTCCCAGCTGAGCTACAGCCCCACGAAAAATGTGTAGTCGTTGGCGAGGGCGTACTTTAGCAAAGAGGTGGGGTCGGTTTCAACGTCGTGATCGCCGCGGCATCTCGTCAGGTCTGGTCACCGTGGGAGGCTTGGTACCCGCTGACCGTGAGTCAGGAGCGGAAACGCGGTGCACTTGTAGCCACGTCAGTTCATGGCGTCGGCGCGGATCTCCGCATGAATATCTTCGAGGTCGGGTCGGTACGGACCGATTCGCATGAGGTATGCCATCTCTTCATGCATCTCGTCTTGGAAGTAGAGATCGCGGAGTATGCCGGCGCTCTCCGGACCTGGAATCTGCATCAACGAATAGATCGCGGAGCGCCGCTGAGGCACTGGCAACCGTTCGATCTCGCGCCGCAAAATGGGAAGCGCGGCTTCGCCGTGGTGAGCGAGCATGCGTATCATCTTCTGATACGCGAGATCGGACCTGCATCGTTTCAATTGCCGCTCGAGGAGATTCACGCGGTCGTCTCCTCCCGATGTGCCAATGCGAGAGCGAATCTCCTCCTGCATCGGGACGGTCATGTGACCGAACACGTGAAATCCCCCTGCCGTCCCCAGGTACACGTTCTCCGTTGGTCCGTCCAAGCTCATCCACTCGGGAGCCGCTTCGGGTAGCTCACTCCAGGGTACGTCGTCCGCCGATGGAACGGAAGCGAACTGTTCTTCCGCCACCAGGCACAACTGAGCGAAGGTCTGCTGCAACCCTCGTTTTCGCCCGGAGCCTTCAGGATCCGTATCCCACCACTCATACCCCAGAACGACGGAGTATCCCGGCCTCCCGGCAACGTCCATATCCGGTTCTGCCGGGCACTGTTCGAGTTCCCAAAGCGCGTCCTCAAGCTCGGATGCGAGCGCGAATGCAGGGGAATCCCGCGATACTTCTCCCATGGTTCCGCTGCCAGTCCGTTCGAAAAGATCGTCGGCGGACTTCCCATCTTCTTCTAGCGCAAGAAGGGCGTACCAACCGGCCAACAGAACGATGACTGCCGCGCCGCGCGCACCGTCCCTGATTACTGGCACCGTTCTTCGCAGCATCGTAAATGCATTGCGCAAACGCGTCGACATATTGACCCTCCCAGATTGCATTCACAGCCAGAATTGAGCGGAACCCGAAGGAACTCGTGAGTCGCAAGCGACGGTACTCGCCTCAGTCGCGAAATTGAGCCTTGCTAGCCTATGCGCTGTGTCTTAATCTGTAGACGTTTTAGATGCGGTTATGGTGACAAGTATTCTGTCGACGCTATCGCGACACGAAAACCCGCCGCCGATGCTCGATTGAGAGCCCATTGCCGCGAGTCTCAATTCACTGGATGGACGGGTTGCTGGTTGATCGTGGCAAGATGAGGCAAGACCATGACGAAACGTTCCAACCCTTCCTGCGTGAACGCCTTCCCGCCCTCGAAACTGACCATGCGAAGCAATGGGTTCGCTTCGAGCTGGCGCAAACCGGCGTCCGTGAAGTTCCCTTCCACGGATAGATGGTTCAGCACTTTCAGCCCGCGCAGATGCCGCAACCCGTCATCGGTAACCGTGGGACCGCCGATATTGAGCCGTTCGAGACGTGTCAGTCCGGCAACGAAGGCCATGCCTTCGTCGCTGATGCCGCGGATTCCTTGGAGCCACTTGAGATTGGGGAGCTTGGCTACGAAGGCCACGTCCTCGTCGCGCAATTCCGGAATGCCGATTGTGAGGTTCTCCATTTCGTACAGCGCGGACAGGTCCAGCACGGAGTCATCCGGGCGGCCGCCAAGAACGCTCAAGAACCTGAGATTCGTGAGACGATTGAGATGATTCAGCCCGGACTTTGTCACCGGGCAGTATTTGGGCGTCATGAAGAGTTCGAGACTGGTCAAGTTAGTTAGCCTGGCCAGTTCTGCGACGCCCGCGTCAGTAAAGTTACGCGAGTCGCTCATGAGCATAAGCGTTCTGAGGGATTGCATACCGCCGATACGAGCGATCCCGGCATCGGTGATTCCGTCGCCACCGGTGACGTGAAGTTCCTCGAGAACCGGCAGTTCGGCGATCGAGCGAAGGCCTGCGTCGCTCAGTGCGCCGCGTGAAGAATTGGTAGCATGGAGGTACTTCAGGCCTTTCAACTTCGCCACGCTGGCCAGACCGCGGTCGCTGAACGTGGGGGGCAGACATAGATGCTCCAGGTTTGGACAGGTTGCAAGCGCAGCAAACCCTTCGTCGTGGATTCGCGAGGTGTCCCCCGCGGGCACGCTGAGATCGAGTTTACGGAGGGTCTGCGACTGCCCGAGATGGGCGAGCGATTCATTGGTCAATGCGGGAATGCCATACAGCGAGAGCACTTCGAGGTTTGGCAAGGCCGCGAGGTGTTGCACACCGCGATCGGAGATCCCGAGACGGCTGACGTTCAGTATCCGAATGGACGGCGCGGCCTTCAGTTGTTCCATGCCGTAGTCCGTGAAATAGGCCCCGCCCAGCATGAGATAATCGAGTTGGGCCAAATAGGTCAGATAGGCGAGACCCGCATCGCCCACATTAGTGGCGTCGATGGACAACTCACGCAGCCCCGAGAGTTTCTCCAGATAGGCCATTCCTGCGTCGGTCACGGGGGTCTCGCTCAGGTAAAGCGCCTTCAACCAGGGGGCGCGCGCGATTTGCGCCATGCCCGCGTCCGTCATATATCGCGGCACCTGCAGGCGCTCCAAGCGGTAAAGCTCCGGTAGGAATACGAGGCCCGCGTCTGTCACGTTGGACCACCGGAGATGGAGATACCGAATCCCCGTGAGATGCGCGATGTGCGCCATGCCGGTATCGTCGAGACTGGGCCCGCCGCGTTCCGTGTAGTCCACGGACAACTTGAAAATATCGTTCGGCTGCAATTGCTGCAACCCGGAGAGATCGCTGCACGCGCGCGGATTGAGAACGAGCCACACGTGCTTGCCTTCGGGAATGACTACGTCGCCTCGTGCGGTGCTCCAATCGACCCACTCCGAGTCGTCAAGCCAGTGATAGAAGGTGTCGAGCGTACGTTCAAAATCGGAATCCATGATTCGAATCGTGCCCAGGGTTCGATCCGAAGGAAAGTGGAGCACGCGACCATCCACAGGAATGTGCTGCGGTGGCGCGAATACCCGGGCATTGCGTGTAGGCTCGACGCGCGCGACCGGCGCCTGCGCCACCTGGAAATTTTCATCCATATCGTGCACGACCGCCGTCGCCAATTCAGGCGCCCGGTTCGTCAAGGCAATTCCTGGCACCGTAACCGTCGCCAAAGCGATGAGTACGGCCAGTGCGCCGATTGACAGGCGCGCTTGAGGCCGGGTCTGCCGCTGCAGTGCGACGAGCCGGGTCTTGAGATCTGCGAACGACTCTGCCACTACCAACAGAGGACCCACCGCGGTGGCCGGCGCGCTGCACAACTCGGCGACCGAGACGAGGGCGCGTGCATACTCGCTGGGGCGCGCCTTGCTGATTGCCAGGGCGTAGTCGTCGCAGGCTCGCTCCCGCTCGATGAGAAGTTGACGTTTCACCAGAATCAGGGCGGGGTGGAAAAAGTATGCGGCGTGGCATAGCGAAAACAGCCACCCGAACAGCGGATCGAACCGGCGCAGATGAGCGAACTCATGCGCCAGGACGGCTGCGAGTTGTCCGTCGTCCGCGCGCTCCACGAGTTGCCGAGGCAGTATCACCACGGGTTTGATTACGCCAAACACGAAGGGCGACACGCTGCATCCGGTAATGCCGATTCGTGGGGCGCGGCGCAATCCCATGGCATACGCAATTCGACTCGCCAAGGTAGACAATCGCGTATCGCACGATGGAGCAGTCGCGTGATGGACGATTCGACGCGTTTGTGACCACGTCCACGCAAGCCGTCCTGCCGCAGCGAGAATTCCAAGAACCCATACCGCGAACACTATCGTGGGTAGTGATGGTTTCGGCAGAGTCCGCGCAGGTTCCGCTTGTTGCGGGGACGACGGGGCAGGCGGCAACTCAACCGCGGATAAGCCGGGGACCCCGGAACCCGCACCAAAACCACCCGCGCCAGGGGTGGCGGTAATTTCTGTAAGCAACTCCTCCGCGATCGCGGGTCCGTCAACGTGGACGGACTCGTTAAGCGCCGGGAGGATGGGCAAGCTAACGGTCCCCAGCGGAACAACCAGCAAGCGCAACACGACGAGCATCCACAGCCAGTACCGAAGCGATGGCGAGAACCTTCTGAGCAGAAGAGTAATTCCAAGAACTGCTGCTGCAAGAATGCTGCTTTGCCAAACGGCAGCCCACATAACACCTGCCCAGTGCGGCGCGAATTCGTTGGTCACTTCGATGAGTTCCGGCATCTCACGTGCCCTCCTCGTCGCGTTCCAGTTCCTCGACAATGTTCCGAAGTTGGTCGATTTGATCCTCGGTCAGGTTCTTGGCGTCCGCAAGGTACGCGAGAAACGGCGCGGGGGATCCTCCCAGAACCTTTTGCACGAAGTGTCCGATGAGATCGGACACCACTTTGGTTTGTTCACCCGTCGCGGAATAGCGAAAGACACCGCGTACTTTCGTGCGCTTCAGGAACTTCTTCGCGTGAAGCCGCTGCATCACGGTCAGCACGGTCGTACGCGCGATGGACCGGCGCCCGGCCATCACTTCCGCAATCTCGCGCACCGTGCTCCCTGGCCGTTCCCACACGGCATTCAATACCGCCAGTTCCAATTCCCCCAGGTCTTTTCGTCGTGGCGCCATGAGTACGGGTCACCTCTCGTTGTTTGGCTGTTTGTTCTGACTACACCTGTCGTCATAAATTTACTACACGCGTAGTCATCTGTCAAGAACTTTATGTCCGGAGGGTGGCGACGGGGGAATAATTCATTGCAGCGGATGTGCTTATGCGATTCACCGACAGTCACAGACCCACACAGACGAACACGGACAGATTCAGGATTCCCGCGAGCCGATCCGGAGCACGCCGGACCCGCTGATACGATCTGCCTTTAAGTCCTGCAATGCGCGATTGGCTTCTTCCAATGAATAGATGGAGACATGCGGCCGAATGTGACAATGGGCGGCTTCCTCCATCAATCCTTTTCCATCGTCGCGGGTGTTGGCGGTTACGGAGTGGATGTCGCGTTCGTAGAAGATGTGGCGCTCGTAGTTCATGCGTGGAATGTCGGACATGTAGATCCCGGCGAGGGCCAGTGTGCCGCCTTTTTCCAGCGATTCCAGCGCGGACGGGACCAACTCGCCCGCGGGCGCGAAGATGATCGCGCTATCGGCCTTCTCCGGCATGCCGTCGGTTGTCGTACCAGCCCAGGCCGCGCCCATGCCGCGCGCGAGCTGCACGTGTTCTTCGCCCCGAGTGACCACGAAGATCGTCGCGCCGCGATGCTTCGCGATCTGAAATACGATATGCGCCGACGAGCCGAAGCCGTACAACGCGAGCTTGCCTTTATCGGGAAGGTTGCAGCGCCGCAGCGCGTGGTAACCGATGATCCCTGCACACAGCAACGGCGCGGCGTCCTCGTCGCGAAACCCGTCGGGGATGGCGTACGCGAAATCCTCGGGCACCAGACAGTACTCCGCGAAGCCGCCGTCGGCGTGGTACCCGGTGAAGCGCGATGATTCGCACAGATTCTCCTGGCCGCGCGTACAGAACGCGCATTCGCCGCAGGTATGCCGAAGCCACGCCACGCCGACGCGGTCGCCGCGCTTGAAGCGGCCACACCCCTCCCCCATGTCGTCGACGGTCCCGACAACCTGATGCCCGGGTATGATCGGCAGGGTCTGTTGCGGCAGTTCGCCCTCGATGACGTGGAGATCGGTCCGGCAGATTCCGCAGCAATGGACTCTCACGCGCATTTCGCCGACGCCCGGGGTGGGCAGGTCACGCTCGACCAGTTGCAACGGCGACGATTCCATTTTCGCAATCGCGTTCAACTGCATTGCGCGCATGGTGCTACTGCCTCTGGTAGGTCCCCATCAGGCGGGACTCTTCGATGACATGGCCTTCAAGGGCCTTCTCCAGCTCTTCCCGCCCAACCGGTTTGGGCAGATCGAGGACCGTGTCCAACGCGTAAAGCGTGAAATAGTACCGATGCGGTTTGCCGGGTGGCGGCATGGGACCGCGATAACCAATCTCCCCGAAATCGTTCAGGCCCTGGCGGCTGCCATCGGGCAACAGTTCCTGAGTGGGCACGGCCTCGGGGAGCTTTGACGCATTTGCCGGAATGTTGTAGATGACCCAATGGTCCCACGTGCCCATAGGCGCGTCGGGATCATCGCAAGTGAGTGCAAAAGAGGCTGTGTTCGGTGGTGCCTCGACCCACTCAAGCGGCGGCGACACGTCGAGACCCTCACCCGTGTACTTCTTGGGGATTTGTTCGCCTTCAAGAAACGCGGGGCTCGTTACCTTGAGCGAAATCGTGGCTTCGTCGCCGGGAAGAGCGGCCGATTCCTCGGCCACACTGGTGCGGTCGCAGGAACTTTTCAAGAGGATGGTCAATGCACCGGCAAGAACCAGAAGCAACAAACGGGAGTTTACAAGAGAAGGTGAGGTACTCATAGCAGGACCTCCTGATTGGGTGCGGCTCCACCGTCCATTATAGATCAGAAACGGCCACCGGACGCGTAGAATTCCGCTCAAGCAAAGTAGAGAATTGCGAACAATCCGTAGATACCATCACCCACGAGCCGGGAGCACCTCGGGATCGCTATCGGGATCGGGATCGGGATCGGGATCGGGATCGGGATCAGGTTCGCAACCAAAATCCAAGTCACCCTCGCGAACGCGGGGGTCCATCTTCAAGGGTGAAAACGATTCATCGCGTCTCGAACGAAACCCGAAGATATGCAGTCGAGAACGCCTGCGCTACCGGCAGACCATCCATCTACTTCGCGATCAGATTCACCATCTTGCCGGGCACGTAGATCTCTTTGACCAGGTTCTTCCCGTCGATGTGGCTCTGGACCTTCGGCTCGGCCTTCGCCGCAGCGAGGACGGTGTCCTTATCCGCATCGGCGGCAACGGCGACAACGCCGCGCAACTTTCCGTTGACTTGGATCGGGATCTCGATCGTATCTTCGACGAGCAGACTCGCGTCGTAGGACGGCCACGCCTCGTACGCAATGGTCCCGCTGTGGCCGAGCCGCTCCCACAACTCTTCACACATGTGCGGCGCAAAGGGCGACAACAGGAGAATGTACTGTTCAACCTCCGCCTTGTTGATCGTCTTTGCCTTCACGGCCGCGTTCAGATACTCCATCATGCGCGAAATCGCCGTGTTGAACTGGAGGTTCTGTACATCCTCTGTCACGGACTTGATCGTCTGATGCAGCGTCTTCAACATCGACTCGTCGCCTCCGCTCGCAACCACCTTCGCATTGAGGCTGCCGTCTTCGGCGACCACCAGCGACCACACGCGACGCAGGAAGCGATGAATCCCGTGCAGCCCTTCCTCGGTCCACGGCTTATCGCGGTCGAGCGGCCCCATGAACATCTGGTACAGCCGCATGGAATCCGCGCCGAGTTCCTCGACGACGCGGTCGGGATTCACTACGTTGTAGCGCGACTTGCTCATCTTCTCGACCTGCGTTTCGAGGATCGTATCGGTTCCCTTCACGTACCAATCCTCGCCGCGCCTCTCGACCTGCTCCGGGAAGTAGTACTTACCGTTGGCGTCGCGATACGAGTGCGCCTGGATCTTGCCCGGATTGAACAAGCGCGAGAACGGTTCAATGGTCGACACATAGCCCGCGTCGTAGAGCACCTTGTGCCAGAACCGCGCGTAGAGCAGGTGCAACACGGCATGTTCCGTGCCGCCCACGTACAGGTCGACCGGCATCCAATACTGCTCCGCCTCCTTCGACCACGCGGCCTGTTCGTTGCGCGCGTCGACGAAGCGCAGGTAGTACCAGCATGACCCCGCCCATTGCGGCATGGTGTTCGTCTCGCGCAAGGCCGGTTTGCCAGTCCCGGGATCGGTGGCATGCACCCAATCCGTCGCCCGCGCGAGCGGCGGCTGGCCGTCTTCGGTCGGCTTATACTCGTCCAGCTCGGGAAGCATGACCGGCAAATCTTCCATGGGGACCGCGCGGACCGTTCCGTCTTCCAGCGTGACCAGCGGGATCGGTTCACCCCAGTACCGCTGCCGCGAAAATAGCCAGTCGCGCAGACGGTAGTTCACGGTGCCTTTGCCGAGACCACGTTCTTCAAGCCACGCGCAAATCTTCTTCTTCGCATCGGGCACACTCAGCCCGTTGATGATCTCGGAATTCACGAGCACGCCGTCGCCCGTGTACGCTTCCTTGCTGATGTCTCCCCCGCTCACCACTTCGACAATCGGCAATCCAAATTTCGTGGCGAACTCATAGTCGCGCGTGTCGTGCGCGGGCACGGCCATAATCGCGCCGTACCCGTATTCGGCCAGCACGTAGTCCGCCGTCCAAATCGGAATCTCTTTGCCATTGACGGGATTAACCGCATAGGCGCCGGTGAACACGCCTGTCTTCTCGCGCTCCGCCTGCATGCGGTCCTGGGCGCTGCGCTTCGACGCGGCCTGCACGTAGGCGTCCACCTCGGCGCGCTGTGCGTCCGTTGTGACCTGCGCGGTCAGGGGATGTTCCGGCGCGAGTACGCAATACGTCGCGCCAAACAAGGTGTCCGGGCGCGTCGTAAAGATCGTGAACGTCAAATCTGTTCCTGCGACCTTAAACACCGCGTCCGCGCCTTCGCTCTTGCCGATCCATTCGCGCTGCATGGACTTCACGCTCTCCGGCCATTCCAGCGTGTCGAGGTCCGCAAGCAAGCGTTCCGCATACGCGGTGATTTTCAGCATCCACTGCCGCATCATCCGCTTCTCGACCGGATCGCCGGTCTCCACGTACTTGCCGTCTTTCACTTCCTCATTGGCCAACACGGTGCCGATGGCGGGACACCAGTTCACGGGAGCTTCGATCTGATACGCAAGCCCGCGCTCGAAGAGCACCTGGAAGATCCACTGCGTCCATTTGTAGTACCCGGGATCGGTGGTGTCGATCTCGCGATCCCAGTCGTAGGAAAGCCCGAGCAATTGCAGTTGCCGACGGAAATTATCGCAGTTCCGTTTCGTGATGATGGCGGGATGTTCACCGGTACGCATCGCGTGCCGTTCCGCCGGTAGCCCGAACGCGTCCCACCCCATCGGATGCAGCACGTTAAACCCTTGCATGCGCTTCACCCGCGCGATGATATCCGTGGCCACATACCCGAGCGGATGCCCCACGTGCAACCCGTCGCCGCTGGGATAGGGAAACATGTCGAGGATGTAGTACTTGGGCTTGGCGGCATCGACCTCGCTCCTGAATGTTTTGTTCTCCAACCAGTACGCGCGCCACTTCGATTCGATGGCGTTATGGTCGTACATCCCGCTCGACATGGATTCCAAACCTCCCGGAAATAAAGGCGAAAATTCAGGCATCAGACAGAGAAAACGAGACTATAGCATATCAGGCGGGGATGGTTCATGACGGGGGACGGGAGGTTGGAGATCTCAAGTCCAATTTGTGCTACACGTTTAACCAGACAGGTCCTGGTCCTGGAGGTGGAAATTCACCAGGTAATACCGGGTGCCGCTCGTACCCGCGACGATGCTTTTCCTCGAACAGCGCCACACGATGGCGTTCCACGGCATCACGCAGGGCTTGCCGCACGAAATCAGAACGTGTGGTCCCAAGCTGTCTCGAAAACTGATCGACAGCGTCGATCAACTCCTCATCAAGCGTGATCTGTACCTTCTTCATCGGAGTCGGTGTTGGTACAAATTCCCATTCGCTCAATCATGTGAGACGAGCGAACGGAGCGCTTTGTTTACGGCATCGGAGTCGGGAAACTGCTCCCGCAGGTCCGGGTCCAACATGACTGCCCCGTCTTCCAAGGTAAAGTGATGTTCTTCGATCGAACCATCCGCCTTGGCAATGCGAACCGTGTGTCCGCTGCGGTAAGCACGGTAGTGCTTTCCTCTGACGCCCTTGGAGAAGTCGTACTCTGCCTTCATTTCGTTGTCGTCAGGTTCACCCATGTTCGTAACTCGCTCGTTCTGTACCGGTTGCCTTGCGGCACCCAATGATTCGAATACTGCTGCCGTGCTCAGTATACCATACGACGAGAAGTCTGCCCCGGATAGAAACACCAATGTCAATCCAGCGATCCTCGCCGCTCGAATGCTCGTGATCGGCAACAGTCAATGAAAATGGGTCATTAAACACGGTTCTGGCCTCTTCGAAAGCGACCCCGTGCTTCGCGAAGTTTCGCCGAGCTTTGAACTCATCCCATTCAAACTGCAGTTGACTCACGCTTTCCCTCGGTTCCCTTCACTCCACCAACCACTCCAACGAGAACTTCGCGAAGATGATGTTCCGGTACGGCGTATCGGCGCCGCCTTCGTAGAGGATACCGATCTGGCCGTCGGGGAGGACGGCCATGCACGAGTACGCGGCTGGCCCTTCGTAGATCACCTTCGCAACCGGCCACGTCTCCCCGCCATCGCGGCTGGCCTTCACGGTCAGGTGGCGGCGTTCGGTATCCGCAGGATTGGAGAACAGCAGCACGTCCTTCGCTTCCGGGTCGGCCCACATGAGGCAGGCCTGGCACTCGGGTTCCACGAGTTCGGGATGTTTGCCAAATCCCTCCCACGTCGTCCCGCGATCGGACGACGTCGCCACCTTGCGCCGGTGCTCGCCGTCGCCGCTGCGCATGTTGGCGAGTAGATCGCCGTTAGGCAACTCCACCAGCATCCACTCGTTCGTGCCTTCCCCCGCAGGACCGCCCATGTGCCAGGTGTCGCCATGATCGTCGCTGTAGATAAAGTGGCTGAAAACGTCGTCACCCGATTTACGGCTCAGCGGGAAATATAAGCGCCCCGTGTCGTCTTGATACCCGCGTCCCGGCGAAGACCAGACCGCCTCCCATTCCGGTTTCTTCACCTCCGCGTTGATGTTGCGCGGCTCGCTCCAGGTTTCGCCGTCGTCGTCGCTATGCATGAGGTGCAGTTGAAACGTGTCGCCCGCGACGCCCGGCTTGCTGGTCCTTACACCGACGCCGTCCGGCGCATACGTGAAGAAACACCAAAGCCGTCCCGTCGCGCGATCCACCAGCAAAGCCGCATCGCCTCCGCCCTCCTTGCCGAAATCCGAAATCACCCGCGGTTCGCTCCAGGTTTCCCCGGAATCCGTGCTGCGCCGCATGACGATATCGATGTCGTTGGGCAGGTCTTGCCCGGTATCGGCGCGCGCATCGCAGATGGCCACGACGACCCCGTTGTTTGTCACAGCCAAGGCTGGGATGCGATACACCGGCACGCCGTTCATGTCTTGATAAAAGAGGTCCTGTTCTTGCGGCTGCGCATAACCAACGGCCACACAGCCAAGCAGTAGCGCGACGAAGCGCGTCACACGAAAGAAATGCATGTCGATCTCCTCTACCTATTTGACTGTATACCCGCCGTCAACCGGAATATTCGCGCCAGTAAGGTATGCGGACGCATCGCTGGCCAGAAACACGACCGTGCCCATGAGGTCCGTGCTGTTGGCCATGCGCCCCAGACAGGTGCGATCGTTGTACTGCCGCACGAAGGCCTCGGGATGGCTCTCTTCCTGGAATCCCCCCGGCGAGAGGCAATTGCAGCGCACGTTGCGCCCGCCGTAGTAACTCGCGATGAAACGCGTGAAATTGATCATGCCGCCCTTGTGAAAGAAATAATCGGGATGCCAGCCGGTCATGTCGGTACCCCGGTAGATGGTCGGGTCCGGACCAATCATTCCTTTCGTGGAGCCGATGTTGACGATCGAGCCGCTGCCCTGTTCGGCCATCACGTCGCCAAAGGCACGGGTGATCGTAAACAGCCCCGTCGCGTTGACGTGCATGCTCAAGTCAAAGTTCGCGGCGTCGTCTTCGTACCCTTTGACCGGACGCAGCACGGCATTGTTCACGAGCACATCCACCGTGGGCCGCTCGGATCGGATACCATCCCGCAACGCGAGCACGCTCGCTTCGTCACCCTGATCCAGTTGCCGCGGATGAATGGGCAGCCCTTCCCCGGCCAGCGTCTCCGCCAACGTTTCCAGCGCCGCCACATTGCGCGACGCCACATACGTATGCGCGCCAGCCTGCGCCAGCGCCCGCACGATCTGCCGTCCATACAACCCGGCCCCGCCGGTTATCACCGCCGTCTTCCCGGCAAGCGAAAACAGTTCCAATACGTTCACGACACGAATCCCTTCTATCCACCGAGCAACGTGCTCGGCATACGATGTTCAAGCGGTCAACTAACAAACGCGTAGGAGATCAAATACACATCCCCCTTAATCCCCCTTCAAAGGGGTGCAGTTCTGTGAGTACCGCTTCATGCGGCGTTTTCCA
>BTVY01000026.1:0-98485 GCA_045863335.1 Candidatus Hydrogenedentota bacterium | reverse complement strand
GATGACCAGCATGTCAAGGTGGCGCGGACTGATCCGCTCCAGTAGCTCGATTCCGCTCATCCCGGGCAGCTTCAAATCCAGCAGCAGAATCTCCGGCGCGCCCGCTTCGATGATCTCCAGCGCCTGCTCTGCGCTCTCCGCCTGCTCGACGACAAAGTGCACTTCGCCGTCCACGTCCGGCACGCGCACGGTGAAGTGCCGCAATGCGCGCTCAACACCGAGCCGCATCCCGGCTTCGTCATCGCAGACCAATACTCGAAGGGTATCCATGCTGCCACCCCGGCGACGGACCTAGTCCGCCAGCAACCGGTCGATCTCCCGTTTCAGTTGCTCGAACCGCACGGGTTTGGAGAGCAGCACGTCGGCCTTGACCCAAGCCCGTTCTTCCCCGGTCACCGCATCGAATTCCAGTCCTGTCTCACTGACGACGCCCGTGCACATGATGACCGGAATGCTTTTGTCCTTCTTCTTGATGTTATGACACACGCTGAACCCCGCGTCCATGTCCTCCATCATCAAATCGACGACCGCCAAGTCCGGCCGGGCGCTCGACAGCGCGCGCTCCGCGGCAGTCTTGCTGTCCGCCGTCAACACTCGGTATCCCAGCGCTTCAAGCTGGACTTTCTGTTGATACACAAAATCCTCGTCATCATCGACGAGCAGGATGGTACGTGACTTCGTTCCGCTCATTTGCCTGATCCAATCGCTTCTTGTTGTTGCCGTTCCGCCTTGCGCGGCAGGGTCACCGTGATCGTAGTCCCGGTCGGTCCGCTGTTCGGATCGGCGTTCGATTCCACGTGAATATCGCCTCGATGCATCTTGACGATGCCGTAGGTGACGGCCAACCCCAAACCCGTCCCTTTTCCAATCTGCTTGGTCGTGAAGAAGGGCTCGAACACCTTTTCTGCGTTCTCCTTCGGAATGCCGGTGCCCGTATCGGTCACAATGATCCGGATCTGGTCACCTTCTTCCTCGGTCGTTACCGTCACCGAACCGCCGGGCGGCGTCGCCGCGTAGGCGTTGTTGACAAGATTGGTCAACACCTGGGTGATCTGGTCCGGATCGATCTCCGCGCGGTCTGCTGTCATATGATGGTCCGCGAATACGGCGACACCATCGGGCGGCCGCATGACCGCAAGACAACGATCCACCAGATCCGGCACATCGACGCTCCGGAACTGCACCTTGTTCTGGCGCGCGAAGTGCAAGAGACCCGCAACGATCTTCTTGCATCGGTCGGCTTCCTCGGTGATGATCTGCAGATCTTCGGAGAACTCGGGGTCCTTCGCATGCTCGTCGCGCAGGATGTGCGCGAACATCAACACGACGCCGAGAGGGTTGTTCAGCTCGTGCGCGATGCCCGCCGCGAGTTGCCCCATGCTGGCCAGGCGCTCGGAATGCCGCAGGGCTTCCTGCGTGCGCGCCAACTCCTCATGGGATTCCGCCAGGTCCTGCACCGTTGTCCGCAACTGGTCGATCGCGTAGGGCAAGCACATCTCGCTCTCGGCGAGCCCCTTGTAAATCGCAATCGCATGCTCCCGGCACGTCGAATAGCCGCAGGCGCCGCAGTTCAATTCGTCGTCGGGGCAGCGCTTGCCTATGCGCGCGAGAATGCGCGTCAGCTCGTTGTCCGACGGCGCGGCGATGCGCCGGTCTTGCGCCTGAAAACAACGGGACAAATCCACGGATCCCAGCGGCGCAAGATCGACATCACCGCGCGGATTGCCGTTCACCCGTTCCCGCACGTACCGGCTCACCCGGCTGCGCCGATCGAAGAGCGATGCGCCGGTACTCATGCCCGGACCCATGATGCAGCCTTCGCAGGCCAACACTTCGAGCAACCGCGCGTCCAGCGTTCCAGACTGAAACTCACGGATTGCCGGAACGAACTCCTCTCCGCCTTGAACGGCGACCACGTCGCCTTCGAGCAAGTCCTCGGAGAGGTCCGCCGCCTGCAACAACCCCCGGCCGATCGGGAACAAGGCGCCCAACCCGGGACGCGGCGGATCGAATTCGCGCGTTCCCACGGTCGCGGGCGCGAGGTTTGCCCGCGCAAGCAGCCCGCGCAGCTCGACAAAAGTCAGCGCGGCATCGACGTCGTCGCGCACGGAATCGCCGGTCAGTTCTCCCTTCTTGGCGATACAGGGCCCAATAAAGACAATGTGGAGGTCCTCGCCGTGCAAGGCGCGAAGACCGCGCGCCGCCGCAACCATGGGCGATACGATCGGCGCCAGGCTCGGCACGAGGTCCGGCCAATACCGTTCCACGTACGCGACAATGGCCGGGCAGGTCGTCGCGATGTACCGCTTGCCGTCTTCGCGATCAAGCAGGCGCTTGTATTCGGCCGCAACCAGGTCGGCGCCGAACGCCACCTCACACACCAGATCGAATCCAAGCGCCGCCAGCGCGCCGGCCATCTGACCGGGCGTGTACTCGGTGAATTCTGCGGGAAAGCTCGGCGCGATGATGGCGGCGACCTTGGCCCCACTTTCGAGGATGGCCGCCACTTCCTGGGTGGAATCGTAGACCTGCTTGGCGTGTTGGCTGCACACCCGCACGCACTTGCCGCATCCAATGCACCGGTCCGGCAACACCTCCGCCTGCCCCACGGCAATGCGAATGGCCTTCGCCGGGCATTCGCGCACGCAGGTGTAACAGACCCGGCATCGCTCCGGAATCGTCGTTACCAGCGGTATCTTGGCGGCTTGGTTCATACGGCTTCGCCTATACGAGCACGTCCCGCTCCACGTAGTGCGTGTGGAGAAGGTGGTGACTCTTTTCGCTCAGCGGTTCTCCGAGGAACTCCTCGTACAACCGCTTCACGCCCAGGTTGCTGTGCGAAGTGCGAATCGGTTCGTCCCGGTCGATGGCGTACAACGCCTGCATGCGGGCTCTCACTGCGTCCGCGTCGGTGGCGAAGGGTTGTCCTCCGCCGTTGATGCAGCCGCCGGGACAGGTCATGACCTCGATGAAGTGCAAGTCGTCGCGCCCATTGCGGATCTCGTCGAGCAACCGCCGCGCGTTCTGAAGCCCGCTCACCACGGCTACGCCCACTTCGAGGTCGCCGACCTTCACGCGCGCTTCCTTCTGCCCCTTCAACCCGCGAACCGCATCGACCTTCAGGTTTTCGAGTTCCGTTCCCGTCAGGAGGAAATGCGCGGTGCGCAACGCGGCTTCCATGACACCGCCCGTGGCGCCGAACAATTTCCCTGCCGTGCTGCGTTCGCCGAAGGGCAAGTCTGCCGCGTCCGGCGTCAAAGCGTGAAAGTCGATGTGCCGCATGCGGATGATTCGCGCCAATTCGCGTGTGGTCAGCACCGCATCCACATCGGCCATGCCGTCGTGCAACATCTCGACACGCCCCGCTTCAAACTTCTTGGCGGTGCACGGCATCACGGCCACGCTGAAGATCTTCTTCGGGTCCAGGTTCTCGCGCTCGGCGTAATACGTTTTCACGATGGCGCCAAGCATCTGCTGCGGGCTCTTGCAGGTTGACAGGTTATTCTTGAACTCGGGGTAGAACTGCTCTACAAACTTGATCCACCCCGGCGAACAGCTCGTGAGCAGCGGAAGCGGCCCGCCGGTCTTAATCCGGTGCGCCAGTTCCGACGCCTCTTCCATGATCGTGAGGTCCGCGCTGAAAGCGGTGTCGAATACGCGATCGAATCCCAGCTTGCGCAGCGCGGCGGTCATGACGCCGTTCACGTCGGTGCCCGGCTTCAGCCCGAACTCCTCACCAAGGGTCACCGAAACGCTCGGCGCATGTTGCACCACCACGGTCAACTCCGGATTGGCCAACGCCGACATGACTTCCTTGATGTGGCTCTGCTCGCGCAATGCACCGGTCGGACAGGCCATGATGCATTGTCCGCAGTAGATGCAGCTTGCGATGTTCAGGCTCTCGTTAAAGGCCGTGCTGATCTGCGACTGGCTGCCGCGTCCGGCGAAATCGATGGCGCCGACGCCTTGGACCTCCTCGCACACGCGCACGCATTTGCCGCAGAGGATGCATTTCTCCGGGTCGCGCACGATGGACGGACTCGACGCGTCTTCCTTCAGCCGCCGCCGGTTGCCCACGTAGCGGCGCTGGCGCACGCCCAGTTCCGACGCAAGCTTCTGCAGTTCGCAGTTCGTGCTGCGCACGCAGTAGAGGCAGTCGTCGGGATGGTCGGCCAGCAACAGTTCGATGATGGTCTTCCGCGCGCGGATGGCCCGTTCGGAATGGGTCAGCACCTTCATGCCTGGCGTCACGGGGCACGCGCAACTCGGTGCAAGGTTGGCCATGCCGTCCACTTCCACCACGCACATGCGGCACGCGCCGCTGGGAAACAACCCTTCGAGATGACACAGCGTCGGCACCTGGATTCCTGCGCGCCGCAGCGCGGACAACAACATCTCGCCGGGCTTGGCTTCCACGGCTATCCCGTTCACGTCTATTTCGATCGCGGCGCGCTCTTCGGCCGCCGGGAGTTCGTTCTTGTCGATCGTCTTTACGGTCATGGTATTTCGCTCCAAACGCTACTACTTCTGAACCAGTCCGCGGCCATCATGCCAGTCGCGGTATGCCCCCGACGCAAACAGACCGAATACGCTGTCGTCTTCCGCTTGTGCGACCACCGGCACCGGCGCGTCTTCCACTACCGAAATGGCGCCGTGCTGACATACGTCCGCGCAACCGCCGCACCCGATGCACTTGTCTTCAACGATGTAATGAATGCGCTGCGGCGCGCCCACGATCGCGTTCGTGGGACATTTGGGCTTGCAGTTCCCGCAGCCGGTGCAGGAGTCGGCGTGGATTTCGAAAGTCCTAAGCTCCGTGCAGACGCCCGCGGGGCAGCGACGCTCGTATATATGCGCCTCGTACTCGTCGCGGAACCAGCGCAGGGTGCTGAGCACCGGGTTCGGCGCGGTCTGGCCGAGCCCGCACAGGCTCGTGTCCTTGATGACCTTCGCAAGCCGATCCAGATACATGACGCCCTGGAATCGCTCCAGCGCTTCGTAGCCCTTTTCGGTGCGCCGGCCGCGCGTGATCCGCTGAAGCACTTCGAGCATGCGCAGCGTGCCTTCCCGGCACGGGATGCACTTGCCGCAGCTCTCGCGCTGGATGAATTCCATGAAGAATTTCGCCACGTCCACCATGCACGTGTCTTCGTCCATCACGACCAGTCCGCCGGACCCCATCATGGCGCCCACGGTCTTGAGCGATTCATAGTCGACCTTGATGTCGAGATGTTGCTCCGGAATGCATCCACCCGAAGGCCCGCCCATCTGAACGGCCTTGAAGGCTTTGCCGTGCGGAATGCCGCCGCCGATGTCGAAGACCACTTCACGCACCGAGGTGCCCATGGCCACTTCGACCAGGCCCGTTCGCGCGACCTTTCCCGACAGCGCGAAGACTTTCGTCCCCTTGCTGGTCGCGGTACCAAGCGAAGCAAATTCGTCCGCGCCCATTTTCATCAGCGACGGCACGTTGGCCAGCGTTTCTACGTTGTTGATCACCGTCGGCTTGCCGAACAATCCCCGCACGGCGGGGAACGGCGGACGTGGACGCGGCATACCGCGTTTGCCTTCGATGCTGTGTATCAGCGCGGTCTCTTCGCCGCACACGAAGGCCCCCGCGCCTTTCTTGATGACGATTCGAAGATTGAACCCGCTGTCGAGAATGTTCTCGCCGAGAAAGCCGTATGTTTCGGCTTGGGCAATCGCTTTGCGCAATCGCGTGATCGCAAGCGGATACTCGGCGCGGATGTAGACGTACGCCTTCGACGCGCCAATGGCGTACGCGGCGATCATCATCCCTTCCAGGAGCCGGTGCGGATCGCCTTCAATGACGGCGCGATCCATGAACGCCCCCGGGTCGCCTTCGTCCGCGTTGCACACGAGGTACTTGCCTTCGCTCTCGGTTTGCAACGCGAACTTCCATTTGCGGCCCGTCGGGAATCCGCCGCCGCCGCGTCCGCGCAGTCCGCCGCGCTCGACGGCTTCGCATACTTCGAGTTGGGTCTTCTCTTTCAACGTCGCGGCGAGCGCCTGATAGCCGCCCGCGGCCAGGTAGTCGTCGATGGACGCGGGATCGATGACCCCGCAATTCGCCAGCACCCAACGGGTCTGGCGCGCGAAGAAGGGATGCTCGTCGAGATACGGTGCGCCATTCCACGCAGTCGCGTCGGCCGACCGGAACTGCCCCAGCACATGGTCTTTCGGCAGCGATCCGTCCAGCACCGCGTCCAACAACTCCGGCACCACGTCATGAGTCACTTTCTGAAAGGAGATCCGTGCCAGCCCCGGCATCTGCACATCCAGCAGGGGCTCCGCCGAGCACAATCCGATGCAGCCGACCTCGATCACGTCGGCCTTGAGGTTGTGGCGTGCCAGATACGCCCGCACGGCGCCCAGGGTCTTGCCCGCTCCGGCGCCAAGACCACAGGTTCCCGCGCCGATGTAGATGGTGGTCTGGGTAACTGCATCCCGGCGACGGGCCGCCAGTCGCGCGCGCCGATCCTCTTTGCAGGGACCGGACTTGTGACAGATGGGTCCGTCCTGAGCACAGGCGACCAGGTCCGGGCAGGGCGTGTCCGGGCCGTTCCAACACTGGTCGCAGCACGGTTCGAGCAGATTCTTACACATGCTCCATCGCTCCTTCCCGGTATTCTTCGAACAACTGCCGCACGCTCTGGGTGGTCATCTCCGCGTGGAACTCGCCGTTCACGCAGATGACCGGCGCCAAGCCGCAGGCGCCGATGCATGCCACCACCTCCAGGCTGAAAAGTCCGTCGCGGCTTGTCTGCCCGGGCTCAATGCCAAGCTCCTGACGCAGCGCGTCCAGGAGACCAAGCGATCCCTTCACGTGACACGCCGTACCCCGGCAGACTTGCACGTGATACCGGCCCAAGGGCTGGAAGCGGAATTGGTTGTAAAACGTGGCCACGCCGAATATCTTGCTGGCCGGCAATCCGAGATGCTCGCCGATGCGCGAGATGGACTCGCGAGACAGATAGCCCATCCGGTCCTGCACGTCCTGGAGGATCGGAATTAGCGACTCGCGGCCCGCATCCGGGTATTCGGCCAGGATGGCTTCCACAGGATCTTCAGTTCGGGGATCAGGGCCAATTACTGCTGCATTCATTTCTGGACTTCCTTCTCATGAACACCCCGGCCGGCGTGATACGCCACGCGCTCCAAAGCCATCGTCATGTCCATGTCTTCCACGTATACGTTCCGGGGCGCCCAAAGCCGCACCGGTGCAAAGTTCAGTATTCCCGTAATGCCCGCTTCACAGAGCCGAGCGGCAGTCTCTTCCGCAACCGCGGCAGGGACGGCAAGAATGGCCATCCGGATGCCCTGCTCCTTCAGCACGGACTCCAGCTCCGTCATCGGGTAGCACCGGCATCCGTGGATCACCCGACCTGCCTTGTGCTCGTCCGCGTCAAAGGCGGCCACAATGGAGAACCGCGGGTTTCGGCCCACGAAATAGGCCAAGAGCGCCCGGCCCAGATTCCCCACGCCGACGAGGGCGATTCCCTGAGAAGGGGTCGCATCCAGAAACAGGCCGATGCTTTCCATCAGCGCGGAGACGTCGTAACCGTGGGCCGAACTCCCTGTATATCCGATCACCATAATGTCTCGCCGGACCTGGGCGGCAGTGGCCCCCGCCATCCGGGCAAGCTGATGGGAGAACACGTTACGAACGCCGTCGGCCTGGAGTTCCGCCAGGATACGCCGGTAGAGGCTGAGGCGTCCGATGGTCTGATTCGAAGGCATCCCGGCGATCCTTTCTACTTGCTGTGAATGAAATAACGTTGTGAATCCGTTCACAACTACTTTAACATACGCATTTCCCTAAAGTCAATTGTCTCGTGATTTTTTTCTCGAATAAGTATCTCGCTTGCAAGAAAGGACTTGCTCGCGTCCTCATGAGTTGCCAGCCACTTCCCGCCATGGCCATCGGGGAAAGGAATGTAACGAAGCAACTTTTTGTGTGGTAAGGGGTTGTTATAGCATGTCCGCAAGACTCAACGAGTAAATCACAAGGAGGAGCTTGGATGGCCTGGGGCGGAAACCGCCTGCGCCGAGGTATTGGCATTCTTGCCGGAATCACCGCCGCGTCGGCAGTCGTTGCGGCGTTTTGGCTCCACGGCCGCCTCTACGAGGAGCCGCGGACCTTGCCCCATGCCTACTATGTCTGGCAGATGCAATGGACCGACTCGGTCCGGGATGCCGTCGCCCATGCCGCGCCGGAGGCAGACCGCCTCATGGTCCTGCTCGGTGAGGTGAATGCCGTCGACGGTGCGCTTGCCTTCACACCGGCCCGGCCCGATTGGCAGTCCCTAGCCAGGGATCGCGCACAGACCGCGCTCGTCCTCCGCGCTGGCGTCAGTATGGGATCGTTCCTGAACGGGGCGGAATTGGACGGCGCTACGAACTATCTCTTTGAGATCCTGGACGGAGCGCGGAACGCGGCGCGAGACGCGGGCGTGGAAGTCGCAGGGGTTCAACTGGATTACGATTGCCCCACGTCCAAATTGGGAGACTACCGGCGGCTACTGGACGCACTGCAAATACGCCTGACGGACATCGATTTCTCCATCACCGTGTTGCCCACGTGGATCAAGCGCTGGGAGTTCGGCGATCTTGTCGACGGTCTCTCCTATTACGTGTTGCAGGTTCATTCGTTGGAGCCGCCAACTACCGTCGACCAGCCCATCGTGCTGTGCGACACCTCGCGGATCTCGGGTTACCTGCGCCGCGCCGCCTGGGTGGGCGTGCCCTTCTATTTGGCCTTGCCCACCTACGGGTATCGCGTGGTCTTCGACGAATCGGGCGCCTTTACGGCCCTCTCCGCCGAAGGACCGCCTCCCGCCACGGACGCTACGCACCAGGTGCGTCTCATCATGCCCGACCCCGAGGAAATCGCTGCCGTGGTTCGCTCGGTCGAGGCGGCGCCGCCTCGAGGTTGCCGCGGTTTCGCGTGGTTCCGCCTGCCCAACGCCGGCGACGAACTGAATTGGTCGTGGACAACGCTGGCAGCGGTACGCGAGGGCCGCGTTCCGCGCACCGCCATTGACGTGGAAATCCGCAATCTGTCGCCGGGACTGTATGAAGCGTGGATTACGAACACGGGCGAAACCCGCGTTTGGGATCCGGTCACCTTCGAGGTGCGGTGGAACGGCAAAGAGCTACTGGCCCACGACGTCCTCGGCGGCTTCGCAGGTGCGCCCGATCGCGAATCGGAGTCCATACGGTTAACGGGACCGCCTCCGCATGACGCGGATCCCGCCATGGTGGCTTGGTTCCGGTTCGGAGACAGCGCCACCGAAACCCCGAGTCAGATCGTAGCAGGGCCGGTGACCGTCCTTCAGTCACAGACGGCCGATAATCCAAGTTGACGCAACCACTCGGCTCCAGCGAGGATCAAGATCCTATGCAGAGGCCACCACGGAGTACGTCCATGCGAATCCGCCGCTCCTTGATGATTATCGTTCTCCCACTAACCACATGCGCGTCGGCGTGGGCCTGCGGACCTTTCTTTCCCAACGCCTATCTCCTTTTCGGCGATGAAGAGCGCGTGTTGAATATGCCCGAAGCGTGGTTTCATCTGATTCTCCCGGACGTCGCCGCATCGCAGCAGGATATCTACCCGACCCGCCACGGCAGTTGGGAACGCACCCTCTCTAACGATGCGCGCGATCTGCACGACGCACTTACCACCCGCGGTAGTTCGGCCGAAGCCGTCACCGAATTCGAATCGATGCGTATCGCCATGAACGCCCAAGCGCCCCTGCCTCGCACCGCTCCCCCGAACGCTGGCGCAGAGAACGCCAGCCCGCCGCCACCTTCCGAATTCGACCTCTCGTCATACGATGCGCTGCTCGCATCGATCCCGCAGGAATTCGCCCTCTACGTGCGTGGCGCGGCGGCTTACAGGGGGCGTGACATCGCGTCGGCGAAATCATTTTGGGATGCAATCCTCGCATTGCCCGAATCGGACCGGCCATACCGGTCGACCTGGGCCGCGTACATGCTCGGACGAATGCTTCAGGAGACCGACCGCGCCGAATCGGACGACTATTACCAACAGGTAATCGCGCTGGCCGAAGCAGGATTTCGGGATTCCGCAAACCTCGCCGCTGACGCGCGGGGGTGGCTTGCGCGATCCGCGCTCGATGCCAACAAGAACCTCGAAGCGATCCGCGCGTATCTCGCATTGTTCCTCCACGGACCCGAACTGGAAAGCCGTGAGGCCGCGGACTCGCTGCGCGTCGCCTGCGGGATGGCCTTCCGCAACCCCGACCGGTTTAGCGCGATCGCCGAGGATCAAGACGCATGCCGAGCAATGACCGCGTGGGCCGTCAGCCATCCCGAGGCCGATGTCAACGTGTTGAGCGACTGGTTCGATGCGGCCCGGCAATCCGGTTCCCTGGGCGGACTACCGCCAGAGGAACCCATGATATCCGCCCTGATCCAATTGGCTGCCGCGATCGAAGACGGCAACGTAGAACTGGGCGTCATCCAGGAAATCCAGGAACAAGCCCGCTCAGGCTATCGGCTCTCCATGTCGGATTCCCCCACAGAAGCAATTTGGTATCCCCGCCGGAATCCGCTCGAAGGCGATTTGAAAGACGCGATGCACTACTACGCGGAGGCCTACGCCCTCGACGCGTCACCGGCAGGACGTGCCGACAGCAACTCACTCGACTTTGCCTGCGCGCGCGTGGTCGCACGTCCCGAGCTGTTCGACGAGTTCGCCGCCGATCCGGTCTGCCGCCCCATCATGACGGCCTGGCTGGTCAGCCATCCCCACAACTATCCCGATATCGACGCGCAGTGGTTGGACGCCGTCCAAAAGGCTGTGGGCAGTAACCCTGTTGAACACGCGGACCGGCTTGCGTGGATCGCGTACAACGACGGCGATATGGAACGGGCCGCGCAATGGCTGGAATCGGCGGATGCCAGTTCACCTTACACGCGATGGATTCGATCGAAACTGCTACTGCGCGAAGGGCGCATCGATGAAGCGTTAGACGTGCTGCGCGAAACGATCCCCGCTTTCCCACCCGATGCGCCAACCGGTCCCGGGGAGTTTGGACCTCTGCCGCCCGAGCAGGAGATCGTGCAATCGGAAATCGGCGTTCTCCTGCTGGGCCGGCAGGACTACGTCAATGCCCTCGACGCCCTGATGCGCTCGCCTTACTGGATGGACGCAGCCTACGTCGCGGAGCGCGTGTTGACCATCGACGAGTTGCGCGCTTACATCGATGCCCATCGCGATGACCCCGTGTTTTCCGATACCTTCACGGAAAGGTTCTGGTACGAAGGCGATCTGCCCAAGCTCTCAATGCTCGAATACCTTCTCGCGCGCCGCTATGCCCGGCAAGGGCAATGGGAGGAGGCCGCGGCATTGCTACCGGATACCGAGCAAGCCCAAGCGGAAGCACTGCGCCGTTTACTCGCCTTCGCCACCGCGCCGCTCCCGTCCAAAAGCTTCGCGGCGTCTATTTCCGGCTTCGTCTCTGGACTCTTTGGCGCGGAGGAAAAACGCGTCATCGACCGTGATCGAGCCAACGCATTCTATAACGCCGCGGAGTTGACGCGGCGCCACGGCATGGAATTGATGGGCACGGAACTCGACCCCGATTGGTTCGCCTTGGGCGGCAACTACGAACTCACCGGGATCTCGCAGCTTCGCGCCGACTCCAATATCCGCGAGAATGCCGACTACGATCCCGCGCTCGTCCAGACCCTGACCGCGTCCGACGACGAACTCCAACGCGCATCCGCCAACGCCCCCGACCCGGACAAGCGGTTCCACTATCGCTACACCGCCGCGGGCCTCATGTGGAACGCCGCCCAATATTTGCCCGATAACGACATCAAATGCGCCAGCGCCCTCTACTGGGGCGGCGTCTACCTCGAACACCGCGACCCCCAAGCGGCAGACAAGTTCTACAAAGCCCTCATCTGGCGCAACCTCAACCTCCCCTACGCCCAAGCCGCCGACAAAAAACGCTGGTTCCCCGACGAACCGCCGGAATAGTTCTACTGCGATCCTGCCCCGAGGTAGCTTGGGCATCCTGCCCAAGATTTGAGGTGCCATGGCCTTCCAGGCCATGATCCCTGGCAAGCCGGGCATCCTGCCCGGCGAGGCGTGTCAAATCTTCGCTTACGCATGACTCCCCGGACAGATCGCGGCCCCTCTCTCCGAGACTCACGGGCTGGAAGCCCGTGGCACCTCGAACACCTCAAACACCTCGTTCGCCTCAGTGGCGGCGAAACCACTTCCAATTCGTGAGCCCCGCCTTGGACGGATTCTCGATAACGTACTCAATCGAATGCGAGAGGTCCTGTCCATCGCGGATCAGATGATCGTAACTCTCTGTCTGCCAGAAGACTCCCGAGCGCCGCAACACCGCATTCGCCTGGTTCGCGGTGTAGGACTTCCACGTGTGAAGAATTTCTTGGAGTTCAAAACCCGGCAACGGTTGGACGACCACATGGACATGATTCGGCATCACGCACCACGCCACCAGGCGATATCGCTCACCGTTGAAGTGCAACAACGAACCCGCGGTGATTTCAGCGATCCGGTCGTCCTTCATCCAACACGCGCCATATCCCGCATCGAGATACCGGTCGACCTTTTCGGAGAAGAGATACTGCAACCGTTTCTCTTCTTCGAGCGTAAGCGGACGTCCCATTTGCTGCGCCCTGCGAACGATTTCGTTCCGCTCCGCGAGCCACGCCTGCACCACCTCCCTCGGCAACGAATCCTCCAGCCGAAACGTCACCGAGTAGACCGCAAACTCCTGCGTCCAATGCGGCAAATACGCGCCCTGCCGCACATCGATCAACTCGTAATCGACATTGATATCCATATCATCGACAACGGAGCCGCCATCTGCCCCCGAATCATCCTCCCCCGAGGTGGCTTGGGCATCCTGCCCAAGATTCGAGGTGCCATGGCCTTCCAGGCCATGATCCCTGGCAAGCCGGGCATCCTGCCCGGCGAGGCGTGTCAAATCTTCGCCTATACTCGACTCCCCGGACAGATCGCAGCCCGTCTCTCCGAAACTCACGGGCTGGAAGCCCGTGGCACCTCCAATACCTCGAACACCTTTCATCCCCAACAACTCACACGGGGAGTCATGCAGAATCCCCTGCGCGATGCTGAGCGCGTCGTCGCGGCTGTATTGGCCCAACGCGACTTTGCCCGCCAACACTTCCGCAAGCAGCTTGCGCACCATAACCGCTTTTGCATAGGACCATTCCGCGCAGTAGGCGTCGCTGAAGAACCCGATCTGCTTGTTCAAGGGCAACATGTCGAGGCGCTCTTCCATGACCTGCCGGATGGCGCCGGGGAAGAAGTTATGCCACCAGTACCCGGCGAGGGAGAGGTTGGGCAATTCGCGCGCGAGCGTGCACAACGACTGATTGCCATGGCGGCTGGCCAGGAAACACATGAACCGCACATCCGGAAAATTGGCGATCAACTCGCCCAGTTGCGCGATGGTGCGTTGACTCAGCCGCGCCGCCGATTCATACGGCAAGGGCTCCGCGCCGAGAGAAAACTGAAACACTATCCCTTCGCCGCGCTTTGACAGCTCGCCTAAAAACCGTCGCAGAATGTAGCTCGCGTACACATCGCGTTCGGCATTTCCTGCGCTGGCCCGCTTGCGTAAAGCCTTCTGCAACGCTTCCGCACCGGGACCCGCGTAGTCGATGTCCGTCGATAGATGCTGGGCCGTCGCCATGACCTTGTCGTAGGGAATCAGGTCGCAGTAATGCGCGACTGCCGCGTCCACATCCTCGACCGAGCGAATCGTCCGATCCATCGGCGGCGCCGACGCACGGTCAAAGGTCACCGGGATCGGCACCCCCGGTTCCGTCGCATTCCACGCGCGCTCCAACTCGTACAGCGGGATGTCCGGTTGACCCCATTGCGTCCGCGCAAAGAAAGCCCATTCCAGCGAATATTGGAGAATATCGTTCGCCGCTCCGTCGCGGCCACGCCACAGTTCCGTGCCGGTCCGCACGATGCCGGCCCGCTTCAGGATCTCCCGCGGCCACACCGGGTCCGCCGCACGCTCCCGAATCGCTGCGTCGAGCCGTTCCCAGTTCTCCGTCGTGACCGGTTCGTGCCAGTCGTACAGGTCGCCCAGAATGATCCGGACACCCCAGGCCATGGCCGTGTTTCGCGCCTTGGGCAGATAGGGCAACGCTTCGAGTACGCGTTCCCGCGCGTGGCCTTCAGTTCGATCCTCCGGGACCCGCGCGCCGTTGGGACAGCCCGCCGCGAACAAATCGCTTACCGCCATGTGATATAGCAGGATGTCATCCAGACCCCGCGCCGATAGGTGCGCCGCATCAAGGTGGGTGTGCGGGTCCATCAGTGGAATCGAAGTTAGCGCGGACTCCAGTTCTTGACCTGATTTGGGTGATGCGCGCATGGAGCGCCCCCGGGATTTTTGTGAAAACTATGCCACGCGGATGTTTCGACTGCAATGGGTAAACTGTCCATTGCATTTCTACTGCCCAGCTTAATCTCTGCGCACTTATGCTCCGAGCACACTTGTACTCGCACAAAGCTTACCGACATTATCCGGCGCTGCGCCTATCCCCCTTAACCTAATGACCACAAATGAGTTGTTGGATATGGAGTAAAAACATGCACATCAATGGCATGATTCATGCTCCTCCTCTTTCGTCAGTGAAAACGCAAACGCGCCTGGCGATCTCGGTCGCGGACCAACAGGGGACACTGAAATGGAGAATATTAACAAGCAGGAAAAACCCCTTCCTTTCTTGCAGGTAGGCTGGGTGTTCGGGCTCGTGTTTGTCTTGGGATGGTTATGGGCACTCGTGGCCTCTTCCGTCGCTTCCATCTCGGTCGTTCCCTGACCACGATATCGTCCGAACGAGCATTCCGCCCCCACCCCGCCCGCGCAGGAAAGCGCGACGTGGTGGGGCGCCGTTTTCAAAACTAATCTTGCAACCGCATCGTAGAAAGGACGGGAGCCATGTCTTTGATGTACTGCGATCAGTGCGAACAAACAGCCGATGGTGTCGCTTGCACCGAATCGGGGTTGTGCGGAAAGAACCCCGACATGGAGTCCTTGCAGAAAATCCTGCTCTATGGACTTAAGGGCATGTGCGCCTACAAGCATCACGCGCGGCGTCTCGGCAAGACGGATTCCGAGATCGATGCTTTCGTCGAGGAAGCCCTTTTCGCGACGGTCACCAACGTCAACTTCGACCTCGAATCCCTTCTCGAACTGGTGCTCGAATGTGGGCGCATGAACTTGAAAACCATGCAACTGCTCAACGACGGCCACGTGGAGACCTTCGGTACGCCGCAACCGGTCGAGGTAAAAGAAGGCATTCAGGAAGGACCGGGAATCCTCGTTACCGGGCATGACATGGTCGACCTGAAGGACCTGCTCGAACAAACCAAGGACACCGGCATCAAGGTCTACACCCACGGGGAAATGCTCCCTGCCCACATGTATCCCGAATTGAAGAAGTATCCCCACCTCGCCGGCAACTACGGCGGCGCGTGGCAGAAACAGCGCATGGAGTTTGAATCCTTCGGAGGCCCCATCCTCGCCACGACCAACTGTGTCTTGATTCCTGGTCCCGTCAACACCTATCTGGATCGCTTTTACACCACACGAGTGACCGCCGTCCCGGGTGCGACGCGCCTGACTACCAACGACTTCTCCTCCGTTATCAAACGGGCGCTGGAGATCGGCCCGCTGACGCCTACCGAGATCAAGACCTCAACCGTCGGGTTCCACTACACCACGATCCTGAGCCTGGCGGACAAGATCGTCGAAGCCGTCAAAACGGGACAGATACGCCATTTCTTTCTCATCGGCGGATGCGACGGCGCGGAACCAGGCCGGAACTACTTCACGCAGTACGCCCAGAACACACCGGAAGACTCGGTCATCCTGACCTTGGGCTGCGGCAAGTTCCGCATTCGCGACTACGACTACGGCACCGTGGCCGGCCTGCCGAGATTCCTCGACATGGGACAGTGCAACGACGCCTACGGCGCGGTCCAGGTAGCGCTCGCATTGGCCAAGGCTTTCGACTGCGGCGTCAACGACCTGCCCCTCACGCTGGTCATCTCCTGGTTTGAACAAAAAGCGGTAGCCGTTCTGCTTACCCTGTTGCATCTCGGCGTAAAGGGCATTGTGCTGGGCCCCGCACTCCCGGCGTTCGTATCGCCAAACGTGTTGCGCATCCTTCAGGAGGCATACGACCTGAAGCCAATCGGGATCGACGCGAAAGCGGATGTCGAAGCGGCTATGGCATAAACGCCCTTGACAAAAATGCGAGGCACTACTAGTCTAATACTATTAACCGATTAGCTCCCGTCTCGACGGGTCGGGGTTGTACCTCGTATCGGGTCTTCGGCAGGTTCGACCAGCGCGCACGGGTACGCGTATGCCTGCCGGACCGGAAACGGGTGGAGCGTTGGTTTGCGCAGAGGGAGAACGGAGACCATGTGGAAACGAATTGCTTTTCTCACGCTGTTCGGCGCGCTCGCCGGCAGCGCAGCAGCCGACCTCCAGAATGTCGATGTAGGCGGCGAACTGCGCATTCGCGCGCGCTATTGGAACGACACGTATGTGAACGGTCCCGCGGGCCCTTCGGAGATTCGCATTCCGGACTTCTTCGTGCCGCGGCGGCCCATTGGACCCTTCGGCGTATCGAGCCGCTACGACTGGAGCAGCGACGAGCCGGACTTCCAGATCGTCGAACAACGCACGCGGCTCAACGTAAACGCGGACTTCACGAATGAGGTGCGCGCGTTCATCGAACTGGAGTCGTATGACTGGTGGGGCGAAGACTTTCGTTCCGACTACGTGACGGGACTCGACTCTCGCGCGAGCACCAACAACGACGTAGAGATCTACCAAGCGTATATCGAGGCGTCCGAAATGTTTGGCTATCCCATCCGGCTTCGCATCGGCCGCCAGGAATTGAAGATGGGCAAGGGCTGGCTTGTTGACGATATTACGACGGCCATTTGGGGCCGCTCCTTCGATGCCATTCGCCTGACCTATTCGACCGACGTTGTTGACGTCGACGCGTGGTACAGCAAGTACGTGGAGCGAGGCATCGACGAACAGGACGGCGACGTGGATTTCATGGGTGTCTACGCCACCTGCCGCGCGCTGGAATACCTGAACACCTCCCTCTACTGGATGTGGATTCGCGACGGCCAAAGCCTGAATGACACGAACTTCATCGCCCCGATCGAGTGGTTGGAAGACCTGCTCAACCTCGATGACTACGACCCGACCAGCATGCACACGGTCGGCGCGCGGCTATGGGGCGAAGCGGGCGCGCTGGACTATGACCTCGAACTGGCGTATCAGTTCGGCGATGCGGACGCGGTCGGGTTCGGATTCAAACCCGTCGGCCAAATCTATGGCGACGATGGCGCCGAATACGACGCCTGGGCGGCGGACCTGGAGGTAGGGTACTCTATCGACATGGCCTGGCAACCGCGCGTATTCATCGGCGGCGCCTATTTCCAGGGCGAGGACAACCGGGACCTGACCTTCCTCGAATGGGCCAACCCCTTCTATCAACCTGACGCCAGCGTGTCGTTCAACCGGATGTTCCCAGGCAAGCCCTACAGCCTCGTGCTGGAAATTGGGCAGGACATGTCCAACTTTTATCAGGTCCGTACCGGCGTCACGGTGCATCCATCGGAAGCGGTCACCGCGGGTTTGACGGTGGCCTACTTCGGAGTTGATGAGCCCTTTGACGCTCCCGCATCGTTTGTCCTCGGCGGATTCAAAGTCCCCCTAGCACCTGCGTTGAGCTTCTGGACCGAAGAGTCGGACGAGGAGATCGGCACCTCGGCCCATCTCTGGCTTCAATACGACTACTCGGAAGACTGGTACATCAAGGTCGGCTGGGAACACCTCTTCACTGGCGAGGGTCTGGAAGATGGCAGCTTTAACCATCTGTACGGCCTGGAATTCTCCGGAGGCCGCGGTGATGACGATGCGGATTATGTCTACGTAGACACTGGCCTCAAGTTCTAGGTTTTACGGCTGAAGCGATTGGGTGAAAACGGCCTCGGCGCGCGGCGCGCCGGGGCCGATCTTTGTTGGTCATGAGGTGCCATGGGCTTCCAGCCCATGAACTTAAAAGCGGCGATTGAGTCACAGAGAACAACGGATCACCCTTTGGAATTGGCCTTCTTATTGGCGTAAATCAGTGCTCACCTGGGAACTCAGAGGAGCATGGGCGTCCCGCCCGTATACATTCATGGGCTGGAGGCCCATGCCACCTCGAATCACGGTCGTGTCACCTCCAGCAACTGCCGCTTTTGGGATGAACTTACACAGGCGGAACGCCTGTGTTCCTTTGAGTTTATGCAATCAAGTGCCTATTGCTTGGGGGACTCGGCCGCCCTTTGCGCCCAGTTCTCTTGCCACTCGGACGCGGCGCGATCCCGCTCCGAACGCATGGCCCAGGGATCGTAGGGCGCGAGGTCGACCCCAAGAACGCGCAGGGCCTCCACGGAGGCAATGCGGGTGCCAAGATAGGGATTCGACAGCCCCTGGATCAGCAGGGGAACGGACTCTTCTTTGTTCGCCAAAATGCGGTCCAGCGCTTCCCCGCGCACGCTGGGATCGGGGTCTGACAACAAAGCCAGCAAGACAACCTCACTATCCGATACCGACTCCGCAATCGCTCGGTCCACCACTTGGGAAGGCGTTTCGATTGGCTTCACCTCGGGCGCCGCGTTTGCTTCGAGTTTGATACGCGCACCCGCGCGACCGTCCGCCAGGGCATCGAGGAACACCTCAACCGGCATATACCCGGTGCGATCGACCGTTACCTCGCCGAAGATATTCAGCATGACGAACCTGGGAAGTGATCGAATCTGATACGCCATGGCCACACGCGGGTCCTTCTCCGTATCCACGCGAATGCAGACAAAGTCCTCCAAAGCCGCTTGCACCTTCGGATCGGAGAAAACGTCCTCTTCCATTTTGCGGCACCACACGCACCATTCCGCCGTGAAATCGAGCAGGACGGGTTTGTCGGCCGCTTGGGCCGCTGCGATTCCTTCGTCGTAGGAATCGAACCAGAAATCCGAATCTTCCGCGACGGCTGCGAGACCGCTTGCCAGGACGCACGCGAGGAAGAATCGCGCAATCGACCTACTCTGACGCAGATATCCGCGATAGACCTTCTTCATCGTCTTTCTCGGTTGGGTAGTTGTTCCGTACCTGTTCGAGCATTAATTCCTTGGCCAGGTCGACCATGGCTGGGTCGTCGGCCACATCTTCCAGCAGCATGGCGATTTCGTTCTCCGCGACCACGGCATGGCCGTCGATGAACTGCACGTTCATGCGTCCGACCGCTTTGCCCTTATCGGTGTTGTACGCGACAATCGACTGATTCACTTGCGCCGGATTCGCGGACGGCTGTTCGACATCGCCGCCGATGATGGCGTCAATCTCGAAGAAGCGCTCCGCCAGGGCTTTCATCGTCGCCTCATCCGTAAAGGCCAGGACAACGATAAAGTCACCGGCTTCTTTCAGTTCCGGGAGCACACGCTCGATCGCGTCCGCTGGAGGCGAGATGTGTACTCCTGTGCCGATCTCGTCGGGAAGCAGCGTGTTCTGTACGACACCGGTGATGGCGACCCGGTAGCCGTTCGACAGCGTCTTGACGCGGAACGGTTCAAAGATCAAATCGCCGGATTCGTCCTCCACGTTCGCCGAGACGAAGTATGGATGCTTCGTCTTCAGCTCGCGCAACGTGTCCAGCGGAAACGAGGCTTCGCGCGCGCCGATGTTCACCGCGTCGTAGCCAATGGCATCGTAGCCTTTGAGAATGTACTCGAGTTCCAGCAATTCCCATTCTCGCGGTCCCGCAGCCACGTTTCCGGCATCGACGATGAGTGCGTTTTCGGTCCGGTTCTCATCGATGTAGGTTTTGCGCCGCGCGATTCCACCGGCAACGCCCGCCGTGCAGTTGCAGGGGCTGATGTGCCCGCGCGTATCGCAGGTATAGAAAACCGTCAGCGAACCCGGTGGCTCGACAGCGACTTCGACGGGCGCTTTCGATCCGCAACCGCCGAGCACTACGCAGGCCACCGCGACAATCGCCGCTATCGAGAAACGGAATCTGAGGAAGTGAAACATGGTCGTCCTAATGCGTCAACGCGTAGGTGATGATATTGGTGTTGACATCCTTCGAGTTCCGCACTTCGTTGCCGCCGCAACAACAGCAGCCTTCGACGTTTCCGGTGTCGTTCAAGCCTTCGGACGAATAGATCAACACGATGCGCCCGTCCAGTTCCAGGCCTTCAAGCAGTGTCGTTCCGCCGTTCTTCAGGTTGATGCGATCGATGTTGAACACCGTCCGGAACAGGGGATGATCCATGGGAATCTTCTGCAACTCATGCTCCGGAAACATGGCCTGGAACTCGCGCCGGAACGAACGGTCCCATTCGCGCGACGAACATCCCGCCGACGCTAACAAAAACCCGCCTCGGGTCAAATACGACTTCAAAAGGGTGCGCTCTTCCTCGAACAGGGAAAAGTCGCCTTCACCGGTCATGATGGAAAAGGGATACCTGAAGATCTCCTCCGTCGACAGCTTGACGGGCGTGAATCCCTCGTCCGCGTCGACCATGGTTATGTCCCGGACCTCGTCCAGAAACTTATCGCTGAAACACACGGAACTCTTTGAGCCCGCGTAGATCAGATTGGCACACCGGACCAGTTCGTCGCGGTTCGTTTCGATGGGTTGCACAGCCCCGAGCAAAATCGAGCATGCCGCGACGAGCAGCACGCTTCTCGCAATGGTACGCGCGTTCATGATTCCTCCTCGGCGAGACCCCGGAAGTACGCTTCAATCAGGGGCCGGTATTCCTCAACCACGTGTTCGCCCCCTACGCCTTCCAGATTCAGATCGTCGCTTTTGCTCGTGGCAAGTTCCTCAAAGCTGCCGGCAAACGCATCGGACGGCACCGGCTCGGCCTGTGCTTCGTGCATGCGGCGCGACGAAAAGGGACTCTCCTGTTGCCGCGGGTCACCGAAGGGCTCATTGCCGTACATGTCGAACGGCACCGAGCTGCTGCCCATGCCGCCGCCCTGACCCTGGCCCGTTCCCTGTCCCATCGCCGGTGCGCCAAGGCTCTTCTGCAACTGGCCCAACGTGTTCCCGGGGTTCATCGCCATTTGAATGCGCAGCCGTAAGTCGCACTGGCTGCTCCCTTGGCCTTGCGCGGCCTGGCAGAATCCGATCATGGATTCCATGGCGTCCAATGCTTCGCGCGCGTCCGCGTGACCCTGCGGAGCATTAGGTTCCGCGAGGTTCCCGGCTGCGCTGGCCATCGTCGGTGGTATCTGCAAGGATTCAATCGAATCTGCGATGGTCTGTGCATCCTCCGCGACTTGTGGGTACTCGGTTTCCACTTCCTTCGCATGCTCGCGCAAATCGTCGCGCAACCGCTCCAAGGACTCCCGGATCGTTTCCTGGTTTTCGGAAAGCTCCTTCAACCGGATCTGCTCGTCCAGACTTGGCGACATCTCGTCCTTGTACGTCCGCGCCTCCCGTTCCAGCATCTGTTGCGCGCCGTACAGTTGTTTGAACCGCTCCACATCCGCGAGCAACTTGTAGATCTTGGCGAGGTCCTCGTTGGCCTGCTGAATCTGCTCCTGGAACTGCTGGTCGCTCTGGCCCAACTGATCGAGCGCAGCCTGTTGATCCTGCATGGCCTGCTGCAAGGCCTCGGCGCTCGCGCCCGGCTGCATCTGCTGTTGGCTGGACTCCATGGACTTCTGCGCCTCGCCCAGGCGCTCCGCCAATTCCTTCAATGTCTCCTTGTATTCGTTCTCGATATCGAACACGGCCGGCCGTTCGGCTTCTTCCTGCATCTTCTTCGCCAACTCGCCTGCCTTGGCCGCGAGGGCCTCCTGCTGTTTCCGCAGCTCTTCAAGACGATTCTGCTCTTCCTCGGACAGACTGCCGCTCTCCGCGAGCTTTTGCTCGAGGGCTTTCAACTCCTCGTTGATCGCCTGCTGTTCCTTCGCAAGGGCCTTCAACTCTTGCTGTATGGCCTCATACTTCGCCTTGAGATCCTCGGCCGTCGTGCTCTCCTGCATGAAGTTGCGATAGTCCTCGTGCGAGATAATGGCAATCTGAAACGCGGGCGTGGATGCGGACTGCGGCGAATCGGGCAAGGTGTCTGTGGCGGTGGCGTAGTACTCTATCACGTCACCGGGCCGTACGCCCAGATCGCCCATGTCGAGCAGTTCGTTCGCGTTCATGAAGATGTCGCTACCACCGCCTTCGTACAAGACCTTGCGGTCGTCGGACGACGCGTTGTGATTGCGCACGAGGGCAATGCGCGCGATACCCAGATCGTCGCGCGCTTCGATCATGACGGGAACTTTCGCATCGGGAATCGCGAAGGAATGTTTTCCGGGCGACACGATCGCGATCTCCGGCTTCTTGTCGGGCATGACCTCGATCTTTCCTTCAAACGCGTCTTCGCTCTTGAATCCCTCGACGTCGATCAGACTCGCCGTGATGGCGCTCGCTTTCTCAATCGGAAACTCGACGGCAGCAGTGCCTTCGTCCGCACCGGGATGCAACTCCAGAGTCTGATCGCCAAGCGTCACCGGTCCACCTTCCAGTGGCCGGTTGGACGCTATGTCCAAACGCACCTGCGTGCCTTCGTAACCCACGAGCGTGGCGTCGGTCTTCGACAGGAGTCGCGACTTGGACGGCAGATTCGTGTATTCGGGATAGGTATAGGTTACGGCCACCGAATCGATCCGCGGAATGCGGCTCAGAGCCAACGAATACCGCTTGCTGCGTCCACGCGGGATTTCCGCGTAGTAGGTCAAATCCGTTCGCACGTTCTCGATGGTCTGAAAATAGGTGCCGTCGCCCGAATCCAGCATGGGAAGGGTCCCGGCTATCGTTCCATCCGGACGTTCCAACACGAGCGCCATCTGGGACGGACGCTTGCCCGAGGTCGTCACGCGAACGATCTGATTCTCGCCGTACTCCACCGTCGAGTTCGCGGGATCGACGGCAAACTTCGTGGGACTATACGGCGGATGATCGCCCCAGGGATCGGCGAAGCGCGGAACCACTGCGGCGAACACATCGGAAAAAAGATAAGCCAGCGTGCCGAGGACAATCGCAAGCGCAATGAACGCCCGCGTCTCGCCTCGAAGGGACGGCGGTCGCAAGGTGTCGACGCGTCGCACCGCGGATACGCGGTCCGCCGCAAGATGGATCTCGTGGCTCATCAAATCTCTCGACAAACCGGGTCGAACGGTTCCCGCCATGAGATCGTCGAAGTCGACGGCATTAATCACGTCGTTGTGAAGATCGGGCGCGCCCTGCTCGACCAGCCGCGCCACGAGCCTGTCTTCCGACACCGCGCGAGACAACCGCCAGTACGTCGCGACGGCCACCACAAGCAACGTGAAAAACGAACATGCAGCAAGTCCAATCCGCGCGGAAGCCGGCAAGATTAGGAGCACGTCGAGATACACAAGGGCGAGCGCGGCCGCAACCGAAACCCACAACACACGCACCACGGCCAGCTTGCCAATTTGGCGTCGTCTCGCCAGGGAGAATTCATGCAGCCGTTGTCGAAGCGTGAGCGAATGACTGGACATTAGAGCAGTCCTTGGTCCGTTACAGTCACCATTTCCACTATATCACACTAGGCCCGTGCGCCTGCGGGCAAACCACTCCAGCGCAAGCAGTCCAATGAGGATTCCGAATACGCCCAAAGTGTCCCACGCGTCCCGGGGTTTCGCTTCTTCTTTCGAGAGGCGTTCAAACTCGCGCACCCGATCCGGCAGAGAACCCAAATCTTCAAACGCCAGAACGTCGCCCCCGGTCACGGAAGAAATCTGCCCGAGCAATTCGGGATCGGCAGCCACGAACCGGCTCTCCACGCTATCCGCATACACCGTAAACCATTCCGACGCTTCCCGCGATTCCCCAACGGTGCTCCGCATGGTCGCTCTGAATTCACCTTCACCGCTGGGCTGGTAATAAGCTTGATAGGCGCCGGGATTGCCTTCGCTCGGTGGAAGTTCGACGGTGGTCTCGACGCCGCCGGGCTCTTCAATGGTGACCCGCGGGTTGAATTCCTCGGAATCAACGAATTGCGTCCGCACGGTCAACAGTACTCGCTCACCCAGGTTGTAGGCGTATTGATTCGTGCGGAACGAGATATCCTGCCCCGGCAGAAAGTCAGACTCGAAGATTAGCCACCGGATCATCTGGCTCCAGAAGCGCGAATAGATGTCGTCGTACTCTTCGAGTTCGGGCGGCATGAAGGCCCAGCGCCATAACCCCGTCGTGCCGATACTCATGACTTTTCCGCGCCCGTAGCGCTGATAGGAGATGGCAGCGACCTTGGAGCCCAGTTCAACCCCGGGTTGGTCCGTCTCCGAGATGCGGGCGAGAATCACGGATAGAGACTTCTCGTCTTCCACCTTCGTGATGCTGACCATTTCCGGCAGTTCGCGAATGATGAAGTCCGCCGGGGTCGTGCGGCCGAAGGCGAACAAGGGGCTGTCCTCGCCTTCCGGCGTCAGTTCGATGCGCGCCTGGCGCACGACGTCGTCGCCCCAATCGACAGGTTCCAACGCGGCGAGCACTTCGTTCTCGGCGTCGTAGGCGCGGCCGCGCGCAAACACGACGCTGCCGCCGCGGTCCGTCAGGTACTCGCGAAGCAGTCCCAATTGCTCGGATGTGAACAGCGCATCAATCCCTTTCCCAAAGATGATGCAGTCGTATTCGAACCATTCTTCCTTGGTCGTGGGTAGAAATACGCCCTGGGCCACTTCAGTCTTTTCATTCAGATCGCTTGTGGACTTCTCGGACAGCCCAAAGATCTTGTCAGCGGTGACCTGGAAGATTGACGTGACTTCCAGGTTCGGATCGCGTTGCAATGCGCGCAACAGGAATTTGCTGTCCCAATAGGGCTTGGCTTCGACGAAGAGCACGCGGCTCTTTTCATCGACGACGCGGGCGAATACGGTGCGGTTGTTGTTGGCCGGATCCGCCTCTTCCGGCAGCGGCGTCACTTCGACGGCGTACCGGAACACGCCCTTGTGGTCCTCCTGAATCGGGAAATCGACCGTTTCCGTGCTGCCTTTCAACATAACCTGCTGCGAGCCAATCTGCTCGCCGTCGCGCAGGAGATTCACTTCGGCGTACCAATCGGCGTAGCCCGATTGACTGAGCGTTACCTTGAGCTTGGCGGGCTGGTTAACGAAGAGAAAGTTCTGATTCAGACGCGCCGTCACCACAAGGTCCTTAGTCTGCGTATCGCTGCCCACGGGGATCGTCCACACGGGCACCTTCTGGCTCTTGAGCATCAGGGCGGCCTGCCGGATCTCGCCCTTGACGTTGTCGCGTCCGTCGGACACCAGCAAGGCGCCCGCGCTGGGCCGCGACGCCGACTCTCCCGCCAGCTTTTGAAGTGCTTCGCCGAGGTCCGTGGCCATACCTTGCGGTTCCGGCGTATTGAGAATCGTATCGATCGATGCCGGTACAAGTTCGCTGTCGAACAGGTAGAATCGCACGTCGTAATCGGCGTTCAGCCGCGCCATGAGATCGCCTTCATGCTCGCGCACGGTGCCGGCCACCGCGTCGAAGCGCGTCATCCCGTCCACGTCCGCCGTCTTCATGCTGGCCGACGAGTCCACCATGACGGCAAAGACCGGTTTGCGCCCGCTGGACGCGGACGGCTCGGTACGCATGGGGCGCAGCAGCACGATGATCAAAGCCGCGATGGCCGCCAGACGAAACACGGCGAGAATCGTACGCCATACCCGGCCCGCGCGGCCCTGCGCGCGCACGTAAGACCACACCACCAGCGCGGCCAAGAGAACTCCGAGGCCCAGGATGGCCGGGGCCGGGAATGGTGGGTCGAAGGTGATACCGGACCACATGGTCTAACGCCTCAACGCAATCAACAGGAGTTGTTCGATAGCAATCGCGGCCAGCGCAGCCAGCAGCAGGTAAGGCCACAGGGGAACGCCCTCCAGGAAACGCCGCACAGACTCCGGGTCTGCGCCGTCCACGGTAGCGAACTGGCGGCGGCTTGCCCGCATCAACTCCGTCATCTGCTCTTCAGCGAGATAGCTAAGATCGCTTTCGCGCGCATCCACGTTTACCGGCGCGGCGGCGAGTTGCTCATTCGACTCGTGCACCCGATAGAATCCGGGCGCCGCGGTATCGGGAAACGCGATGGTGGTCGTATCTGTCATGCGTTCGACGCTTGCGGTGACGGCTTCGCCGGCGGGGTTTGTGTAGCGCGCGTTGGCTGCGTCGGCAGGGATGGCTGCGCTGACGATCGCGGGATACCCCACCGCATGCTCGCGTCCGGTGACCTCTCTTGGACGCATCGCTTTCAAGATCTCATGGATGAAGGGAACGAAGATCGTCTTGCGGGCAAAGTCGCTGCCTTCACGGGACAAATCAAAATTGCAGAGTAAAAGCGAACCCGCGCCGTAGTTGGTGCGCGCCAACGCGATGTGGCCGTCGCTGTAGCGAATCAGAATCTGCCCCTGCCCGCCCACGCGCTGCGTTCCCAGCAGTTTCTGAAAATGGGCCGCGCCGATGTCTCCACTCTCCCGGAAACGCCGCAGCATCGGCTCGTCGAAGTTGGCCTCCGCAAAGGTTGCGTGGGTGATTTCATTATTGTCCGTGTAGTCAACGGCGCCATTGACGGAGAAGGGCGCCTGGAGATTGCGTTCCGTTACGGTCTCCAAGACGGCAAGGTTCACGCCATCCGCCGGGTTGGACAGGAAGTAGATGACCGACCCGCCCAACTCGATATACCGCGCCAGCGCGCTTGCCGCGGTCTCGCCGATCGCGCCCGGCTCAAAGAGAACCACCAACTGGCTGTCCGCCGGCGGAGCCTCGCCAAAGCGTTCCGGCGTCGTCATCGTAACCTCGAACGCCCCCGTCTCGTCGGCCCCTTCCCGGGTGCGCGACGGTTCGATCGCATGCATGAGATAGGACCCGCCGGAGCCGCTCTCGTCAACCGGTGCCGTGGTCAACAAGGTCACGCCGATGCGGTCGCTGATGCTCATCGTGAAGTAGCGGGTATCATCGGCAGCCAACCCGTCGGTCCCGATGTGCACGGTCCCCTCGAACATCCCGCGCTCTCGCGGACGCAGGCGAAAGTTCACCGTAGCCGTCTCGCCCGCGGGCACCGCAATCTCCTGTTCCAATGCTGCCGCGTCCTCTGCGCCGGGCTTGCGCAGTTCCAACGACACGGGGATCGTTTCGGCCGTGCCACCGAAGTTTGCGACGGTGCAAATAATCGACACGTCCTCCCCAACCACCGGCGCGGCCGGTTCGACGGCAACATCCATGACCGCGAGGTTCCAGGGTTGTTCCTCGGGCACCGGAACAAACACGGTATCGACGCCCTCCGGGATGGCCGAGAAGTTGACTGCCGACCAGTTGGTCCGCTGGAAGTCCGAGACGAAGTACAGCGTGGCCTGCCGGTCGGGCAGGGCGCTCAGTTGCTGCAGCGCCTCGGCTATGGCGGCGTCGATGTCGGCGCGTTCGAGCGTGGAGCGCGCGTCACGCAGGTCGCGCGTCAGGTGGTACTTGTTCGCCGCGGGCTCGGTGAACGACGGCTTCGGATTCACGCCGGCAAGTATAAGGTTGCCTACGTCCACTCCACCCAATCCCTCAATGATTTTGCCGGCGGCCAATTGTCCCCGCGCGAATGGCGTAAACCCCGTGCCGGTGTAGCCCATGCTGAGCGATTGGTCGAGAATGATGATGGCCGCGTGTTGCCCGCTATCCTCCGCGCGGGAGGCCTGCGCGCGCAAGACGGGTTTCAAAAACGCCAGCACGAGCAGGATCACGAATGCGGTGCGCACGAGCAACAGCAAGATGTCGCGCAACCGGAACAGGGCCGAATGACTCGCCTCGGCCTTGCGCAGAAATCGCACCGTTGGAAAGACCAGCCGTCGCGGTGTACGGCGCGTGAGTAGATGCACCAGGTACGGCACGAACACGGCTAAACCGGCCGCTGCGACGGCGAGGTTGGTGAACGTGATGTTCCATGGTCCCATCGCTACAGCGTCCCTCGCCGCAGCAGGTACTTCTGCAGGACATCGTGGTATGGCGTCGTGGTATTGATGAAATTGTAGTCGATGTTGCGGGCCTGCGCCGATGACGACATGGTGTGGATGAAGGCGTCGAGTTCTTTCTTGTAAGAACGCGCAATGTCGTTGGGCCGCGACGAAATGGTCTCGCCGGTTTCGGCGTCGATGAAATTCACGCTATCCAGGGGCGGCAGGTCGACCTCGTAGCGATGCAACACATGGAACAGGATGATCTCGAACTTCCGGTGGCGGTACATGTCGAGGGCCTGGAAGATGGCTTCCGGTTCATCCAGCAGATCCGAGATGATCACGAGCAAACCGCGCCGGCGATGCAGGGCGAAGGTATCGCGAAGCACGCGCGCCACGGAGGTCCTTCGGCCCACGCGGGTCGACTCCAACGCGTTCAACAAGGAATAGAGATGCGGGAACGTGCTGCCCGATGGCACATGCGTGCTGACGCGCTCGTCGAACAAAGTCAGGCTGACGCGGTCGCCTTGTTTCACCATGAGGTACGCGAGCGCGGCCGCGAGATACGACGCGTACTCCAGCTTGGAAAGTTCCTTCGTGGGAAAAAAGGAATTGAACTCCTTGCCGCCGTAGCCCATGGATGCGCTCCGGTCCACGAGGAGGTGGCAGTTCATGTCCGTTTCGCGCTCGAAGAGTTTCACATAGTAGCGGTCGGTTCGCGCGAAGGCCTTCCAGTCGATGCTGCGGATCTCGTCGCCGGGGTAGTATTCGCGGTAGTCGACAAACTCGGCAGCGGACCCTTTGTACGGCGACTTGTGACGGCCCGCGTATGCGCCTTCCACGATCACGCGCGCGGCAAAAAAGAGATTCCGGAGACTGCGCAGCTCTTCGGGACTGAGGTACTTCCACGTGTGCGGAGTCCTGCGCGCGCCGCGCACCGGCGCGTCCAATCGGGGAAGAGGAGGCGGCTCTTGCATACAATGACCGGTCCTATCGTCGCCAGCGGTTCTGGCCACGGAATCGAGGCATGGAGCAATTCAAAACGAGTTACTTCTTCCTGTAATCCGGTTCTTTCACGGACCGGATCAGCCGTTCGATAATTGCGGCCGGCGTGACGCCTTCGCCCGTGGCGCGGTAGTTCGGAATGATGCGATGTTGCAGCACCGGCAGCGCGACCGCGCGTACGTCGTCACAGGACGGCGCGGGCTTGCCGTCGAACAGGGCGATCACTTTCGCGCCGAGAATCAGATACTGCGACGCGCGCGGTCCCGCGCCCCACTCCACGTACTCGTCCACGAAAGGGTCGGCGCCCTTTTCGCGGGGCCGCGATGCGCGGGCGAGATCGATGGCGTATTCCATGACGTGGCGCGACACGGGCACGCGCCGCACGAGGGCCTGGTAGCGCATCACTTCGTCTTTGGTGAACACGTTGCGCACCGTGGGAAAATCGCGGGTCGTGGTTTCCTCGACGATTTGGAGTTCTTCATCGCGTTGCGGATACCCGATGTTGATGCTGAACATGAACCGGTCGAGCTGCGCTTCCGGCAAGGGGTACGTGCCCTCGTGCTCGATGGGGTTCTGCGTGGCCATGACGAAGAAGGGCGGCTCGAGGTGAAAGGTCTCGCCCGCCGCGGTGACCGTGTACTCCTGCATGGCTTCCAGGAGCGCGGCCTGGGTCTTGGGCGGCGTGCGGTTGATCTCGTCCGCAAGGATCAGGTTCGCGAACAAGGGCCCTTTGACGAAGGTCATCACACGCTCGCCGGTGGTCCGATCGGTCTGCAGGATCTCCGTGCCGGTGATGTCTGACGGCATCAGGTCGGGCGTGAACTGGATTCGCTTGAATTCCCAGCCCAGCGACTGGGCGAGGGTTTTCACGAGCAGCGTCTTTGCCAGTCCCGGCACGCCGATAATCAGCGCGTGCCCCCGCGCAAACAGGGCCGTCAGCAACTCCCGGATGATCCGGTCCTGCCCGACGACCACGGAATGAATCTCTTTAACCAGTTCCTGATGCTTCGCGTGAAAGGCCGCCGCCAGGTCCACGTCCGACGGCTGAGGCGCCGCGCTTGCCGGTTCAATTGCCATGCTGTTTGCCTTCCCAACATCCAATAGGGACACTTACCAATTACGCGAGGAACCAACTGAATCAACGCAGGCAGCACCAATCACGGCCGCATTCACGTGGCGAATTGGCAACTGTCCCTATGTAACAGACGTTTTAGAACCGGTTTTGGTGACACGCCAAGGCCCAAGGTCACCGATTCCGATAGACCAGCGTAACAGTCAACCCGGATAGGGTCAAGGGCTGTGCCGCAGCGCATTACCGGCCAAGGGTTGCCGTTTGATGCCCGGTCCCTCGTAAGTCAACTCCAGGGTGAACCGGCCGCCCGCGTTAAAGTACTGGACCTGGATCGGATGCAGGCCCTTGTCCAGCGCGATGACGCCAGATTTCGCACTTGACCCGTGCAGTCCGTCGTGGTTGATCAATACCCGGTCGCCAATGATTACTTTGCTGCCGTCGTTCGACCGGCATTCGAAGGCATAGAGACCCGCGCGTTGGACTTCGATAAAGCCTTCGTATATCAGCCCGAAGGTCTCGCCGTGTTCCGTGGGTTCCGTGTCGATCTTCTCCGTGACGCCCGCACGGACGGGTTCCAAAACGCCAAAGTCCGGCAACGCGTTCCACGCACCTTCGTAATACCGGAAGGCGAGCCCGGGTTCCGTCGCGCCCGGATTGGCCGGGGCCATCATGGGTTCGGAGGTCACGGCGCGCAGGTTCTCGAGGTCCTGCCGGTAGACGTCGATCGCGCCGCCCTGTTCGCGGATGTTGGTCACGCCGTTCTTCGCGGCGGTGTCGAGGAACCGGTTGATCCGCGCCACGAACTCGGGCTTCAACGTGGCAGACTGGCTGATGGGATCGTAATCGTACATGACGATCCCCTTGGACCGCGTCCGTTCGATGATGGCGAAGTCCACGCTCATGCGCGCGGCCTGCACGCGCGCCAATGCACCGGGATCGTCCGCGACCACTTTCTCCGCCTTATCCCAAAGCCGGTCGGCCTTCTCCAGGATCGCGTCGTTCAATACGGGATGATCGGGACCGATCCAGATGTCCATGTGGATATTCTCGTCTTCCACGCGATCGTGGAGGAGATCGATGTATTTGCGAATGGGTTTCGCCGCATCGCCGTAGACAGCATCCAGGAACTCGCTCATGGCCGTCTCTTCATCGTAGTCGGGGTTCCAGAGAAACTTGGCGTTCAGATAGCCGCTCAGTTCGGACAGCTCGCCGTCCAGCGTCGTGTACACATCCTGCTCGAAGATCCCCGTCACGTTGTGGTCGGCGTAGAACTTGATGTTGTCGTTCCGGACGCGGAGGTTCGGGAAGGGTGTGAAGTAGTTTGAGAACGAGGTGTTGTAGTTCCACACCCAGAGGCGGTCGCAGACCTGCGACCAGTCCTGCACGTCTTTCACGAACGAAACGTTTTCCGGGCTGTCGCAGTCCTCGAAGGGATGGGAGAAGCAGCACTCGATGCTGCAGAGCCGAATCACCACGTTCGGTTCGGGCCGCATGGTCTTGGGGGCTTTGCGGGTGTATTGATAGGCGAGCGTGTCGACCAGCTTGTCCGGGAACTCGTCGGCTACCGCGGCCGCGACCTGGTTGACCAGCGACAGCACGGGAGCCATCTGCGTGCCTTCGGCGTCGGCGAGCGCGGTGCAGGGCTCGCATTCGCAGTAGTTGATCCAGTCGTTCTGCGATACGGAAAACACGGTCGCATCCGGATGTTCCGCCATGCGTTTGCGCACTTCCTCGGTCACGATGCGGACCACGTCCGGATTCGTGCAGCACAACTGTGACCGTTCCCGCTGCCGCACGCCGTCGATGAGCGAATAGTATTCGGGGTGTTCGTCAAAATAGACGTCCGGCGGCACCAGGCTTTCAAAGGTGTGGACGAAGCCGAAGTAGGTGACCTTCCCGCCGTGCTTTTCTTCGAGCCGCGCGGCGGTGCTGTTCATCCGGTTCCGGGCCGCCCAGTCGCCGTCGAAGCAGTCCATCACGAAGGGTTCGCGATACTCCAGGCGCGGAATCACGCGCTCGTCGATGGCCGGAATCACGAGGTCGGCGTCCGTCGGAATGCGGCTCACGTCGGCCGTGAACCACCGGCAACCGAGATGGTCTTCCAATAGCGCGTACGCGCCGTACAGAATCCCGCGCGGCTGGCCTCCGGCGATCACCACGCGCGCGCCGTCCGACCGGATGACATACCCCTCCATCCCCAGCGACGGGATATCGACGTCCTGCAGCAAGGCGTTCGCGCCGCGCACTTCGCCGATGACGATGGCGTTTGCCGGCGCATTCGGATACTCGTGCACGAGGCCCACTTGCGCGCCCGTAATCTCGCTCAGGAACCGCTGCAACTCCTCGCCCGCATACACCGTCGAAGGCGAGGCGTCCGGCGGAAGCGCAATCACCGCCTGCGCCACCCCATCCGACGCCAGCCGGAACCCTTCCGGCTCCCGCCCAAACCGCGCACACCCCGCCAACATCATGACAAGGACCGCTACGACCAGATTTTGTACCGCCCGCATGAATGACGCTCCAATCTCATTTGCGCCAACGTGCACTTTCGCCCGATGGAAGCGGTTCTCGCCCGTCCATCGCGATCCGGCCACGTCAACGTCCCCCCATTCCACTCGTCCATGTTCTTCATCGTATCGATAATCGGCCCCATCAAGCCACATTCTCGGCAGCAATCACTTCCACCGGACCCGCATCGATTCGTGGAAATTCTTTTAGTAGCCGCCATTCGCCATCGGGGTGCAGCGCCTTCACATCGTTCCGGAAAAACTGAACTCCATAGGCCACTCGCGGTTCGTTGGTTCCATTAAACCCCGAGCCATGCACCGTTAACCGACTGAACGCCACGCAATCCCCAGATCGCATGCGAATGGGGAAGTAGTACTCGGGCTCGCGGTCCACCGTGCGGTGCCCGTCTTTATCCGGACTTTCTACGCCTTCTATAGTGCCGTTGCGATGGGAACGCGGCGCGATGAGCAGACAACCGTTCTCTGGCGACATATCTTCCAAGGCGAACCAGAAATTGATGCCCGGCCCATCAAATCGCGTGTATTGGTTGTCCTGATGGAAGTGGAACTCCGTCCCGCCGGGACTCTTCACCGCCGTGAACGGCGAATGCAGTGTGCTCGGCCCCTCCATCAACCGCGACGCCAGCCCGACGAGCGTGGCGCTGTTGATGAGTCCGTCCAGATGGCTGCCGGCAAGATATTGCTTGGTCTGCCGCAGCTTGGTCTTCCCAAGCCCGATGATGTCGAGTATCCCAAGTATCTCCGCCCGCAACGGCGTAACTTCCTCGTCCCGCAACAATCGCGGGATCAGCAGATACCCTTCTTCCTGATAAAACGCCACCTCCTGGTCAGTCAGTTCGATCTGCCGCAACGCTTCGCCCATAGCATCTTTGCCCTTTCCGGGTGCATATCTTGGTCGCGAAAGCATCGATTATACGTGAATCGGCATTGGACGGATAATCCATTCAACCCGCCGCCAAAAGCGATGAATGATCACGCCGGAAATGCGGGGTATCCTACTCTCCCCTACGTTTCGTACATCGAACTCCCCGGGCCGACTTGGTACTATGGATCTCCGGAGAAGATTCCGCCTCGTGCAAGCGGATCATGAAGGAGAGATGACACCCGTGGACCAGGATCCCTACACCAGAATGAATGAGGGGGCGTTGATTCCGCGCGACTGGCTCGCCATCGATCGGACGCATCTCGCCAACGAACGAACCCTATTGGCCTATGTCCGGACGGCGATAACGTTGTTTCTTGTGGGGATGAGTTTCATTCAGCTTCCGTACTTTCACCCGAATCCGGAGATCGACGCCGATTGGTACACCCTGCTCGGTTGGGTGCTGGTGGGAGTGTCATTGGTCGTGTTTGTGATTGGCGTTCAGCGGTTCAATGTGTTCCGGCGCAAGCTACGTCAGGCCGGAAAGTCGAGAACCGGCATTCCGCAATAAGAACCGCGGTTACGTTTTGCACAACCAGGCAAGAACCGGTCTTTCCGAATCGGTCGCGCGAATCGACCTCCCGGCGTAAGGTCATCGCCGTGCACTTAGTGTTCGAATCCGCGATCCGATTCTGGTCAAATGTACAACCCACTTTCGCATGCGCGACCGAGTCTCCCGGTATTCGACTACCGATGCATGGTGTGCGACGGTGGTTGGCCTTCCTAGCAGTCTTTCACTGGTTATATCGTACCTGCCGTCATTTTCGATGACACAGGCGCGAGTCTCCTGAAGAAACTATGCAATCTCCGCAAAACACGCTTCCAGTACGTCGAGCGCCGCGTCCATTTGTTCGCGGGTGATGGTCAGGGGCGGGGTGAGGGTGAGGATGTTGCCCATGGTGAGTTTGAAGCTGAGGCCGCGGGTAAGGGCGGCGTACAGGACTTGCTCCGCTTCGCCAGTGGCGCGTTTGCCGTCGCGGAGGAGTTCGACGCCGATCTGGAGGCCGAGACCGCGCACGTCGCCGATGATGGGGAAGCGTTGTTGCATGGCGCGCAAGCGTTCGATGGCGTAGGCGCCCAGCTCCGTCGCGTGGGCGAGCAGGCCTTCTTCTTCGATGACGGCGATGGTGGCGAGCCCGGCCGCGCAGGCGACGGGATTCTTCTCGTGGGTGTAGTGGCCCAGGGCGCGCTCGGGCATAAGGTCGAGTCCTTCCCGTGCGATGAGCGCGGCGAGCGGGAAGATGCCGCCGCCGAGGCCTTTCCCGATGACGAGCATGTCGGGTACGATGCCGTAGTGTTCGCACACGAACATCTTGCCCGTCCGCCCGAGGCAGGTGGGGATCTCGTCGAGGATGAGCAACGCGCCGTGGCGGTCGCAGGCGTCGCGCACGATGCGCCAGTAGTCGGGCGGCGGGATGAAGGGCGTGCAACGGATCGTCTCCGCGATGACGGCGCCCACGTCCCCTTCCTTTTCCAACACGTACTCGATGTACTCCGCGCACTTGAGCGAGCAGGTTCCCGCGCAACCGAATGGGCAGTGTGACGGGTCCGGCGGCGGCACGTGTTCGGTCCCCGGGAGCAAGGGGCCGATGCCGTTGCGGAAGATGGCTTCGCCATCGACGGAGATGGCGTCCAGCGACGCGCCGTGGAAGGACTCCCACATGGAGATCGTCTTGAAGCGCCCCGTCGCGGCGCGCGCGAGTTTCAGGGCCATGCCGATGGCGGAGGTGCCGCCGGGCGCGAAGAGCACTTTGTTGAGATCGCCCGGCGCGAGTTCGCAGAGTTTCCTCGCCAGGGCCACCGCGGGTTCGTTGGTGTACCGCCGCGGACAGAAGGGCAGGGTCTCCATCTGCTCGCGAATCGCCTGCATCACGCGGGGATGCCCGTAGCCCACCTGGTGCACGCTGTTGCCGTGGAAATCCATGATCCGCCGGCCTTGCACATCTTCGAGATAGATACCGTCCGCACCGCAAAGGGCGTTCAGACAGGGCGTCGAGAGTGATTGGTGCAGGAAGTACTTCGCGTCCTCGTCGAGCAAGGACTGGGTCTCCGCGTCGAGATGAGATTCCGCCCAGGCCGCGCGGCGCGGCGATAGGTTCAGATCGCCTTCGGAGCGTAGTCGGTCGAGCTTATCGTCTTCGGTCGGCATGGCCGGGCCCCCGGGCTACGAAACGTGCCTGCGAATGAAGGCGCCCACGTCGCGGACAGATTGCTCGCCTTCGGGGATCACCTGCGCGAAGTAGTGCCACACGTGAATCATGTCGTCTTCTACCACGAGTGAAACGTCCACCCCGGCTGCGCGCGCGCGTTCCGCCAGGAGGACGGAGTCGTCGAGCAGAATCTCAGCGGTGCCCACGTGGATCAATAAGGGCGGCAAACCGGCGAGGTTCGCGTAGAGTGGCGAGGCGAGCGTGTCCTTGCGGTCGCGACCGCCGAGGTACCACGCGGCGTACTTGTGGAGGTCGTCGGGGGTCAGCATGGGATCGACGGCGGCCTTCGCGGTGATGGATTCGCTGGTGGCCGCGAGATCTGTCCAAGGCGACAGCAATACTGCGGCCGCGGGAAGCGGGTCCCCAGCGTCGCGCAAGGTAAGCATGGTCGCCAGCGTGAGACCGCCGCCCGCGGAATCGCCCGCGATGACGATCCGTGCGGGATCGATGCCCTCGTTCACAAGCCAGCGGTACACGGCGGCTGCGTCTTCAATGGCGGCGGGGAAAGGATGCTCCGGTGCGAGCCGGTATCCCGTCGAAAGCCCGCGCACATGTCCCGCCCTTGCCAGGTCGGCGACGAGGTGCCGGTGCGTATTCAGGGAGCCCACGGCATACCCCCCGCCATGGAGGAACAGCAACACCTCCGCGGGGCGTGACTCGGGCGTGTCGATCCATTCCACCGGAACGCCATCGGCATGCGTCGCCTGCACCATCACGTCGTCCGCCAACGGGAATAGGTCGGAAACCAGCTCAAACCGGTCCCGGCGATCCTGCAAGGTGGCATCCGGACTCGCGGGACGCGCCCGCACCATGGCGATCAGGGAGTGAAACTGCTGACTGGGCATGGGTACCTCGTATGGAATTCTACTGGCGCATCACGAGTCGCGACTCTTCTCCAGAATCGACTCAAGTTTCGCAATCAGCGCAGGAATGTCGTCCTCGACGGTTTTCCATAGAATATCGAAGTCTATGACATCGTACCCGTGTATCAGCATGCTTCGCATACCCACGATATCGCGTCAGGCAATTTCTGGATATCGCGCTCGGGCGGCAACCGAAACGCGGGCGGCCGCCTCTCCCAAGATGGAGATTAGGTGAAGCAGCGCATACCGGAACATCGGTTCCGTGTCTAGAGATGCACGGTTTCTACCGGAAGACATTTCCAATGCTGTGCGCGCATGGTCGAGCATGTGACGTATGTAGACCCCGTCATCATGCCGCGACATACTGGGTCTCCGCCTCCGAAAGCGCGTCATTCCTGAAATACGGACTTAAGCCGGCGGGTGTATTGAGGTCTACCTTGCGGCCGATCAGGTCCGAAAGTTCATTTTCCATGGCCGCGAACGTTATCAGTCCCACGCAGTACCCGGGTTCGAATTCCACGAGAATATCCACATCGCTTTCGGGTCCAAAATCGTCGCGTAACACGGAACCAAAAACCGCCAGGCGATGAATATGATGTCTGCGGCAGAAGTCGGCAATCGCGTCGTGTGGCAAGGATATGCGGGCCCTGCTCATTGGATTCCCTTTCGTCGGTTTCTTGGTACGAGTATATCAACCTTGCGATGACCAAGACACGCGTCGGGTACAGTTCCCCTCCTTCGAGCCCCTGCTATAACATAGTCCGCAAGTCATTTTGCATCAATGGCCGTGGTTTCTCGGGATCGGAATCGCTATCGGGATCGGGATCGAATGGTAAGCGCAAAGCGATTTCGATCCCGATACCGATAGCGACAATAGGCGCTGGCGCTCGCGAGTGTTCGACCGCGTTTCGCCCCGCCGTAGGCGCGGTCCGTCGCTCAACATAAAAAAACGGGCGAAAGACCGAAGGTCCTCCGCCCGTTCGCGTTCGCTGGCAATTCTACGAGGGCGCGCCGACCTCTTTTTCTTCGCCGACTTCGGCGGGTTTCTGGTGGCCGTTGCCGTTTCCGTTGCGCGGTGCGGCGAAGGGGAACTCTTCCTGCGGAATCACTTTCGGCTCCGCCATGACCAGTTCGCACTTGTCGCCGTCGCAGTAGAGGTCGGAGGTTTCGTCGGTGTTCAGGTTCTCGAAGTCGAGGCCTCTCAGCTTCGAGGCCGCATTGTGGTACATCTCCGGCGTAATCTCCTGGTAGGGCGCCTGGGCGTAGTTGTGCTCCACGAGCGGCAGGAAGCTGATGGACTTCAGCCGCGGCTCGTACAACTCCAGTATCTTCGGGATGTCCCGCGCCTCTTCCGGACGGAACGTGATCGTCGCGCTGACCTGGTTGTCGGCCCAGTAGTACTGCATCTGCGCCACGTTCTCGACCTGTTCCCAGATGGACACGTCATTCTTGGAGCGCTCGAACATGCGCTGCTTCACGGGGAAGTACACGACGAGCGTGTTGTCGCCGTAGACCGAGTCCTCCATGCGATACCCCGCGCGGCGGATAGGCTCCACAAGGGGGCTGGTCCGGTCGATGCGAATCGTCCGGTAGTAGAATTGCGAGTGAGGATAATGGATTCCCGGCGTGACGCCCGGCAGCAACGACACCGTGCCGCTTGGTTTCACGCTGGTTTTCTTGATGCTCTCCGGAATGCACAGCCACTGCGCGTAGATCCGATCGAGCTTGCAAATATACGTGTAGCCTTCGTCGCACCACTGGAAGTGCGTGCGCCGCCCGTGCTTCTCGAACGCTTCAACGATACCCGACTGGGACAATCCGATACGGCGGTTCCGCAGCATGATCGCGTTGGTGCGTTCGTTGTGGGTCGGCACGAGGGTGACGGTCTTCGCGTAGAGATAGGCAAACTTCAGCGTGCGCTTGTATTCGTCAAAGCTTTCGTGCAGCGATGGGAAGGTCTCGACCAGATTGCAGATCTCGTAGGATTCCAGGCTCTGCTCGGCGCAGGGGTTCGTGCCCTGGACCTTCTCGTCGGCGTTGTTGATTCCGTCTTTCAGGCGGCCAAAGGCACGCGCGTTTTCCAGCCAGAAGTAACCGGGTTCGCCGTTCTTGGCGGTCTGCATGCCGACCTGCTGGTAGTCCATGCCGATGTCGGCGGAGACGCTGTTGTTCGAGGCCCAGCGCCATGCCATCAGCTTGTCCTTGTACAGCTCGGGATCCTTGAGTTGCAGGTACTCCTGGTCGGCGGGATTCCCGAGAGCAAGTTCTGCCGTGCGCCGGACGCCGCCGGACACGACGCACTTGCCGATGACGTTCATGAGGTCGGTGATGTCGGCCGAGGTGATGCGGTCGCCGATGCGAGGTTCCAGTACCTTGTCGATATTGGCGATGCATTCAATCAACGGCGCGGGGCCGGGGGCGATGCCGCCGAAGGTGCGAATGGGCGAACCGGCCGGACGAATCTGCGAGTAATCGATATGGGCGGGCCGTTTGCCCTTGCCCGCGTAGGCTTCCAAGACACAACGGACCAGGTCGACCCAGCCTTCCTTGGAGTCTTCGACGACGTGGGTATAACCGGCGGGTTTCGGATCGTGAATGGTGACGGTGCCTGCGCCCTTGGTATCGAATGCCACCCCGACGCCGAGGAGCGACATGTCCATGAGAAAGCAGAACGGTTCCGAGAAATTGAAATTGATCTCGTCGGTCGACACGAACGCGCAGTTGTTCAACGCCGCCGAGCCGCGCTCGTAGATGTAGTCCGAGCCCATCATCCACAGTCCGCGACCCGGAGGGAGGAACTTGAAGTCCCACATGAGCTGGTACATTTCCTGGGCGGAGCGTTGCGCCTTCTGCGTGTTCCAGGGCAACTTGAGGTTGCGGCAGTGGTTCAACTGGATGGTGTAGCAGCCTTCCACCACGCGCCGTACCGTTTCCCAGTACTCTTCAGTCCTCCCGCCCTCGTCCGGTACCGCTCGGGCATAGGTGCGTTTGAACGTCACATAGCCCAGGGGCCCCCACTTGGGCTGGGTGCCACGGAATTGGTCGATGAACTTCTCGGACAGCTTAAACCGCTCTTTGACCTCGAACAACATGTGGCGTCACCTCACTTTCGCAGAATCATCTCGTATCTTAACGAACGGACCCCCGCGTCCCTCCGTAGCGTCGTTAAACTCAAACTTTCTTGTGGGGCGTGCGAATCCATGGCAGTCCGTCCACGACTTCCACTTCATAGTCGCCCATCAGACTCGTGTACCGATCCTTCACGGCTTCGTACACCTTGCCGAATACAAACCTTAGCTCTTCTTCGGCGTCCGGCGCGGTGCGCATCTCGATCACGTGCCGCAGCGCCCGGAAATTGCATGACCAGCCAATCGTCGTCGCCAATCCCTCGGGCGCGACGCGACGGAAGGCCGATGTAAGCTTCTTCTTGCGGTCGAACTTCTTCTCATCCTCGATGGCGTACACCTCGGCCAGTTCGCGCTGTACGGATTCCAGGTGCTCGAGGGTCCTGCCGAACACTTCGAGTCCCTTTTCGTCCTCCTTGATGTGCGATGGCACGTACGCCGACAGCCGATCCAGGCGCACAAACCGCAGCGACTCTTGCGAGATGGCCGTGCCGGCGCGGTGGCGCACCAGTTCATGGGTGAACACCCGGCTCACGTCGGCGAGGATGAAGTTCAGAACCGCGTGCTCAATCACGCTACCGTGACCGACCTCGAGCACGTGGCCGAGGTAATTGGCGTTTCCTTTACGAACGCGAGTGACATTGGGGTTCAGTCCCGGCTCGAAACTCCGATAGCAAAGGCGCCCGTAGACTTCGCAAAGCTTCTCAGAGTCGCTAGGCGCGTCCGTAGACCATTGGGGCGTCCCGACATGCTGTAAATAGGCCTGGAGACCCTCCTCGACAACGCGGGTTTCTCCGATAAGGAACACTTTTGGTTCTACAAATTCCATGGTCCATCCAATTGCAGGACGCCCAAACGGGGCGAAAACGCTAAATAGCTATCATCAAACAACTTGGAGAGTTCAGAGTTTGGGTGCGGAACCCCGGTGGTCAGACGCTCACCGGGTCGGGGCAGCGCCAATGTATTATAGAAGCGCACTTCCGCGATGTCCACCACGTCGTTACCCTCGCCTTTCCGCCCGGCGTTGGTGACCAAGTACCGTACTCCCTAAAGACGGCACCGGTGGTCTGAATTAACCCTAACCCAATAAAAATAAAAGGATTAGCGTGACCCTGACCGTGCATATTGCGCACTCCGGACAGGCCTTCGAACCCCTGTGATCCCCCAGAATCCGTCGGCTTCACGCCTTTTACCGCTATGGGAACAGTGTATCACTGGACTGGATTAAATTCAATATGTTGTGGTGATTTTTTGAATCAATACATTATATAGATTTTCACAGCACCCGTCGCGAGTTTACTTCTCAATAAACGCACTTTGAATTTGCTCGATACTCAATGCCGAATCCGCTGGATGATTCCGTTCTGTGGAATCTGATACGATACGGCCCAATCGCGGACTGGGAAAGGCTGTAAACAATCAATGAGCACTGGTGTCGGCGAACGTGCCCTGGAAAATTTGCGCACTGTTCGTGTTCTACATCCCATGATGTTGTCTCTGACGCCGCTGTTGGGGCTCTACGCCCAGAATGCCTCCGTGACGCCCCTCCACGTGCTCGTACGTCCAGCCATGGTACTCACCGTTTGCGCTGCCATGCTTTGGATCCTGTGTTGGGTCCTTCTGCGCGACCGGTATCGCGCCGGGTTCGTCGCGTCGGCGCTGGTCCTGGCTTTCATCGTGTTGTGGGGCGTTTTGGAGGACGCGATCGCAGCCGTCGTGCCCCTGCTTTCTTCGTGGTCCCCATCCACGTTTTATGTGGCCTATGCCGGGCTGGTGCTCTTGGGAATCGGCGGATATTTATACCGCTATCGCAAAAGCAAGCGCGCGATGGGGAATTTTGCACTGGTAATGGTGCCTGTTGCATTGGTGGGTCTCGTTGTCGCCACCTTCCTGCTGGCCCCCGTCTTTGGACGGCGCGCCGCCTGGATCATAACGGTCTACCTCGTCATTACGTGCTTCGTCGTGTACGGAGTCCTGCGTTCGAGGAGCGACTATCGCGCGTTGACCCCTTCGGCGAACTGGTTTGCCGGAATTCTAATCGCGTTGTATTGCGGCGTGGTGTTGTTTAACCGCACACCGGTGCCTGAAGTGGAAATCGTTCCCATGGACATCACCCCAGCCGTGGAGAAGGATGCGGAATTGCCGGATATCTACGTGATTTGTCTGGACGGCTACGCCCGATCCGACGTCCTGCGCACCACGTATGGCTTTAACAACATGGCATTTGAAAGCGCCCTGCGCAATCTCGGCTTCGAAATCGCGCAGGACAGCATCTCGAATTATACGGTGCCGGCATTCTCCTTGACCGGCTGCCTGAATCTCGACTATCTCGACGACCTGGTAGTGGCTGCCGACCGGGCCGAAGGCACCGTTGACAACGTTCTCGACCTGTATCATTCGAACCGGGTCTTTTCGTTTCTTCGTTCCCAGGGGTATCGCATCATCGCCCTGTCCCCCGGCGTCCAGTCGCTGGAGTTGGACGAGCCGGCCGTCGATGCGCGTCTGGAGCCGCCTCGTTCGCCCGGCGAGTTTGAAATGGTGCTCGCGGGAAGAACTGTGGCATCCCGCGTTATGGAATCGGTGTATTTTCTCCAATACCGAAACCCCGCCTATTGGCACTACGCCTTTCGCCGGACGCGCATCCTCCACGCCGTCGATGCGTTGAAACGGATTCGCGGCGAGAAATCTGAGCAGCCGCGTTTCGTATTCGCCAATCTGCTCGTCCCGGAACCGCCATACCTTTTCACCCGGGACGGGGGGCGCGCACAACCGTTCGGGCCGGGGTCGCTCTCGGTACAGCGGGGCATGCGGGGTGAAGACGCTGAATTTCGGGAGGCTTATCTCGACCAACTCTTTTTCACGAATCGCATCGTGACCGAAATCGCCGAGGTGGTCGCGGGGCAGTCGAGCCGGCCCTGCGCAGTTCTCGTCTTTTCGAGCCGGGGCGCGCCCCTGTCACTCCAGCCGAGCGATGCCGGCGTCGATAGACGTTATGCGAATCTGATCGCCGCCCGTTTTCCGCAGCCGGCCAACGGTGACAACGACGTGGTGTACCCCTCGCTCAGTCTCGTGAACGTTTTTCGTGTAGCGTTTAATCGGCTCTTCGATACCGGCCTTCCATTGCTCGACGATGAAATGAAAGTGACGGACGATGATGCCCCGTTCGCGTCGACATCGGTCGCAAGGTAGAGGTTGCACGGGGTCCCGATTTGCCCCAATCCGAGAAACCGTTATAGAATGCAGGTTCGCGTTGATCGGCACATGATCAGGGAATCCCTGCGACAGGCGAGGTGAAGATATGGCATTTGACGTTGACATGATACAAGCGGTGTACGGCCGCATCGCGGACCGCGTCGCGGCGGCGCGAAGGGTCCTTGGCCGGCCGTTGACCCTGACGGAAAAGATCCTCTACGCGCACTTGTTCGACGGCGTCGCGAAGGAGGCCTATGCGCGGGGCGAGTCCTACGTCGATTTCGCGCCCGACCGTGTCGCCATGCAGGATGCCACGGCCCAGATGGCGTTGCTGCAGTTCATGCAAGCCGGCCGGGCCAAGACGGCGGTCCCTTCGACCGTCCATTGCGACCACCTCATTCAAGCCAAGGTTGGCGCGCGCGAGGATTTGCTCACCGCGATCGACGTCAACAAGGAAGTCTACGATTTTCTGTCGTCCGTTTCGGATAAGTACGGCATCGGCTTCTGGAAGCCCGGCGCGGGGATCATTCACCAGGTCGTGCTCGAAAACTATGCGTTCCCCGGGGGCATGATGATTGGCACGGACTCTCACACGCCGAATGCGGGCGGTCTCGGCATGATCGCTATCGGTGTGGGCGGCGCCGACGCGGTCGATGTGATGGCGGGGATGGCTTGGGAACTCAAGTTTCCGAAGGTCATCGGCGTCCACTTGACGGGCAAACTCAGCGGCTGGGCGTCCGCAAAGGACGTCATCCTGAAGGTTGCCGGAATTCTCACGGTAAAGGGCGGAACCGGCGCGATTGTCGAGTACTTTGGCCCCGGTTCGGAGTCTCTGTCGTGCACGGGCAAAGGCACGGTCTGCAATATGGGTGCCGAAATCGGTGCGACAACCTCGATCTTTGCGTATGACGACTCTATGGCGCGGTACTTGCGCGCAACGGACCGGGCCGACGTGGCGGAAGCGGCGGAGGCTTATCGGGAGCATCTCCGGCCCGACTCGGAGGTCTATTCCAATCCGTCGGAATACTACGACCAACTCATCGAGATCGACCTGAGCACGCTGGAGCCTCACGTGAATGGCCCGTTCACGCCCGACTTGGCGTGGCCTATTTCCAAACTCGCGGAAGCAGCCAAGGAACACGACTGGCCGACGACCATCGAGGTGGGGCTTATCGGGTCCTGCACGAATTCTTCGTACGAAGACATGTCACGCTCCGCGTCTCTGGCGCGTCAGGCCAGCGAGAAGGGCATCAAAGCGAAGGCCGAATTCACCATTACGCCGGGTTCGGAGCAGGTCCGCTACACGGTGGAACGCGACGGTATTCTCAAAGACTTTGAGGCCATCGGAGGCGTCGTGCTGGCAAACGCCTGCGGACCCTGCATCGGGCAGTGGGAACGGCACCGGCACGGCGGAAACGACGAACCGAATACGATCGTCACTTCCTTCAACCGCAACTTCGCCAAACGCAACGACGGCAATCCGAAGACGCATGCTTTTGTCACATCGCCGGAACTGGTCACCGCGCTGGCACTCGCGGGCGACCTGCGGTTCAATCCGCTGACGGACACGTTAACTACGGAAGGCGGGAAGCAGGTCAAACTCGACCCGCCATCCGGCGAGGAATTGCCCGCCAAAGGGTTTGCGTGCGAGGACCCGGGGTATCAAGCGCCCGCAGAGGACGGTAGCCATGTGGAAGTCGTTGTCAAACCCGACTCCAAGCGCCTCCAACTCCTTGATCCCTTCCCCGCGTGGGAAGGTACGGACTTAGCGGGCCTGCGCCTCCTGCTCAAGGCAAAGGGGAAGTGCACGACGGACCACATATCCATGGCCGGGCCGTGGCTGCGGTACCGGGGGCATCTCGACAACATTTCTGAGAACTGCTTCATCGGCGCCATCAACGCGTTCAACGACGAAGCCAACAAGGTGAAGAATCAACTCACCGGCGAGTATGGCCCCGTGCCGACGACTCAGCGAGCGTATAAGGAAGCGGGAATTGGGACGGTCGTGGTGGGTGATGAGAACTACGGCGAGGGTTCCTCCCGGGAACACGCGGCCATGGAGCCGCGGCATCTCGGCGTGCGAGCTATCCTGGTTCGCAGCTTCGCGCGTATCCATGAGACCAACCTCAAGAAGCAGGGCATGCTCGCGCTGACGTTTGCCGACAAGGCCGACTATGACAAGGTCCAGGAAGACGACACCATCGATATTGTGGGGCTGACGGAGTTCGCGCCGGGAAAGCCCTTGACCATTGTGTTGCGCCATGCCGACGGCACGACCGACGAGTTCAAGGTCAACCATACGTACAATGAGAACCAGATCGAGTGGTTTAGAGCGGGAAGCGCGTTAAACCTGATTCGCAGCGGTGTAAACGCCTGAGCGCACCTCTCGGGGGCGCTTTTTTGTACAAGGGGCCAGCCGTTCGCCCAGTGCGGCTGGTACCCGCGGGTTCACTTGAGGGGTTGACCCATGAAGAGCATCGGACGCGCAGCAGCGAAGTTGGTCGTGATCTCCGGGTCAGCTACGATACTATCGGTCATCGTGATGCAAGTCATGACCGGCGGCGACATCTCCCCGTATCAGTACCCCAACTCGGTAGGCTTCAAATCGGCCATGCTATGGCTTGAACTTGCCGGCTCACCGGATGAGGTCTTCAAGGTTCTCGGGCCCTTCGATTCCGAGAAGGGCGAAGCGTTGCGTCAGAATCTCGATACCATCAACGTATACGATTTCGCGTTTATGGTGTGTTACAGCGCGTTTAATGCCTGCCTCATCGTTTTCGTCTCCCACCTGAACACGTACCGATTCACGGGGCTCGTGAAGCTCAAGGCGTTTTTGATTCTCGGCCTCATTCTCTCGGTCGCCATGTTAATCGGGGATATCGTCGAGAACATGACGCTACACGAACTCACCCACGTGGAAACTCCGGCCGAAATCTCGGTAGCTACGATGACGCAGCTTCAATACTGGACGCGCATCAAATGGGGATCGATTTCGGCCGCGTGCCTCATGCTGTGCGCTGGATACACGGCTTACTTCTGGCGTATCCCTCCGCTACTCCTGCCGGTAGGGCTCGCGGTTGCGGGCATCTCCGGGATCATCGCCATCAGTGTTCCCGACGCCCGGTTTGTGCTGGAACGAGTGACGGTCGTTCACATTGCGATCGTCTGGTCGGCAGCACTGGTCCACGCGGGAGTCTTCTTAAAACACGGACCTCACCCATCTTTACTTCCCCCCGCGAACAGCTCGCTTGACAAGCCATCCTGATGAGCGAAGGGCCGGTTGCAGGACCTGCCGAACTCGAATTTATTGACTACATTAGAAAGTCAACGCACGCAATTTATATGGACATCATGTGATTATATGTATGTTGACATATGTATAAACTAATGGTATAAGAACAGCATTAGTTTACGAAAGTTCCCTCGAACCGATAGTAGTAAGCCCCATGAAAACCCAAGCAAACGCCAGTGAAAACCGAACGTTCTTCGAGTGCTTTTCCCAGGAGTTTCAACCACTCCTGGATCAGGCGGCAGAACGGAATTCCGTGCTATCGCTGATTCTCTTCGATATTGATTGGTTCGGCAGGACCAATCACGACCATGGACGTCCTGTGGGCGATGCGGTGATCGATGCGTTTGCGGCGTCATTGGTGGAATGTATTGACGGCCGGGGGCAGGTTCTGCGTTACGGCGGAGACGCCCACATGGCGGTCATGCCCGGGGTGGAAAAGGAAGACGCGTTTCTACTGGCGGAGGATGCACGGCGCGCCTTCGACCGTAAACACATTGTCAGATGCGGCGGACGCGAGGTAGAATTGGGGCTTACGTTAAGCGCGGGTGTGGCTTCCTTTCCAGACGATGATTCGAAAGCGCCGGAGCTGGTGCGAAAAGTGAACGAGGCGCTGTATCGAGCCAAAGTCTCGGGACGGAACAAGGTCTGCCTGGCCAGGGAAGAGAAGATGCAGACCAAGACGAGCCACTACACGCAGGGGCAGTTGGCGGGATTGGCGCGCCTCGCAAAGCGGGAAGGCATCGGTGAAGCGGTTTTGCTGCGGGAAGCTCTCACCGACGTACTGCGCAAATACAACTCATAGTTTCGATTCATTCTGTAGGCACTTTACCGTAAGGAGTTCGTCCTCATGCGATCCACAGGTTTCTGGACCCGGATACTTCTCGTGCTGATCCTTGTCGGGTTGACCGTATCGGGGCCGGGCTGCGCCTCGACCAAGAACGTCATGAACAAGGCCACGTTCGGGCTGGTCGGCTCGGAGGATGAAGCCTCCGCCGAGCAGAAGCACGCGGAAAAAGAGCAGGAAAAGGCGGAAAAGCAGGCGGCCAAAGAGCAGAAAAAAGCGGAGAAACAGGCCAAGAAAGAAGAGGAATCCGGTCGGGGATTCATGAGCAAAGCGACGTTTGGCATGGTCGGCGGCGAGTCGGAAGAGAAAGCCGCGAAGAAGGAAGCCAAACGCCAGGCCGAAGAGCAGAAGCAGGCCGAAAAGCGTGCCGCCAAGGAACAGAAGAAAGCCGAGAAGCAGGCTCGCGATGACGAAAAGCGCATGGCGAAGTCTCAGGCCGAGTCTTCCCCGTCCGCGGAAGAGCCAAAGCGTGGGTTCATGAACAAGGCAACCTTTGGCCTGGTGGGCGGCGAGTCGGAAGAGAAAGCCGCGAAGAAAGAAGCCAAACGGCAGGCTGAAGCCGAAAAGAAGTCCGAGAAGCAAGCCGCCAAAGAGCAGAAGCAAGCTGAGAAACAGGCCCGCAAGGACGAGGATCAGATGGCCAAGGCCGAGCCGGCCGAATCCGAAGATGAGTCGAAGCGCGGCTTCATGAGCAAGGCAACTTTTGGTCTCGTTGGCGGCGATTCGGAAGAGAAGGCCGCAAAGAAAGAGGCCAAGCAAGCCGCGAAGGAACAGGAAAAGGCTGAGAAACAGGCTCGAAAAGAAGAGAAGCAGACGGCTAGAGCGCAAGAGGACGCGGCAGAGGAATCCGAGTCTGCGGATGCGCCGAAGCGTTCGCTGATGAGCAAGTTGACGTTCGGCCTTGTCGGAAATGGAGACAAAGAGCAAGCCAAGTCTGAAACGGTGGAAGATGTAATGCCGGTGAGCACGCCGGAACCGCCGGTGGCGATGGCTGGAGGCGATAGCGCGGGCGACGTGCAGCCGGCGTCCGCCATGAGTGGAGAATCGCAGAAACTAGGCAAGCTTCCATTTGAAACGGAAGTAAGCTACGACTCCACATCGGCGAGCGGAAAACCACAGGCCGTTGCCAGCCGGGTCACCTATTCGAAACATGGATACGGCATCACGGACCTCGGCGATGTGCGCATCGCGGTCCGCGACATGACGTTTCCCGGCGGCACGCGCGGCGGTCGTGTCATCATTTCGTCCGAGGATCGTGCGCAGGCCAGCGGAACCGCGGGGATTGGCAACGAAGCGTTTACGTTCGACTATGCCAAGGGCGTGACGGCCTGCACATTTGGAACGATTCAATTCACCATCGCGACGGGCGTCATCGTAATCGATGGCCAGAGCGTCCCGATGGGACAAGGACACAAACTCGTCGTCGTCGACAGCGATGGTTCTGTCGAGGGCGTATACGCGATCGACTAGCAAAGGACGGTAGTTCACATCATGGCGAAGAACATTTACGAAAAGATCTGGGAGGCCCACGTCGTTCACGAGGAACCAGGCCAGGACAGCATTCTGTATATCGACCGTCACTACGTTCACGAAGTGACGTCACCGCAGGCCTTCGAGGGCCTCCGGCTTGCAGGCCGCGAGGTGCGCCGTCCGGACCTCACGTTTGCAACGATGGATCACAACATCCCGACAACGGATCGTTCCAAGCCCATCGAAGACCCCATGTCGGCGCAGCAGGTGGAGACGTTGAAGGCGAACTGCGCGGAGGCGGGCGTGGCCTGTTTCGACATGCGCGACCGCCGCAACGGCATCGTCCACGTGATTGGGCCGGAGCTGGGCCTGACCCAACCGGGTCAGACGATTGTCTGTGGCGATTCGCACACGTCGACGCACGGCGCCTTCGGGGCGCTGGCCTTCGGCATCGGCACGAGCGAGGTGGAGCACGTGCTGGCGACGCAGACGCTGTTGCAGAAGAAGTCGAAGACGATGGAGATCCGTGTGAACGGCGCGCTGCCGCATGGGATCACCGCGAAAGACATCATCCTGGCGATCATCGGCAAGATCGGCACCGCCGGCGGCACGGGATATGTAATCGAATATACGGGCGATGCGATTCGGTCGCTGAGCATGGAAGGCCGCATGACGGTCTGCAACATGTCCATCGAAGCGGGCGCGCGGGCGGGGTTGATCTCGCCCGACGAGAAGACCTTCGAGTATCTCAAGGGTCGCGAATACCTGAACGGCAAGAGCCATGACGCGCTGGCCAAGCAGTGGGCCACCTGGGCTTCCGACGCGGGTTGCGCCTACGACCGCGTCGTCGAGTTGGACGCCTCGGAAATTGAGCCGCAAGTCACCTGGGGCACGTCGCCCGGCATGGTGACGGGCGTCACCCGTACGACACCGGTGCTCGCGGAGATCGGCGATGGCAACACGCGTCACGCGGCGGAGAAGGCGCTGAAGTACATGGACCTGGCCGAAGGCGTGCCGATCCAGAAGATCACCATCAACAAGATGTTTTTCGGCTCCTGCACCAACGGGCGGATCGAAGATATCCGCGCGGCGGCGAAAGTCGTCAAGGGCTACAAGGTCAGCCCGTCGGTGGAGCAGGCCCTCGTAGTCCCCGGTTCACAACAAGTGAAATTGCAGGCCGAGGCCGAAGGACTCGACAAAGTCTTCAAGGAAGCCGGATTCGAATGGCGTGAGGCGGGATGCTCCATGTGTCTTGCCATGAACGCGGATATCCTGCAACCGGGCGACCGTTGCGCGTCGACGTCGAACCGGAATTTTGAAGGACGCCAGGGTAAAGGCGGGCGCACGCATCTCGTCAGCCCGGCGATGGCCGTGGCCGCCGCCATCAAAGGCCACTTCGTGGACATTCGCGACTGGAAATACAACTAGGCCCGGCCGGCACATGGCCGAATTGGAGCACGGAGAAGCAGCCTCACTGGCCGCGTAACGTGGGAGACAAATGATGAAGCCCTTTACAACATTGACCGGGATCGTCGCGCCACTGGAAGCGTTGAACGTGGATACGGACCAGATAATCCCGAAACAGTTTTTGAAACGCATCGAACGGACGGGGTACGAGGATTTCCTCTTCTTCGATTGGCGATTCAAGGCGGACGGTTCGCCCGATCCGGACTTTGAGTTGAACGCGCCGCGGTACCAGGGAGCGAGCATCCTGTTGACCAAAGATAACTTTGGGTGTGGTTCGTCGCGCGAGCATGCGCCGTGGGCGTTGGAGAACTACGGATTCCGCTGCATCCTGGCGCCTTCGTACGCGGATATCTTCTTCAACAATTGCTTCAACAACGGCATGCTGCCCATCGTGCTGCCGGCGGACGTTATCGAACAACTCTTCCGGGAAGTCCGCAGCCAGGAGGGGTACTCCCTGACCGTCGATTTGCCGGCCCAAACGATAACCAAGCCCGATGGGTCCACGATCGCGTTTGAGGTAGACCCCTTCAAGAAGGAATGCCTGTTGAACGGGTGGGACCAAATCGGCTTGACGTTACGGCACGAGGACAAGATTACCGCATTCGAGAAAACGCGCGGGTAAGTGTAGGGTCGGTCACGCGATCCGCGTGGTCAATGAGACTACTCAAGAGGGGATGCCGGACACAGTCCGGCATCCCTTTTTTTTGACCTAAGCACGGTCCGCGCGCTTATTCATGAACCAGTACGTACTGTCCGGGCTCGGGCACGAAGAGGGGTTCGAGCTGCGCTATCCGGATGGGTTCTGCCACGCTCGTTTCCCGCTCTGCCCAGAACGACTTCCAACCCTCCGGCGCGTCGAACTTGACCGGGCTTTCCTCCGTGCTCCACAAGCTTGTCAAGGCCATCATGCAGGCGTTGACGACGCGCTTGTCGAGATTGTCCAGTCCATCGATGAGCAACGGGGTCGCCCGCTTGCTTCCGGTTGCGGCGAGCGCGGCGGCGGCGGCGACGCGCACGGATTCGTCGATATCGACCATGCCGCGCGCGATCGTTTCAAGGGACGCCACGTCCTTCGCTTCGCCCATGATCTTCAGCGCGGCCGCCCGATTCGACGGCACCTGATCGGTGGCGCAGGACCGGACGACGGGAATCGCGTCGTCGCGGTTGATGGCCATCAGCACTTCGAGCACGCCCGGCTTGGTGCGGGCGCCATAACTGCTCATGGTGTTCACGAGAAACTTGAACACGTCCACTTCCTGCTGCAAGGCGACGAGTCGTTTGATCGATAGGGCCCGCTCGTTGTTATCCTCAGCGGCGAGGCGGTCGATGATGCGCACGATCTCTTCGCGTTGTTCCTGGGTCATGCCGGTCTTCTCGCGCATCTCTTTCTCGATCTTGACCGTCCAGGGGCTTGTCTTGCTCACATTGAGCGTGCCGGTTTTGTCGTTCTTTTCGACGCGCGCGATTCGATTCGTCTGAACGAGCATTCGCCCGCCGCCGGATTCGATGGCGATGCAATTCGCATTCACCTCCGTGACGACGCCGTCTACCGTCGTCCCGTCCGGAAAGTACACGGTATCGGCGGATGCGGCGACTGCAAATGCGATTCCGGTGACGAGGGCAAGTGAAAGTGAAAACTTGGTCATACGTTCCGCTCCTCTAGTCTATCCGGTAGGCCAGACGCTGGAAGGCGACCTGGGTGGTGTCTTCGACACGGAGAAAGTCTGCCACGCGCTTGTCGTAATACAGCTTCAAGGCGTCCCGCGGCACACTGAAATCGGGGCCTGGCACGAGCACGCCCAGGTCCGCGGAGATCACGCTGCCGCGGATGGTCATCTGGCCGCGCGTGTTCGACTTGTGCCGGTCGCTGCTCCGCGTGATGGCGTAGATGCTGTTGTTGGAATAGAGGAGACCGTCGAACTGGAAGGGCCGCCCGCTGGAGGGCCGCGTCATTTCGTCGGCCCACCAGAAGTTGCGCAACTGATCTTCGCTGACCCAGAAGTTGTTAGGGTTCAGGTCGTGGATGGCCGCGGTGCCGGGATCGGAGATGGTCAGCACGCCCGATTCGCTGTACTTGACCGTATGTTCGTCGCTGGACACGTACCGATACAAAGGCTGATCGGGGCGCAGCCGGTAGTAGCGGGCCGTGTAGTTCGGGTCCGCCTGGGCCTTCTGGTACTCCATCTCGTTGAACAGCATGATTTCCGATGTGGTGAAACTGATCTGGTCCTGGGCGCCCTGCGACCAGCCTGCATCCACGACGCCGTCGTCGAAATAGCCCATCTGAACCGTCTGGGTCGTGCCGCTCTTGGTGATGTTCTGCGTGTCGTGGTCATCGCGCATGTCGATGAAACCGCCGCTGGGATACTTGCCCGTGTCGGCCGTGTGCTTCTTGGCGCGGATGGTCAAGTAGTCGCCCATCATGATGCTGCCGCCGGCCGTCAACGCGAACCCATTGGTCGTGCCGTCTTCGGCAACACCGAATTCGCCCGGCGCATCCGCGTAGGTTACGTCACCAGCGACATACACATTGCCGCGCACGAAGATCTGGCCCCATCCTTTGACCTTGCCTTTGATGATCAAGTCGCCGTCGACCGCGACCTTCTTATCGATCACGATAGGATCGTCCTCCGTGCCGATGAGGATGAGATTCCCGTCGTAGGAACCCTCGTCGGTGAGCGTCGTCAAGGCGCCATTCGAGGCGGTGGGCAGGGATTCGCCGGTATAGGCCGAACCCGTCGGTACGCCATAGGCCACGCCCGCCGTCACGGAACCGGTCACCTCGGACGGATCCAGCTCAAAGGTGATCGACCCGTTCGTGCTGTTGATCACCCGCGAGAACTCGTCGTCGTCCACATACCGGTCGCCGTCGTCGTCCGGATAAGGCGTCGGGAAGTCCTCCGGCAGCGTGCCGTCTGTCATCAGGTTATCTTCGGTCGGGTAGTCGAGGTACAGGTTCGCAAACTGGTCCAGCATACCGTCGCCGTCGGTACCCGCGTTGGCGAGATTGGTGACCTGCATGTTGCCAGAACCGTCCTGCGAAATCTTGCCGTTGCTGGAATTGAAGTGATAGGCCTTGAACGTAGACGAGGCGAGTGTCGAGGCCGTGAACGGAGTTCCCGCTTGGTTGTACACCTGGCCGCGCGTGTAGGTGGTCCCCGCGAAATGGGTGTTGACATTTTCGCTGGTGCGAATCAGCAGGGATTCAAGGGCCGCAACCTTGATCCGGTCAAACGTGCCGAACTGCGAGGGGTCGCTGTTCCGGAACAGGTCGAGCGACTGCACTTCCGCGTGGCACAAAATACAGTTGATATTGTTCGCCATGATTCCATATTCGAAACCGTCGAACAGCTCGCCCGCGACGCGAATGGTCTGCGTCGCGGCCGCTGTACGCTGGCCGACGCGGCCGGTCGCACGGATGGTCACGGTCGTGCCGGTAACATCATCGGTTCGGGCGAGCGATACCTGCACGATCTGGCCGCCAGACGGCAAGGTACGATTGTCGTCTTCCTCCACAATCAGAATCGGATCGGCAATCTCGAAGTCGCCGTCGCCGTCCATGTCGAATTCGGCGCCGTCTTCCTCGCCGTTGCCGTTCAAGTCCTCGTTGTTCGGGATCACGTTATTAATGAACACCATGTACGAGGCCAGGTTACCGGTGGTGTTGCCTTGGCCGATCACGTATTGGTGCCAAATCCGTTCGATACCGAGGTCGATACCCGCCTTGCACACTTCGTCCAGTCGCGCCTGGTCGACGGCGGCGTCGGTGCGCATTTTCGCCGTATGCACGCGCGCCACCACAACCGTAATGGCGCCCAGTACGACGATCATCGCGAGTACGACCAGCACGAGGGCCATGCCCTCTTGATGCCTGCGCTTGTATCCCATGGAGATCTCCTCCTTGCGGCAAGATGCCCGGTTCAGAGTCCGCTCGGCACCGGCCTCAATTCTGCAAATACACATCGGATGAAACCGTAAGGCGGACCGGGTCCGAGCGGCGGCCGGACAGGAACTTTTCCGCCGTAAGCGTAATCGTCACGATATCCCCAACACGGACGAACTGTACGTTGTTCAGATCGTTGGCGCCCCCCACGGGCATCTGCTCGCCGTCGTCCGTCGTGTCGCCGTCGCCGTTACGATCCTGAATGCGCAGGATGCGGCGGCTCAGTACGCCGTCCCCGTCGAGATCTTCGCCTTCGTCGAGGCGTCCGTTCTCGTTCGCGTCCTCATTGATATGGCGGTACCGGATGACTTGCGACCAGCTGCGGCCCGAGCCGTTCAGCGGCGTCTGGAACACGAGTTCCGCCGGGCTGCCCACGGCCGGATTGGCATTGACCGCAACCTCCACGAGCGGCGGCGTCAAGGAATCGTCCGCGGTTTTCGAGGCCATCTGGAGTTCCCTGGCCATGCTTGCCAGCGCGTCGCGAATGTTGTCCTGCACGTCGGCCTTGCTCTCCGCGGTGGCCACGGAGGTCGTCGACGTGCGCAGGGCTACAACACCTAGCACGCTGATAATGGTAAGTATCGCCATGGAGATGACGAGCTCAACCAGCGTGAATCCCTTTGCTCCCATACCCAAGACCTCCATTACCGATCCGTCAACAGGGTGGAGACATCGAGGAACACGGGGCGCCCGCGTAGATCCACCCATTGGCTGCGTATCGTGATTTCCAGGGGATTGCTCGCCGGATTGACGTAGTCGACCGTGATGACTTCTTGGGGAAGCGATCCCGCATTTGGCACTTCGGCGCCGTCCGGCCAGAGCGCCACGACCGCGTCAGGGAAGTTTTCGGGGTTTGCGTCGCGGACGTCGCGCATGTTGCTGACAATGCCGGTGCAGTTTCGCACGGCGGTGTGGCGTTGATTCTGGGTGTCCAAGGCGACGTAATACGAGATGAGCGCTTGGGCTGTCGCCCCCAGAACGACCGTGAACACTGCCATGGCGATGGTCAATTCAAGGAGGGTCACGCCGTGTTTTGCCTGCAAACGTTTGAATCGCATTGCTCTACGTCCTCCGGGGCATACCCCGCTCCGCAGCATTCGCGTCGGAAGACCTAAGCACGGGCAGGCACGCCATACCCGAACGCTACGCCTCCGTAACTTCCACGATTCGCGAAACCTGCCATGGCCCCCAGCGTTTGGGCAGGTTCCGCACGAATCCCTGTTGTCAGTTCGAATCGCCCAGTCACGGATGCGCACGGTCCCAGCATGCGCTCACGGGGAATTGTGCCACAGGTTTTGCTGGTTTGCAAAGCGGGCATTTCGAGGTAAACCATAAATTCCTTCTATAAAACAGCTTACAACTATACCTTAGTTCAAAATCACAAATCACAGAAATTGACCATACGGTTGAGAGTATGTGTGATTTTGAATATTTTGTCAATAGTTTACTTTTGTGACGGAGTCTTGTGATACGTCGTGTGACAGGCGAGAGGGCTAAGATGAAGTTGTTTGGACTCGATGGCGCGGGCGGGAGTGGATCTATTGGCGATTCGCTGGCGGGTCCATGCCCCGCACGCCGAACGGAGGTCGTGGCGTCCTAGAGTCCCAGTTCCCGGACCGCGAACAGGTGCTCCTCGGATTCCGGCGGGTACACGTCCATCATTCGCCGAAGGACTCGGCGGCGATTCTCGACGTCGCCGAGCCGGTCGTAGCAAATGACGAGTTGGAGGTACGCATCGCGCGTGTTCGCCGCTTCCGGGTACTCCGTGAGCAGGCGCTCGAAACAACTTGCTGCCTGGCCGTAGTCGGTCAATCGCTGCCGGTAGAGATTACCCATGGCACTCAGCAGCGCCGGCGCTTCGTCGCTTTGAGGGTTCGCCTCAAACCGCTGCCGGTGGGACTCGATGATCTTCAGGGCCGCGTCTCGTGGAGTATCCCGTGGGGCGACCGGCTCGATACGAGACTTGGCGCCGAGGGCAGCCGTTGCATCAATCGTCTGGGAAGCGGCCTGTGCCGCGTTCTGCTGCTGCGCTTTTTCTCTCAGGGCGACCACCGGAATGGCGGCCACGACGGCAACGAATACGGCAAGCAGATGCCAGTTTTTTCGAAGAAACCCCATGTCTTGAACGTCACTCATGTGCCAATCTCACGCCAGGCGACTTGGTCGAAAACGAGGATAGGATAAGCGCCGATCATGCCAAGCGGCAGATTATCGGCCAAGCTGGGGACTTGATAAATCTCGGGAACGTTGGTTCCCATATCAAAATAACTGCCGACAAAGGTTCCGATCGTCGTGGTCTGCTTTGAGGACTGAACGGTCCCCTGCGCGTAGAAGGCGCCCATCAGGGTCAGTTGTGAAAGCGAACCGACGGTCATGTTGCCCTCTGCCATGATTCCGAGAATATTGGCGGCAGGGAAGCTGTTCGCCGTGGTCCCGTTGGCGTTCATGGAACGCAGGTCCGTGTCAAGGGTGACATTGCCTTTGACCAGAAGGGCGGCGCGTCCCGTGTAGTCGATGCTCTTGTCGTTACCGCCGCCTCGGGTAATCACCAGGTCGCCGTTGACCTGGATCTGGCCGTTGATCTCCATGCGATTTGTGGCCGCGTCGAAATAAATGTAGTCATCCGTACCCAGCCGCCCCGCTGGATTCACTTCTGAAGGCCGGGTCGCGTTGTAGTAGAAGTTCTGGTTGGCCTGAATCGTCATGTTCCCGGTGTACGGCGTTCCCGCCAGAACCTGCTCGAAATACTCTCCATGGGTGTAATTCGTTAGCGTGGAAGGATTGATGTACGTGTTTCCCGTGCCCAACTCGCGGTAGTCATCGGCCAGGAACGGCATCGGCACTTTGTCGCCGAGATCGTACGAGTCATCCCACCCGTTGTCGCTCCACACGTTCGTGGGGTCGCCCCGTCCGCCGTCGTCGTTGACCGACGTGCCTGTCCATCCATCACTGACGTAGGTACCATCCATGGTTTCCTTGATGGTGTTTCCGCTGATGTTCGGCTCGCCGATTTCCGAGTTGCCGGACATACCTACGAGGCCGTTCTTGACGCGCAACTTGGCTTCCAGCGTTTGGACCATCTCGCCATCGAAGAGGACCGTATCGAGGGCCGGGATCCGGGCGGCCAAGTCTGCCGGAATGCCCACATAATTGTTGTGAATCAGGCTGGTGCCGCTCAGGTCGATGGCAGACAAAACCGTATTCCCATTGACCACGTTGCTTCCGAGCAAATGGACGGAGCCGTGAATGCTGACGTTTCCGTTGATAAGCCCTCCGGCCTGGCCGTTGCCTGCAAAGATCGCGTTGCGCCATACGTTGACGTCGAATCCCTTGAGCACGACTTCCACGTTTCTTTGAATGCCGCGATTCTGGCTGAACGCGTAGACGGTATAGGTGAAGTTCTCGCCGGTGTCATCGATAGTGCCGTCGCCGTCGTCATCTTCGCCATTGCTGGACCAGTCGTCGGCATAGGCCATGTACTGGACGGTCGGCTGGGTGGAACTCATTTCGGGCAGCACGCCGCTGTCGTCGAAGGTGGGCAGCACCCGGCCCGTCGAGCCGACGGGCGGCGACCACACACCAAGTCCGACCATGCCGTCCTGCCCCGTCTCCAACTCGACCCAGCTTTCTGCCAGCGCCGATTCGAGGCCAGTGAACGCGTCGTTGTACAGCTTGTACTGAAGGGACTGGTTGTTTTGTTGAATCACGCGCACGGAAAGCGCGCTCAGCATGAGGATAGCGATGGCGACGAATATCGTCGCAATGAGCAACGCCATTCCTTCCTCTCGTCTGGGGGTGTTTTTAATCATAGTCAGTTCCTCGGAACCACGATCTCCGTCAGTTGGGACGTTATCACCTGGCTCCTTGGTCCTGGCGATCGTTGCGCCTGCAACGTAATACGCAGTCCGGCCCCGACCGGCTCGAACCACACCCCGCGCTCCAGGACCCCGTTGTTGTTACTATCTTCGCCCGCGCTGAGAATGCCGTCGGCATTCGCGTCCTCGTTCTCGAGCAGCCCATTCGCGAGAACGGTGACTTGATTCCCCTCGATCATCACCAGTTGGGTCGTCGTGCGCCCGTCGCCGTTGGCGTCGTTTGTGTCACGCTGAATCGTTCGTTGGGCGCCGAGTTCAAGAAAGCCGCCGACGTCGACGGCCGTACCATTTCCGTCGACATCTTCGGCCCTGCGGTAGGTGATGACCGCGTTGGGTAGCGTGTTCCATGGGATGGATGCCCGTGCGCTCTGGCGAAGTTCGAGCATGATTCGCTGCATCGCCATGCGCACATCATCCTGTGTCGTGACGCGCGCCTCCTGCGCGGCCACCGATTGCTGAAGGTTATCGCCGAGTACGAACAAGATTCCCAACACGATCGTCAAAATGGCCACAACGATCATGAGTTCGATAAGGGTCATACCGTGGTTGCGCCCTCGCATGACTACCTCCTGCACAGGGTCGACGCGCGCGCGGTGTAGGGCCGCCCGCGGACGTCGTTCCACGTAATGGTCACCTGCACTTCCGTCGGGTTTGGCAACGGTGTACCCAGCGTCGCGGGATCGACGGGAAACAGAACCTGGTTTCCACCAGAATCAATACCCGCGACCTGGACCGTGGATGTTGCACCCAATCCCGGCAGCGCCGGCGGCTGATACTCGAGAAGCTGGTCGTATGGCAAGGCCTGGATTTCTTCGATCACGCTCTCTAGATGGGAACTGGCCATGGACTGGTTTTCGGTGATTTCGTTCGTATCCGCAATGGAGACCAGGCCCCCCATCAAAAGCACCAACGCCACGGCCAGAATCCCTGACGCGACGGTCAGTTCCAGCAAGGTGACGCCGGATTCGTCTCTCCAAGTCGTGGGTGCCATAACCGAATCTCTCCGAGGGGTGGTCGTACGGTTAGCGATAAAGGAAATTCATGACATAATCGACAAAATCATCGCATACCCACAAACCCCGCGCTGTTTCTTCGTCTTTCCCGATTATGCCGCAACGAAGCGAAAAAGGCAAATCAAAATTCAATTTGAAAACGTAAACTCCTTTTATATGATTACTTATGACTTTTACTCAGAGTTCAAAGTAGTTCAATTTGGCTACATAATTCTCGCCATTGTCACGTAATTTAGTGAAATGGAAGGTCAGATAGCGGTGGAGTCGGCGCCCGCGGACGCCGCTACGGGCACTGGCGTGGACTGGATGCCAGTGGAAGCAGCGTACTCCCAGTGCAGGGCGGCGCAGAACTCCTCCGCGCATGCCGCAGAAACGAGATGGACGGTGCATCCCCCGAAACCCGCGCCGGTCATGCGGCATCCGAAGCACCCGGCCAGGGAACGTCCGATGGAGGTCATGAGGTCGAGTTCCGGGCAGGTCACTTCGTAGTCGGCCCGCAGGCTCTCGTCGGAGCGGTTGAACAGGTCGCCGAGCCGTGTTGCATCGCCTGAGCGAAGCGCGTCGCAAGCGTCCTGCGTTCGCGCATTCTCGGAGATGACGTGGCGCGCCCGCCGGTAAATCGTCTCTGGCATGGTCTGGCGGCACCCTTCGAGTTCCTCAATCGAGAAGTCACGCAGGCGCGTCGTGTCCTTTCCGGTCGCCCGGTTGAGGAATACGACCGCTTCGCCGCACTCGCGGACCCGCTCGTTGTAGGCGGAACCCGCGAGTCCCCGTGCGACCTTCGTGTCGGCAATAATGAAAAGTACTCCGTCCATCGCGATGGGGATGTGATCAAAACGCAGCGACCGGCAGTCGAGAAACAGGGCATGCCCGGGTTTTCCCGCGCGGACGATGAATTGGTCCATGATACCGCTGCCGACGCCGATGAAGTCGTTCTCGACCCGGCGCCCGAGGGTGGCCGCTTCGCCCGGCTCTAGCGTGAATCCCCCCATCGCTTCAAAGAGCGCCAGCGCCGCCATTTCCACGCTGGCCGAACTGCTCAGGCCCGCGCCAATGGGGACGTCCCCGATGAGAACGCAGTCGGCGCCGTGCAGGGGCTTACCCAGCATCTCGACCTGTTGCGCGACGCCAAGCACGTAGTCGGCCCATGGATATTGCGCGGAGCGATTCCACGCGCCGAGCGGGAATTCCCCGGTCGCTTCAAAATTGGCGGCGTGAATGCGCAGGACGCGGTCGCGCCGGGGTCGCGCAGCAATGACCGTGTTCCGGTCGATGGCCATGGGCAAGACGTAGCCGTCGTTGTAATCGGTATGTTCGCCAATGAGGTTGACGCGGCCGGGCGCGCGCGCGAGGAGTTCGGGTTTGCCGCCGAAATGGGAGGTAAAGAGATGAACCGCAGAATCGGGATCGATGCTCATGACGAGGCGCGCATCTGGGAAAAATGGGGACACCCACCATTTTCCTTCTGGACCACTGAGAAAACAAGCCCGGTGCGGAGATGGAAAATGGTGACTGTCCCCATTTTTCTACCCATCGTTTTGAGAAGAAAACTTGCGCGCAAGGTACTAGCGCACGATGGCCCTTTCGGTGTCGGGGTCAAAGTAGTGGGCCTTGTCCATCAGGACATCGATCACGAGGGACTGGTTGACCGGCGGCTCCTGATCGGTGTTGACGCGGGCCGTGCAAATGACGCCGCCAATGTCGAGATGGAGGTAGATCTCCGATCCCATGGGTTCCACGACTTCGACGTTGGCTGTGATGCTTGAACCCGAGTTGGCAGTTTGGCCGGGGTTCTCGATGAAGTTTTCCGGGCGAATACCGAAGACGACGGGCTTGCCGACGTAGGCCCCCAGCGATTCTTCATGGGCCTTTGCCACGGCAAGCCGGACAGTCTTGCTCTTGTCCTCGAACCAGACCGTGCCGTTATCGCCTGTGAGCGTACCATCGAGGAGGTTCATGGGCGGGCTGCCGATGAATCCCGCGACGAACTTGTTCGCCGGTTTGTTGTACAGCTCCAGCGGGCTCGCGATCTGCTGAATCTCGCCGCCCAGCATAACGACGATCCGGTCGCCCATGGTCATGGCCTCGACCTGGTCGTGGGTCACGTAGATCATGGTGGACTGGAGCCGCGTGTGCAGTTTGCTGATCTCCGCCCGCATCTGCACGCGCAACTTGGCGTCGAGGTTGGACAGCGGTTCGTCGAACAGGAACACCTTGGGTTGGCGCACGATGGCGCGCCCCACAGCCACGCGCTGCCGCTCGCCGCCGGAGAGGGCCTTGGGCTTGCGGTCGAGCAGGTGTTCGATGCCGAGGATGCGCGCGGCGTCCCGCACGCGTTGTTCGATTTCTTTCTTCGGGTACTTCCGCAACATGAGCCCGAAGGCCATATTCTTGTACACGGTCATATGCGGATAGAGGGCATAATTCTGAAAGACCATGGCGATGTCGCGGTTCTTCGGGGGAACATCGTTGACCAGCGTGTCGCCGATGTAGATTTCGCCGTCGGAAATCTCTTCCAAGCCAGCGATCATGCGTAACGTCGTCGACTTGCCGCAGCCCGAAGGCCCGACCAGCACGACGAATTCCTTGTCCTGTACCTCCAGCGTGGCCGACTTCACCGCGTCCACCCCGCCGGGGTAGACCTTGCGGACATTTCGCAGTTCAACGCGTGCCATCTCAGGTCCTTCCTTGAACGGAACACGAACCAGCCAATGCGTTTAGCTGAATCTCAATACCGGCTTCACCCCCGGCGTTCCCGTGAGCCGATAATAGCCCAGCGCGGCATTTGGCCGCAACCGTGCGCGAAATTCGAAATCCGAAGCACGAAATCCGAAACAAGTTCGAATGACCAAAAGATGGAGAACAAAAATCACGAGAACGCTATGACGCGCGCAGCACGTTACGAAGGTGTTTGAAACTTGCGCGCCCTTGTTCTTCGGAGCTGCATTCCACGGAGAGAACGCCCTTGAACTTGGCCTTGCGGAGTATCTTCACAATGCGGGTCCAATCGAGGACGCCTTCGCCGCAGGCGCAACCGGACGGCACCCCGGTAACTTTGCCGCGGTCGTCCATCATCACACCCCCGATGTCTTTGGCGTGGACGTGGACGACTTTCTTGGCGATGGCCTCCAAAAAGGCGTAAGGATCCTCGCCGGCCATGAACACGTTTCCGGTATCGGGATTGCAACTGAAGTACGGCGAATCCACCAGGCCAAGAATCTCCAGGTAGGTCTTCAACTTCACGGTATAGACCTGATGAGGCTCCAGGGCGATATGAATCTTGTGCCGTTCCGCGACGGGAAGCACCCGGCGGAGGGTGTAGTAGATGATGTTGAAGGCCTGGCGCTTGGTCATCCAATCGGGAACGATGCCTTCATCCGTGCACACGCAAGTCGCGCCGACCGCATCGGCGAACTCGATGGCGCGGGTCAGGAACGGCACGCTGATCTCCGGCTGTGCCATGGGCGCGTGGGCGCTTACCGCACTGACCTTCAGGCCGAAGCCCTTGACGATATCCCGAATCTCGAGCGGGTCGCGCTCCATACTGACCGCGCCGTAGTATCCCGCTTCACAGAGCAGGTCGCGTCCATTGAGCATGTTGAGCTCGCAATAGCGGTAACCCTGCCTGCGGATTGCGTCCAGGGAGTACTCCAAGGTCTTGTCCGCGTGACGAAATGCCTCCGTGTTCAGTCCAATTTCGATGTCGGCCATGATTCTTTCCCCCTTTCGCGTACGGCGCTGGGTTCGATTCCTCTGCCCTACGCGTCACACGCTCTCACAGTCGGGCTGCGGGATTCAAAAAAGGTGAATTCCTCTGCGGCGTTCGTATCTATTTTGAAGACCCCCTCCCCCAGCCCTCCCCGCAGACGGGGAGGGAGCAAGATCTCCATGCCGGACGGGGGCCAGAGACTATTTAATTCGATGGTTGCGCCAAAGCGAGTTCAGGATCTCCCCTGTCGCGGGGTAGCTGGAGGGGGCGACACGACAAGCCTATCAAGCCTTGGGAAGGACAGGACCGTATTCAACGCCGGGAATCAGGGAGTTGCCATCCGAGAATCCTTCGGGCCGGTCTGCCAGTTCGTTCACGAGGAGCCGCCGCCAATGGGCCACGCGGTCTGCGTGGTTGTTCTTTCCTACCAGGTCGCGAAGTTCCTTCGGGTCGTCGCTCAGGCGGAAGTACTGTTCCCGGCCATCGGCGACAAACCAGATGTACTTCTCCTTGCCGTCGGTCAGCGTGTGGTGCACCGGGGCGTGTTCGATGTGGAGATAGGAACGCGGCTCGGCGGCCTCGCCTCTCATGAGGGGCGAGAGGTCCATTCCATCCATGGTGTTCGGCGGGTCAATTCCGGCCATGGACAGCAGTGTGGGCATGATGTCTTCCAGGCAAACGGCCTGATCGACCACAGCGCCGGGCGTGATGGCGGATTGCGCAGCAGGACGAATCAGGAAGGGAATGCGCGCCGAAGGCTCGTAAGGAACGACCTTGCGCCACAGGTAGTGGTCGCCGAGCATTTCGCCGTGATCGCTCGTGAACACGATGATCGTGTTGTTGTCGACGAGACCGTTCACCGGACTCAGCAGCCGATGAATCTGGTCGTCGATGTGATTGATGAGCCCGTAATACGCCGCGCGGGCGGATCGTAGCGCGTCGCCTTCCAGTTGCACGCGGCCGGCGCTTTGTCCCATGCCGAGACCCTCATTCTCTGGCGGCTCGGCCCAGTCGCCAATCACCGGTTCCGGAAGCTCCGTGCGCAGGTAGCGGTCCATGTACGGCTCTGGAGGAATCAGCGGCGGATGGGGCGCAAGAAACGAAACGGTCAGGAAGTAGGGACAGGACGGATCGCGTTTGCCCAAGAATTCCAGCGCTTCGTTGACCGTCCAATTGGTTTGATGAAAGGCCTCGGGCATGTGCCAGGGGCGCGCGGTCCAATCGTTGTGCATGACCCCCGTGCCGTAGTAGCCGCCGCTGCCCTCCGGCTCGTTGCGGCTCAGCCATTCTTCATAATCGCCGTCTTCGCGCCCGTTGATGACCATGTGGTCGTACCCGTAGCGTTTTCGCGGCGGATGCTGGTGCATGTTCCGCCCGACGAGGTAGGTCTGGTAGCCGTTCTCCTTCAACACCTGCGGCAGCGTCGGCGGCGCGTCCCACTCCACGCCGTCGCGATATCCCACCATGCCGTGGGTGGCCGGGAACTGTCCCGACAGGAGCGAGCGTCGTGCGGCGATGCAGGAGGGACAGGTCGTGTACGCGCGCGAAAAGCGAACGCCCTGCGCCGCGATGTGGTCCATGGTCGGCGTCAGCAACACGGGATGACCGTCGATGCCGAGACAGTCGCCGCGCTGCTGATCCGTCATGATGAGGAGGATGTTCGGCTTGCCGTCCTTTGCCGGCGAAGCCGAACGCGATGCCGATGCGCCCGCGGCCACGCTGGGCACGCCAGCCGCCGCCGCGCTCCGCGAAAGCGACAGACCAACCGCCGCAAGCGTACACGATGCAATAAACGCGCGCCGTCCCATTTCCGTCATGACATGCGTCTCCCGTAGTGACTGGCGAGTGGCCTACGTTGCACCCCCAATGCGGCCATTCTGTAGCTATCGGCGCGGGGATTCAAAATGCCGGTAAGTCGGAGGCTGACTTAAGGGCTCAATAACGAAGGCCACGGTGAACAACGGAATCTAGGTTTCGTGTTCCGACAAGTCGGTCACTCCGGCTCACAAACATTCCGGTCAACGGTTCTCAAGCGCTCGACGACCCGCCGCAATTCATCCAGGATCGGATGCTCCCAGCCGTCGCTTAGCACTTCCAGGATCCGGGTGTAATACCAGAGGCTGCCGTCGCGTTTGCCCTGGAACCGCTCCCAGACGCAAGCGCCTTCTTCTTGGAGGTCCCGGGCGATGGTGCGGACGTTGTGAATCTTGTCGGCCGCGACGATGAGGCGCAATTCGGGCGGTGCGCCTTTGATGGCCTCGATGAAGTTCTCCTTGCGTTCGAGCCAAGGCGGCTTGGGGCGAACAAAGGCGTCGGTACACCCTTCCACCAAACCCGCTACGCGGTCGCCAAAAGCGGCATGAATCTCTTCGAGGGTCTTGCGGCCTTCTCCATCTTCGACGGCGTCGTGGAGTAGCGCGGCGATGAGTTGATCTTCATCGCCCCCGTGTTCGCCGACGAGGGCCGCCACAGACATGACGTGGGTGATGAAGGGCGCGCCGGACCCTTTGCGCCGCTGGTCCCGGTGAACCCGATGGGCGAAAGCAAAGGCGTCATCGATGCGCGTGCTGTACGCCATGAATCCTTAGAAGTGGGTCTGTTTGGGCCGGGCGATTCGCGCGGCCGGGAGTTCCATCAGGCGCTCGACGCGGGAGCAGAGGTCCGAGAGGCTGAAGGGTTTCTTCAGATAATCGTCGAAGCCGTAGTCGGTCAGCATCTTTGCTTCGTCGTCATCGATGTAGCCCGAGATGGCCAGGATGCGCGTGGCCTTAGTTTCGGCGCGGCTCTTGACGCGTTCGCAGACCATCCGGCCGTCCATGTCCGACAGGTGAATGTCGAGAATGATGACGTGAGGGTTGTGCTCCGCGACTTGCGTACCGGCGTCGAAGCCGGTTGATGCAACAAACACTTTGTAGTCGCCAGATTTCGCCAAGGCGGCAGGGATCACGTCGAGGTAATAGGGGTCGTCGTCCACGACGAGGACGCGCTTCTCCCCTTCTTCCAGCCGTTCGAGGGGAATGCCGTGACTGAGCATGAACTGGCGCAGGCTGTCGTAGGGAATGCGCCGGTCGCCGCCGGGTCCCAGGCGGTATCCTTCGATCTGCCCCAAGTCGAACCAACGCGACACGGTGTCCGGCGACACGCCGCAGATGGCCGCAACTTCCCCACTGGTGAACACACGGTTTTTCGCTTCCGACATAAATCTCACCTATTGTGGCTTGCCCGCCATTTCAGCGGGACTGCACCCATGCCACGATTTCCGGTATTGCACGGTTTGCGGGTTCCCAAGGATTTGATGCTAACAGTCCTCCCGGTTATAGTCAAGCCGCTGATACGCAAGCTCATGTGGGGGGACGGCCATTTTGAGGATGGCAGCGTCCCGCACTCGCATATTCCGCAACTTCCGGGAGAGATTTTACGATGCGCGTGATTGTGACGGGCGGCGCCGGGTACCTGGGAAACCACGTGGTCCGGCTGCTCGTGGAACGGGGCCATGAGGTCCGCATCTTCGATCGGCTCTGTTTCGGGGAAGAGGCCGTTGAGCCTTTGAAATCGCTGCCGGGATGCGAGTTGGTCCGCGGCGACATTCGGAGGATCGGAGAGTATCCGTCGCTCTTCGGCGGCGCGGATGCGCTGATTCATCTGGCTGGATTAGCAAACGATCCGTCCTGCGACCTCGACCCGGAGATGGCGCTGGACGTCAACTTGCGCAGCACGCAGCGCGTCGCGGACCTCGCCCTGGCACACGGCGTTCGCCGGTTCGTCCTGGCCTCGTCGTGCAGTGTGTACGGGCGCGGCGTGTTCGAGGTACTCGACGAGGAAAGCCCCACGAATCCGGTCTCGGTCTATGCCCAGAGCAAGCTCGAATCGGAGCGGATTCTGCTGGACAGGAAATCCCTCGCCTTCGAACCGGTCATCGCGCGTCCGGCCACCTTGTTTGGCTGGTCGTCGCGGATGCGTTTCGATCTCGCCATCAACCTCATGGTGGCAACGGCCATGCGGAACGGCTGCATCAACGTCTACGGCGGCGGGAAGCAGTGGCGGCCTTTCATTCACGTGCGGGACGCGGCGCGGGCCTTTGTCACGATGGCCGAAGCGCCATCGGAGCAGGTCAGCGGCGAGATTTTCAATCTCGGGGCCGACGCGATTAACTACCAGATCATCGATTTGGCGAAGCGCATCATCGGGATGTTTGACGGTGTGAAGCTCGACGTCGTCAAAGACGACGAGGACCTTCGGAGCTACCACGTCCAGTTCGGCAAGATTAAGCGGGTCCTTGGATTCGACGCGGAATGGTCCGCGGACCGTGGCGCGGAGGAGATCCGGGAAAACCTTCGCGACGAGCGGATCGATCCGTTTTCGACAATTCATTTCAACGTCCGGCGGATGAAGGAACTGCTGGCCCTGCCGGTGGCGCTCGGCGGTGAGCCGGTCGCGGCGCGCTTCATTCCCCTCTCGCCTCCCAGCATCGGCGAGGAGGAGGAGAAGGCTGTCATCGAGGTCATGCGCAGCGGCTGGCTGACGACCGGCGCGAAAGTAACGGAGTTCGAAAACGCCTTCGCGGAGAAGGTCGACGCGAAACATGCGGTGGCGGTGTCGTCGTGCACGGCGGCGCTGCACCTGTGCCTGATTCAGGCCGGGGTCAAACCGGGTGACGAGGTGATCACGTCACCGCTGACGTGGGTGTCCACGGCGAACACCATCGTCAACATGGGCGCGAAACTCGTGCTCGCCGACGTCGATCCGCAAACGCTGAATATCGACCCCGTCGCCGTTGAGTCCGCCGTTACCGAGCGCACCAAAGCGATCATGCCGGTTCACCTGGCTGGGCGCCCCTGCGATCTCGACGCCATCTACGCCATTGGCAAGAAGCACGGCATTCCCGTAATCGAAGATGCGGCCCACGCACTCGGCGCGGCGTACAAAGACCGGCCCATCGGCAGTCTGGAAGGCCCTTCCTGTTTCAGCTTCTATCCCGTGAAGAACATCACCACCATCGAAGGCGGCATGATCGCCTTGCCGGACGAGGAACAGGCCATGCATCTGCGCGTGCTCGCGCACAACGGCCTCAGCACCCACGCGTGGAATCGCTACAGCGGCGATGCGCCGTCGTCTGCGCCGGAAGTGGTCGCGCCCGGGTTCAAGTACAACATGACGAATATCAGTGCAGCCATGGGCCTTGAGCAATTGAAGAAGCTCGACGGTTTTCTCGCTGCGCGCCGGCGTCTCGCCCGCATGTATCAGTCCGTGCTTGCGCCGGTGGAGGAAATCACGTTGCCAGCGGCCCCGCAGGATGCCGACCACGCGTGGCACCTCTTCATCATCCAACTGCGGCTCGACCAGTTGACCAAGTCGCGGGACGCCGTCGCACAGGATTTGCGCGCGGAGAATGTGGGTTCCGGCGTGCATTTCGTGGCCCTGCACAAGCACCGCTACTATCGCGAAACCTTGGGACTTGCCATCGGCGCGTTGCCGCATGCATCCGCCGCGTCGGACGCGATCCTTTCGCTTCCGTTGCACCCGCAGATGACGGACAAGGACGTGAAGGACGTGGTCGATGCGCTGAAGAAGGTGCTGGTCCACGCGCGGAAGTAGGGCTATGCCATCGATTGAATGGACGCTTCCAGGGAGTGTTCCGGCTCGTATCCGAACGCCTCGGCCGCAGCGCGTGACGAGACATCCCAGGATACCGCGTCATCGGGATCGGGATTGCCGCTGAATTCCACGTCCGAGCTTGACGAAAGCACCTCGATACACCGTTGCGCGAGTTCATGGTTCGAGACGGTTTCGTTTCCGCCGATGTTGTACAGGCCCGTGACGCCGCGCTCGATACACGTGGCCGTGGCTTTTGCCGCGTCCCGCACGTCGATATAGTTTTGTCGCCGTGTCCCCTTGCCGTGCAGTACCAGCGGCTCACCCCGCAACGCGCGCTCCACGAAGTGGGTCAGGATTCGGCCTGGCGGCGTGCCGGGGCCTATGGGTGAGGTCAATCGCAAGACGACCGACGGAATTCCGGCTTCTCGCGCTATCGCCGTCAGGTGTTCGCCGTAGAGTTTGGACGCGTGATACGCGGTCTTCGGCGCGACCGGATGGGCTTCCGTTATGGGGGATTCCACGGGCTGTCCGATCACCGCGACGCCCGAAATAAAAACAAAGGAACGTACCTGCAACTCATGCGCGAGCCGCAGCACCTGGTGCGTACCCACACCATTTACCGCGCTGGTGACGGGGTTGAAGGGCACCTTGGACAGGTCAGCCGCCGCATGCACGATGGCGTCGCAAGGTTCCGGTTCCACAAACGCCCGTACGAGAAACTCCGGTACTGAAATGTCCGTGCTGATTTGTTGAATGGCCTCGGGCAAGGCCGCCCGGCGACGGCTCATCCCCATGACTGTATTTCCGTGTTCGTGCAGGTATCGCGCAATGGCCCCGCCGACGTGGCCGCTGCTGCCGGTGACGAGCACCTTCATGGCCGGTTTCCGTAGGTTTCGAGCCGGGAGGGGTAATGTTCCGGTACGCGGAGGAAACCTTCCGTGGACAAATCCTCGCAGGCGGCCGGATCGAGATAGAGTTCGTTCAAATATCGGACTGCCATCCCGCGAGTGATTCGCGGGAGATCGCAGGCCGCTTCGCCCAGGACATAGTGACGCAACGCCGCTTCAACTTCGTTGAACCCCAGCCGGGCGCGCAGGGGCGTGGTGCCCGAGAACCGGATGTTCATCTCGAAACAGACCACATCGCCGTCCGCCACGCGGCATTGGACGTTGCAGGGCCCCGTGGGTTTCAGGGTCTCGACGATTCGCCGGGAGGCGTCCTCGACCAGGGGATGATCGCAGGCAATGGCGCGGACTGTTGCGCCGTCTTGCAACTCGCGCCGCATGACGATGGTGCCGCGGACCTTGCCATCCCGATCGCAGAAGCACCCGACCGTATACTCCTGGTCTTCCGTGCCTACACATTCCTGCACGACGTAGCCGGGACGTTTCCGGATATAGTCGAGATCGATGTCGTCGCGAATCCAGATCAAGCCGCGCGAGCCGCCGCCGAACCGCGGCTTGGCCACGAAGGGATACGCGTGCCGCGTGACGAGCGCCGTCAGTGCGGGCTCGTCTTCCGGCATGGCGGATTCGGGCGCACGGAACCCGTGTTGCTCCAGCCAGTGGCAAGTGCCGAGTTTGTCTTTCCCGATGGCGTGCACGGCCGTTCTACTGACGAGGCTCATGGCACCGCAATCCCTCTGGATCGCGGACGCGTGTTCGGTCAAGAAATCGACCACGGTTTCCGCGCCGGAAAGGATCGCGTGAATGCGTTCCTTGCGGCAGGTGTCGAGCAACCAATCCATGAAAGCCGGATCGGTTGCCCAGGGACAGAGATAGGCGCGATGGCCGGTGTGGAGCCCGAAATCCATGGGGTGAACGCCAGCGGCAATGACGTTGCACGGCAGCTTCGACAAGGCCAGCGCCTTCAGAATCCCCTGGCTGACATTGCTGCCCGCGCCAAGGACCAGCACGTTGATGGCGTCGGCACTCATGCGGTGTTCCCGCCTCTCCGGCCTGGATCGCGCATTATTCGATCACTTCCCGCACGAGGTAATAGGGGCGGTTCTGCACCTCGATGTAAATGCGGCTGATGTACTCGCACATCAAGCCGGTGCCGATCATCTGCACGCCAAAAAGGAAGAACACGATAGCCATGACGGAACCGAGCTGATTGACGTCGCCTTCGGTGAATCGCACGTAGGCCACGCGCAACCCAACACCGAATCCGACAAGCGCAAACAGCCAGCCAAGCAGGCCGAAAAATCGCAGGGGCGCGGCGGTCACACTTGTCACGAGATCAAAAGTGGTGCGGATAAGCGTGAAGAACCCGTACTTGCTGGTCCCCGCGACCCGTTTGTCGTGGGCCACTCCGACTTCGGCCGTGCGCACGCCGAGGAGCGCCACGTCTACCGGCAGATATCGGGAGCGGTGGGTGAAGCGGCCCATCACATCAATGACGTTGCGCCGGAACGCCTTGATCGAACAGCCCACATCGCGAAACTCGGCGCGCGTAGTCTTCTTCACGACATAGTTGATGACGCGCGACGGAACGGTCCTCAAAAACGAATCCTGGCGGTCGAAACGATACCCGCTGACGAAGTCGTAGCCCTCGTCAATCTTGGCAATGAGCTTTGGAAGTTCCTCCGGGGGGTTCTGCAAGTCGGCGTCGATCATGGCGATGATCTGACCGCGGACGTGGGCGAATCCGGCGTAGAGCGCGGGGCTTTGACCGAAATTGCGCGCCAGACACACGATGCGAAGGCGCGGGTCCGCCTCGCGAATCTCCTTCAAGACGCCGAGACTCCCATCGGAACTGCCGTCGTCGACGGCGATGACTTCAAAGGTACGCCCCACGGCGTCCAGCGTCTCCGCGATACGGCGCAGCAATTCCCGAAGATTGGGCTCTTCGTTAAATATGGGAATGACCACCGAAATTTCCGGGGTACTGTGTTCCATGCCGCCTCCGGGAAACCCCAACTTACACCGCGTGGGCGTACGATACTATGCATCTCGGAACGCATTCAACGCGCCGGGGGGCGCATGGTTGATTTCGGGCGTTCCAGCATCTAAGGTTGCGGCGGCAATGCAGCAACAATCATGATGGACACATCACCTTCACAAGACCAAACCCACGCAAGCGTCGCGGCGTGCGTATCCTGCCATGGTTCGCTTGAACCCTTTGGGCCGCGGGAAGGATACCACTACTACCGCTGCACGGAATGCGGCAATCTTCAGCTATTCCCGCTGCCGACGCGCGCGGAACTCGATGAGGCCTATCGAAAAGACTATGCGACGGCCGGCCATTGCCGCTCCGACGTAGACGAACAGACCGGCGCGGCACGCCCCTACTATGAAGCCATCGCGTCCGTCCTGAAAGCACACGAGGCAGGTTCCCGGGTGTTGGAAATCGGTTCGGGCTGGGGCGGACTCTGCGAGGTGCTCCTGGCGGAGGGATTCGACTACGCGGGCATCGATGTATCCGAGGAAATGGTGGCGCATTGCCAACGCCGCGGATTCCCGGTGGAGTTTCGCGATGTCCGCGACGTGACCGGCGGTCCTTTTGACGCGCTGGTCATGTCCGCGGTCTTCGAGCACATCGTCGAACACGATGCCTGGTTGGAGCACGCGCGTTCGTTGCTGCGCGAAGGCGGCCTGTTCGTGTCCATGCAGCCGACGGCCCGATTCGCTACTTTCATGGGCAGCGCGCTCCGGTTGGGCTGGCGCAATGCGGAGCTGCCCCAGCTTCATCAGGTGTTCTGCCCCCCCTGGCACACGGTTCTGTTCTCCATCGACGGTATGAGCGCGCTCATGAAACGACGTGGATTCGAACTTGTGGACGTCCGGTTGGGTCCTCAAGCACGCGGAAGGGGGATGACGGGACTTGCCCAGCGCGGTCTGGCCTGGATTAATCGGCTGGGTTGGCCCGTGTTGGGAACGCGATGGCCGATGGCCATCAGCCACATCTTCGTGTTTAGAAAAGCGGAGTAGCGGAGCCGACGACGATCAGGCCGGCTGCGAGTAGTGGTTGTTTAGCGGAATGCGCACGAGGAAACCGCGGTCCGGTGTATAGGACAACTCCCCGTCGTGATCCTCAATCGTGGCACGTGCGAGGGTCAGGCCCAGGCCGAGGTGTTCCTTCGCCTTGGTCGTGAAGTAAGGTTCAAACATGCGCTGGACGACGTCGGGCGCGATCGCGGGCGCAGAGTCCTTGAACGCGAATTCCACAACCCCATCCACGAGCCCCACGCGTATGTCCAGCCGTTTAATCTTTGTCTCTTCCAACGCTTCGATGGCGTTGGAGATGAGGTACATGAAGGCGAGTTGAATCTTGGGTAGATCGACGGTGACGTTAACAAGGTCCGGCGCGTATTCTGTCGCAAGGGTAACGTGTCCAACCTTCATGTCGTAGCGGCGCAGGTCGAGCACGCGCTCCATCAAGGTCGAGGGATCGATAATGCGGACGTCCAGCCGTTCCTTGCGGGCGACGTCGGTGAGATTATTCACCAGCGCGCTGGATTTCCGCACGGCCCCGATGACTTCGCCCAACATCCGGTTGGATTCCGGGCTTAGGTTGCTGTCCATGCCAACCAGCTCGGCATAGGCCATGATAGCGCCCAGGTAGTTGTTCACATCATGGGTAACGCTGCTCACGCACCGCCCGATTTGGGCGAAACGGTAGATCTGAGCGTTACGATCCCGCGAGGACTCCGGTTCGACTTCCACTTCGACACCCGACGCACTGGCCACTGTGGCACACTCCCTCGTTAAACAGCTACGAAAAGCGTACCACATTTTCTAGTTTTGATCAATCGGCAAAACCCGCTAATTCGTTACCAATCCCAAATCCACTGCGTTGTGGTCCCGGGATTCGGGTCATCAGAGATTCTCGACCAGAGCCTTTCCGAATTCGCTGCACTTCAGCAACTGCGCTCCATCCATGAGCCGCGCTAGATCGTAGGTCACCTTCTTCTCTCGGAACGTCCTCACCATGGAACCGATTACGGCGTCGGCGACTTCGTTCCACCCCATGTGGTCGAACATCATGATCCCGGACAAGATCACGCTGCTCGGGTTAACCTTGTCCTGATTGGCGTATTTAGGCGCAGTACCGTGGGTCGCCTCGAAAATGGAGGTACCGGTTTCGTAGTTGATGTTCGCGCCGGGCGCGATACCGATTCCGCCCACTTGCGCGGCCAGGGCGTCGCTCATGTAGTCGCCGTTCAGGTTCATGGTGGCGACCACGTCGAACTCGTCGGGACGCGTGAGGATCTGCTGCAGGAAGATATCCGCAATGGCGTCTTTGATCAGGATCTTATCGCCAGGGTTTCCATTGCAGTCGTCCCACCCGACCGCCACGTCGGAGAACTCTTCCTTTACAAGATCGTATCCCCACTTGCGGAAGGCGCCCTCGGTGAACTTCATAATGTTCCCCTTGTGGACGAGGGTCACGCTTTTGCGCTTGTGCTCGATAGCGTGATTGATGGCCGCCCGGATCAGACGCTTGGACCCTTCGATGCTGATTGGCTTGATGCCGATGCCGGAATCGGGCCGGATGTCCCAGCCGTATTCAGACTTGAGAAACTTGATGAGCTTGGCCGTCTCGTCCTTGCCTTCCTGCAACTCGAAGCCGGCGTACACGTCTTCCGTGTTTTCGCGGAAGATCACCATGTCGACCTTGTGGGGATCCCGCACAGGGCTCGGCACGCCTTCGAAGTAGCGGACGGGCCGCACGCAGGCGAAGAGATCCAGCTTCTGGCGCAGGGTCACGTTCAGACTGCGGAACCCGCCGCCGACGGGGGTTGTGAGCGGCCCCTTGATGGCCACATGGAACTCTTCGATGGCCTCAAGGGTCTCGTCGGGCAAATAGCTTCCGCAATGCTGGTTGGCTTTTTCACCCGCGAAGATCTCCATCCACGCGATTTCGCGCTTCCCGCCGTAGCAGTGTTTCACGGCCGCATCAAAGACCAGTTTGGACGCGCGCCAGATGTCCGGCCCGGTTCCGTCGCCTTCGATAAACGCCACAATAGGTTTATCCGGCGTATCGAGTTTTCCACCGTCCTTCTTCGTGATTCGTTCGCCGTCAGGTACTTTGATGAATTTGTAGTTGGCCATGGTATCCTCTGCAAGTTGCTTCCGCGTAGGTTTCGTCTGACTTCAGAATCTATACTTCTACCATCCGCGCTTCGATTACGTGCGGTATCTGGCGAATGCGGTCGATGACCGCGTCATCCATGGGGCCGTCGATGTTGATCACCGCCGTGGCGCGGCCACCGGCTGTTTCCCGGCCCAGGGCGAGGTTTGCGATGTTCACGCCGGCCTCGCCGATGGTCATCGCGACCCGGCCCAGCACCATGGGCTTGTCTTCGTTGATACACACGACCAGCTTCGTCACGAGTTCCACGTCGACCCGCGTGCCGTCGATGCTGCAGATGCGCGGCTCCTGGTTGTTGAACAGGGTACCGGCTACTTCGTGGCTTTCGGAGTCGGTCGCTGCCGTCACGCGAATCTGGAACGCGTAGTCGTGGGGTTGGGCGCTGCGTTTCTCGCTGAAGTCGATCCCGTATTCATTCAGCAGATGGGGCGCGCTGACCACGTTCACGGTCTCGACCAGGGGTTCGAGGAATCCCGTCAGGATCGCCGCCGTGATGGGATAGGTATCGGTCACGGGTAATTCGCCATCGTACGTGATTTCCAACCCCTTCGGCCGATCGTCCATGTATTGGGACATGAACCGACCCAGGCGCTCCGCCAACACCAGCAAGGGCTGGAGCTGCTTCCGCGTTTCTGCGTCAAGGCTCGGCACGTTGACCGCGTTCACAATAGCGCCCGTGGTCAGGTATTCGACCATTTGACGGGCCACATCGACGGCCACGGTCAATTGGGCTTCATCGGTGGACGCTGCAAGGTGAGGTGTCGTCACGATATTGTCGAGGCCGAGGAAGGGATTTTTCTCAAGAGGTTCCGAGGTATACACGTCCAGCGCGGCGCCCGCGATCGTCTTGTCTTTCAGGGCCTGCGCGAGGTCTTCCTCGTTGACGAGCCCGCCGCGCGCACAGTTGACGATGCGGCAGGTGGGCTTCATGCGCTTCAGGTGTTCGGCGCGGATCATGTTCGCCGTCTTATCCGTCTTCGGCGCGTGAATGGTGATGAAATCGGACCGTTCGATGATTTCGTCGAGCGAAACCAGTTCCACGCCCAACGCTTCGGCCTTCAGTTTGGTGAGAATGGGATCGTAGACGAGCACGTTCATGCCGAAGGCCTGGGCCCGTTTCGCGACAGCACCCCCGATACGGCCCGCACCGACGATGCCGAGGGTCTTGCCATTGACCTCGGTGCCCGAGAACAATTTCCGGTCCCAGCGGCCTTCCATCATCGAGGCGTGGGCGCGGGGCACATTCCGGCACAGGGCGAACAGAAGGGCGAAGGTATGCTCGCAGGTGGAGATGGTGTTTCCGCCAGGTACGTTCATTACGACAATGCCGCGTTTCGTTGCCGCGTCTTTGTCGATGTTGTCGGTGCCGGCGCCAGCCCGCCCGATGACCTTCATGTTTCCGGCGGTTTCCAGGGCCTCCGCCGTCACCTTGGTCGCGCTGCGTACAACCAGCCCGTCGTAATCGCCGATGATGGCGGCGAGTTCGTCCGGTTTTTGCGGAGGTTTTACATCAACGTCGAATCCGGCCTCCCGAAAGATATCGACGCCTTCCTGACTCAGATTGTCGAGCACGAGTATTCTTGGCATGGGTAAATCTCTCCATGGCTACTTGGGGTAGCCATCCCCCAACCCGATTGGATGCGGCAAGCGGTCGCCGCGATACATCGAACGCACACGGTGCGCCCGTTGGAGGATTATTTCGTGAATCGGCCTTTCGGCCAGGCTCCCCGGTACAGCCGAACCGCTGTATCCCTCTCGAATCGTAAACACGACCTCCCGGCGCAACGCGTGCGCCACGGGGGCGAAGCGGGGGGCAAACTTACAAAATGGGCGTTTACGAACGAAAGAACTCGGGCGTGACTATGGCATAATCCTGCCGGTTTCTGCAAGTTTCCCCCCCTGAGAATGCGTGAGGCGCCAGTGGCTTCACAGCGACTGACGCCTCTGAGGAGGTCAACAACCGATCACCAACAGGGTACCGGCACTGATAGCAGCACTACGTATTCCGGGTCGAACCGTTATGCGGATAAAAGTGCTCGTACGCAAGCCGGAATGCATCGCTCGAGCAAAGGACCGGGCGAGCCTGCAGCCCGGTCAGATTCTCCACTTCTTCAACGGCGCCATAGTTGAGCGGGTACACCATGGCGACGACGATTTGGTCGCCAAACCGGTCGATGGGCACCAGCTCATGGCGCGCCGCGACGTCCTTGGGAAGCAAGCGGACGTCTTCCTGGCGGATGGAATAGTTGGCGAGCCGGACGCTGCCGACGCCAGCAGTACGGGCCAGGAAGGCCAGGTATTCTTCGGCATCCACGATCCCCAGTTTGACGAGGATTTCCCCAAGTTTCCCGCCATGCTCCGCCTGGTACGCCAATGCGTCGCCCAATTGATTCTCGGTGATGAGCCCCTCGAGAATCAGCCATTCACCCAATTTACGGCTGCGCTCGGCACGCCGCGCAACGGAGCGAGGGGCCGGTGTGGGGGCGGTCTGGGACTCGACGGGGATTGCGTCGGGAAGGTCGTCGAGGAATACAGTCTTAAGCTCGGCCATGAACGCCCCCTTTCACCGGTCTATTCTTTACACGGTTCCAACCCAATCATAGCAGCTTTGACGGAAATTTGCCAGTGGAAATCAAGAAAAATTTTCCGCATATCCATAACCTATTTCAATAAAATCGCTTACGCAGAAAGAAATTTTTGGGCTATTCTGACGAATTTCCGGCGATCACAACCAAGCCGCCGTTTGGAAACGGGAAAGTGACGGTATGAGTTCCGGTATCGACGGTCGCATCAAAGACCGGAGACCACTCCCCATTCCGCCATTGCCAGGGCTGAATTGACCTCGACGTAACCTTTGTATCGTCAGGGACTTCGTAAGCAATCCGCAGGTTCACTCCGCCCGTTGCTTTGACGAGGTCATCGGGTTCGACGCGGAGGAATGGGCTGAGCCGGAAATCAGGAAGCCCTTCGGATGTGGCCACGGGCAAGACGGGAATTCGTTCTAAGTATATCCAGCCGCTGATGATAAGGCAGCAAGGCCGAAACAGGATCTCCGCCTGCCAGACATCGAGTGGATAGGTCAGATCTTCGTCCGTCTTGCCGGAGACTTCGACTTCCAGAATTTGTGACCGGGGAACGGTGCGTCTCTCCGTTGTGAATGGATTGCCGTCACCATCCGAAGATTCCAGCCAGAACGTGATTTCGTCGGCGCCCGCGACTTCCGCGGCGGGAATGGCAAAAGCGTACGTCCCTCCGTTACCTTCCGCCGGGGTACAGGGTACCTGCTCCACCGCACCGCCAGGAACCGTGTAACGCAACTGAACACCCGCGCCCTCCGGGATCTCGGTTTGCACCTCGCCTTCAAAAGGTTTCGACGGAGTCGCCCAAGCAGGATAGGACCAGATGGCGGAGTGCGCTTCAGCGCCGGCAGATAAGGCCGCGATACAAGAAAATACGCTTATCCAGAAGGGGATTTGTTGCACGGTGCTCATGTCGGGGGTAACAAATCGGCCCGCACAAACATTCAGATACCGCTTGGGTTTCGATTAGAACAGTGACACCCCCGCGAGCCGGTTGCGCTTGTCCCAGTAGCGCTTGACGTGTCCCGGGCGGGTGTCTTCGATGGAATGCTTCGCCACGGCGTCGGACCACTTGGCCAGGAGTTCGTCGCCCTTTGCGAAGGCGGCGGCGGGGTCGGGCGGGTTGTCGGTCCACTCGGCCTCCAGGGCGTTGCGCTCGGGGACGTAGCAGTCCCGAAGGGGCTCGGGATTCCGCATGACGGAGCGCTGGAAACGCTCGTGCCGCCACCAGAGGGAATCGTCGGCCTTGTCCTGTGGCGAACCGAGGTCGAGGGGCTGGTCGATGCGGACCGGCTTGAAGAGGCTGGTGCAAGGCGCTGCGGTGGCGGTCACCCAATGGCGGACTTCTCCATTGAGGATTTCCGTCACCCAGGATCCGGTCGTCTGGGCCGAAGCCAGGATTCCGCCGCCGTGCATGCAGGCCGCGTTCATGCCGCCGTTGGTCCAGCGGTATGAGGGATTGGAGTAGCGCGCGCCGTGGTCGCGGAGCGCGGCGAAGAGGTGCTGGGCGCCGAGAGTCTTGCTGGCCTGGTGATGCATGCGCCCCATGCGGGTGCGGCAACCGGAGATGCGGGTCTTCCAATACTCGCCGTGCTTTTCCGCGAAGCCGCCGATGGTCAGGCTGTTGGAAATGGGCCGTGTGCCTTCGACGCGCTCTTTGGCGTGCAGCTTGCCCGCCGTTTCCAGCACGTAAGCGCCATTCGGGTCGGCAATCATGAAGCTGTTGTGATAGGTGAAATCGCGATTCTCGAATCCACACCCGCCGCCCTGACCGTGCGTTTCCAACAGTTCGACGATAACCTCGCAAGCGCGCTCGGCCGAGTCCGCCCGCTCCAACGCCAGCCGGAGCATATCCATCCCGGTCAACCCCGTCTTCGCATAGGGCTGCTTGGTGAACACGGCCTCGTTGCCGATCACGACGCCGTGCTCGTTGGTTCCCATCTCCGCACCCCACATCCAGAAGGGGCGGCTGATCAAGACGGCGTGCGTCCGCTCCGCTTGCGGGATCTCGATCCACGTGCACTTGAGTTTGGAGCCGGCAGGGTGCTCCTGCGCGGGGCGCCATTCGAGCAACTGGGCCTCATTGGGATCGCGGTCGGAGTTCTTGGCGAAGAAAATCGCTTTCTTACGCACGATGGCGATGGTGTCACACATGGCATTCCTGCTGGGTCAAGGGGGAGGTTTACGGTCAATGCCGGGATGTTCACATACCCGGACCGCGGGATTCAATCGCGAGGCTGATCGGAAGCGCGCGCGGCACCGCGAGTGGGCCGGTGCGTCAACAATGCCTGTCCCGGATTGTCGTGTGCAATCCGCCCGTAGTCGGGTTCGCCCCGCGGCGTGTCGGCTCGTTCCGCGCCGCCGACGATCGTGGCCAGGTCGGCCACCATTCCGTCAATGGTCATCACTTGCGCGGACAGTTCCTCGCTTGCCGCGGCGGACTCTTCGGAGCTCGCGGCGTTGGACTGCGTCACGCCGTCAACCTGCGAAACGGCGGAATTCAACTGGTTGACGCCGTCGGCTTGCTGGCTGGATGCCGCGCGAACCTCTGCGATGATGGCTGTAACGCGCTGAATCTGGGTCATGATGGACTGAAGAGACTCATCCACTTCGCGCGCGACCTCGACACCCGCGTCCGCGGCCTCCTGCGCGTCCGAGACACGGCTCGCGGTATCACGGGCGGCTTCGGCACAACGGCCGGCCAGCGCGCGCACTTCCTCCGCAACCACGGCGAACCCTTTGCCGGCTTCGCCGGCCCGGGCGGCCTCGACGGAGGCATTCAATGCCAGCAGATTGGTTTGAAAGGCGATTTCGTCGATGAGTTTGAGGATCTTCGCAGTCTCGTTGGTGGCGGTCTTGATCCGCTGGATGGTTTCCCCCATGCGATCCATGGACGACCGCCCCGTCTGGACGGCGTCACTGGCGCTACCGGAAGCCCGGTCGGCCTCGGCTGCGTTGTCCGCATTCTGCCGGGTCATGGCGGACATCTCTTCGAGCGACGCCGAAATTTGCTCGAGTGCGGACGCCTGGCTGGAGGTCCCGTCGGCGAGCTGGGCGCTGGAGGCCGACACCTGAGCGGACGCAGACCGCACTTCGGCGCTTGCCGACCGCAAGTCGTGGATTACACGGGCGATACGGCGGGTCAGACCGCTCGCGATGAAGCCCCAGATGATCGCGGTTAGTAGCAGGGTTCCGCCGACTACCGCGAGAATGTACAGCAGCGACCGGCGGCTTTCCGCCCCCATGGCGATGGATGCTTCCCGGAATTCGCTCTCCGGAACCGTGGCCACAATAGCCCAATCCCAGGGGGCGAAGTACATCATGCGCGCCACCCGCGCATCGCCCGCCGCGTCCGGCGCATAGGTAAGGTGGGCGACTTCGTCCGGGCCAAGGGCTGCCGCCTGTTCGCAGATACTACGGATGTAGTAGTCGCCGTTGGCGCCGGTGGCATCGCGCATGTCGGCGCCATCCTGGTCGGGAGTCTGGCCAATGACGATGCGGCCCAGGGTATCCCCGGCGGCATTCAATACGAACACGTACCCCGTATCGCCGATCGTGATCTCGCGGACCGCCTCGCGCAACGCCGTTGCACTCTCCATCGGAATGCCGACGTAGAGGACGCCCACGATCGTGTCAGCGCTGTCTTTGATCGGTTCATAGGCGGTGATGTACCAGCGGTCGACGACGAAGGCTTTCCCCCGGAATGTCTCGCCCTTCGAGACCGCGGCGATGACGGGGTTGGGCGAGCCGTCAGGGTTGACGGCGGGAATGAAGGTCCCCACCGCACGCGTGCCGTCCGCCTTCAGCACGTTTGTGGAGACGCGCAACATATCACCGGCGTCGTTCATGCGTTGAAAGATGGTGCAGGTGCCGCCAACGAGATCCTGCGTTTCATCAACGACGGGCGCAGGCGTGGCCGCATCCGCGATCTGGCCCAGCCAGGTGGCGCCGAACTGCATCTTGGGCAGGGTGAGGGTTTGTTGTTCCTGGGTGTATTGATTCACGGCGTTCCAGGAGACTACCTCCGTCGAGTTGAGGTAAACGTCGCCGGCCGCTGCCATATTGGCCCGCGCGACGTTGAGCGACTTATTCACGAAATCCTGTAGCACCTCCTGTTGCGTCTCGCAAAGGGCGTACACGCCGTGCACGCTGTGCTCCAGATCGTTGGACGCCAAGCGATCCAACGACTCCGTGGCGGTGGCACCCAAGGCCGTATTCTGCCGATAGACCAGCGCCGTCACGATCAGAAGCGGGCCTATCGAGAGCAAGATGCCTGCCGCCAGCAATCGGGCGCGCAGCGTTAGGCGGTTCGTGCCAGCCATGCGGACTCCTCCTTTGTCCCCAAGAAAACGTCCCTGCTCTATCCGCGATGCGTGGGTCTACCAGGACAGCTTCGCGGGGAAATACTCGTCAATCAACGTTTGGTAGAAGGGCTTCAGTTGCGCCACGTCGGGCCGGACGGGACTCTTGGAGTAGAGATCGTACGGGTTGAACGCGCGGACCCACCCGAACATCTCTTTGTCGTGTCCGTTCATGAGATGTTGGTATGCCCCTTCGCGGTGCGCGGCGTAGAAGGAGTGGTAGCGGATCATGTAAAGAGCCGGTTCGGGGAGGTAGTCCTTGCACACGTGGTACATGTACTCGTCGTGGCCCCAGGACATGAGGACCTGATTCAGTCCCGCGCCGGGTTCGTAGATGCCGTCGGCCGTCGTGTATGCAGCCACGGCATTGTCGGGGTTCTGGGCAAAGAATTCGGGAAAGACGATCTTGTCCGAGAATGCGCAGCCGACGGGGAACGTGTCGCCCACGACCGCCCACTGTGGTTCGCCCCACAAACAGAGAATCTTGCCGAGGTCGTGGATGAGGCCGGTCAGGACAAACCAGCCGGGGTGGCCGTCTTGCCGGATGGCCTCGGCCGTCTGGAGCAGGTGCTCGATTTGCGTAAGGTCGGTGTCGGGATCGCTATCGTCGACGAGGGTATTCAAGAACTCCATGGCTTCCCATATGCTCATGCGTTCGCGGGACAGGCCGAGGAACTCGCCGCGCTTGGCACGCACGAAGTCCACGCATTGGTTGCGGTGGTTGAGGCGGTAGAACTCGCGCACGGAACTGCGGGCGGTGTTCTCGTAGTCCCGAAAGGCGGTGGTATCCTGATGCGGCGCAAAGCTCCGTGCGGGTTCGGGATACCGGCCCTCGACAAACTCCTCCCACTCTTCCAGCGATTGCAGCGGGTTCGATTCGTGTGAATCGGTCGACATGGCGACGCCCTCGGTTCGATTCGATGAACAACACGCGTATCTTAGCGCACATGCCCGGTTTATGAAAGGGGTTCCGGGAACGTGGAGCCGTAGGGGTGGATGCACGGAATGGGCCGGATGAACAGAAAAGGGGATGCTGCCGCGCTACAACGGTTGGTGGAGTACCTAGGCCGAGGGGGACGGTAGCGCAACAGCATCCCACAGTTGTCAACACCCAAGAAGAATGTCTGATTGATAGTGTGATGGATCCTTCGCGGGTATACAATCGGGCTTGCACCCCTATGTGCCACCGGGGAATTCCCTTACACCGCAAGGCTTTGCCGCGCTGCGGGTTGTGCTGAAACATCAGAGATGCCCGCGCGTCGATCCGAGTACAAAGGATGAATCACACGCGAGCCATCGCGTACAATAGACTGGCAAGTCCATTCATCCGCCATTCTTCGCGGAGGGTTAGGATAACTGGTAATCCACCGGTCTTGAAAACCGGCGCCTTCGGGCTTGTGGGTTCGAGTCCCACACCCTCCGCCATTTCTTCTTAGTCTGCTTGCCGGTAGGCGTGGCCCTCCCAAGGCTCAAAGGGTGGAATACCGGTTTCTACAAGTACGCGTCCGGAAACCACATCGGCGTTTCCGAGCTGGGGATTTAGTGTCGTCAATTTCGCAATTCGAGTAGCGACTTCAGCGTCGGAAATGGATAACGAAGAATCAGGCTGGGTGTCCGGGCGCACGAACTCCTCCAGGGTGATGGTGGTTTCGCCCAAGTCGGTCCATAGGCTACCTGGCAGTACTTTCACGTGACCGTTTTCTATCTGGCAGGGCCACGATCTAATTGTCACGTCATTCCTCTCGAAATAGTGGCCTCCGCCTTGTACTTCAATCCGGTTGAAACGCGGGCCGACCGCATTTTGGACCGTACGGTAGCGCTTAATGTGCTCCAGAGTAATGCCTTCAGTTCGTTCGACCCACAGGAATCGCCACTCATCATGACTCGACGTGTTGCCATAGGACTTCGTGTAACCGTTCCCCGTGTGCCGAAATACTTCATTCCAATACCCGTCGCGCTTTTGGATGAGCAGGAAGGAATGCATGAGATAATGTCCGCTCCCCTGGGAAACCGTATCCCATGAAACCTGCCATAGCTCATCGTCCTTGACAACTCGGAAGTCTAAAGATGCCGGATCAAACCCGAGGTAAGGGCGTTCACCACTTTCGCTGTAGCTGTAGAAACGTGCCAGTGGGATCTTCGATTTGCCGCCGTCGAAAACAAGGTAGGCTTGAAAATGGAGGCTTCCCTCAGTGTCGCTCGGAATGGCTTTGGACATGACGGTGCAGTTGAATAGCCCTAATCGGACGTTCCACGCGAGCGCCTCGATTCTTGCGCGATCGCGGGGGTCCCGCCCGGCGGTGTCCGCCATTTTCTCCAATACAGATAGTAGCGCCGTAGTCGGGCCTTCCATCTCCAAAAGTGCCTGCGCCGCCGCGAGCCGGAGGTCATCAGTCCCGCCGGAATCGGAAAGGACCGCGAACACGTGGTCGCGCGCCGATGCTGCCGCAGGGCCGATCTTCTGAAGCGCTTGAACAATCTCCAACGTGAGCGGCGCGACGTTCGGATTGTCCCGTGATTCCGACATCATCTCCACGGCGAATTGCGCCGCTTCCGGCGCGTAGGGCGCGAGAGCCAGAATGGCGCGCAGGACCAGTGGCCATTGATTCCGCTGAATCTCACCGTCGGGGGCGGGGTGATTCTTGCGCGCATACTGAAGCAGCAACGGAACCGCGGGCACGAAGGTGTCCAAACCTTCGGGATATTGAGATATCACCATCGCGCTGGCGCGAATCGCCTGCTCCTGTCCGCTGTTCAGAGCTTTCAGTACGCCATCTCGAACAATCTCCGGTCTGGATACGCCGTTCGCCATAAGCCGGGCCGCCCGCTCGCTCACGCCGGAGTCTGCGTCGGCCAGCAGCTCGGCAAGGGCGCGCAAAACTCGCTCATCGACGGCGTCACGCGTGGCGGCGTAGAGGTCCAATGCGGCGGACTGAACCTGCCGTTCAGGATCGGCGAGGAAGTCCGGAAGCATCTGAAGTGCAAACGCTGGCGGCGGTTTCATGTATCGCAGGATGCGCACGCCAGACGCCCGGTCGGCGGTCTCAGGCCGGGAAAGAAGCGGGACGACCGTTTGCTGCCCTGTTGGATCTGCCATGGCCAAGGCCATTTCGAACCTTCGACGGTCCTGTGCACTGACTGCCGTCAATCCATTCACAAAACTTGGCAGGGAAGAAGGTGGGATCAGCTTTCCAAGTTCTGTTGCGTAGTAGTCGGACAATCCGAAAACGGTAAGTATTCTCAACATCAGCTCTTGCACGTCTGGATTGTGGGGATCAATCCGCGCAAGCGCCAGAATGGGAGGAACGCGAACGACCAAAGAAGGGTTGTCGGCGGCCTGAAGCAGGTAGGGAAGCGCGGGCTTTCCTGATGCTGATAAGGCACCTAGTGCATTGGCTCGCAGATCCGCGTCCGGACTCTCCAGGGCGCGACCCCATGCCGCCAACTGGTCATCGGTAGGTTCTGCAGCTACCGTGGCAATACCGACGCAGGCAACGGCAACAAGGACGGTAATGACGACTCGAAACTGGGACAAAGTCGCACGCATCCCATTCATCAATGTTTCACCTCGATTGAATTCTCTCGGATTCGACGTCACTGGAGAACCTACTAACCATGAATCCGCGCGAGAACCCGGCGGTTCCCCTCTCTCCGGTCTTTCGGCGACCTCCGTTCGTAGGTTATTGTACCGCAAACCGGGTTTCGCAATTACTACGGTAGTTAGGGTAATCTGTGAGCACGGCGCAAGTACAAGTCTATTGATGAACGTGAGACCACGGCTGGCAAGAGGCCGAATCTTTACGACGGGAAGTTCATGAGCACGACCGCCACCATGCGTGAACCGCGGAGACGACGGACGCTGATTGCGGTGTGCGTCGTGGGGATTGTGTTGGTGGTGTTGGGGCTGGCCGGTGCGGGGGTCTGGGCGGCGTTGGGCCGGGCGGATCGGCTGTATGCGCAGGTCGCCGAGTTGGAGGCGTCCATCCGCGAACGGGGTCAGCCGGTGACGTTGGAGGAATTGAACGCATATTACCCGGCGGTGCCGGATGAGGAGAATGCGGCACTGGTCTATGAAGAGGCCTTTCGGCTGCTGGAGTCGATCGATCCGGAGGGCGAACGTACCGCGGATCTGCTGGAGCAACTGAACGGCGTGTCGCGCGTGGCCCCGAGCGGGTTGGTGGAAGAGGTCGAGGCGCACCTGGAATCGTGCGAGGCGGTGTTCGAAGTGCTTGCCCGTGCGGCGGGATATCCCGAGTCCCGATATCCCGTCGATTTCCGGCGCGGCGTCGCGACGGAACTGCCGCACTTGAAGCCGTTGCGAACTTGTGTGCGCCTGGAGGCCCTTCGAGGTTCCTATGCTGTGTTGGATGGCCGGTTCGACGCGTTTGCCGACAGCCAACGCAGTGTCTTCGCCCTATCCCGCTCGTTACGATACGAGCCTCAAATTATCGCGCAACTCGTGCGAATTGCAGCCCATGCCATCGCAGCGGAATCGTTGGAAAACGCGCTGAAGCGATCTGAACTTCGCGACGAAACACTCGTAGAACTCGCGGACCTGTATGGCAGTACGGAGAACATTGACGCGGTGGTGCGCACGTATGCGGGCGAGCGCTGTATCTTCGCAGATGCAGTCTACCGCACGTGGATCGGCGACCGAGGCGAAGGATGGCCTGAGATTACCAGGCCTTCGTTGAAGAGCCGCATTCGGATCGCACTCAACGGTGGGCGGGAACGTATCGCTACTGGCGAACGGCTCGCCATGCTGCAGTATCTGACGCCACTCGCCAATGCCCCCGACCTGTCCTGGCCGGAACGAATGGAGTTGTCGGAACGCACCTACGAGTCGACGAAAGACCTCCCCGACTCGAAGGTCATGTCGAGAACGATGCTTCCAGCACTCGCGAGGGGGATCGGGGCATTCGCGCGCGACGCGGCCGTGTTGCGAATGGCACGCACGGCGCTGACGATCGAGTTGTACCGGTCCTCTGAAGGCGATCTGCCTTCCGAACTCGATGCCCTCGTTCCGAAGTACCTCCCCGCGCCCACGCTGGACCCCTTCGACGGCGAACCGCTCCGGTACCGGCGTCACGAGGAGGGGTATGCCATCTACAGCATCTACTCCGATTTGAAAGACGACAACGGGGTGCAAGCCGAAAAGGACGAATCCGGCGAATGGCTCGGCGATTGGGTCTTCGAGGTGCGGCGGTGAGGTGGCGGCGCAGGAAAGAGGGGCGGAAGCGGCGGGAATGGTTCAGCGGTGCGGGCTGCGCGGCGGTGGGCGGCGTGCTGTTTCTGCTGGGGGTGGTGGCGTATCTGGCGTTGGGGAATGCGCTGACGAACGCCCGGCGCGAACAGGTTGCGAAACTCAAGGAACGCATCCGCGAGGCGGGGCAACCCTTGACGTTCGAGGAGCTGAACGCCTATTACCCCGCCGTGCCGGACGAAGAGAATGCGGCGCTGGTGTATCAAGAGGCGTCGGTGCTGTTGGATGCAATCGACCCGAATGGCGCGACGGTTGACGCGCTGTTGCGCAGTCTCGAATTGTCGTCGCGGAACGACGCGTCGTTGCCGGAATTGCAGCAGGAGATAGGCGCGTTCCTCGAACGTTGCGGCGGGGTGTTCGTGCACCTGGAGCGGGCGGCGACCCTGCCGAAGGCGCGGTATCCCATCGAGTTTTCCGTAGGGCCGACGGAAGCGCCCGCACACTACGGATACCTCAAACGCTGCCTGCGTTTGGAGAAGCTCCGGGCGCTGCACGCAATACTCGAAGGACGCCAGTGGGACGCGGCTCCCTGCCTGGAGCGCATGCAGCACTTAGCGGAATCGCTAAGGGATGAGCCAAGCGTGGCGTCGCAGATGCTGCGTGCTGCCTACCGGGGTGAACAGATCACTTGTTTGAAGGCGGCACTGAACGTGGCGTACCTCTACCCCGAGACCCTTGCGGATTTCCAGCGATTGAGTTTGGAAACGTCAGACCCGGAACCCATGGTGCGCGCGCTGGTTGGCGAACGCTGCTACTGGGTGGAAGTGTTCGAGACTCCGGGAGCGATTGGAAGAGTCTCGGCAATGGGGCGTGTGCTCGACTATTTCGATCCGGCAGGCCAGTCCACAATGCGGCAGTGACGTCGGTTAAGGTATGAAAAGGAGACGATGGAGATCTTCGCCGATATGCTTCAACGAGCCAAGGAACCGTGGCACGAACGGCTCAGGTATATCCAGGACCTTCGGGACAACGGTACCGGGTGGCTCCGGTCCGTGGAGTTTGAAGGGCACCCCTTGTGCCAACCACTTCGAGGAATGGACCGTATGGCGCTGGAAGCCGTTATCGCGCGGACAATTCTCGTGACGGTTGCGCTGGAACGTTATCGCGAGACCTACGATGCGCTGCCGCAGACGCTGGACGAACTCGTACCGGAGTTTATCGACGCGATACCGTTGGACCCCTTCGACGGACAAGCCCTGCGCTACATCGTTTCGGACCAGGACTACGCGATCTACTCGGTCGCCTTCGACCGCGTGGACGACGGCGGGGCGCCGCTGGACACGCTGGGTGATTTGGAGTCCGTCGGCGACTGGGTCTTCACCGTGCAGCAATAGCCGAGCGCTTCTCGATGCGTATTGACGGAGTCTTGATTGCCGCGAAAGAACGCAAAGAGCGCAAAAGAAAAGCACCTCTTTTTTTTGCGTTCTCTGAGTTCTTTTGCGGCCATTTAACGGTGGGTTAATCGATCCAGAGGGCCGTTTTGCGCTATGGTTGGGGGCGGGCAATTCTTCAACTTGTGAGGAGCGTATCGTGAAGAAGCTATGTGGATTGGGAATCGTGGCGGCGGTGTTGGCGGTGGGGCCGGTTTGGGCGGAGGCGGCGTTTACGTCGGAGTTCATCTTCCCGGGACAGAGCAAGCACGTCCACGGCAGCACGATAGTGGAATGTCCGAACGGCGATCTGCTGGCCGCGTGGTTCTACGGGTCCGGCGAGCGGAACTCGAATGACGTGCTGGTCCAGGGTGCGCGGATGCGTCAGGGATCGTCGGAGTGGAGCGAACCGTTCCTTATGGCGGACACGCCGTTCACGCCGGACTGCAACCCGGTCCTCTTCATCGATGCGAAGGAGCGGCTCTGGCTCTTCTGGGTTGCGGTGCGCGCGAACGGCTGGGAGCACTCCTTATTAAAATACCGGCGCGCGGAAAACTACACGGGCGACGGCGCGCCGGAGTGGACGTGGCAGGACGCCATTCTGCTGAAGCCGGGCGATGAGTTCGTCACGGCCACCGAAGAGGCCTTCGAAGAATTAAACCCGCCAGAGTACCTCTGGGCGGAGTACGCGATACCGTATTCAAAACAGGTAATCGAGGCGTCGAAGGACAAGGCCAAACGCGAAGAGGGTTGGATGACGCGGCAGAATCCCGTCGTGCTGCCCTCGGGCCGCATTTTGCTGCCGCTGTATTCGGATGGGTACAACATGTCGCTCATGGCAATCTCGGACGACCTCGGCGAGACCTGGACGCCGAGTTTGCCCATCGTCGGGCTGGGGCCGATCCAGCCGGCGGTCGTGCGGAAGCAGGACGGCACGCTCTACTCCTACATGCGCGACAGCGGCGGGCTGCCGAAGCGCGCGCTCTGGAGCGAATCAAAGGACGACGGCATGACGTGGACGCCCGCCATCGACACGGACATCCCGAATCCGGGATCGAGCCTCGCGGTGATCGCGTTGAAGGATGGCCGCTGGGTCATGGCCTTCAACGACGCCGACCTGGGCCGTCACGTGCTCACTATGGCGCTGTCGGATGACGAAGGCAAGACGTGGAAGTGGAAGCGCGACCTGGAACGGGCGGAACCGCGTGAAGGCAGCTATGCGTATCCCGGACTCGTCGAAGGCGCCGATGGGCGCGTCCACATCACGTATACCTTCAACGAAGGCGACGACAACAAGACCATCAAGCACGCCGCGTTCGCGCCGGAATGGATTCTGGAGTAATTGCGGACTGCGGATTGCGGATTGCGGATTGGTAAGGCGCGGGAGGCCGAAGCACTACAAAGGTACGAGTCATTTTTCTTGGCAGACGGACCTGGGAACGGACTGGAAATGGCTTCGTGCTAGCTGCCGGGCGAAGCGATCCGCTCGCGCTGTGACTCTGGAAATGGGATCCGTAGATGCGCTTCCGAAGTATTGCCATTGCGATGGGTTGCCTTGCGATGTCCTGTGGCATTGCCTTCGCTGCGGAAAACGCGCCGGGGGCGCATGTCCTCGGCGAGTACACCTTGTGGGATCCTGCGGTTCCCCTGCCTGGTCCGGAAGAACTCGCGTATCCGGAGAACGTATGGGATGTCGTGGTGCACCGGGCCGACGAGGAGTACCGGTTCCTCCACGACAACGCCTTGGTTTGGCACGGCGACACGTTGTTTGCCGCGTGGTACAACTGCCCGGAGGCGGAAATCCAGGACTCGTCAAGCATCCGGTCACGGCGGTCAACGGACGGCGGCAAGACCTGGTCCGATGTGGAGGTCATCGCGGCCGACGAGACCGGCCAAGGCATCTTCTACGTGCCCGTGACGTTCCTGTCGCGGAACGACCAATTGTTTGCGTTCGTGTCCAACATGGTGGGACATGATCTTGTCACGCGTTGCGAAGTTTTCGGACTCGACGCGACGGCGGACAAATGGACCTCTCGCGGTTATGTGGCGGGACCTTTCCTGCCGAACTGCCCACCGCTACTCTTGAACGACGGGCATTACCTCATGGCGGGCCGTATGGCGTCTCAACCCGCCACCACGCCGGAGATTCCCGCCGTGGCCATTTCTTCTGGACTCGACGTCACGGCGGCGTGGGACGTGGTTCCGATGATGAAAAGCATCGCGCGGCCCCACACCAACTACCCCGAAAGCACGGTTTGGGTGGACGGGCCGGACGTGACCGCTGTCGTGCGCGGGCGGCTTGTATTCACGAGCGGGGACTACGGCCGGACGTGGACCGGACCGTTCCGGCACAACCTTCCCGCGGAAGACAGCAAGCCCTTCGCATTGACGCTCAGCACCGGACAGCGTTGCTTCCTGTGGAACTATCCCGAATCGCCCGGCTCGTACCGGACCATGCTTACGATCGCGGTGAGCCGGCCCGGCGAGAAGGCCCTCGTTTCCATGTGGAAAATTCGACATGGAGAGTCAACGGCGTTACAGGCTCGGCCGGAATGGTCGTATCCCTACGCCGTCGAACACGACGGCGCCGTGTACGTCATCTACACCTCCGAGAAACGCCACAGCGTGCTCAGCGTAATTCCGCTGGAATCTATCGGCGCCAGAAGATGAATAGATAGAGGGTCACTCTTCGAGGCGGGTGATATCGACATGTACGGTGAGGGTGTGTTCGCCGCCGCCGAGGACGACGCCACGGATGGGGCTGACGTCTTCATAGTCGCGGCCCCAGGCGAGGGTGATGTGTTCGCGTTCGGGCAGCATGTTGTTGGTGGGGTCCACGTCGACCCAGCCGACCTCGGGCACGAACACCGACAGCCAGGCGTGAGACGCCCAGGCCCCGGTGAGGGGGTGCGTGTTGTCGCCGTTGCCGCCGTAGATGTAGCCGCTGACGTAGCGCGCGGGCAAACCCAAGGCCCGAAGACACGCAATCTCGAGATGGGCGAAGTCCTGGCACACGCCCCGCCGCGCCCGGACAACCTCTTCCAGCGGCGTGGCGATGGTAGTCGCTGTTGGATCGTAGGTGAACTCGCCATGGATGCGGCGGGTGAGATCCAGCACGCCTTCCAATAAGGGCCGCCCTACGGGAAAAGACTCGCGCGCGTAGCGCTCCAGTTCCGGCGTCGTCCGCGCGAAAAGCGAATCGAAGGCGAACTGGTACGCGAGCATGGCGTTCTCTTTCTGCGCGGTTGCAACGTGCTCGCGAACGGCGTCCCAGGACATGGTTTCCTTGGGGTCGGGCTTGGTCTGCGCGGCCACCAACACGTCGCTGGTCACGACGATAGACAGGGTCTTGTGGGGTTCCTGCACGGTGAAGTACGTGACCTCATTGCCGAAGTAATCTTCGCGGCGACGCCCGGGCACAGGCGTGACCGGCAACACCTCCAGCGCGGTCGAGACCAACTGCTGTCGCGGCGTGTTGCGCGGGGTGAGGCGGGCCTGGTTGTAGCAAATCGGCACTTCCTCGCTGTAGTCGTAGCGGGTGGTATGGCGCACGCGGTACTTCATGCCGGATGCTCGCTGGACTTGGCGGCGACTTGCCGCGGCGTGCCGGTGTGGCTGAAGTAGTGGCGCGCGATCGATTCCGATACGTCGGGCAGCAATTGACTCAGTTCGGCCAGCAACGCGGCAAGATTTGCGCGATGACCGGAATCGTTGGGCCGGGCGATCTGAAAGATATCGAGTTGCCGCACGTCGCTCTGCGCGCGCGCTACCAACCGCTGCTCGGCGCTGGCGAAGGGATACGTCTTCTCGCCAGGCAGTCGCCCGAGGTGATCGTTCAACGCGTCCAACTGGAAGATCAGCGAGCGCGGGTTCGAGTCATCGGTGAGCAGCAGATCGAGCACGGCGGGGGTCTGGAGATTGACGCCATATCGCGAACGGTACGTGAGCGCCGAGTCGGACACCTCAAGCACGATTTGCAGCACAGGCGTTTCTCCGGCCCCGGCGCCAATCAGGCAGGTGCGCAACAAGTTCTGAATGTTGATGCAGCGTTCGATGCGGCGTCCCATGTCGAGAAAGCGGTAGCCGAGACCACGCGTCATGTTTTCCATGGTCAGTCCGCTGAAGCCGGCAAGCCCCGCGATGATCTGGTTCAGCAGGAGAAGAACGTCGCCCAGTCGCGACGGTTGTCCGGCCGCGACTTCGATGGGAAGTTCTTCCATAACGCGGTTGAGAATGCGCCACGCGTCCACGGATAAGCGGTCGCGCACGACCCACGCGACGCGGTGGAGCGAACTGAAGGTAGTTTGCAGGCTTCCGGTCCATTGGGGATTGAAGACCGCCGACAGGATCTCGTCTTCCAGCGCGTCATCGGCGTCGGAAGACTGCGCGCTAGCGCCATTGGGATGCACGGTCAACCCTTCCGCCAACGCGCGGAGCATGGCGGGGAACTCGTTGTCCGTTGCGCCGCGCGTTTCGTCGGTCAACCGAATCAGCACGGAACGCACGCGCCGTGCCGTGCCTTCCGCACGCTCCAAGTAACGGCCCAGCCAGAAGAGGTTGTCCGCCGCCCGGCTCGGCAGATTCGTAACCGCGCGTTTGATCTCGATAGCCTGACCCGGCGCTGGCAGTAGCGTCGTCGTATCCACGGGACCTTCGGCGATGACCCAGGTGTCCTTGCTTCCGCCGCCGCGTTGCATGGAAAGGGCCAAGGCGTGGGTGGAATCAGAGAAGCGGCTCAATCCCCCCGGCATCACATGGTAAGCGCCTGCTTCCCCTGCTACCGCGTACGAGCGCAGGACCATGTAGCGCGGCTGCCACCCCTCGTTCGTCCACACGGGCGCGGTCGACGCTTCGACAGGCTCGTGCGCCACGTACGCATACGGGCGCGACTCGATGTGGCGGAGCAATTCGTCCCGCACCGTGGCTTGTAGTTCCGGAACGGACACCGATTCAGGACGCCGCATGGGGAAGGCGGACTCGATGTGCAGTTCGCCGATGTGCTCCTTCACATACGCCAGATGCTCGGGATTCGCGCACCACCACGTGTTGACCGATGGCAACTTCAAGTCTTCGCCCAACAGCACGCGGCACAGATCAGGCAGCAACGCGCGCAGGGCCGGGGCTTCGATGATGCCGCTACCCAAGGTATTTGCGACGGCCACGTTGCCGCTATGCGTCGCCTGCAGCAGCCCCACAATGCCGATGGTGGATTCGCTGTGAAACTCGAGGGGATCGCAGAAGTGGTCGTCCAGGCGGCGCAAGATGACGTCGACCCGCTCGAGCCCTTCCAGGGTCTTCAAGAAGACACTGTTGTCGCGGACCGTCAAGTCCTCCCCTTCGACCAGGGTGAAGCCGAGGTAACGCGCCAGGTACGAGTGCTCGAAATAGGTTTCGTTGAAGGGCCCCGGCGTCAGCAGCACGATGTTGGGATTCTCGCGGTTGTGAGGCGCGAGGGAACGCAACCGTTCGCGGAAGCGCTCGAAGAACGAGGCCAGCCGTTGCACGTGGCAGTCGTGAATCAAATTCGGAAAGACCCGCGAGAGAACGATGCGGTTTTCCAGGGCATAACCCGCGCCGGACGGGGCCTGCGTGCGATCGGAAATGACCGACCATTCGCCTTCGGCGCCCCGTGTCATGTCGGCGGCATAGAACTGAAGGTAGGAGTCGTCCGGCGATTTGAGCCCGTGACAGGGTCGCAGAAACGCCGGATTCGCGAAGATAAACTCCGGCGGGATGCGCCGCTCCTTGACCAGCGTCTGCGCGCCGTACAAATCGGACAGAATCAAATTCAGCAGTATTGCGCGCTGCTTGAGCCCTGCTTCGATAGCGGTCCGGTCCGCAGGCGAAAGGATGTGGGGAACCAGGTCCAACGCCCAGGGCCGGTTGACGCCTTGCGGGTCGCCGTAGACGTTGTACGTGACGCCGTTCTCTTCGATGAGCCGAGCCGCCTGGCCGCGGCCCCGGACGAGGTCGTCGGCACTTAGCCTACGGAATTCGCGGAGATATGCCTCCCATTGCGCGCGCACCGTTCCGTCAGCGGAGTGGAGTTCGTCGTACTTGTCGCCCAAGGGCGCGTACTCTTCAGGCAGCGCGTGCCCGCCGAGCCTATCTTTAGTGGTGGTTATCGCCATCTTAGTCCAGCGCGGTTACCAGCCGCCGCCCCCTCCCCCGCCGCCGCCTCCGCCGGAGGAGCCGCCGCCGCCGGAACCCGAGGAGGAGCCCGGCGCCGTAGACGAGGACGCAACGGCCGTGGAGAGCGAAGCGCCCAATGCCGTGGCGAATAGCGCGGGGTTGCGATGATTCCAGCCGCTGCCGCGATACCAATGGGGCCGTCCGGCATCGGGATCGTTGCTGCTGGCGCCGAGGACGCCGTCGAAGCGCTTCGACCAATCGTCTTCGATGCCGAACGCGATGGCATAGGCAAGATGCTCTTCAAACATGGCCGGTGTGACTTCCTCCGGCGTCCCGCCGTAGCGGGACCAGCGTTCGCCGGACAGATATTGCTTGTAGCCTTCCAGCGCATCCAGCGTCTTTCGGCCCAGGCCGGTGGGCGCCTTCAGAAGCCGGAAGAAAACCACGTTCATGACGACCAGCAGTATCATCAAGGCAACGACGACCCAGGACGCCTGGTAGACGAAGATGCCACCCACGACAATCTCCGCGATGAAGAAGGGCGTCGCGAAGATTGTCATAAAAATGGCTTGGAAGATGCCGCCTTTGCCGGTGAGCACGCCGCGCCACAACGTATAGACCTGCGTCGCAAGCGCCACGACACCCAGCGTCCAGATGCTCAACCAAATCGAGAGAAAAATAACCGGTGCGCCATTGGATTTGGGCAAGGACAAGACCGCACCGACTAAAACCGTCAACGACAGGAGAAACCCGGGCAGATAATACCGCGTATTGGTGATGAAATAGGTTTTTTGGAAGCCACTCTTCAAGGCTTTACTGCAGGCGGTCAATGCGCCCGATACGCGGGAATGGTTCCGGCGGATGAGTCGAATCTCTGCACCCGAGGGAAGCAAATTCTCCATGATCTTGCGCTCCTCCGCGGGCAGATCCGGTGTTGGAGGCCGCACCTGCTCAATGACGTAGTCTTCATCGTCTTCAACGATCCGGACGTAGCCCTTAACCGACAGGCTGACAAGGGCTGCGGTAAACGCCATATTGTCGAAACCCATGCGCTCGATGTACCGGGCCGCCGCAGGGCTGATGCCTTTGGGCGGTGCGGATTGCGGCACGATTTGTCCCGGCGCCGGATCGCGGCCGAACATGAACCACACGATCACGAAGTACGCGAATACCAGCAGCAACCCCGTCAGACGAGACGAGTCCTTCAAGAGGCCGCGGCCAATCTCCTTGGCGATGGCGTTCGGCTCCGGCGCCTGAACGATGCCCTTGGGAAACGTGGTGACGATGGTAAGCCCTTCGTGCGGAGCCAATGGCCGTGTGGCCCGGAATTCGACTGTGCCGTCCTTTGCGATTTGCGCTTCGTACGCCTGTTCCTTGGAACCCTGTGGCCCCGTATATCCGTCGGTAGAGATTCTTGACGACGAAACAGGCCCGGGAAAGTGAACTGTCGCACTCGTGTCGTCGATGGGAAAATCCCAATCAGTACCGGTCACGTTCCAGTAGAGTTCGTCATGTTCGTCGAAGAATCCCAACTGGCGATCGGTCTGATACGTGAATTCGTAGGTATGCTCGCCGATGGAAAGCAGTTCGTTCTCGCTACCGAAGTACGTGCGCACGCCGTTTGACAAGTCTTCCGTGTGGTACGGCTCCGGATTCCCGTTGCGTTTCAGGCTGACAATCTCAAACTTCACGCGGATCGGCATGTACCATTTGCCGCGGTAGCGCGTGGGGAAATCGCGGTAGATCCCGCGCCGGATCTGATCGCGGGCGCATTGCACCGTGATGGTCTCCACGACGGTGAGGCTCGCGTCCTCGTGGATCGTGATATCGCTGTGGTAGCGCAAGATCCGTTCATCGTCCTGCGCGTAGGCGCCGACAACGAGCAGCAACACGGCTCCGAAGCCAAGCATCCCACGTCCAAGCGCGCTCCGAATCATTCGATCTCCCCCCGCTCTCTCCTCGTCGCTGATTCTTGGTCGCTTGACCGATTCCCGTTCGTTACCCGCACGTCCAACGGTCCCGTCACATCGAGATGGACGTCGCGCTGCGGGAAAGCGATGACGATACCCGCTTCCCGGAACAGCTTATCGATGCGATGGCGGATGTCGCTGCGTACCACACGGGCATCGGTGGCGGGCCCCATGATGAGCCAGAAGTATGCTTCGAATATCAAGGCGCTGTCACCGAAATCGGCGAAGACGACCAGCGGCTCCGGATCTTGCAGCACGCGTCCGTGCTCTTGTACTGCCGTCAAGACAAGTTCCTGAGCGAGCTGTGTGTCCGATCCGTACGCCACGCCCACCCGAATCTCCCAACGCACTCTGGCATTGGAGAGGGTCCAGTTGATGACCGTTTTCTCGAGGAAGATGCTGTTTGGCACGAGGATGTCCATGCCGGAGAACTGCCGCAAGCGGGAACAGCGCGCGCCAATCTCGTCGACCGTTCCGATATAGTTGTCCACCTCGACGACGTCTCCGATGCGGATGGGACGTTCCATCATGAGGATGAGGCCACAGATGAAGTTGTTGATGAGGTTCTGCGCGCCAAACCCGATACCGATGGCGAGCGCGCCGCCGAAGATCGTGAACGCCGTGAGGGGTATGCCCACGATGTTCATGGCGACCAGAACGATGACGATAACGAGCACATAGAAGAGCAGCCGTTCCAGACTTGCCGTGGCATTGGCGTCGAAACGCGTACGCGACCGCATCAGCGCGCGGAAGTACCGGCGAAGCACGCGGACAATCGCGATACCGACGATTAGAATGATGGTGGCGACCACAAGTTGCCGGAACGTCAGCGGTTCGTCCCCGAGCTTAATGGGCAGCTCTTGATACCAGATGCGAGCCGTCGCATCCCACACTTGCCGGATACGCTCGCCAATGGAGAGGCGGTCCTGCGCTTCCCGCAAATCTCCCAGCAAATGCTTGTTCACCTGCTGCTGGGTCGTGAGCGCGGTCAAGCCGGAGCGAAACAGGTCCAGGTGGCCGTTAAGCACGGGGACAATCTGTTGCGCCAAATTCGCGTCTCCAGCTTGTTCTGGTTCGCGGGCTTTTCGTTCCCACTCGCGGAGTGCCGCCCGGACCACCTCCAGATCCGCGGTTCGCGTCTGAAGCATGGAATTGAGCCCGTCGGCGTAGTCCTGAGCGCGCTGGAGTTCGTCCGCTACCGTCAGTTCGCCAATTCCGAGATGGAGCTTGTAGCGCGTGGTCCACATCTCCTCCTCGTAGAGCAAGAAGTCAAATCGGTCGCGGAGCATCTTCGCACGGTCGTTGGCGGCATTGGCGCGGATCCGAAGGAGGTCCAGCGAATCGGCTGGAGCAACGGTTTCCCCATTCGCCGCCTGGGTCTGCGCCTCGCGCGCATCGGTCAAGGCCCGCTGCGCTTCGTCCTTCTCCTCGATGGCCTCGTTCAACCGCGCCTGTAACTCTTCGCGCGCGGACGCAAGCTCTTCCTTCTTTGTTTCGAGATCCTCTTCCCGGTACCGCTCGCGTTCTTCCGCGTCTGCAAGTCTCTCTCGCTCAAACTCGAGCTGTTGCTCCCGCAGTGCCGCCCGTTCCTGAGCAACCTGAATCTGCGCCTCATGTAGCGGGACGGTCGCCTGAAGCAGTCGGACCGCAGCCTGCGCGGATTGCACTTTTGATTCCAGACTCCGGAGTTCGGCGGGGTCAGATGACGCGGCCGCCTGGCTTCGCGCTTGCGCCAATGCCGCCTCCGCCTTTGACTGCTCACTTAGCGTTCGTGTCAGCCGGTTCTTGGCAATTGCCAGACTCTGCTTGTCCAATTCCAACTGAACTTCTTTGGCCGACACGGCATCGCGAAAAGTATCCACAAACCAGGGCGTGTAAGGCGGCGGTTGAGCGGGGCCTTGATACTCGGTCCGCTCCCGCTCCAAATCCTCCCGCATTCGGCGGACTTCGTGGAGCTGTTCGAGTGCGGCGATCTGATCTTGGTAGACGCTCCGCAGTTGACGCAGACTGAGTGTGTGTTCCTGAAGCGTCGTAAGCGGGACACCGAGTTGTTCCGCCTGCTCGGGCGTTTCGGCGGCCGCGGCCGCATCGATACGCGTGTCCAGCGCATCCACCTGCGTGCGCAGTTCGGCCAGCCGTTCGTCGACGGTCGGCTCCGCCGGGGCCGCCTCGGTCGCAATTTCTGGAGCGTCTCCAGCTCCGGGAAGGGAAAGCTGCGCGAAGGCCGGAAGGGCACAAAGAATGACGCAGGCCAAGAGGGCGGCAATGCGAAACGGCAAATTCCCGCGCTGCGCAGGATTCGTGTTTGGCCGGGGGAGAGTAAAAGACATGTGTATCACCTGTACAACCGGAGTTACCTTCAAGAGTTGATCGTATGGGTTCGAATCTCGTGTGTCAACACACGGTGCTTGCGATGAAAAATGGGGACACCCATTAGGTGCTCTTTCGTCAAGTGGCAATGCTCTCTT
>BTVY01000025.1:0-102119 GCA_045863335.1 Candidatus Hydrogenedentota bacterium | reverse complement strand
GTATCGGTATCGGTATCGGTATCGGTATCGGTATCGGTATCGGTATCGGTATCGGTATCGCTATCGGTATCGGAATCGCTATCGGTATCGGAATCGCTATCGGTATCGGAATCGAAAGTGCTCGGCCCATTCCGCTTCTAATTTCGATACCGATACCGATTGCGATAGCGATTGGGGGGAATCCGCAATGTCCCGATCGTGCTCGCGATGCTTTGGAGATCGGGGTGACCTTCCCCGCGTTCCCACAGAAAGTTGACAATGACCTCGATAATCCGCAAAATACTGCCTTTCTGCGCCTCGGGGCTGGCATTCGTACCCGGAGGCGCGCGTAAGGCGATTTCCACCCGAGGGCTGGGTGAGGAGAGGTGTTATGGCGAAGGCAAAAGGTAATGTGGTGCAGGTGATTCTGGAGTGCACGGAAGCCCCGGGCACGTCGCGGTATCACACCAAGAAAAACGTGCGGACGTCGACGGGCCGTATGGAGCGCAAGAAGTACAATTCCAAGCTCCGCAAGGTCACGTTGCACCGCGAAAAGAAGTAACGGCCATCCAATTCCCCGTCTGGCGGACGTGTGACGTTTCGCCATACGGGGCTTTTTCGTTTTTGGCCCGGTCTCATACCAGCAGGTTGGACGGAGTGCATGCCGGTCCTCGATGTCAAAGACCTCAAGAAGGGGTACGTGTCGCCCGAGGGTGAGCGGCATCTCGTTATCGACGTCCCGGCATTCGTGATGGACGACGCGGAGCAGGTGGCGCTGCAAGGCAGCAGCGGCTCGGGCAAGACGACCTTCCTCAATCTTATCGCGGGTATTCTGCAGCCCGACAGCGGTGTCATCTCCGTCGCGGGCGAGTGCCTGACCGCGCAGCGCGAGGCCGGGCGCGACCGCCTCCGGGCGCGGCATATCGGCTACGTATTCCAGACCTTCAACCTGCTCCAGGGCTATACGGCGTTGGAAAACGTCTTGCTCGGCATGATGTTCGGACGCGGGACCGATACAGAGTTCGCACGCGCGCTGCTGGAGCGCGTGGGGCTTCGGAACCGCATGAACTACCGGCCGCGGCAACTCAGCGTGGGGCAGCAGCAGCGCGTCGCCGTGGCGCGGGCCCTGGCCGGGCGCCCCAAGCTGGTCCTCGCCGATGAACCCACGGGTAATCTGGACCAACACCACGCGGGCGAGTCACTAAGGCTTATTCGCGAAATCTGCCACGAGAACGACGCGGCGCTGCTTCTGGTCAGCCACGACCGCGAGATCCTCGGCCAGTTCGAACGCGTTCAGGAACTCAGCCAAATCAATCGCGCGGCGGGGTCGATCGATGTGTCCGAGGTGAAACCGTGACGGCCGAGAATCCAGCCACCCCGCGCCAGTCACGGGAGCGGACCCATGCGCTAGGGGGCCTGCTTCTCATCGTGCGGCGCAGCCTGCGGCAGCACGCCCTCTCCACGACGGTTACCCTGATCGCCACCGCCTTGGCGGCCGGGCTTGTCATGAGCGTGTTCAGCATTCAGGCTCAGACCTATCGCGCGTTCACGGGCGGGCCCGCCGGGTTCGACGCCGTGCTTGGCGCGCGGGGTAGCCAGTTGCAATTGGTGCTCAACACCGTGTTTCACCTCGAGACCTCCCCGGGCAACATTCCGTGGTCCATGTACACCATGTTGAAGGAAGACCGGCGGATCGAACTCGCCATCCCATACGCAACCGGCGACAATTATCTCGGCTACCGCATCGTGGGCACGACGAAGGACCTCTTCACGGATTTTCATTATCGCGAAGGCGATCATTTCCAGGTGGAGGAGGGAGGCCGGTTCTTTGACTCAACCCGCCGGGAAGCGGTGGTCGGCAGCTTCGCAGCAGCCCAACTCGGCCTCAAACCCGGCGACACTATCCAGCCCTATCATGGGCTGACCTTCAGCGAAACGGCGCAACACGCCGAAGAGTACACGGTCGTCGGCATCCTGAAACCGACAAACTCGCCGTCAGACCGTGTCATCTGGATACCCATCGAAGGCATCTTCCGCATGGGCGGGCACGTCCTGCGCGGAGCGGGGGAGACGTACCAGCCCCAGGCGCGGACGGCTATCCCGGACGAGCATAAAGAGGTCAGCGCGGTCATGCTCAAGTTCAAGAACCCAAAGACCGGGTTCGACCTGGACCTGATGATCAACAAGCAGGGGAAGGTCGCCACGCTCGCGTACCCCATCGGGCGCGTGATGGCCGAGTTGTTCGGCAAGATCGGGTGGATCAACCGCGTGCTGGAACTGGTGGCCTACCTCGTCGTGGTCGTGGCGACCGCCGCGATTCTGGCGAGCATCTACAACACCATTAACGAACGCCGACGCGAGTTCGCCATTCTGCGCGCCCTGGGCGCCCGGCGGGCCACGGTCTTCTCGGCCATCGTGACGGAATCGGCGGCCATCGCGTTTCTGGGATCGCTACTTGGATACGCGGTCTACTTCGCCATTCTGTCCGCCACCGCGGTCATCGTGCGGCGTCAGACGGGTGTCGTGCTGGACGTGTGGATGCTCCATCCGTCCATCTATCTGACGCCGCTGGGGATCACGCTCGCCGGCGCGCTGGCGGGAATCGTCCCGGCAATTAAGGCTTACACTACGGACGTGGCGACGAATCTGACGCCGTCATCCTGACGCACGAGGAATTCAAACATGTCTAAACCCGCCCGCCTCTGTTCCATAGTCCCGGCTATCATCGCACTGGCGCTCGTGAGCGGCGGCTGTACCCCAAGTGAAGATACGAGACATCCCGCCGATGAAAGCGCGAGCGCTCATTCGCCGGATCACGACCACCATCATCATCACGACGCGCCTCACGGCGGCACACTGATTGCACTCGGCGACCACGTCGCGCACATGGAACTCGTTGTCGATGCGGCTGCGGGCTCGGTGACGGCGTACGTGCTGGACGGTGAGGCGGAGAATGCCGTGCGTGTAAGCGCGCCCGAACTGGAGGTTGTCGTGCAACCGGAGTCGGGAGATCCCTTTTCCGTGCGGCTCGAAGCCTACGCCAATGTCTTGACCGGAGAAACGGTGGGAGAGACCTCGGAGTTTCGCGGGCAATCGGACAAACTGAAGCAATTGGTTCGTTTTCGTGGAAGTATTCCATATTTGACCGTTCGGGGTGTGGAATTTCGCGATATCCATTTTCGTTTCCCCGACGGAAATGAAGAATAGCGCGAATCTGGCGCAGAATTCGCTATACTGAGACCCGCGCTAGGGAAGGAATTGGGCAGTCATGAAACTCTGGAATTGCACCGCCATATCGCGCGCCTGGGCGTGCGTGGCCGTAATCGCAACAGGATTTGCATTTGCCGCGCCGGTAGCGGGCGCGCAGGATGATCCGAATGAGATCAAGGGCGCGCCGCTCGACGCTCCACTCGAAGACGAGCCCTCGGCTCCCGGTGGCCTACCCGATGTGAAACCGTTGGGTCGCGCGCTGCCCCAGGAATCGCTGGACCTGTTGCAACAGATGGAAGGCGATCCGAAGAAGGACCCTTTCAAGTTTGAAAAGACGCGAGACGGCAAGTACCTGAAAGTAACCTTCAATGCGCTTGGTAGCTTTGAATATGACGTGCCCGATCCGGACGCGCTGTTGGCCAGTCCTGATCCCAGCAAGCCGCTGAAGGACCAAATCCCGCAGCCCATCAAGAAACTCGATGAGAAGGACGTGGTTATTGTGGGTTTCATGGTTCCCGTCGAAGTCGACAACACGGGCAACGTGAAATCTTTTGCCCTCACGCAGAATCAGATGTTCTGCTGCTTTGGCGTTCCGCCGGGCATGAACGAATGGGTCATGGTCTCCATGGCGGACCAGCCCGCGAAGTACTACTCCGATCTCCCCATCGCCGCCTTTGGCAAGCTCGAAGTCGGCGAGGAGATCGAGGACGGCTACGTCATGAGTGTGTACCGCATGCAGGCCCGGGAAATCCTGGACGTGCGCGAACTCCTGAAACGTGCCAAAGCCGATTCGTGATGCGCCAGATCCCATGAACGTCGATATCGTCGTCGTCAGTTACAACACGCGGGACATCCTCGCGACCTGCCTGCGCTCCATCGCCGCGACCTGCAGGAACTTCAAGCGAATCCGCACCATCGTCGTCGACAACGCCAGCACCGACGGCTCGGCGGACATGGTCAGGCGAGTGGCTCCGCGGGCGCACCTGATCGAGTTGGATCGCAATCTCGGTTTCGGGCCGGCCAACAATCGGGGCATGGCCGCGGGCGACGCGCCGTACGTATTGTTTCTGAATTCCGACGCCGAGCTTACCGCCGGCGCCGTCGACACGCTTGCGAGCTTCCTGGATCAGCATCCCGATTGCGTCGCCGTCGGGCCGCGGTTGGTCCATCCCGACCAGAGCTTCCATCCCTCCCTGCGGCGATACCGGACGGTCCTCCGCAACTTCTGGAACACGGCGGGACTGCACGTTCGGTATCCGCGGTTGTTAACGTCGTTGCACGACTGGCTTCGTGAGGACGAGCATGTGTCAGGACGTCGCGTGCATCTCATTTCCGGCGCATGCATGATGATGCGGCGCGATTACGTGGAAAGCATCGGCGGCTTCGATGAGAACGTATTCCTCTACGAAGAGGAGATGGACGTGTTGTTGCCCGCGAAGCGCAAGCGGAAGCAGGTGTGCTACTGCGGCGAGGCGACGGTGATTCATCATCACGGCGCGAGTTCCGGTGAGATGAAGCAGCCCAGCGACACGGTGTTGTTGCACGCCTACCGCAGCAAATACTACGTCTACCGCAAGCACCGTGGGCGTATCCGCGCGCGGTTGTTGTACTGGTCCGATCGGATTCCCTTCGGGTTGTCGGCATTGCTCAATCGCCTTCGCAAGCGGCAAGCGCCGTCCGCCCGGCACTTTGCGTACTGCCGATGGGGGTTCATCGAGTCGTTCAACAAAGTGAAGTAGACAGATTTCCAGAAAGGGACAGTCACCTTTTTCCTTCTGAGCGGCGGACCGCGCTGCAGGCGTGGTTGTTTGTGTAAGAACAGTTGCGAGTCAATGTCGTCATGTCTTTTTCGTGCTCGAAATCGCTATCGGGATCGGTATCGAAATCGACGGTGCAACGACTGTACGTTTCGGATCGAGAAACACCGAATGAAGTCGTCTTCCCTTCTGACAGCATAATGGACTCTCTTTTCGATACCGATAGCGATCCCGATCCCGATAGCGAAGAACACCAGCTACGTCATCGGCATGGTTGAAACACAATGGCTTACAGAGGCCTGTTCTTAGGATTCGTTGAGAAAAAGTGCTGGGGCTGAGAAGGAAAAGGTAACTGCCCCCGGTCTTTTATCCGCCGAGGGGGATGTTCAATACCGGCGGTTCGTCTCCGATGGAAACATTCTGCTGGTAGATCGGCGTGCGGGGCATGTTCATCAGGGCATTGAGATTGGGTCCGGCTTGACCCATGTCCAATGAGTAAACTTCCAGCACATATTCGCCCGGTTCCACGCCGTCGATCGTGAAACTGCCGTCCGGCGCGACAGTCGCCTGTCCCGCGAGGTAGCGCATGGAATCGAACAGGTTGCCAAGATTGGTCAAATCCAAATTTTGAAGCGACGGTCCGCCCGGACGCCGCAGCGCAACGACCGTCAACCCGTCGCCCATGCCGGTAACGGCGCCGGTGACCGGCACGCCCGAGGCGTCGCCCAACTCCACGCCGGTGACTTCACCGTCGACGATATCGACGACCTGCGGATTGAACTGCACGCCCTGGCCCCCCGTCGCGATGCCGGACGGATCGATCGCCGCAATCATGTACGAACCGGAGGAAAGTCCGGTTACATCGAAAAGCCCCTGGCTGTCCGTCTGGACCATTTCGAATCCCGCGGGACCCACAATCATGATCATGGCGCCCGCCTGGGGTTTGCCGTCCACTGTGTACTTGCCCTGCGCTTTGCCGCCCTTCCCGAGCGTCACGCGGAACCCGGTGACCGGACGGCCGGACCCAACCTGCACATCAGGCATGGAGGTTTTCGCATACGCGCTATGGGATGCCACCAACTGATAGGTGCCCGGGGGCACGTTGGTGATGGTGAATGTGCCGTTCGCATCCGAGGTCGTCGAGCCGACGGGGTTCAGCATGGCCGCAGGCAGAAACTGCGACATCATGTCGGCCGTCGGGTCCTCGCCGCTGGGAGTGAGTTGCACGTGCGCGCCCTGCACCGGCGCGCCGTCCGATCCCAAAACGATCCCGCTGAACGACACGCCCGGATCCAGAATGAGCTGAAGATTGGTAAGGTCCGTTCCGGGCGACAGCGAGAGCGGTTCCGACTTGGCTGTGCCCTGCGACGCGGTTTTTGCCGCGACCTCATAGTTGCCGGGCGCGATCTTGGTGAATTCGAATCGGCCATAGGCATCCGTCGATTCCCCGCCCTCGCCGCGACGAAACAGGCCGCTCATGATCGCCCCAATATCCGGTTCGGGACCCTGCGCGGCGAGATCCTTTAAGTGCACGGTCGCATCCGGGACCGGCTCGCCCGACGCCGTAACGACGATCCCGCTGATGGAAGCGGGGGCCTCGAGTTGAATCGTGATTTCCGAGCCTACCGTCACTGCGGATTCTTCCGCGATACCGATAGCGTCATCGACCGAGACATCGTAGGCCATGCCGTGCAGCTTGGAGAGTTCGAAGCGGCCATCGGCCCCGGTGGTTGTACCGGCGGTTTCGCGACGGTTGTCGATCCGCCGCGCATCGACGCGCACATTCGCCGCCGGTGAGCCGGAGGGATCTAACACGACACCAGCGATGATGCCTTCGCCTTCCATTTCCTCCGGGTCAGGTTGGACGACGATCTCAAGTCCTTTGACGTCGGTCTGTCCGTCGACTGTGACGGAGAGCGGTTCTGAGGTCTTGCGCAAGTTCTGCGCGGCGAGTTCATGTTCCGGCCGCAGAAGGTAGGCACCCGCGTTCACATGCTCGATGCGAAACTGACCGTTGGTTTCAGTCGTGCCCACGCCCGGTCCCATGAATCCTTGCCAGTTCTCGGAGGAGGCGGGGAGGAGCAATAGGCGCACCGCGCTCGCTGGGGTCCCATCCGGGTAGCGGGCGACTCCTTCGATTGTGCTGCCGCTTGTTACGGTCAGGTCTACGCGAATACTTGGTACAGATCGATCAAGCGAAAACGGCTCGCTGCGCGATGTGGCGAAATCGTCCGAACGCGCGATGGCCCGCAGTTCGGTACCGTATTCCACGCCCCGAATCGTGTAGGCGCCGTCCCCATTGGTGCGCGCGCGTTTGGGCTCAAAGGAACCTGGGTCAAGCGCGTCGAGGCCGCGAAAGGTCGCCTGTAACATCTGGACGGGCATGAGCATGACCGCCACATCGCCGACGGCCACACCGGTCGCGGTAGTTACTGTCCCCGATACGGTTCCCCCCGGCGTCAGCGCGAAATCGAGTCCCTCGTAATCCGACGACTCGGCCACCTCCAGCGACTGCGCGTCCTCCGACTTGAAGAGGTACGCCGTATCACGCGTGTCAACCGTTATGCGGTACGACGCAGGCGGTATCCCCGTGATCTCGTATTCGCCATCTTCGTTCGTCGCGCCGGAGCGAGATTCCTCTTCTCCATCGCGCCGGCGAAGCAGATCGAAGACGTTCTCCTGCGATCCAAGAAGCCGCACCGAGACCCCTGGCACGGGTGCTCCCGTCACTTTGTCGGTTACGGTTCCCGCAATGCTGCTGCCGGGCCGCAACTGGAAATCGAGCCGGACGCTGTCGCCCTCGATGCCGGAGTAGGTCGCACTGGCCGTCGCGTACCCCTCGGCTTTGCATACCACGGGCGCGTTGTCCCCCGGGTTGGCTTCCAAGGTAAACGCGCCGTTCGCGTCGCTGACTGCGGAGACATCATCCATGCCGAAGCGCGTCGCGATTTCGGCGCCCGCAATCGGTGCGCTCGTCTTGGCATCGATTACCGTTCCGTAGACGCGCACGGTTTCGGTGCCTGTGGCTTTGGGTTCCGACGGTGCGGCGAGGTTCGCTTCGTCATCGGCTCCGGGCCGTTGAGAAGGCGGCGATTGCGTGCGGCTTTCAGTCTGGCCGGGAGTGGATGCCGGTTCTTCGTCCGGAACGCTTAGAAGTACCAGCGCGACCACGGCAACTATGCTGGCGGTGAGTACTATACCTGTCAGAATCTTGATGGTTCGCATGGAAACTACCAACTGGGTTAATTTATCGAAGGTCGGACGTGGCAATCGTCTACACGTTAGACTTACACCTCCCGGCCTGAGTTTCCCGGCGGGACTGTGCGATCAGAACAACAATTCGTCGTCCTCTTCCTCGCCTTCCTCATTCTTCTTCACGGCCTTTTTCTTGGCCGGGGCGTCTTCGCCGGCTCCTTCGTCCTCAAAGGGCTGCGCCTCCAAGTCACCATCGGCGTTGCGCGTGAGAATCTCGATCTTTTTCTCCGCGTCGGAGAGGGCTTTTTCGCAACGCTTGGCCAGTTTGATCCCTTCCTCAAACCGCTTCATGGCGTCGTCGAGCGAAAGTTCGCCCTCTTCCAGCGCGGTCACGATCTCTTCCAGCTTCTCCAGATCTTTCTCAAACTTCGGTTCAGCCATCCGATGGCTCCTCGATGTGTTCCACGGCAGCGGTAGCACTGCCTTTGCCTAAGCGAATCTCGACGTGGTCGCCTTGGTTCAGTTGCCGCGCGTCGCGTACGATCTTTCGGTCCGGCACCGTGCGGACCAGCGCGTAGCCCCGAGACAATACCGCGAGGGGACTGAGGGCGTCCAGTTGCGCGATCAGCGGCATCAACTGGCTCCGGGACCGATGCACCACGCCTGCGCCGGACTGCCCGAGCCGGCGGTACAGCGCACGGAACTCGTCGCGCGCGCGGCGGACACGGTTCCTGGGCGAAAGCAATACGAGCGAACGCGCCGCGTGATCTACGCGCCGCCGCGATACCCGCGTCATGTCAAGCACCTGGTTTTCCATGCGCATGCGCAGTTCATCGACCTGCTGCCTGCGCTGCCGTACCAGTTCCTCCGGGCGGCGAAACACGTAACTGGAACGCGCGATACTCAGCCGGTTGCGGACGCGTTCCACGCGCCCCAAGAGACCCGCGGCCAGCCGTCGTCGCATCTGACGGACACTTTCCACGAGCGCTTCCTGCTCCTGGACGACCAGCTCCGCGGCGGCCGAAGGCGTCGGCGCGCGCATGTCCGCCACGAAGTCCGACAGCGTGAAATCGATTTCGTGACCTACGGCGGAAATGATGGGCGTCTTGGCCGCATAGATGGCCCGCACCACAATCTCTTCGTTGAAGGGCCAGAGGTCTTCGAGGGAACCGCCGCCACGTCCCACAATCATCACGTCGACCCCCAGTTCCTCCAGCGCGCGAATGCCTTCGATGATCTCTTCCGCGGCTTCCTCGCCCTGCACGCGCGCGGGATGCAGGAGAATATGCACGTTGGCAAAGCGCCGTTTGATGACGTTCAGAATATCGCGGATGGCGGCGCCCGTCGGGGACGTCACGATCCCGATGCGCCGGGGCAGGAGAGGGAGCGGTTTCTTGTGTTCCGCGTCGAACAGCCCCTCCTCTTCGAGTTTCCTCTTGAGCTTCTCGAAGGCCAGTTGCAGCGCGCCGACGCCCTTCGGGTGCATCTCGTCGCAGATGATCTGGTAGTTGCCCCGCCGCTCGTAGACCGTGATCAACCCGAACGCGACGATTTCCAGGCCGTTCTCCGGCCCGAATTTTAGCTTCATCAGTTTCCCGCGAAACATGACCGCGTCGATCTGGCAGTCCTTGTCCTTGAGCGTGAAATACGCGTGGCCCGCCGGGGAGACGCGCCAGTTCGAAATCTCCCCCGACACCCAGATGTAGCTCACCTCCGTCTCGAGGAGATCCTTCACGCGACGAGTGAGCTGACTGACCGTCAGAATTTGGGGTTTTTCGACCGGCATGGCCCGCATTGTAGCGGATCGGCCGCCAAAGACGAAAACGCCGTTGTAACGGCCTGCCCGGGGGCAGACGATATGCATTCGGACGGGATTAGGGGGTAAAGTGCAGGTTCCAAACCTTGGCGCCCAACTTTTGAGGAGATTCGATTTTGCCGGTAACCTACCAGCACATCCTGGATGCGTCCGAGCGGGTGCGCCGATTCATTTACAACAGCCCGTGCCCGCCCTCCGTGCCCCTATCGATGGTGGCCGGGTGCGACATCTACTGCAAACTCGAGTACCTCCAACGCACCGGGAGCTTTAAGGAGCGCGGCGCGCGCAATGCGCTTACCGTGCTGGACCCGGAGCGGCGGGAGCGCGGCGTTATCGCGGCGTCGGCGGGGAACCACGCCTTGGGGCTCGCGTACCACGCGTCCTTGCTCAAGATCCCCGTGACCGTGGTGATGCCAAAGTTTGCGCCGCTGACGAAGGTGATCAACTGCGAGGCGCTTGGGGCGAAGGTTGTGCTTCATGGCGAAGCCTTCGATGAGGCTCGCGAACTTGCAGCGCGGCTCGAAACGGAACAAGGTCTCACCTATATCAACGGCTACAACGATGACGCCATCATCGCGGGACAAGGCACGCTCGGACTCGAAATCGTCGAGCAAGTGCCCGACCTCGACGCGGTTCTCGTGCCGGTTGGCGGCGGGGGATTGATCGCCGGGGTTGCGTTGGCGGTGAAGACGTTGCGTCCCGACGTGTGTGTGATTGGCGTAGAGAGCGATCACGCGCCGTGTTTCTCGGCCGCGTGGAAAGCGGGTAAACCGGTCGATGTGGAGGTGCGGCCCTCGCTTGCGGACGGTCTCGCCGTGCGGCGCGCGGGCGCCAATGCCTTTGCGATTGCCCGGCAGAACGTGGACAAAATCGTTACTGTTGACGAGCGCTCGGTGGCACGGGCAGTGCTGCGATTGGTTGAACTGGAAAAGAGCGTCGTGGAAGGCGCGGGCGCGGTGGGACTCGCGGCGCTCATGTCCGGCCAACTGCCTGCGTTGAAGGGTAAGAAGGTGGTGTTGCCGTTGACGGGCGGCAACATCGATACGAGCTTGCTCGGCCGGATCATCGAGCGCGGGCTTGCCGCCGATGGAAGGCTTTGCCGTTTTGAAGCCACGATCAGCGATCGGCCAGGGAGCCTGTCTCGGTTCACCGCGCTTATCGCGGATGCTGGAGCCTCGGTAAAAGACATCGCCCACGACCGCGCCTTCGCCGGGGAAGACGTGAACAGCGTCGTGGTCCGTTGTGTGGTGGAGACGCGCGACGCGAATCATATTCACGAGCTGCGCGACCGGTTGACCAAAGAAGGATTCGAGGTGCGGTTCTGGGACCTCGAAGGGAGTGTCTGATTTCAGACCGATCCGTTTTCGTTGTATCTCCCGCTGTAATTCCTGCGATAATGGTGCGGGGAGCATCTTTACCATTCGCAACAAGGAATTCTCAGTATGGTTCAGTCTACTTTCGGTTTGTCTCTGGCGGCGGGCGCCGTCGCACTTTGTCTCACCTCCGCCGCGGTCGCGCAATCGCCGCTGACGGCAAAATGGATCTGGCGCAAACAGGATTCGTACACGAACTACAACGACACCGTCGTCGCGCGGAAGACGTTTACGCTGCCGGAGTTCAAGGCAGCGCGATTGGCGATCACCGCGGACACGCGGTACCGCGTCTTCATTAACGGCGCCTGGGTGAACGACGGTCCCTGCCGAAGCTGGCCGGAGCACTATCAGTACGACGCGATCGACGTGGCGTCTTTTCTCAAAGCCGGCGAAAACGAAATCCGCATCGTTGCGAAATACTTCGGCGTGGGCACCTTTCATCAAATTCCGCAACAGGCGGGACTGCTCGCCCAATTGGACGTGACATCTGCCGACGGAAATTCGATCCGCGTTGGCACTGACGAGACCTGGGAAGTCGCGGCGGCGTCCGCGTGGATTTCGAATACGGTGAAGCGCTGCATCCAGATGGGGCCTTTCGAAATCTACGACGCGCGGTTGGAAGGCGATGCGAGTTTCGCACCGGCCGCCGTGCTCTACGACGCGGAAGGCGGACCCTGGAAGAGTCTCATTCCGCGCGACGTGGCCTTGCTGAGCCGCATCCCCTTTCCCTTCGTCGCGTTCCGGGAGGCCAACGTGGTCAGCCGCGATTGGCGCTGCTATGCCTTCCCGACCGCGCGTCTGTTATACCCCGGTTTGATCGAGGCCAACGGAAAAGTCTCCATGGCCAGCGCCGTGGCGACGATCATCGATCTGCCCGAGGCAATGACCCTGCACATCGACGACCCCGGCAGCACGACGACCATCGACGGCAAACGCGGCAAAGACGGGGCCTTTGAACTGAGCGCGGGCGAACATTTCCTGTTCGCCGCGGTCAGCAGTTTCTTCGGCCATTGGGAGAAGGACACGGAGTTGCGATTCCACGAAATCTCGGGTTACACGCTGCGCAATCCACTGAATGGCGACGATACGAATCCGTGGTGCTGGGTGCCCTTTGAGGACGCCAAATACATCAGCTCCGATTACGAATTCGATTTGATGGAGGCGTCGGCCCGAGCCGAGGTGGAGAACACGATCCGGAGCACGATCGATGGGCATCTAGAAAAGGTCCGCGATGCGGGTTCGTTCAAGGCCGAGTTCAACGACGCCATCATCCCCTTGTCGACCGCGGACCACGTGATGGACGACGTACACGCCCAGTTCAAGGAGCGCGTAGTGCTTTCGGATGCGGCGGGTTTGGTTGAAGTGCCCAACGCGCTGATCCGAGCGGACGACAAGGCAACTGTGGTCTCGCCAAGCGCCGATGGCGACGTGGAACTGGTCTACGATCTCGGTGAACAGAACGTGGGGTATTTCACGCTCGACCTAGACGCTGAAGCCGGATTGATCGTTGATATTTCGGCGGTCGAATACATCGCGCCGGACGGGCGGGTTCAGCATACCGGGACGTACCGGAACAGCACGCGTTACATCTGCAAAGAGGGGCGCAACCGCTTCATGTCGATCGATCGCCGGTCCGGGCGCTTCGTCTTCATCACGTTACGCAATCAGACGCGCCCGGTCAGTCTCTATCACGTGGGGCTGGTGGAATCGACGTACCCCATTCAGCGCATCGGGAATTTTGCGTGCAGCGATCCGAAACTCGACCAGGTGTGGGAGATTTCGGCGCGTACTCTGAAACTTTGCATGGAAGACACGTACACGGACTGTCCCTTGTACGAGCAGACATTGTGGGTGGGCGACGCGCGCAACGAGGCCCTCTTTGGCTTGACAGCCTTCAACGCAACCGATATCACGCGCCGCTGTCTGCGCCTTACCGGCGAGTCGGTGAGGCGGTATCCCATTGCGTTGTGTCAGACGCCGTCGTCGTGGGGCGTGTTGATCCCGGCCTTCAGTTTCATGTGGGAAATGAGCGTGTGGGAGTACTACGAATACTCGGGTGACGAGACGTTCCTGCGCGAGATGTGGCCGTCCATGATTCAGAATCTCAGGAACGCGCAACAGTACGAAGACGAACGCGGGCTCTTCAGTGGGCGATTCTGGAACTTCTTCGACTGGACCAATCTCGACATGAACCACGAAACCGTCCTGCACAACAGTCTCTTGCTGGTGGGCGCCATCGACGCGGTGTTGAAGGGCGCGGAAGTCGTCGGCGATACCGAATCGCCGGAGTGGCTGGTTCCTTATCGCGATCGCGTAATTAAGGCCATCAACGAACTGTGGGACCCCGATCTGGGCGCGTATCCGGATAGCGTGCATGAAGACGGGACGATCAGCCCGTCGGTATCCGTGCACACGAGCTTTTTGTCGTACCTCTTCGATATTGTCGAAGAAGAGAATCGCGACAAAGTGATCCAGAACCTGACGGCGACGCCTGACGGCATGGTCCGCGTGGGAACGCCGTTCGCCTGCATGTTCCTGTACGAAGCCCTGGAAAAAGCGGGGTACCAGCAACAGATCATCGACGACATCCGCGAGAACTACTTTCCCATGCTCGACGCCGCGGCGACGACCGTGTGGGAGAGTTTCCCGACCGGCACGACCGGCAGCGAAGGTTTCCCGACGCGCAGCCACACGCATGCGTGGTCCTCAGCGCCGATTTACTTCCTGAACCGGATCGTCCTCGGGATTCAGCCGCAGGGCATCGGCGGGAAAGACGTCGTCATCAGCCCGCGTCCCAGCGGATTGTCCTGGGCGAAAGGCGCGAGCGCGACGATTAACGGGCCGGTCGAGGTTTCGTGGAAGTTGGAAGGCAAAACGCTGGACATCACCACCACGGGTCCCGAAGGGACAACGTTGCGCTTCGAGCGCAATGACGCGCTTGATGGGTTGACGTTGGTATTCAACGGCAAGAGCATATCGTAGAGAATCTATGTAGCGCCCGGCTTCCACGCCGGGCGGACTCGGAGCTAAGGCCAAGACACCCGGCGTGGAAGCCGGGCGCTACAGGCGATGTGGTTATTGGTTCGAGTGCTCGTGCGAGCACAAGAACGTTGCCGAACCGGCGGCGGACGAGAGGGAGAGTCATGATTCGACAAGCTACTGTATTTACCGCAATTCTGGTCATCATCACCTTCGCCTTTCCGTGTACGGCGGCCGCGCAATCCGAACACGACGTCGTCATCATCGGCGGAACTCCCGGTGGCATCAGCACCGCCATCACGGCCGCGCGCATGGGGCGCACGGCGCTGATTGTGGAGTATTACAACCATCTCGGCGGGATGACCACGAGCGGGCTGGGCAAATCCGATATCACGACGGCCGGCGCGATCGGCGGGTTGTGGGACGAATTCGTCGCGCGAGTGCTGGCGTACTACACGGAAACCTACGGCGCCGATTCGCAACAGGTCGTTGACTGCAAGAAGGGTTACTACTACGAACCGTCGGTGGCGGAGCAGCTTCTCAACGACATGATCGCGGAAGAATCCGGGATCACGGTGTTGCTCCGGCATCAGTTGGAAGAAGTCGTCCGCAGCCAGAACAAAGTAACCGCGGTGCGGATCAAGAATCGCGACACGGGCGGGGTCCAGGAAGTCCGCGGCAAGGTTTTCGTCGATGCGACCTACGAAGGCGATCTAGCGGCCTACGCCGGCGCGGAATACCGGCTGGGGCGGGAAAGCCGCACGGAATTCAACGAGGCGCACGCAGGCGTCATCTACATGGACCACACGACGCGCGCGCTTCTCCCGGGCACGACCGGCCTCGGCGACGACCGGTTGGTAGCGTACACGTACCGGCTGTGCTTCAGCTCCGATCCGAACAACCGGGTCTATCCCGAGATGCCGCCGGACTACGACCGCACTCGCTATCTGAACTACCTGCTCGACCTCAAACTCGAGCGCATCAAATCGACGACCCTGGCCCTCTCGATCGCAGCCATTCCCAATCAGAAGTACGACGTGAATATGAAGCCGTGGCCCTTGGGCTTCCCCTTTGCGGAAGAGAACACCGGCTATCCCGAGGCGACCTGGGAAGAGCGCGAAGTCATCATGGAGAAGATCCGCAACATCACGCTCGGACTCGTGTACTTCCTTCAGAACGACGAAGCGGTGCCGGAAGCCATGCGCGAGGAGGCGCGGCAGTACGGATTTGCCAAGGATGAGTTCACGGACAACAATAACTTCCCCTTCCAGTTCTACGTGCGGGAAGCGCGGCGCATCGTCGGCGAATACATGCTTACCGAAAACGATCTGACCTTCGCGCCGGAATCCTTTCGCACGCCGGTTCATGCCGACGCCATCAGCGCGGGCGAATTCCCCATCGATTCCTTCCCGACACGAAAGTACGAGCCGGGTCACGAGGACGCCCTCGAAGGCTACATCCTTATGCTCGCGCGGTACACGCGTCCCTACCAGATTCCCTATCGCGTGATGGTGCCCATAGAAGTGGACGGGCTTCTCGCGCCGGTGCCCGCGTCCGCAACGCACATCGCGTTCTCCTCCGTGCGGCTGGAACCGACGTGGGTGAGCCTCGGTCAGGCCGCCGGCGTGGCCGCGCATCTCGCAATTAAGCACGGCGTTGAACCGCGGGACGTGGACGTGGACGAACTGCAGCGGATTCTCGTAAGCCAAGGGCAGGTGTTGACGTACTTCAATGACGTGCCCAAGGATCATCCCCAGTTCGAGGCCTTGCACTACCTGGGCACGAAGGGCTTCTTCGACGACTACAACGCGCGGCCCGACGATCCCTTCAAGTACGACGAGTCCGGCACCTGGGCGCGCCGTGTCATCGAACTGGCCGGGGGCGACCCCGATGTGGCGTTGCCGGACGAACCGGGCGAATCCTTCTCCAAAGGAGACATGGAACGTCTGCTTGCGATCATCGCCGAGGCCATCGGCATGCCTCAAGACAAAGCCGCATCGATCACGATACCGGAACCCGGCGAAACCGGCGCCGTAACGCGCGGTCAAGCCTGCGCGCTCTTCTACTCGGTGCTTAAGTCGATGAAAAAGTAACCAGACGAAGTACGAGACGGTGCACGTGTCAAACTGCTTCCGCCCTGGCCAACGCTTCTGCCTCATTGAGTTTCTTCAGCGCCGCGTAACCGCTGAAGATGCAGAACAAGGCGAAGGCGTGAAACGCCAGGCTCAACCAGTCGCCCACGAGCAGGAACAACAGCCCGTCGAACAGATAGATGACCATGCCGATTACAAACGCCCAGGCCATGCGTTTGTTCGCCAGGATACCGAATAACACGAAGACCGACGCGATGAGAAGGTCAATCACGAGCGCCACCGCAGTCACGGTGGTTCCCCCTCCGCCTTCCGTCTCTGCAATGATGGCGGCCGCGATGCCGTCGATAAACTGCGTCGCGCCGAGCCCCACCACAAATCCCCACTCGCCCTGGAACGCGCTGACAATCGAATTCGCCGCCGACAATCCCGCAATCCAGAAGAACCAGTTCGCGCCGGACTTCACGCTGCTCGCGTACGCCTCGACCGAATTCGCTGGCCCGATTGCTCCCGTCTGCCCCATGCCGCATTCTCCCTCGGCCCCCGCTGGACCCGTGTGAGACTTCCCAAACCCCCGCGGCAACGCTACCACGATTGCCTTGGCAGCGCAAAGTGGCGGATGGCAAAAGGGCCGGCGATGTGACAGCCCTTCTTACACAAGTCTCGATCCGAAACTATCGCGGCAGGGAGAAGGAGAGTGCCGCTTCCTGGTCCGGAACGACGTCTACAAGTGTAAACGTGTACCGGGTAGAGGCAAAAGGCTCCTCATTGCTTTCTGCGCTCGCGCTGTAGACCGCGAAGAGCACCGTGGCCGGCCCCGCCGGTATCTCGTCGATAACCGTCGCGCCGTCTTCCGTGACCTCGGCATCGAACAGCGCATGTTCGATCATCGCGAGGGCCTTCTCCAGCGTCAACTCCTCCGCGTCGAATTCACCGGGGATGACGACGATCCGGCCCTCTTCGCCCGCGCCGATTCCCGCGTACGTCACGGCGAGCGAACCCATGTCGAAGGTGATGTCGTGCCGCGTGGTTTGACCATCGACGGTTTGTACCATGTAGAAGTGACGATGCGAATGGGGTTCGTCATTCGGCATGCCTGGTTTCAGGTTCAGGATCAACTCGTGGTCGCCTGCGGGCAATCCGTCGATTCGATAGTATCCGTCATCGTTGGTTGTGACGCGGACCAGTTCAAACGTCGAATCATTCCATTGCACGCTTGTGAGAAACGGTACGCGTGGTTTGGGGCTCCCATTCTCCGTTACGACCCCCTCGATGGCACTCGTCCCGTTCGCAAAGACGATGTCGAAAGCAGTTTCGCCTCGCGCGGACGCCGAGATGGGGCCGGTCAGGTGCCGATAGATTTCCACGCCACGGTCGGATTTCCGCCAATCGGCGGTGTACTGCATCGCGCCGCCAGGAACGCCCGTAACGCGAAACCGGCCTTCATCGTCTGAAATGGTAGCCACGGGTCTGCCGCCGTTTTCATCAGAAAACGAGATCGATACGCCTTCCGTAGGTACTCCCGCGACGAGGGCTGCGCCTACGACCGCTTTGGAGCCATCGGGGACCAATTGAATGTCGACCACTTCGGATTTCCCCGGTTCGAGATCCACACGGCGCGACGTTTCGCGGTAAGTGAAGGTGTAGTCGTCCGGAGGAAGTCCGACGAGAGAGAATCGGCCACCCTGGTCCGTCCAGATGCTCCCCGGGCCAAAGGCCGAAGTCGAGTTCAGCGCTTCGCAAGCGATTTCTGCGGAGGGTATCGGCGTTCCATCCGGACCCGTCACGGATCCGAAGATCCGGCCCGCAGGAAATGCAGTCAGTTCGATGTTCTCCAACCCGCCGGCTCCTACCGGCATCGGACCCACGTCCCGCGAAGCCCACGTGCCGCTGATCGCGCGAAGCACCAGTTTTCCCGTCGCCTCTGGAATCCAACGAATGAACCGGCCGTTCGCATCTGTCAACGTTGCGTTCGGCGTATACATATTCCGATAGCGTTCGGGATGGTCCAGGTCGTAGTCGACGACGCTGACTCCGCCGAGGGGGTTGCCGTCCGGGTCCCGGACCACGCCTGAGACCGGGTAGAGCCGCTCGGCCGCATAGTCGGTATCAGCATAGACGCGCCCGGCTCTGGCTTTCACAATCGGAAGCGCGTCCCGGACTGCGTCCGTAACCGGCGGCAGTGCTGAATGTCCGCTAAAGCCAACGCGGTACTCGCCGTCTGGCAGCCCTTCGATGGTATAGATTCCGTCGCTCCCCGTCGGGTCAGAACGCATGTGCGTGCGGGGGTGGCTGTCCTCGTCAGGTTCAACAAGTCCCGCGGCCGCGACCACACCCAGGATGGGTTCACCCGTTCGAGCATCATTTATGCGTCCACTGATGACCGCACCACGGTGCATTTCGATCATGTAGTCCGACCGCGATTGCTTCACCACGATCGTCGCTTGCTCCGGACTCACGAAGCGCTGGCCGTCGACCGGATATACCGTGTAGGTTGCAGCGGTCAAGGATGGGAACGTGTACGCGCCATCGTCCCCGGTGACGGCTTCGTGCGTTTCCAACCAGCAATCCTCGCGGACCAATATGACGCGAAGTCCCGGTAGGGGTTCGTCCGCGTCTTCGTCGACCACGACGCCTGAAACCGATACGGCCGGCGCCAAGGTTACGTCCAGATCGTCGCCCGTTTCCACGTAGTCCGTGAGGGTTGCGGCATATCCTGGCGCCTCCACGAGGAACCGCCACCGTCCTTCGTACAACCGATCGAGCGCGAACGCTCCGCTCGGCCCGGTGCTGACGCCTTCGCCGTCCGGCATCAGCGGAGAGCGCTCGCCGCTGTTCGATTCAAACTTGAAAGGCCGCACGTGTGCGCCGGGAATCGGGACGCCCGTCGAGTCGCTCACGCGGCCGGTCACGGCCCCCGTGGAAACCAGATGCAAGGGGAAAGCGCTTCGGTTGACAATCGCGCCTGCGGACGTGCGTAGATAGACGAATGCCCCCGGCACCGAAGCGCGCCATTCGGCCACCAATCCCGCCGTGGACGCGGTGTCGAGCGCAAACGATGCGAGCACGTAACCATCCGCTCCCGAGCGCAGGGTCTGTTCCGCGATAGGCGTCTGCGATTCGTATTGCCCAATTACCAGATCCGATCGCCTGAAGAGGCGGATGTTGACCGGCACGTTGGGCGCCGGCTGCCCCGTCGTGTCATAGACGATCCCCTGAAGCTCGACCGGGTACAACGCTGGTCCGGACGGTGCCGCCACGCCCGCCTCGCCGCCCGTTTGCGCGGCCGCAAATTGCACATCCGTATTCGGCGATTCAGCCGCGGCGGCCGAGGCTTCGCCTGCTACTGTGATTGGCACGGGATCCTGCGCCTCTGGCGTTCCCTGCTGGGTCAGCACGTACGCGCCACCGACCAACGCAACGACCATCGCGGCAAATCCTAATGCTTTCGACATGGTGATTCCTCCCGTAAGCGGAATCGCCGTTGGGGCAGCCTGGCCTGCCGCCTCCCACGCGGCGGGGGCGGCGGCGATGAGCCCCATGATGTGTCGCGCCTTCTTCCGATCGGGCAATACGGGGGCGGCAACCTGGTCGAGAAGACGGCTTCCCAGGGTTTCACGGGCGCGCTGGAGCCGTTTGCGGACGGCGTCGCTGCTCGAGTCCAGCACGGCCGCAATCTCCCGAGACGACTTTCCCGCGAAGTAGTGCAACATGACTACTTCGCGGTCCGGTTCGTTCAAGCGGTCGATTTCCGCTCGGATGAGATCCCACAGTTCCCGGCGCTCGTGATCGGGCATGACTACCAACTCCTCGCCGTTGTGCCGTTCCGCCACCGTCGCATCGCGCAGACGACGTTCCCGGATGCGGCTCGCGCAGTGCCGGGCGATGCCTGCCAGCCACGCGCCGAACCGCGCCGGGTCCCGCAAGGTGTCCAACTGCTGGTACGCGGCAAGGAGCGACTCCTGGGCCACGTCTTCGGCGTCCGCATGGCGATGGACGCGTGCGTAGGCGACGGCGTAGGCGACGGGCTGGTAGCGCTCCACCAGCGTCCCGAAGGCCTCGCGTTTGCCCGCCAGCGTTTGGAGGACCAACTGCGCGTCCGATGTGGAGAAAAGACGAAACATGGCGATTCCAAATCCTTCGTTCTGCCCTGTAGTGCGCCGGGCAGGGGAAAGTGTGACATGGAAAGGCGGATGGGCAAAACCGAGCCGTTTAGAAGACACTTGGGCACAAGTCGATGGGCGGAATGTAGCGCAGGCGTCCCCGCCTGCATTCTCGCTCCGTCACCCCCGCGAAGGCGGGGGTCCATCTTCGTGCGTTGAATGCCCACTCCCCGTTCGGATGGATTCCCGCCTTCGCGGGAATGACGGTGAGCGGCGATTCCTGTTGTACGTCCGGGCTTCCGCGCTCAGGCAAGCGATTGATTGTCCTTCAATAGTGCAGGCGGGGACGCTTGCGCTACATTGCGGTTATGAGAGGTTTTCTTGCGTGAGGGTGTCGTCAGTGGTGTTGTAAGTAAAGACAAGCTGCAAGTACGCGTACACCGCCACGACCAGCGCTGCCGCGTACACGACCGCGATCTCCGAGGGCCAGATAGAGGCAGCGCCCACGAATCCGGTGAGCGCGATGAGCGTGCCTATGCGCAGCGAGGTCCAATCCAGCGGCGTCTGCAGGGGCGATTTCCCGCAGTGGGCGATCTGCCAGGTCTTGTAGAGCGTCACGGCAACGATCGGGATCGCCGCGGGGAGAAACAGCAGAAGACGTTGCACGGGCCATTCGTACTGGCCCACGGCGTCGGCGTCGTAGAGTTCCAGGACTACGCCGAACCGGGTCGTCACGCCGTGGAAGAGGAAGAAGAGCAAATAGAAGGCGGCGAAAGTCAGCGAAAGGCTCTGTTGCCGGTCGTACACGGCGTCGGGCTCGCGGTTCCGGTTGGCTTCCAGTGTGACCCAGCACACGGCGGCGACGTAGAGCGGTCCGAGGAGCAGGCTGGCAACGAGGTCGTCCTCAAAGAATAGATACGCCCAAATCAGCAGCACGCCGGCGGCCGACGCCAACGGCCGCCACCACCCGTCCAGACCGGTCCAAAGGGCTGCAGGAATCGGTTCGGGCGATGTTGCGTGTTGACGGCGTTGCTCCTTGCCGACCTGATGCAAGGCCCACCACAAGGCGAGGGCGTACAGGACGCCGAGGTTGAACCCTGCATGGACCTCCCACAGCTTCCACCAGTCGATGTAGTCCCGCCAGTGGATGTACCCGAGACACCACAGCGCGCTGATCATCATGCCGAAACCAAAGCCGAAGCCGACGATCGTGTTCATGGCCAGGGTCCATTTGTCCCGCTGGGCCGCGGCCACGACCATGGCGCCCACGGCCCACGCGACGACGATGGCGTTTTGCGCGTTCGTGTAGACCGTGCGGCCAAGGTGCTTGTCGAGTTCGCCGCTGAATAATCCGAGTCCGTCTTCGGGTCGGGCCAGCCACCATCCCATGCAAAGCACCAATGAGATGGAGTACACGACGCTCAGAATGGATAGACCGCGGCCTATGTCGCGATAGGGATGGTTGTTTTTGCTCAAATACCAGCTCACGGCGATCAATACGACGCACACAAGCCACGCGCCCGTCATGAACGGTTGGTTTTGGAAGAAGTACGTCTCCGGCAACGTGGTGCCGGGTACCGGCGTGTACAGGTCGGAGCTGAAGTTCGGGAAGAACCAGCCGGGCCGGACCTGGATCAGCATGCGCCCCAGCAACGCCGCGCCAAGCGGCACGACGAGACGGACGAGCCAGGTGTGGAGCGAGTGTTTTCCGCTCAGCACCCAGCCCAGCGCCACGCCCCCCGGCGCGCCCCACGCGATCCCGCAGAGGAAGAACCAGAGATGGCCGACGGCCGGGTTGAGGGGGACTAGCCCGTCGACGGTTTCGAAGGTCCCGCGAATCCAGCCCGTGTATTGTCCGTAGCCCCATTCGCCGCCGATGGCGATACCGAGTCCCAGCCACAGCGCCACGCCCCGCGCGTCAACCCCTTTGCAACGGCACACCCAGTACCAGAGCAGCCCGTACGCCATCCCGGGGACGATGGTGCCGTCGATACCGCCCCAACCCGTCGTGCCGCGAATCGCCCACGCGATTCCGCCGACCGACCCGAAGAGCAGCGCCCACAAAATGAACTCGCGCAAGGCGCCCTTGGGTTGGCCGGCGTATCGGGCGTAGCGGTCGGGATCGGATATGGTCAGCATGGTGTCCCCCTCACTTCTTGCCTGCGGTAACTCCAGACCCGATGGTATCCCATCAGGTCGAGCCGGTCCATTTCGTCTGTGTGTGTCGGCGCGTGTCGGTGCGTGTCCGTGTAGGTCCGTGTAGGTCCGTGTGAACTCCCCCGCGCGCGGCCCATTGCAAACCAGACAAATGTATGCTAAGATAAAACCATGTCGCCACGGACGCCGATAGGACAGACCCGGGATCGGGTGTATCGCTTTGTGCGGGAACGGCTTTTGGCCGGGATGCCGCCGACGGTGCGGGAAGTGCAGGAGGCCTTGGGCTTTCGCGCGGTGCAGACGGCCCGGGAGCATTTGGAGAATCTCGTGGCCGAAGGGCGGCTGGCGAAGCTTCCGGGGAAGGCCCGGGGCTATGCCTTGCCCGGGCAAGATACCGGGCCGCCGGCCGCGTGGATTCCTCTCTTGGGGCGGGTCCAGGCGGGCGGACTACAGGCGGCCATCGAGGACCGGGAAGGGCATATCTCCGTGCGGGCTGCGTCGCCGGAGAACCTGTTCGCGCTCCGCATTCGCGGCGAAAGTATGATCGGCGCGGGCATTCTGCACGGGGACATCGTCGTGGTGCGTTCGCAACCCACGGCGGAGTCCGGCGACGTGGTGGTGGCCCTGGTCGACGACGAGGCCACGGTGAAGACCTTGCGCATCCGGCGCAAACGGATTGAGTTGCACCCCGAGAACCCGGCTTTCGAGGTGATCGTCCCGCCCGAAGGACAATGCCGGATTTTAGGCAAGGTCATCGAAGTGCGCCGGTATCTGGAGAAGGAAGGGATGTCATGATGAGTCGCGAATAAGGGACATCAGCGACACCAGAGACAGCAGGGACTTTAACTATGCAATCGGCATTCTATATCGTTTTTCTTCCTCCAGCCTCCAGCCTCCAGCCTCCGGACTAATTCCCCATGTGCGCATCACTTGCCATAGCAAATTACAAACATGTCGCGCCGGCGGCCCGGTTGTTGGACGAGCACCGCCGTGCCTACGACAGCGCGTGGTCGTTGGATGTCATCGCGGGGCGCTTCGTGGAGATCACGGGTTCCGCGCAGACGGCCGCCTTGACGACGGCGGCGGGGCTGGTGTTGGAAACGCAACGGCGCGGCGAATGGGCCGTGTGGATTACAGGGCCCCAGTCGACGTTTTTCCCGCCGGACTTTGCGGCCTCGGGCATCGATTTGGAGACTTTGCCCGTGGTTCGCATTCAGGACGCGAAACAGGCGTGGCGCGCGGCGGACACGCTGTTGCGCTGCGGCGGGTTTGCGCTGGTCGTGCTGGATACGGGTGGGCGTTCCACGCTGCCCTTGTCGATCCAAACGCGGCTGGCGGGGCTGGCCAAGAAACATCATGCGGCGTTGCTGCGCATCACGCGCGGCGATGCCGATACGGCGCGGGGCTCGCTGGTTTCGCTGCGGGGCGAAACCGGAAAAGAACGGACCCCGGACGACGCGTTTACCTGCACGGTGCACGCCGTCAAAGACAAACAAGGAAAGCCGGGGTGGGTTCACACGGAGGTACGTCGTGGACCGGACGGCTTGTGTTAATGTCCCCGCCCTGCCTCTGCAGATGCTGCTGCGCGACCATCCCGACTGGGACGGCAAACCGGTGGCCGTGGTTGATCGCGACAAGCCCCTCGGCATCATCCAATGGGTGAACGAGGTGGCGCGGTCCCGCCGGATACTCCCCGGCATGCGCTACGCCACGGGCCTGTCCCTCGCGCGCGACCTCCGCGCGGGTGAGGTGCCCGAACCGGCCGTCGCGGAGATGGCCGAATTTCTTTCGCACCGCCTCTGGTGTTTCAGTCCCGGCATCCAACCCTGTGCCGACGAACCGGGCGTGTTCTGGCTCGACGCGTCGGGCATGCTGGGACTCTATCCCTCGCTGGAACGCTGGGCGGACTGCGTCCGTAACGATCTCCACACTGCGGGATTCTACGCGGTAGTCGCCGTGGGGTTTTCCCGCTTCGGAAGCTACGCCGCCGCCAAGGCGCGTTCGGGCGTGGTGCTGTTTCAGGACCCCGGCGAAGAACGCGCGCATCTGCGGGCCGTGCCGATTGCGCGGTTGGGCATCACGCCGGATTTGCGCGATACCTTGTTCAAACTCGGCATCGAAACCCTGGGGCAGTTCGCCGATCTGCCCGCGGCGGGCATCCGCAAACGGTTCGGACCCGACGCGGAGGGGTTGCATCAACTCGCGCGCGGGGAAGGCTGGGCGCCGCTGACGCCGCACCCTTTGCGCGAACCCATCGAACGCACCGTGTACCTCGACTATCCCGAGACCAACACGGAACGGTTGCTGCTCGCCATTGAACCTTTATTGGAAGGCGTGCTCGACGATCTGCGCGCGCATCATGAATACCTCACGTCGCTGCAACTCGCCATGACGCTCGATAACCGCGATACGCGCGAGGAGGAACTGTCCCCCGCGACGCCGGTGAATGAGGCGGAACCTTTGCTGCCGTTGATCCGGCTCCGACTGGAATCGTTGGCGCTCACCTCGGGCGTGGTGGAACTGACGCTGCGCGCGGAAGGCGTGTCCTACGCGCCGGGCCAACTCGATCTGTTCCACGACAAACCGCAGCGCAACCGGGACGCCATCCATCGCGCCTTCGCCGCCCTTCGCGCGGAACTTGGGAACGACGCCATCGTCCGTGCGCGGCTGCGCGAGGGCCATCTGCCCGAAGCGCGGTTTGAGTGGGAAGCGCTGCACACCTTGCGCGCGCCCGAAGCGCGAGCCGTGGCGTCATTGCCGCTCGTGCGCCGCATCTTTGCCCCCGCCATCGGCCTGGCCTCGCCCGCGCGGCGCGAGCCGGACGGATGGCTCATCGCGCGGTTTCAAGACGGCCCCATCGACGAAATCCTCGGGCCCTACCTCATGTCCGGCGCCTGGTGGATGCGCGAGATCACCCGCGCCTATTACTACGTGCGCACGCGGAGCGGCCGGTGGCTGTGGATCTACAACGACCAGAAACGGCGGCGCTGGTTCCTCCAGGGAGAAGTGGAATGAACGCGCTGAATCCGCTTGCCGTGGGCGATGCGTACGTGCCCCTCTGGTGCAAGAGCAACTATTCCTTTCTCGAAGGGGCGAGCCATCCCGATGAACTCGTCGAGGAAGCGTACCGGCTCGGACTCCGCTCGCTGGCCCTGACCGATCGCGACGGGGTCTATGGCATCGTGCGCGCGCACAAGCGAGCGCTTGAACTGGGGATCCATCTCATCATCGGCGCGGATATCACGCTTGAGGACGAGTCGAATCTCATCCTGCTCACCACGAACCGGGAGGGCTACGGCAATCTGTGCCAGCTCATCTCGGCGGGGCGTCTCCGTTCGCCGAAAGGCACGAGCCACGTGCGGTGGGATGAGGTCTGCCGCTACGCGGACGGGCTCATCGCCCTCTGGGGCGGTGAGCGGAGTCGTATCGCAAGCGAGACCGATCCCGGCATCTTCGCAAAGCACCTTTGCGACGCCTTCGGCGACCGGCTCTACGCCCTGCTCACGCGCCACCGCGCCGCGGAAGATCTCCGCCGCGAACGGCGCATCCGCGAACGCGCGAAACAGTACGGCATCCCCACCGTGGCGGGGATGGAAGTCCTATACCACACGCCCGCCCGGCGCGCCTTGCAGGACGTGCTCACCTGCATCCGCCACGGCGTGACGCTGTCCTCGGCGGGACAACGCATCCGTCCCAACGCGGAGCACGCGCTGCGTCCGCCGGAAGGATTCGCCGCGTTGTACAACGACGACCCCGCGTCGGTCTACCGCACGGAGATGGTGGCCGAGCAATGCCGGTTCAATTTGTCGGACCTTCGCTATCGCTACCCGTCGGAACGCTTGCCGTTTGGCCGGACCTCTGCGCAATGGCTCCGCGAACTCACCCTGCGCGGCGCGCGCGAACGGTATCCAAGAGGCATCCCCGATGACGTGACGCGGCAGGTCGAGAAGGAACTCGCGCTTATCCGCGATCTCGAGTACGACGGCTACTTCCTCACCATGTGGGAGATCGTGCGGTACTGCCGCGAACAGCACATCCTCTGCCAGGGACGCGGCTCGGCGGCGAACTCGGCGGTCTGTTATTGCCTCGGCATCACGGCCGTCGACCCCGTGCGCATGGGGTTGCTCTTCGAGCGGTTCCTGTCCAGGGAGCGCGCTGAACCGCCGGACATCGATCTCGACATCGAACACGACCGGCGCGAAGAGGTCATCCAACACGTCTACCAGAAATACGGGCGGCGTCACGCGGCCATGGTCGCGAACGTCATCCGCTACCGCGCCAAGTCGGCCGTGCGCGAGGTGGGCAAGGTGCTCGGCCTGCCCGAGACTGCCATCGAACGTTGCGCGAAGATGCTCTCCCACTACGAGGCCGTGTCGCCCGCGAGCGTGCGCGAAGCGGGATTCGATCCCGAGAACCCCACGCATCAACATTTCCTGCGGCTGGCGGACGAGATCCAGGATGTGCCGCGCCACTTGTCCATCCATCCCGGCGGTTTTTTGTTGGGGCACGAACCGGTGGACACGCTCGTGCCTATCGAGAACGCGACCATGGGAAACCGCACGGTTATTCAGTGGGACAAGGACGACCTGGAAGACCTCGGCCTCTTCAAGGTAGACCTGCTCGGGCTCGGCGCATTGAACGTGGTGCACCGCGCCTTCGATCTTATTGAAGGGCATCACGGCGAAACGCTCACGCTCGCCACGATCCCGCCGCAGGACGAGCCGACCTTCGAGATGATCCGCAAGGGCGACACGGCCGGCGTGTTCCAGATCGAGAGCCGCGCGCAGATGGCCATGCTGCCGCGTCTCCAGCCGCGCAACTACTACGACCTCGTCATCGAAGTCAGCATCGTGCGGCCCGGCCCCATCACGGGCGGCATGGTCCACCCCTACCTGCGGCGGCGCAACGGTGAAGAGCCGGTCGAGTATCCGCACCCGTCGCTGGAACCCGTGTTGAAGAAGACCCTCGGCATTCCCCTGTTCCAGGAGCAGGTCATGCAACTCGCCATCGTCGCCGCCGACTACACGCCCGGCGAGGCCGACCAGCTCCGCCGCGACATGGCGGCGTGGCGCAAGTCGGGCCGCATCGAGCGGCACCGGCAACGGCTCGTCTCGCGGATGATCGCGAAAGGCATCGCGCAGGAATTCGCCGAACGGGTCTTCGAACAGATTCGCGGCTTCGGCGAATACGGGTTTCCCGAGAGCCACGCCGCCAGTTTCGCGCTCATCGCCTACGCCACGTCCTACCTGCGCCGCCACTATCCGGCCGCCTACCTTTGCGCCATGCTGAACGCCCAGCCCATGGGGTTTTACAGTCCCGCCACGCTTGTCGAGGACGGCAAACGCCACGGCGTGACGGTGCGCCCGGTCTGCGTGCAGCGGAGCCGGTGGGACTGCACCCTCGAACCCGCGCAAGCCAGCGGCGAAGGGTACGCCGTGCGGATGGGCCTGCGCTACGTGAAGAGTCTCGCGGAAGCGGAGGGACAACGCATCGTCGCGGCGCGACAGTCCGGTTTATTCATGTCGATCGACGATTGCGTCACGCGCACGCGGCTCAACGAAGGCACCTTGGCCCGTCTCGCCGAAGCGGGCGGCCTGGAATGTTTTGAAGCGGAACGGCGTAACGCGTTGTGGGATGTGCTCGGCTTAGACGAACATCATTTCGAGCGGCTGCATCTCGACGCCGTCGAACCGCGCGCGAGTTTTGCGCCGTTAAACGCCCTCGAAACCATCGACTGGGATTACGCCTTCACATCCCACAGTCCCCGCGGTCATCCCCTCGAACCCTTCCGCGAAGAACTCACGCGCCAGAACCTGCCCGACGCCGCGACGCTTCACACCTATAAGAACGGCCAACGCGTCCGCTACGCCGGCATGATCATCTGCCGCCAACGCCCGGGCACCGCCAAAGGCGTCGTGTTCATGACCCTCGAAGACGAGACCGGTTTCGTCAACCTCGTCATCTGGGAACGCGTCTTCCGCGAACACGAAACCCTCGCAAAAACGGCATCCCTGATCGGCGTCACCGGCAAGCTCCAGTCGGATTCCGGCACCACCCACCTCGTCGCGGAGAAACTGTGGCTGCCGGAGTTGGAGGGAGCGCCGCACGAAACGCGGAGCCGGGATTTTCATTAAGGACCCGCCGCCTGCAGAAACCACAAGGATGTCAGCTCTTCTTCGACGTTCTCACGCCGAAGGAACCGAAAAGCTGTCGCACCTTGCGCGCGCCGCAGTGGGGACATTTGACGCGGGTCGTGTCGTGATCGGACATGGTCAGATGCACTGTGAAACTCTTCCGGCACGCCTGACACTGATAGGAATATCCGGGCATGATAAGCCCCCCCCCGGCCCGAGACGTGCGCCATGCCCGTTAGCATTCTACAGGCCCCGTCTTATTTCCACAAGGATGGTTGACCAAGATGGTTGACCAGGACGGGCGTCGGCCTAGAAAAGATTCGACGAAGAAGGAAAGCCCCTGGGATGAATGGCGGCAGAAACCACACGAACCAGGGGCAATAATATGGCAGCCCGTAGGGGAATCGAACCCCTGTGACGGGACTGAGAATCCCGCATCCTAACCGCTAGATGAACGGGCCGCGGTTTTGTACGGGCGGTTCGAGTCGCCCGGGATAGATATGGTTGCCGGACCAGGGCTCGAACCTGGAGTCTCCTGATCCAGAGTCAGGCGCCTTACCAATTTGGCCATCCGGCAATACGTCATAATGATATCCAACGGCGCTGGCGCGTGTCAAGAAACTGGCCGCGGGTAGTGTTTAACGGGGCGGGACACGCGCGCGGCCCTGAAATAAACCCCGCGTGACATGACGCAAGGGACCAAAAGGACCGAAGGGACCGAACGAATCTGAAGGACCAAAGGGCGCATGCGCAAAACGAACCAACCACGATTCACGGGCCGGGAAACGTCGTTTAGGTCCTTTTCGTCCCTTAGGTCCCAGCCCTTACCGATTCTGCGGCCGAGGAGCGGTTCCCGGTCAATACCAGACCGTCACGACGATGACCGGTTCCTGTTGGCCCTGCTGCTGGGGGCGCTCGTAGCCGAAGGATTGTTTGACCAGTTTGGGTTCGACGTTATGCTGTTCGAGCCACCGGTTGATGTGCTCGTCCATGAGGTTCAACCCGTCCATGTTCACCTTGCCAAGAAACGTCTGGACCCGCATCCCCGAACTCCTTTCCGCATAAGTACCACAAGCCTGTCGCGACTGCGACTATACCATAGCCCGGCGGACCCTTGGCAAAGCGGCGCGGAGCGGAATCGCGCGTTACGAAGTTTCCGCAGGAGTGGGCGGGGTCGTGGGTTTCGTTGCAGGCGGCAACGACACGGTTTGCCAGCCTTCCATGCCGAAGCGCAGGTCGCGTTCGACGAATTCCCAGATGACCAGCTTCTTGCCCTCCAGCAATTCCGGCTTGCGCTGCAGTTCCTGGCGCACCAATGTCGACGCGCCGCCGTCGTTCACGATAGAGGCCACCGGGCGCTTGAGTTCCTTCGCGAGATGCGCGATGAACCCCGCGGACCCTGGCTCGTCGTGCTGGTAGATGCGCAGGAAGCTGTCTCCAAGCACCAGCACGGGCGACGCGGGATCGTCTTCGTACGGCCTCTGGGTATCGGGGTCCACAATCTGCGTAGACACCACCAATTCGGGTTTGAAGGCGGCCGAGACGGCCGGCGAATCCACCATGCGCACCACGTCTCCTTCCCGTTCGACGGTGACCGTGCGTGCGTCGTAGCCCGTGTCGCCCCGCGCGACCCAACCCTCGCCGGCCACGCGTTCGGCCACCAGCGCCGCCGCCAGCCGCAGCCCCTCCGGCGACCAATGCGTATCCTGCGCGAGATAGAGCGGGGGAGCGTCCGCCTGCGACCGCGCCGCATCAAACGCCGCAAACAAATCCACATACGCCACGCCCGCCGCGTCCAACCGATCCAAAAACGTCCGTGTGTGTCCGTGTCGGTCCGTGTCGGTCCGTGTAAACCGCCCGCTCAACCGATCCGGACACACGCTCGCCTTCCCCGGCGCGGGCACCACCAACAGCGCGATCCCGCGCTCCGCCAGGGCATCCCGAAACGCCGAAATCGCCGTCACCGGATCGGACCCCTCCGGCGCATCGGCCACGCCCTGCGGCCACGGCTCAATGAGAAAGTCTACGCCCGGCTGGTAGAACAGCCACCCCTCGCGTCCCGACAACCCCTTCTCGCCGAGGTCCCCGTACGCCGCAAACCGCGCCGCCTGCATCGCCGGCCGCAAGGCCTGCGCCGACCACGCCTCCTTCTCCAGCCGATCCTCGAAGGACCGCAGGTTCGCCTCCGACGGCGCCCGCGTGTACAAGTCGACCACCTGCGGCCGTTCGCCGCCCTTCAGTTCCATAACCGCCTGAACAATCCCCTCGCCGAATATAATGAGGAGGAACGCGGCAACGACGCCCAATTGTGCGGCCGTCTTCCTGTTGAACATCATGCGCAATCTCCGTCGATCATAAATACACTAGATTGCACGAATACGCGATGCAACGTTCTTGGAAAAGGCGTCCTCGCTCGCGACAGAAGTCGCATGCTAAATAATCGTGCGCGTCTCGTCTGCGCCAACGCGTTAATCTGATGACGATACGCTCACACGATCGCTCGAGTAGGCTGATGTTTGCTTGCCCTCGACTTTAGGTTAGACGCTACGATTAGTTGCGGTGACGGAGCATTTCGCGCTCTTGGTCGAGCTGGCCCAACGGGCCTACATACTCCTAGCCCCGGGTTGGCCGCCGCGCAGCAAGGCCTACCCGGGGTACGGTGGCGTCCTTTTCGACCTACCCTGAAAGGGTTGAATAGTAGTGACAGTATGGAACCCTTTCAGGGTAGAATGGATTAGGAGGACCGGAATCCCAGGGTAGCGCCGCTTCGCGACCCAACCCTGGGCTGGGGGTATTTTGGCCTTTCAGGCCATGTGTAGGGACCAGGATGAATCTGGTATATGCGGTCTACGGGCATTGGTAATCTAAGGGTACGGTGCAGCCGCACCTCTGAAGCAAAGCCTGCGCACCGCGAGAAGTCCGTGGTTCGCGTCCAGCTGGGAGGTCTAGACCATGCGAAAGTTTGCAGCGAACAGGAGAATCTTTTCCTTCCGCGCGATCGCGGCGTTGACGCTTATCGTCCTTTGCGCTGTTGCCTCGTACCTTGCCTTTGCGGGCTGGCTAACCGGAATGTCACGCGCCGCGTATTACGGCTATTACGAACTCCGGTAGAGCGGAAAAACCCAGTATGCGTCCGACTTTCATCCTATCGAATGGGATCTCGTTCGCATTGGCGCGACCATAGATAGGGTCTATTCACAATTTGGTGCACCTATTTGGGTCGCTGAGACGGCAGGTGAGGTCGTCTGGATTCACAATTCTCCAAAGCGAAAAGTCACACTTCAGCGGAACTACCTGGGCGAAATGTCTCGCGACTGGACAGAGTATCGCGTGACAAAGTCAGACGTCGAATCCCAGAATCTAACGGGCCTGACAGAGGAACAAGTCGTCCAGCAACTGGGGAAGCCTGACCGGGTGGAACAGACATCTACGAACCCACTGCTTCAGTACAGCTCAACCCGGATTGAGAGTTTTGGGGGAGGACACTTCGTGCAGTATGTTGTGGAAGTCGACGCACAAGAGAAAGTCGTTGGAAAGCACGTGTACGAGTTTTGGCACTAGACGTCAGAACTGAAAATACAAGAACGGATTAAACGCCTGCACGAACATGGTCATCAAGGAAAGCACGAACAATCCAATCAACACGACCGCCCGCGGCATCGTCAGCTTCTCCACCCAGTCGTGGGCCTGGACGCCGTACCAGGCGAAGACGGCGCAGAGCGCCATGATCGCGAGGTTGCCGCGGGTGTAGAGGACGGCGTCGAGCAGCAGCGATCCGCCAGTGGGCTGGTTCAGGCCGAACAACGCGGCGAAGTACGCGCCTGCGGACTGGATGTCCACCGCGCGGAACAGAACCCACGAGAACAACACCAACACGAAGGTTAGCGCGACCCGCAACGGACGCGGCATCTTCGCGTAGAGACTTTCCTTCCCCAGCCACCGCTCGAAGGCCAACAGCCCGCCGTGGAACGCGCCCCACAGAATGAAGGTCCAGTTCGCGCCGTGCCAGAGTCCGCCGAGCAGCATGACGATCGCGAGATTAATGTAGGTGCGCCGTTCTCCGTGCCGGTTGCCGCCGAGGGGGATGTAGAGGTAATCGCGCAGGAAGGTCGACAGGGAAATGTGCCAGCGCCGCCAGAAGTCGGTGATGCTGTCGGACCGGTACGGCGCATTGAAGTTGCGCGGAAACTCGAAACCGAACATGCGGCCGAGTCCAATGGCCATGTCGGAATAGGCCGAGAAGTCGAAATAGATCTGAAAGGCGTAGGCCACGATGCCGAACCACGCATCGAGCGTGGCGGGCGATTCCGCGGCGAACACCGCGTCCGCTGCGCCGCCGACTTGGTTCGCCAGCAGGATCTTTTTCGCAAACCCTAGGATAAACAAGGCCACGCCGGATGCGAAGCGTTCCATCGTATGGTCCCGCTTCACCAACTGCCCGGCGATAGTGTTGTACCGCACGATGGGTCCCGCGATAAGTTGGGGGAAGAGCGCAACGAAGCAGGCGAAATCGAAAAAGTTGCGCACCGGCGGCGAATCGCCGCGATACACGTCGATGGGATAACTCAGGCTCTGAAAGATGAAGAATGAGATCCCGACGGGCAGCGTGATCTGTATCACGGGCAGGGCGCTCGCGCCAAGCACGCCCAGCATGGCGTTCAGATTGTTCTCGAAGAACATGAAGTACTTGAAAAAGCCCAGCATTGCGAGGCTCACCACGATGCTCGTCACCAACGCGGTTTTTCGTCGCCGCGATCCCTCGGGATTTCCTGCGATGACGAATCCACAAGCGAAGTTCACGGCTGTGGCGAAGAACATGAGCAAGACAAACCACGGATTCCACCATCCGTAGAAGAGATAGCTCATCACCAGCAGGAACAGGTTGCGCTGCGCCGGAAGCAGGTAGTAGACCAGCAGCGTGAAGGGCAGGAAGTAGAAGATGAAGATGTGGGAGGTGAAGACCATGGACGGTTACTGCACGACGCGATTCGTCCAAACTGCCCAATAGATCGGGTCCTGCGTCTGCTCGGCGTACTTGTTGATGATGCCCGCCATGCAGTACTCGTCGATGGGCACTTCCAATGCGAGCCGTTGGACGTCGCCCACGCGAAACTCGGTCACGTCACCGCCAATCTCGCCGGACCGCGCGTCGGCCGCTTCCGCACGCGGCTTGAGTGGATTGTACTGACCCACGTAGAGGATCTGTGGCGCCTCGCCACGATGGGTTTGCAGCACTTCGTACTTCATCACATACGCGTAGTCATAGAGATCGTTCGGCGGAAACTCTCCCGTGATGTCGACAATCTTCGCGGTCACTTCGATGCTGCCCATCGTGGTGACCTTGTCGTCCGCGCCGTCCGTCTTCTCGGGACCGCCACATCCCGCCAGCGCGAGTGTGACGGCGACCACGATTCCCAAACGGCCGAGCGCGAGCACAGAAGAACATCCCCCTTGATCCCCCTTCGAAGGGGGAGTGTCCGCAACGCTTCGCGTTGCGGAATGGAATAGCCGAGGCTCTTCTTCAGCGCAGGAGCCACCGTGTAGTTCAAAAGATCGTAGCACGCTCCAATTCCCCCTTCGAAGGGGGATCAAGGGGGATGTTCTTACGTGTGCTTCGCAGCAAACCTCGCTCTTCCCCCGTCGCCCCGTCATTCTTGCCACTCCTTCACGCCGATGTCTGCGTAGGTCCAGTGCGGTTCCCAACCCGTCCCAATCTCCAACACGGGCCCGTCTTTCGTGTTCACATGCAACGACCGCAACTCCGGACTTTCCCCGCCGATGGTCGGCGCATCGGACAACCGCATAAGAAACATGGGACCGCCACTCTCCTCCGCGCCGCCGCCGTCGGCCAGGGTTTTCGTGAACAGCACGTACTGGCCATCCGGAGAAACCTGTCCGCCGTAGATGTGCGCGCCCTCCTCGCCGTAGATCAGCTTCGCGTTGCTGCCGTCCGCATTCGCCATCCACAGTTGCGTCCAGCCGTACCCATCGTTGGATTTCTGCGTTGGCCGCGACGAGAAGATGATCCGCTCCGAATCCGGAAACCAATCCGGCGTGCAACTCTGGAAGATGTGCACGGCGTTGACGGCGCCGTCCTCCGCATTCATCCGCACGACATTCCACGATGCGTTCTGAATGTTGCCGGTCCCGCAGAACCACTTCCCATTGGCGGAAGCGAAGAGTTGTTGATAAACTCCGTTTCGTGGCAGTTCCTGGACGACCTCACGCGTCCCGAGGTTTACGACCTTGATCCCCTTTCGCTCAAGGCAGACGATCTGCTTTCCATCTCCCGACCAGCACGCCCAGGGATATTCACCGTCCTCTCCGTAGACCATGGCGCTCGTGCCGTCGGGCTTGGAGATGATGAGTTCGCCCTGGAATCCCCACAAGTCGTGGTTGATTTCCGTTCCTTTGGCAAGCCGCCGATACAGGATACGCGTCCCGTTCGGCGCGAAGCGCGGGGCCGCTTCTTCGTGGTCTGCAGTGTTCGTGATGTTGCGGGCCGCGGACCCATCCGGCCGCGCCAGGAAAAGGTCCCACGTGCCGTTGCCGGCGCGCGCGCTGTAAACGATCCAACCCTTGCTCGCGACTTCCTCGGCCAGCGCATCAGCATCGTCAACATTCGGTTGCCCGAGCGAACTGACGCAGATGGCCATGCCTGCAATCAGGAGTACCATCAAGCGGAAGATACGCGCACATGATCTTCCAGAGACCATCCGCAGATCCCGAAATGAACGCGAAGAACATCCCCCTTGATCCCCCTTCAAAGGGGGAGTTTGCGCGAGACGCAGACGATCTGAACTTGTATCGTTCCGGCCACGAAACGGGGCCGTTCGGCCGTACTCAACGCAACACGATGTGTTGCGAGAATTCCCCCTTTGAAGGGGGATCAAGGGGGATGTTCTTTCGCGCAAGAAGCGACGCTTCAACTTGCTGCTCAAGCGATCGTGCGAAGGCCCAATCTTCATGCTACGCGGGGCGATCATACTGCGGGATCTTCATGGTTTCGCCGTCGCGGAGCGCGGACTGATGCGCAATGATCCCCGGCACCGTGTAGGCCAGCGCTTCGTATACGTCCACCGTCGGCCGCCGTTCATTGATTAGCGCGTCAATGAACTCATGCGTCAAGAACGCATGCGACCCCTCGTGCCCGGTGTCATGCCGCAACGGTTCCGGCAGCAGATCCGTCTTCCAATACTCCGGCACCGCGTAGTTCTCGAACTCCGGCGCTTCCCGTTCAAACCCGGCATCGTCCTTTTCCATGCGCTTACCGGATCGGACGATTACCGCGCCAATGCCGAGCGGATTCTGCATGTACAGACTCATGTCGCTGCCAATCCACTGCGCCCGTTCGCAGCCCCGGTGCGCACCCTTCCACCACACGTTCATGCGGAACGCGTGTCCCCGATCCGTGCTGAACATCGCGGACCCGTTCCAGAACGGATTGTCGTACGCGTTGTCCTTGAGAATCGGATCGTCATCGCCCCATCCGTGGCATTTGACCTCGATCAGCCGCTCGCCCGTCACGCCGATCAACTGGCTGCTGCTGTGCGTGGGATAATGCATCGGCGCCATGCCGTAACGCCAGGTGCGCTTGCCATTCTCGAAATAGATGACTTCCAATCCGGGATGCTGGTACTCGGCCTCGCAGTAATACAAATCGCCGAATTTTCCCTCCTGATAGAATTTCCGCGCGGAGATGGTCGTCTGCTGGTAGTAGCCGGTTTCCGCCATCATGTACGTGAGTCCCGTTGTCTTCACGATATCCAGCAGCGTCTCCGCGTCTTCCACCGTGGCCCAGCACGCGGGTACAGCGGAAATCGCATGTTTGCCGTTCTTCATGGCTTCGACGACATGCTGCACGTGCAGGTTGCCGTCCGTGAATACCGCCACCGCATCGATATCCGGCGCGAGGACCAACTCTTCGAGCGAGTTGTAGGTCCGATCGCACTTATACGTGTCAATCAAACGCTTGCGACGGTCTTCTCGCAGGTCGCTTACAGCAACGACTTCACAGTTGGGGTGTTCGTGCCATTGGAAGGAGCATCCGAAACCGCCGCCGACCACGCCAATGCGGATCTTCTTCGGCGTTGCCTCCGCGCCCACGGCGATGCGCGTTCCCAGCGCCGCGGCTGAGATTCCGATGCTGCTGCGCTTCAGAAAATCCCGCCGGGATGGGCCAACGCTCTTGGTTTCCACGTGCTTCGGTGCCTTCGGCAAATCCGACGGCCCACTGCTGCGATCGCGCATGTCGCTCTCCTTTGTTTCGTGTTTTGGTCGAACCCTATGAGCGTAGACTTCGCCGGGATTCCAGTCAACTTTGAGTCGTTTCTATACGGGCTATCTGAACGCGAAGTCGCCGCTTGCGCTTGACGGCATAGCGCGAAATTCCTATGGTATGCGGACGCACGCCGATTTGTTTCAGCACGTAGTATGTCACTGTGGAGTCTTATGCAATCCCTTCACCGAAACGATTCCCTGGCCCTCGCCGCAGCCCTCGGCGCCGTTGTGTGTTACGGCACAACGCCCGTATTTCTGCGCATGTTTATCGATGATCTCGACTCGTGGACCGTCAACGGGGTGCGGTATACCGTGGGGGCGCTGTTCTGGCTGCCCTTCGTGATCGCGTTACTCCGCGATAGGAAATCGGACAGCCATGTCCGCCCTCGCTGGGGCGTCTGGCGCAGCGCCCTGGTACCCACCGTAATCAATCTCGTCGGCCAGACTTGCTGGGCCATCACACCCTACTACTTGGAAGCCAGCGTCATCGGATTCGCCTACAAACTGCACTTCCTGTTCACCATCGTTTTCGGTTTCCTGTTCATTCGCGAAGAGCGGCCGGTCGTGCGGGACCCCTGGTTTCTCGGCGGAACCCTCGTATGCGTCGGCGGCGTGGTGGGGATGTTCCTGCAGGATCTGGGAGGCCAAAGCACGGCGTCGATGGTGGGCTTGGCAGTGTTTCTTGTCACCACCATCATGTTCGGTGCCTATGCGGTCGTCGTGCGCCGATTCATGGCCGGGTATCCGGCCCGGCTTAGTTTTGGCGTGATCAGCCTCTACACGGCGTCCGGGCTATTGGTGCTGATGTTCCTATTCGGAGACTATGCGGCGCTTGCAGAAACAAGTGTGCCCACCCTCGGCCTCGTGGCGGTTTCCGCAATTTCCGGCATCGCGTTCGCGCACGTCCTCTACTACCGCGCGATTCAAGGAATGGGCGCCATTGTGTCAACCGGCCTTCAAATGGCCACCCCGTTCGTTACTCTATTGGGAGCGACCCTTATCCTTTCCGAACGCATGACCACACTTCAGGCTATCGGCGGTCTTCTGGTCGTGGCCGGCGGCGTCATGCTTGTCGTCGCGCAGAGCCGCGTTCGAGATCGCGCAAGCTGATCAAATTCCCCGCAGGAGCAGATTGGTCAGACCCTGGGGCCAAGGCGGCCGAGTTCATACAGGACCAAACTGCATCCCACGACCGCAGCCACCTCCGAGCGAAATACCGTGGCACCGAGGCCTATCGGCGTCGCATGCGCCTGGGTTAGGCGCGCGAGTTCTTCGCGGGTAAAGTCCCCTTCCGGACCGACGAGAAAGCCAATGCGGTTCGAGGACACAGCATCGGACAGGGCAACGGGCTCCCCATCCAAGGTCGCGGCAAGGATCGGACCGTCCATCAGCGCCAGAGCGTAGTCGAGCGAATCGGCGACGTGGAATTCCGGGAGCCAAACCCGGCCGCACTGTTTGCAGGATTCCACGGCGAGGCGGTTCCACTTGCTGTTGGCCTTAGGCGGACGCTCCGACCGCGCAGCGGGGAAGAACACGAACCGGTCTACGCCGATTTCGGTGCAGCGGCGTATGATCTCTTCAATAGACTTGTCGCGGTGGAGCCACGCCTGAACAAGCGTCACCTGGGTATCGGGCCGCGGAACGCAGGCCTCGCCAGTCAGCCGAACCCGCACCTCGCGCCGCGACAGGCTTTCGATCTCGCCGATCCAGGTTCGGCCCTGTCCGTCGAATACGGCGATTTCATCGCCCGGCTTCAGGCGTACGACGTGGATTGCGTGGTGGGCTTCTTCATCCCGCAGGATGGCGCGGCCCGGATCATCGTCTTCCGGCGTTGCGAAGAACCGGTGCAAATGCGGCATTGAACAACCCTCGACCGTAACCATTCCGGATAGACGCCCGGAAACAAGAAACGGCCTTCACCGAGTCCGATGAAGGCCGCAAAAATCAATCCGGATGCAACGCTAGGGCGCCGGCTCCGCGTCCGGTTTCGGCAGCTCGGTCGGCGGCAGCATCTGCTCCTGAGCAGGCTCGGGCTGTTGGCCCGCGTGATCGTCGACCGACAAAAGGTCGCGTCCCATGGTCTGGCCCTCTTGCCGATGCTGCTGCGTGAAACGCTTCTCGGTCGTCTCGCCTATGGTGGTGCGTATCGCATTCTCAAGCGTGTAGAAGAACTTCTCGTCACCGCCGGCACTGAGTTTAAGCGTGCCCGACATGAGTACCGGCTCTTCCACCATGTTGACCCACTGGCCTTCGGCCATCCGAACCAGCATGACGTCCCGCATGGGGGGAGCGTTGCAGAAATAGCATTCGATGGGCAACCGGAGCAACATGAAATGGGTGGCGTCGCGGAACTCGTCGATGGGCGTCATGAACCCCATCAGGTTCACGCTCTGCCCCGCGATGGCTTTCAACTCCTCGTCAAAGGTTGGCCCGCTATATAGCGAACCCTTGGTCTTGCGCAACAACTCCCAGTCGAGCAGTTCCGTGCCTTTTTGGACCGCCTGCTGTTCGTAGGACCGGCGAATCTGGTCGTACTTTTCCTGCAGGCCTTCGAGGCGCATGTAAAAATTCACGCCAACCACACCGGCGAGAATCACAACCACGCCGATGATCGTACCCAGATCTCTGACTACACGACGTCTCACAAAATGAACCTCCAGTTGCCAAAACCGCCCGATACTATAGCATATTTCCGGCGGGCAATTGCCAACCCCCGATCTGCGAGCCGGGGGCGCTGCGAGATCGTGGCCAGGGCATGTACAACACACTCTCGATTCAGTGGTTACGGTTCCGCGAGGTCTCTTGCGATATCCGTCCGGTAGGCCTGAAACGCCGGGACGATTCCCGCGAACATCCCCATGAGCAGCACCGCGGAATAGGCCGACACCATATCGGGGCTCGGGCGAAACACGGATATGGCAAACCCGAACCGTTCGGTGAGGTATCCGCTCAACACATACGTCAGGCCCGTGCCCACGACCCACCCCGAGGCAATGCCCAACAGCGTCACCCAAAATGCTTCGATAAGCACCGCACCCATGATCTCGCCGGCCGCCGCGCCGAGGGCCCGCATGATGGCCAGGTCCCGCTTCCGCTGGATGATGGAGAGATAGAGTCCAATCAAAATCGAGATCGACGAAATAATGACAACCAGATATCCGATGGCGAGCAGAACCTGGCGCGCCGTTCCGAGCAACTGGTTATACAAGTCCTGAATCTCCTGGACTGGATTCGCCGCCACGACGTTTGGAAAGTCCGTGAGCACGCGCCGAATGAACTCGAAACGCATGGCCGGGCTTTCAAGCACCACGAGGACAGACGTGACCTCCTTGTCGTGATGCTCATGGTCTTCATCTTCATGGGCGTGTTCCGCCTCCTCATGACCATGCTCTGCCTCGTGCGCCTCGTCTTCGGCATGCGTCTCTTCCGCAACGGCCCCCGAAGCCAGTTCGGTGACCGACACCCCGCCCGTCAGGCTCGGCGTGCCGTACTCGTGCTCGTGCACGTGCCAGATGGAATCGAGTGAACAAAAGATGACCCGGTCGTTCGGGGTCCCGGAAGGTTTCATTACGCCGACGACCGTATACGGTGTGTCGCCATGCGCTTCTACGCCCTCAAATTGGGTGAGTCCGTGGGTACTGACAAAGGTATCGCCCACGGACAGGCCAGCCGATGCCGCGACCTCACTGCCAATGACGGCCTCCAGCGATTCCTCAAAATACCGGCCATCCGCCAGTTGGTAGGTATCCCGCGGCTCGCCCGTTATCCGATTAGTCCAGTCGTGCTGGAACAATTCGACGGTCGTCCCCACGATGCGATATCCCTGGAATGAATCGCCCATGGCGATGGGGAAGGCAGCTTCCACTTGCGGGTCGTTCTTGACCTGCTCGTAACTCTCGTACGAAATGTTGCCGGCCGGTTGTCCGATGAAATACACCGTGCTTAGCACGAGTTGCTGGGTGCTGCCCTTCGCGCCAATGGCGACATCAAAGGCCTGCCCTTCCTCGACGAAACGCCGTTCCGTTTCGTCGCGTAACAGCAGGACCGACGTAATAAGCCCCACACCCAAAGCCACGGAAACGATCGTGAGGATCGTCGTTAGCTTCCGGTTCCAGAGATAATTCCACGCGATATGCCAGATCGTCATGACTGCACCTCCCGGGCAAGCCCCGTGCAGTCGAACTGTTCTGGAAGCCGCTCGGCAATCCCCGCGTCATGGGTGACCAGCAGGAGCGTCAACTTTTCCTCCGCGCACAACTCCAGGAGGAGATCCATGACCGCTTTCGATGTTTTGGGATCCAGACTCCCCGTCGGCTCGTCGGCCACGACGATTCTCTGCTTGTTCGCAAGCGCCCGCGCGATGGCGACCCGCTGCCGTTCACCTACGCTCATGGTCGTAGGCTTGCTATGCATCCGGTGCGCCAGGCCCACGCGTTCCAGCAACTCTTTTGCGTGTGGCCGCCACTCTCCAGGCGGCCGGGTGTCGGCGAACCGCATGCCGAGCATCACGTTCTGCAGCGCCGTAAACGGTCCGAGCAGATTGAACGTCTGAAAGACGAATCCAAACCGCTCTCCCCGGAACCGGTCCAATTGGCCGCTCCGCAGTTTCGTCGTTTCGGTACCGTCCACCTCGATACGGCCCGCGTCCGGACGCAACAATCCCGTGATGAGGTTGAGCATCGTGCTCTTCCCGCACCCGCTGGGACCCCACAGCGCCATCTGGACCCCCTCGGGCGCGTGGAACTTCTCGCAATAGAACTCCACGCCGGGCCCCAGCCGCCGCCGGCAATCGCTCATCGTAACCATCGACCTACTCCATCGGGGGATGTTAATGATAATACAATATCAAATACTACGCCCTGGATACCGCCCGTGTCAAACGAATATCCGCCGGTTTACTTGCGCCAAGTACATATGCTACAACCTGCCGACCGCTACAGCATGAACTGAATTCGCCGCGATTACACAGGAATCTCCCATGCACGTTACCCTCGGCATCAATACCGGCTTCGCCATCAACCGTTTTCCCGAACCCGATGATTGGGTTGCGGTTGTGGCGGACGAACTGGGCCTTGGCAACGTCCAATTCACGGCGGATCTGCTCAACCCGTTCTTGCCCGAAGACGTCGTCCGGCGGGAAGCGGAAATCATCCGGGATCTCTGCGCCAGGAAATCCATTCGCGTGCAGACGACTTTTACGTCAGCCTTTACGCGCGTGAATCATCTTATGCATCCGAACCCGGAGATACAACAGGTCTGGACCGATTGGTTCAAGCGTTTCTTCCGCCTCTCCCGCGACCTTGGCGCCGAAGGGGGAGGGAGCCATTTTGGAATCATGTCGGTCCGCGACAATGCGGATCCCGCCATTCGGGAGCGGCGCATTCAACAGGCCGTTAACGCCTGGCGGGAACTATCCGAATACGGCGCGGAGATCGGTTTCGATTACATGATTTTCGAGCCCATGTCGATTCCCCGCGAAGTAGCCGAAACGATCCCGGCCACGCGGGACATCATGGACCGTTGCGCGGAAGGATTCGCCATCCCCATGTTGCTCTGCCTCGACGTGGACCACGGCGACCTCCAGTCCACCGACCCCGACGACACCGACCCCCATGCCTGGATTCGGGCTTTTGGCAAGGAATCGCCCTGCATCCACATCAAGCAAAGCCTCCGTGAAAAAGGGGGGCACTACCCCTTCACCGCGCAGTACAACGAACGCGGCAAGATTATCCCCTCGGAGATCCTGGCGACCATGCGCGACGCCGGCATCGAGAAATGCACGCTCCTACTGGAGATCAGCCACCGCGAACGCTGGCCCAGCGACTACACCGTCGTGCAGGATCTCAAGGAGTCGGTCGAGTACTGGCGCCCCGCCGTCGAAGCCGCCAACGCCAACTGACGGGAACGCGTTGAACTCGTACTGCCGCGCTCGCCGAGCGCGGCATCCCCTGACAATCGGTTTCGTTTTCTGAGAACTACCCGGCGCTGTCCATCCGGTCCATATCGCCCATACCGTCCATAACATCCCCGATCCCCGGCCACGGGTCGCCATGAACCACCGTCACGTGCTCCCCGCGCGGCGCCCAGACCGCCGGGTCCGTCGGCCCGAAGACCGCCACCGTCCGGCATCCGCATGCCGCCGCGAGGTGCGTGACCCCGCTGTCGTTCCCCACGTACAACCGCGTAGCTGCCAGATCACGCGCCAGCGTTACCAATGACGGCGTCTCGATCAGGTTCGCTCCAGGAGGGATCCGTATCGATTCCTCCGCCGGCCCGCGAATCCACGCAACGTTCCTGCCAAGCTGCGTCAGCCGCGCTGCGACTTCGGCAAAACGCTCCATAGGCCAGTTCTTCTTCTTTCCTCCGCTGCCGGGATGAATCAACACGTCATGCGGAGTCTCTGATGCCTCGATAGGGAGTCGAAACGGCGGCAATGCACCGAGTCCCAATTGCTCTGCGTAATACGCCGACGCATGCCGCGTCCAGCCCTCCGGTGGGAGACCCGGGAACACACGCAAATCGCCAACACCGCAGGCTTCAAACGCGCGTGCAATCGCGCCGTCGTCATTCATCCACACCACCGCCCGGTCGAATCGCGCGAGAAAGCGCTGCAAAATCGCATTGGGTTCGGAAAACACCGACTCGAATCCCGTGTCATCCAGGTCCAACGCATCCTCCGCAATCCCCGTCACGACGGCAAGATTCAGCCGGTCGCGGAACCCCGCGAGCGTAACCGGACCTTCTTCCCGAAGCCGAAGAAGGGAAGGACAAAAGAGCAAAAAGTCACCAATCCCACCGGTGTGAACCACGAGCGTGCGACGGTCGCCGGATGTGCGGTGCATAGCAGCAGCCGTCATCGGCGAACGAATCCTAAGCCCGCGCCTCCGAAACTCACCGAATAATCGCGATCACCTCGCAGCAGTTTCACTCCTATCCGTCCATATCGTCCATAGCTCACCGCGGCAACACCGCGTAAATCACAATCCGCGCCTCCGCGTACGGCGACAAATCCGCCTTCAGCAAGCGCAATCCTTCCGGCACCGTCGCGGGGTCCAACAGCGCCTCCAGACTTGGCACCATTTGCGCCGTATACCGCTCATCCACGACGAGGTACCGCGCTCCAGCATCCCGCGCGCGTTGAATCACTTCCACGACCGACTCATTCGGCGCGGGGCCCGTGGTCGGCATGTCCGCGTAGAATCCCACCTGCGGTTTGCGGCAGAGGATTAATCCCGGTTCAAGGTGCTCCTTCATCCACGCGCCCGCGATCTTGTACTCCACCGGCTGATACGACATGCGGCCCAGGAGCGGCGGAACGATATTGACCGCCAGACCAAAACTGAACATCGCAATCAACACCGCCGCAGGTACCCGGCGCAACCACGCGCCGCGCGGTAAGGCCGAGGCGCGCGCGCCGGTGAGCGCAATGCCGCGCGCGGACCACAGCGTCAACGCAATGGCCACGTTCATCACGTACCGCGGTTCCGCAAAGGTACTCAGTCCCGCAAGGACAAACTGTGCCGCCGCGAAAGCCAGGATCATCAATTCCAGTCGAAGATCCCGTTTGCGTTCCGAGGCCATGAACAGTCCCGCGCCCGCGAACGCCAGCAGCAAGGGCCCCAGCATGACGGGAAGCACTTCGCCGAACAGCGCAAGGAAGGCTCTCGCCGTCGCTGCGCCCTGATCGACCAGCGCGAATCGCAGGGAGGCCGTGCCAGCGCGCGACGACACGATGGCCGCGCCTGTGACCAACCGCATATAGAGCGCGTATGCCCCCAACAGAACCACGCTGGTGACAACAAACGGAATCAACCGCAGGGCTCGCGCATCGCGTTTGGGCTCGCGAAGAATGAGGGCGACGAAGGGCGCGGCCGCCCACAACAACATGCCCTCGGGGCGAGTGAGGTGCAGTCCGAGGCATAGGAATGCCGCGACATACGGCCAAAACCCGCCACGCCGAACCGTCTGCGCCAACGCCCACAGCGCGCCGAACCACAACACCGACATGAGCGCTTCCGGCGCGACGCGGCACCCGTAATCGACCAGCCACGGCCACAGGCAGACGGATAGCGCCGCGATGCGCGCGGTCGAACGTCCATGCATGGAATCGGACAGCCGGATCACCGGCCATATCAGCAATACCGACGCGCCCAACGACACGCCAATCGCCGCCCATTCCAGATCGGGGATAACAAGGTTCGCCAGGGCCGTCAGCGTGGGGTAGAGGAGGGGAATGCGCGTATCGAAATCAAAGATGCTGCCTTCGCGAAGCAGCTTCGCCACTTCCAGGTAGCGGATGGAGTCCGCCGAATCAAGGGCCCGCGGCGACAACGCGAGAAACACAAGCCGGACCACGAGCGCCGCGCCCATCCACAGCGCGATTTCGCCCCTCCGTGCTCGCTTCTCTTCAGCCGCCTCGCCCACAATCGAAGATGCTACGGCGAAGCCTCGGCGAAATCAATCGGCCGCGCCGGCTTTTGCTCCTTCTCGCCGCCAACCACAAACCGCCAATGCCGTCGCGCGACGAAGAAACATCCCCCTTTGTCCCCCTTCGAAGGGGGAATTTGGCGAGCCCAAGGTTGTGGATCAGGCAGCGGCTGATTCGGCTTCAAAGCCAGCGACGCAGGCAACCGCAATGCGACGCATTGCGAAACGGACGATCCCGCGTCGTCGATGGTCACGTTAGCCCCCGTGCGTGCCGATTACGGCGCGGAGCACAACTCCCCCTTCGAAGGGGGATCAAGGGGGATGTACTTCAAGAAGCGATGTACGTGTCGATGGCGTCGCGCAGGGTTTTCAAGATCCAGGCGCGCTTCGTGTCGTCCGACTCCAGCAGCGTCATGCGGAACCCGTCGTGGTCGCACTGGAACCCCGTCAACGGCACGACCACGATTCCCGTCGCGCCCATGAGGTAGTAGACGAACCGCTTGTCCGGCGCCACGTTCTTGACCAGTTCCTCGATGCGCGCCTTGATCTTCGGGTTGTCGATGGGAAGCGTCTGCTGTTGGTTCAGCACACCGTCCTTGAACATTACCGTAAAATAGAACGCGCCGCCCGGCTTGTTCGTGATAACCGCGTCGCAGCCTTCGAACGCCTTCATGGCCTCGTCGGCGCGCCCATCAAACAGTGCTTCGCGCGTGCTCAAGTGATCGAGATACCGCGCATCGCCCATAACGCGCGGAATGGACATCTGCGGCATCGTGGTGGACGAAACCTCCAACCGTTTCGCCGCGAGCAGGCTGTTCACATAGGTCGCGAAGTTCTCGTCCTTGTCCTTGTTCAACACTTCCAGCCAGCCGCAGCGCGAACCCGGCCAGGGGTATTCCTTGCTGATGCCGCGCATCGCGAGCGCCGGCACGTCGCCAATCCACTCGCTCATATGCATCCGGGGACTACCGTTGTATACGATGTGGACGTAGATCTCGTCCGTGATCATGAACAGCTTGTACTCGCGCGCGATCCCAGCGATTTCCTCGAGCATCTCACGAGGATACACCGCGCCCGTCGGATTGTCCGGCGACAGAATCAGGATGCCCGCGATGGAGTCGTTGTACTTTACCTTGTTGCGGATGTCCTCGACGTCCGGCAACCAGCCATTGTACGGATCGAGGTTGTACGTGACATGGTTGTAGCCGGAGTGTGCCGCCTCCGCCGACGAGTGCGTGCTGTACGCGGGGGAAGGCCCCAACACACGCGCCTCGCGCCGCAGGAAACCGTACACCTTGCTCACCGCGTCGCCGAGTCCGTTGAAGAACATGATGTCGTCGGAACTAATCTGGACTCCGCCTTTGCGCACATTCACGTTGGACGCCAGAAACTCCCGCGTCGCCGGCACGCCCGCCGAATCGCAGTACGCCCAGGAATCGTGCTGCTCTACGAGGTCATGCACGATCTCGCGAATCCACGGCGCGACCTTCTCGCCCTTCTGGACCGGATCGCCGATGTTCTCCCAGGTGATTTCCATGCCCATGGCGCGGATCTGCCGGGCCACCGCCACGATCTCCCGGATCTCGTAGCTCAGACTCCCCGCGCCCATATGTACGATATTGCGTCTCATGAATGCTCCACGTTGCGGTCCAACCGCGCCCCGGCTCTTCGCTGCAATACTTCTAATCCCCAATACCCGAAACGCGTTTCATCACAGGGACAAGAAGTATGCGCACGAGAGAGCCCCGGCAAACAGAATAGCCCCATATGGTACGGGGGAGGAGAAGGGAAATCAATGTGAGTGTAGGATTGGAGTGGCGCTGATTGATTCAGCACGCCGGATGAATTTAATCTGATTTTCGCGATTTGGCTTTGTCATAGCCATAGAGGGATTGTCATGTCCGACGACGAGAAACTCATCCCCAACCATGGAGGTTACCGGAGCCTCAAGTCCTTCCAAGTCGCCCGGTTGATCTACGACGTAACATTTCGTTTCTGCGAGTTGTACCTTGAGAAACGAGGTCGCACCCACGATCAAATGGTCCAAGCCGCGCGCTCTGGCGTGCAAAACATCGCCGAAGGCAGCATCGATTCCGCCACATCGAAAAAGTCAGAGATGTTTCTGACCAACATTGCGCGTGGCAGTTTGGAAGAACTGCACGATGATTACGAAGATTTCCTCCGGCAGCGGGGTCTACCCGAGTACCCGCCGGATCATCCGGCGTTGCAGCGCTTCAAGAAGCGGCGCTGTGCCACACTCCAGGAGGTGCAGGCCTGGGTGGCCGACGAACTGAAGTTCCACCGCACGGACCTACACGGACCCACACAGACCAACACGGACGGAAAGAACAAATCGGATCAAGTGGAGTCCCCACGTCCGTGTGCGTCCGCGTCGGTCCATGTACGTCCGTGTTCTTCCACCCCGCCCTCCGCGATCCTCGCCGCGAACGCCGCCCTATCCCTCATCAACCTCGCCAGCTACCTCCTCAAACGCCAGGTCGACTCCCAGGGCGAGACCTTCACCGAAGAAGGCGGCTTCTCAGAACGCCTCTACCGCATCCGCACCGAACGGCGACGGAAGAAGCGGAAAGAATAGGGGAATTCAATTCGCCGTCCATCGCACACGGCGACGCGGTTCCTCGCGAGATCACCGACCGTGTCTGCCCGTGTCTGCCCGTGTCTGTCCGTGTCTGCCCGTGTAGGTCCGTGTAGGTCCGTGTAGGTCCGTGTAGGTCCGTATTCCCTACGTCTCCCAATCCGTAAACCGCCTTCTCGTCAACAAATACAAAAAGAACGGTGCCCCAATCAGCGACGTGATAATCCCTATCGGCGTCTCTCCCGTCATAAACTTCCGCGCGATGATATCGCAGGCGCAGAGAAACGCCCCGCCCGCGATCATACTCACGGGCATGAGCACGCGATGGCGCGACCCGGTGATCGACCGTACCGCGTGGGGGACGATGAGCCCGACGAACCCGATGGGGCCCACTTTGGACACGATGATCCCGGTCATGAGCGAGCACACGAGGAACGTCGTCAGTTGCAGACGCCGCACGTTCACGCCGCGGCCGGCCGCCATCTCCTCGCCAAACCCGAGCTGGTCGAACTTCGGCGCCTGCGCCAGCAAAACGATCGAGCACGGCACCACGCCGATGAGCAGCGTCAGCACGGGCTCGTAGCCGATCACGTCGACGCCGCCCATGAGCCAGCGGTCCATGTTGACCAATTGCTCCGGACGGGCGAGGTAGCGCAGGAACAGAATGCCGGACCCCGCGAGCAGACCCAGCGTCACGCCCGCGAGCAACAACACCGACGGCGCCATGCGGGTCTTGCGCGTCGCCATGCCGTAAATCAGCAGCACGTCGAAGGTGGCGAAGGCGAAGGCCGAGGCCTGCACATGGGAGAAGCCCGCGATCTCAAATGCCGTCCAGCCCGCTGCCGATCCGAAGATCGTTGCCGCGTAGGCCCCGAAGGCCCCGAAGCTGTCAATGCCCAAGGTGTACGGCGTCGCGAGTGGATTCCGCAACAAGGCCTGAAAGGAACATCCCGCAATGGTCAGACCGCACCCGACGATCAGCGCCACCAGCGTGCGCGGCATGCGTTGGTTGAACAGGATGCTCAGCGCGGGCGAGTCGTTGATCGCTTCTCCCGCGCGCCATTCCGCAACAATGCGCCCGACGCTCAGGGTTTCCGTGCCGATGAGCAGACTGGCCGTCATGAGCACGACGGAGCCCAGCGCCACCGCGACGGTCAGCCATCTGCGTGTACTTCTCGTCATGGCGCTGACTCCGCAGGTTCCTCCGCCGTGATCAGCGGCGCGCCCGTCAGGGGATGGCGGCACACGCGAATGGGCGCGTCGTAGGCCTTCGACAGTAGTTCCTCGGTCAGCACCGCACCCGGTTCACCGGAAGCGATGAGGCCGGTCGACAAGTGCGACAACAGATACAATCGATCGCAGAATCGCGCTGCAAGATTAAGGTCGTGCGTGACGACGCCGATGCCGTAGCCTTCCGACGCCAGCCGCCGCAGCAGCGCGAAAATCTCGATCTGATGATGGATGTCCAGCGACGAGGTCGGTTCGTCCAGCAACAACAGGTCCGGCTCCTGCGCCAGCACGCTCGCCAGCAACACCCGCTGACGTTCACCGCCGGACAGGGACATGAAATTGCGGTTGTGCAGATCCTCGGTGCCGGTATCGCGCAAACAGCGGTGCGCCACAGTCCGGTCGTGGGGCAGCAATGCGCCCAACGCGCCAAGATGCGGATAGCGTCCCAGGCATACCACCTCGAACACGTTCAGCGAGAACACCGGATTCACCGCTTGCGGCAGAAACCCCATGATGCGCGCCCGTTCGCGGTTTGATACGACGCTCAACGGCCGCTCGTCGATGAGAATGCTTCCCGATCGCGGCCGCAGCAATCCCGCCAAAACGCGCAGCAACGTGCTCTTCCCTGAACCATTCGGCCCGACGAGCCCCGTGATCGTCCCGCTCTCCACGGACGCGCCGACGCCGGAGATCACGTCCGTTCCCGGTTCATAGGCGAAGGTCACATTCTCCGAGCGCAACACGCGCGTCATGGCGCGGGGATCTCAATGTCGGGATGCAACCAGCGCGCGAACTGCGCGGCGATCAATGCTATGCGCGGTCCGGGCCGCAACGCGTAGGACTCCTCAAACAAGTAGATACGCTCCGACTCGACAGCAGGCAACGACGGCAGCGCGTTCCAGTCGTCGCGATACTGTTGCAACTCCTCTTGCGAGAGCCCTTCGCCCGCATGACACTCGATGATTACGTCGGGTGCACGCACGACCACCGATTCCTTGGAGGCCTCGAAATAGTCCACCGTTTCATCGCCAAAGAGATTCTCGCCGCCGGCCACGTCCAGCATCTCGGAGAGAAACGATTTGCTGCCCACCGTGAAGAGGTTGTTCAGGTCATGGTTCGACCGCGTATTGATCAACAGGACCTTCGGCCTCGGCTGTCCTTCGACTGCCGCGCGTATCGCATCCAACTCGCTTTGGATCTGATTCCACAGCGCCGTTGCTTCGTCCGGACACTCCAGCGCTTCTCCGATCCGGGTAATGCCGTCGTGAATCGTGGCGAGACTATCCATATGCGCGTGGAGCACGGGGAATCCGTTCTGCTTCGCGAGTGCGGCAACCTTCTCATGCTTGCCCGGAAGGATGATCAGCCCGGGATCGAGCATTGTGATTCTTTCGAGATTGGGATCGATGTATCCGCCCACATCCGGCAGCGATTCCACTTCCGGCGGATAATCGCAATACGCAGTCACCGCGATGATGCGATCGCCCTGCCCTAGGGCGAAGAGGGTCTCCGTGATATTTGGCGACATGGAGATGATGCCGTGCCTGGCCGGATTTTCAACTGCCGCCTCAGGCGAGCAACCTGTGGAAGAGAGGACGCCGATTGCGAACGCAAGTGTCAGCACGGCGATACGCCATTGTTTGATCAGACGTCGCTTTCGGGGATCCCCGGAAGTGCCGGACGTTGCACTGGATTCCCGCCTTCGCGGGAATGACGGATAGAGCGAGGCATTCTGCAACCCCCCCACGCCGTCATTCCCGCGAAAGCGGGAACCCATCTTAATCGCCTTCGCGCACGAACCGTGAAACTCGCTCAACATAAAGGTCGTTCGCAAGCCACGGTCGTGCGAGTCCACATTTCTTGCCCTCTGGTTTAGCGAAGCTTGCCGATGCGCACCGCCACGTCGCTCGCGAAACGCCGAATCAGTTCCTGCGCGAAGTCCGCCACATCCCGCTCCGCATCGTCAATGAGCGGGGTTAGGTCCATGGCAAAACTGATCCCCGTGGTTACGTCCGTGGCGTGCGACGCGTGGTACGTGGCATGGGCGCGGCGCCGGCCCAGGGTTGCCAGGTCGTACCGCTTGCCGCCTGCGATCTGCGAGTCGAAGACGCCCAACAGCGCCGCCTGCAAGTTTTCGTGGGCTGAACAGTCAAAGGCTACTTTGTCCGTGTCCACCATCCAGTCCAGATCCCGCCACACTTCGCAACCATACAAGGCCTGCGGACGTTCCGGGGCGGGCAGACTCCGGATCGCTTCGATGACTTTCAAGGTCACGCCGATATGCGTGTCGTGCTTGTCGGTGAGGTTGTGCGTATACACCACCTCCGGTCGCGTCGCGCGAAGGATTTTCACGATGTCTTCGACCGGCCGCTTGTCAGAGCCATCCTTCACCGCTTTGCTCGGGTAATCGAGCATGACTTGCGCGGAGTACTCACCGACCACCGCCGCCTTGAATTGCTCCTTCACCCGCACGACCCGCATTTCGTCGTCGGTGTAATCCTTGTACACATCGTCGCGCGGCGAGCCGCTCCCGTCCGTCACCACGACGCCGCAGTACCACTTGTCTTCCTGCTGAAAGCACTTGATGATGCCGTCGTACGCCATGATCTCCAGGTCGTCCTGATGCGCGCCGATGGCGATATGGGTGGTCCGGCTGAGCGCCTCCTCAACCGGCAAATGATCGGGCACAAATACCTGTGCGCCTTCCAACGTAAACTTCATTCGTCCTCTCCTATCCGCCAGTTCGATCGAGGCGGTTGCTATTTCTTCTCTTCGTCCGTGCCCGTCCGTGCAAGTCCGTGTTCTTTCCTATATCGCCGGCAGACTTGCCGCTGCGATCGACTGCCCGACCCGGCGCGCCTTTTCGTCCGGCAATTGTACTTCAATCCGTTTCGCCAGTTCGGGGAACTCGGCATTCAACACTTCATTCGCGCCGTTCACGATCAAGTCGCCGCCTTTGCCGGACGTGCAACGTCCCAACACCAGCACGTGTTTGAGTTCGTAAAAGTCCGCGTAGTGGGCGATGGTATACCCCATGTAGATGCCCATGCTCCGCCAGATGTCCGTCGCGCCTTCGTGGCCTGCTTCCAGCTTCTCCTGCACGGCCTTGAGCTTTTCCGCGTCGGTCACGTCCTTCGGCAGTTCGATTCCCGCCTTGGGTGCCAACCGGAACACGCACTGCTGCGAGAAGTACAACGCGCCCACACCCGCATCGCCGGACCATTCGTCCTTCGGCGCGTCCGGACTGTAGTCCACCGGCGCGAAGGCCAATTCGTTCAGCCAGCCCGTGATGTTGCCGTCCATAGTCACATAGCCGCCCGCCTCGCTCGACCCGAGTGCGATCCCCAGCACGCCGTTGTCTTCCAGCGACATGGACCCCGCGAGCGCGGTGACCTCGCCGTCATTCACGATTTCCAGCGGCACACCCATCTCGTCGCGGATGCGCAGGAACAGATTGTGGACCTCGTCGAAGCGATCCTTCGGGATTCCCCGGAACAGCGATGCGATCATGGGCCGGTTGTTGATGTACACGCCCGCGGAGCTGCCGCCGATGGCATCGACCCGGTCCATCTTGGACGCAGCCGTTTTCAACGCGGTCATGATCCCGTTGTAGTGGTACGCGGGATCCGTCTGCTTGCGCGGCTCCCACACAACCTCTTCGCTGTACACTGCCTCGCCGTTCACGACGGCCGACACCTTGCGATCCGATGCGCCCAGGTCAAACCCGATGCGGCATCCGTCCAGATGACGCCCAAGCGCCTGCGTTGTTTCGTTTTCCGCCGGGACGTCCGACACGTCGCATGGAACCACGGTGAACGTGTGTTCGTACACGTCCTCACCCATAAACTTGAAGTCGAACTCCCGCGCGCCGCCCATGGCGTATACCGTGGCGATGTGTTCGCCGATGCTGCGCGGCCCACCCACGTAGACCTTCCAGCCGCCGCGCTGCCACAACAGGAACTTGACCAGCCGTTCCACGTAGAACAGGTTCGCTTGCGCCCGTGCGTGGCCCTCTGGAAATACCTGCGTCTCGTAACGCGATACGGACCCGTCCGCCCGCTCCAGCCCCAGCACCAAGGGAACCCCCTCCCCGGACGCCTCGACTTCGGCGCGAAACGCGCGGTTCGCCAGCACGGCCGGACGATACCCCTCGTCCAGCGGCGGCACAAAGTTCGGTCTGATGAGTTTGAATTCCTGCGACATCGAAAACCCCTTCCAAGGCAGAACGCCTGATAAGTAGATAGTTTGGCGAATGATAGCACACGAAGGAAGGCTGCGAAAAACCGTTTGCGGCGCTATGGCGCGTCCTCCGTTCCGGGGGAGGCCGCGCGTTCGACGAGGAAACGAAACACGATGAGTTTGTCTGTGGTTAACTGTCGTGCTGTCAGTTCTTTACCACGAGGAAACCGGTGTTCGCTCGCGAATGCGCGCAGGTCGAAGGCCTCGCCGTTCGGCAACTGGGTCATCTTCACCAGATCCTGAACCGGCACGTTCAATTCCGCCGCCTTTTCCCGCGCCGCGCGCTCCACGTAGAACCGGTCGATGAACCCGCAATACTGCAAGACGAACAGGAAGTTCCAGAATGCCAAGGCCAACACGACCGCCACGTTCCACCGCAATCGCCCCGGTATCAGCGCCGCGAGTTGAGCGATCCCGACGGCGAAGAGGGGCGTGCAATTCACCATGCGCCGCATGCCGAAACTCCAACCCGCGTCGGGCACGACGGAGTTCACATAGAGCTGTACCGCAAAGGCCGCCGCGAGCGCCACCCACACCGGACGGTATTCTCGCCGCCACACGAACAGTCCCGCAATGGCCACCGCGCAGAGCGGCGTCCAGGTGATCAAGCCTGACGCCGTCGAGAACAGCGTGTTCATCACGTCCGGGCGTCCCCAGTCGACGAACGCGCCGCCCTGGGGGATTGTGAAGAACGAGCCGTAGAGGAATTTCCAGGCGATCATCTGCGGCGCGAACGCCACAATGGACGCTCCGGCGCACAGCGCCAAGGGCGCGACGCCCCGCACGCGCCGGTTCCAAAGAAGGTCGATAGCCGGGACAATGCCGAACGCGGCATTCTGCCAACGCACCAGCGCCGCCAACCCCAACGCCGCGCCGATGACCGCCCACGGCCACAGGGCGTCGCGCTCGCGCAATCGCGCCCAGAGCAGCAGAAAGAGCGCGATGCAGAAGAACGAGCCCGCGTGCGCCATTGCGATCTGCCCGTAGGTGTAGTAGAGCGCGGGCGAGCAGGTCCAGGCGGCGAAGGCCCCGAGCGCGCTGTGCGCCTGCGAGAACCACGTTCGCAGCAGAAGGTAGGTGCAGACCAGCCCGGCCAGCCCGTAAAACGCGTTCGCGAGGAAAACCGCTGTGTGATAGGGCCGCGAGAATCCGTCGGCTTCCTCGCCGGTGATGAGTGCCACGCCGTGCGCGATCCCAACGAAGGGCGTCCACAATATGCCGGGGCCGATGGAAAACAGGTTGGGAAGGTGCCCCGTCGCCGTTCGCGCGCCGTCGGGATTCATGAGGAACCCTTCGGTGAACGTCGCCTTCGCATTCAGCGCCCGGTACTCGTTTGCAAACTGGAGGTCCTGGTCGAAAAGCAGCGATCGCGCGTAAGCGTAATACCCGACCGGGTCAACGCCCGCGATGCGCTGGTGCCACGGCTTGTACACGCCGAGTGCCATGAACGCGAGACCGAAGCCCAGCGAGACCAGAAGAAGGCCGGCAAGATACCCGTCCTTCCACCAAGACACGGAAACGCTGCCGTCTTGCGTTGCGCTATCCGAAGGCATAGTAGGAGATGACGACCAACACCGCGAGCGCGATGCGGTAGTACCCGAAGGCCTTGAAATCGTTCCGCTGAATATAGCGCATGAGGAAGGCCACTGCGGCGTAAGCCGTCACAAACGACACCACGGAACCCAGCGCGATCGCCGCCCACTGCGGTCCGGTAAAGGACAATCCGCTTTTCGCAATCGTAAGGACGGTCGCGCCGAACATGGTCGGGATGGCCAGAAAGAACGAAAACTCCGCCGCGGCCGGACGGCTTGCCCCTAACAGCATCGCGCCGATGATCGTCGCCGCCGAGCGCGACGTGCCCGGCAACATGGCGAGACACTGAAAGAAGCCGATAGCGAAGGCGGTCGTGATCGTGACGTCGTAAACCGTCTCAAATCGTACCGGCAATTGCCTGCGTTCGATGGCGATCAGGATAACGCCGCCAACAAAGAGCGCGATGGCCACCGGGATCTCATGCGCGAGGTATTCTTCGATAAGGTCGTTGAACATGAGCCCCAGCACCACCGCGGGAATCACGGCAACCGCAATGTTAAACCACAACAAGACCGTCATCTGACGATGCGACGCGTCTCCGGTGAATGGCCACAACTTCCGCCAGAAATAGACGACCACCGCAAAGATTGCCGGCAACTGAATGATGACCATAAAGGAAAACGGAAAGGTCGAGTTCGGATCCTCGCTAAGCCGCAGGAAGGACTCGACAATGATCAGATGACCGGTACTGCTGATGGGCAGGAACTCGGTGAATCCTTCCACAATGGAAAGGAGAAATGCGTTGATGTACAGCACAAACGAAACCTTTCGGTCCAAGGAGGTGTATCGGAAAGCCGCGGCATTCTAGCACGCCGCATGGGAGAGAGGGTACCGTTCGCGTCGTCGTCCTTGGAGCCGCCGGGCATCCTCGCGGAGGTGCGGACAGTCATCGCGCGGCCTCGTTTTTTTAAGGCGCACATTACGTCTGAGCGGGCGAATGCTACGCCGGTGCTATTTCACGGAAACTCGGCCGGTATGAGTTCGAGTGCGCTCTTGGAAGCACTCGTATCGGGCAGTAACGCGGCAATGCCGCGATCCAGGGTTGCCAATTTTCCCTGATTGTGAATCGCCAACGCCAAGAGGTACGCGTCCGTAATCTGCCGATGCCCGGCCAAGAGGTCAGTGGGCACTGGTTCGTCGATGAGCGGAAGTGCGTCTGGCCAAAACGTATGGCCCTTCAACGTCACTATCTGTTGCAGCAACGCTAGAGCCTCGAGGGGTTCAACGGCTTCGCGAATGACGTTAGAGTTGGAACTAACCCGGACAAAGCCGCACTGAGTCAATGGGCAAGTCGCCCAACCCTTGGAATGATTGTGATCAAACCACCGGTGCGCGGCACGATGATGAATGTGAGTGGGCCATGCGAGTGCGACGAGGACATTCACGTCCAGCAGCGCGACGCTCACGGTTCATCCTCGGCCTGCTTCACATCGTCACTTGTGATGGGACCCGCATCGGGAGGAACGCGGAACACCGGGAATCCACTGCTTGCCGAACTTACCCGGTTCGTCGACTGGAGCCCCCGACGCGCCAGATCGGAAAGGACCCGGCCGACGGAAACCGACTTTGCACGCGCCAAATTCTTCGCGGCCGCTAGCAAGTCATCGTCGATAACGAGTGTGGTTCTCATAACGTTAAGTATCCCACACAAATTGGATGATGTCAAGATGCGATCGCATCACGATGTGGATTTGCGCTCGAAGTATCATCCAACGGCACGGGCTTAACCCGTCGCGAATCATCGAAACGGAAGATCCGCATCGTCCAGATCCGCGTACGCGTATTCGTCCGGGTCCGGCGGTTCCCAGCGAAGCTTCTTCAGGTCGCAGCGATCCTCCGCGTTGAAGCGGACGCCTTCGCGTTCCAGCAGTACCCGCTGCAGGTGCGGACGTTCGATGTCGCCGCGGCCGCTGATCGCCCCGCGATGGTTGATGACCCGCTGCCAAGGGATGTCTTTACTCTTGCAAGCCCGGAGCGCATAGCCCACGGCCCGCGCCGCGCGCGGCGCCCCGAGGATCGTCGCAATCTGGCCATAGGTCATCACGCGACCACGCGGGATCGCGCGCACGAGCCGGTACACGGCCTCATAAAAGCTTCCGGTGTCGTCCAAGTTACGTGTCATGTCGCAGTTTGGGGTGAGGCGCCATCACGACCAGCACGGTCGCCGGTTCGTCGCTGTTGTTGACGATGCCGTGGTATACGCCTGCCGGCGCCACGGCCACGTGCCCCGGCGGCAACGGATACGTTTCATCCTCGATCTGCACGTCGCAGGTCCCCGTTAGCGCGTGATAGACTTTATCCTCGTCGTTATGGACGTGCGACCGTTGGCACTGTCCCGGCAAGAGGCAATACACATCGCAAAACATTCGGTGCGACTCGTACAGGTTTACCTTCTTCATCTTCTCTTCGGAAAACGCGGCGGCTTCCGAGGTATTCCAGATGGGCGGTTCCTTCATTCTTATTGTCCTGTGGGGTTTTCTGATGCCTTGCGTCTTTCCAATTCCGCCTCAAGGGTCTTCTCAAAACCCGGAAGATCGTCGAGACGCAGCAGGATCAGCGAACGCATCCCTAACCCGTGCATCGGCGGCGTGCTGGTCCGCTTGTTGGGCGACGGACCCTGACCGGTAAACGTTAACGTATACGTTTCACCCGCCTTCATGTCATGGACATCAAACCGCGTCCACACCGGGTCCAGTCCTTCCCGGCAGAAATCGACGGGACCCCCGATCGGCACGCCGTTGAGATCGGCCTGATACACGCCGCCGATGAAGCCGTAGCTCATCACCGCATTGATTTGGTAGCGGCCGTCTTCGGGCACTGTGAAATCGATCGATACCGTGCCCGTCGGCGTGAACCCCGCGTACTGGACGCCCTCGCCGCCTTTGGAAAGCCCCATCGCCGGATCCGCGCGCACTTCCAGGTCCTGGGCCGGGACAATCCGGTACGGCGCGATGCGATCCTTCGCCGCCGGCAAATCCTCCGCAATCTCGACCGCGGGCCACTGGTACCAATACGCCACCGCGCTCACGAAATCCTGCCGCGGCAGGAACTGGCCCAGGTGCTCCGCGTTTCGCGAGAAGACGCTCCCGCGCGTTTCCATCTGCACGCGCAGCGATTCTTGGAAGGGAACCGGATCGGGCAAGTGCCACCGGTACGCGGTCACCCGGTCGCCCGCGAAATACCCGTCCCACAACGACACGCCGAAGTACGGCGTATCAAACTTGCGGAATCCCCACGCGTCGCAGAAATAGTCTTCCGTGCCCGTGCCGCTGAGCGACGGATACGCCTCACCGTCCACGTAGAACCGGTCATCCCCTTCGCCAAACCACCCGATCTCCGTCATGTGCGCCGAATACACGGTGCCCACGTACTGCCCGTGCCCTTTCGTGTCGAGCAGCACGAAATCCTCGGGACCCGTGGGATTCTCCTGCCGGTACTGGGCGTGAAAATACACCGTGTCTTCGGGAAGACTTTCATGCTTCTCCCAGTCCACGTAAAAGTAAAACGAATCCGTATCGTGCTCGCCCTGGTTGGCCACGGCGATCTTGATGTGTTGCTTAAAGGGCATTTTCCAATAGCATGTACGCGCACGGCCCTCGGAGGAGATCACGGCTACCGCGGACTCGTAATCCTCCCACGCGGCATGGCCCATGCCGAAGAAATCCCCCAGCGGGACCTGCACGCTCGGCCGCTCCGCGCCGTCGTAATAAACCTTCAGCACATGCGATCGGCCGTGGAAGTAATCTTCCGTGCCGATGGTGCACCAGATGTGCGTGACGATGCCCGGCCCCTCCAGGTCGGCAAGCACCAGTTCCTGCCCGGCCGGGATCGGCCGTGCATCGCCGTTCTTCGCGAGGTCCTCATTCGCGCTGCTCGACCGTTGCGCGCGAAAATCGAGTTGCCGCGTCACCGAATCAAGCAAAGTCTGAGACTTGGCCGCAGCCGACAAGAAAGAAGCGATACATACGACTACACACAGATCAAAGCGAACCAACAATCGCGTCATGGCGTTTCCCCTGAAGTTCCCATTGTGTCGTCGCATTGTAAGTGCGGGCGGCAGCAATGTCACGGCTACCAAATCTCAGTACGTGTCCGGCACCGGCCACGGTTTGCCCGTGTACCCGTGCATCAGTGAAATCGAAAACCGGCGCACCACAATGTCGCCCCGGCGCGCTTCGACCATCTCCAGCAGTTCCCCGCTTTCGAAATAACCTTCGCTCACCATGTAGTTGATGAACATCTGCGTCTTCAGCGGATCGCCTCCGGTGACAAACAGACCATCACGATCCGTCAACTCGTCCCATCCTCCCCAAAGGTCGTACTGGTTCATGCGGCGGTCGCCGACGTTCATGCAGTACGCGCGGGGCCGTCCCTTCGTGTAGAACGCCGACCACACCGCGAGTTGATACCGGTCGCTGAACACGAAGGGCTTCTCGTCAGACCCCGATTCCCGGTGCGCCGTCAGCGCAGCCCCAAGTTCGCGGCCGCCCTGCAACGCGTTCGTGGGGTCGCGGTCCACGTCAAAGGTGAAGGGGCCCAGTTGCGCGTGGCCCGGCTTGGACGCGGGACCAGCGGCCAGGTACACGAGTCCGGTGCTTCGCACGGCAAGCCCCATGAAGATGCCAAGAACCAGTCCCGCCATAAGGAGCGTTTGAAACCCGCGCGTTCGATTCCGTTCCCGCCAAACCCACGCCAGGGCGGGAGCGCCCGTGACGTACGCGCACACCGGCCAGTTCGGCTCCGGCGAGTGCGTCAAGGCAATCAGCACATACGCGAAAAACACCACGAAGAACGCGATCGCGAGAAGCGCCGCATCACGTTCGTGGCGGAGCCGCTTCATACACACCAGGGCCGCCCACACCATAAGCCCAAACAGGAACGGTGATGCTACGCCCAATTGCGCTCCCAGCAATTCAGCGGTGTTCGCGAACGCGCTTTCGGCGTCCACGCTTTCATCCGCGCCGATGCGGGCCGTATGCCGCAGAGAAATCCAGTCGTGACTCCAGTTCCAGTATGCAACACCGCTCATACAGAGCATGGCAACCGCAAACGCGATATACGGTCCCCGCGTCCGCAAATGCGCCCGCTCCACCGCCACGAGATACACGATCAGCGCGAGTACGAGCAGGATCATCGTGTACTTGGCGAGCATTCCAAACCCCAGGGCGAAGCCCAGCACCCACCAGTACCCCTGCTCACCCTGCACCGCGCGGTGAAAAGCATAGAGCGCCGCCGCCCACGCGAAACAAAGCAGGGGATCCACCGTCATGATCGCCGACCCCGCCCACATCGCCGGTAGCGCCAGCGCCACCATCGCCGCCAGCAGCGAGGTCCGCTCCCGCTTGGTGATGCGCAACGTAAGCGCATAGATCAGCGCGAGCGTCAGCGACGACAAGATGACTGCCGCGGAACGAATCGCCCACGCCTCGTTTCCGCCGGCCGAACTGAACGCGGCGATGACATACGCGACCATGGGCGGTTTGCTGTAGTACCCCAACGCCAACTCCCGCGACCAGACCCAATACTGCGCCTCATCGCCCGCGAGATCGAAGAGCCCCGTGTGGACAAATGCGAAATTGCCCAAGGTCCACGCGCCCAGCACGAGGTAGAAGGTGCGCCGCGCCGGATGAATCTCCGCCCAGGACGCATGACGCCGCCCATCCGCCGCATACTGCGACCCAAACCGCAGCATGAGGCCCGCGGCAGCACCCCCGCTCATAATCCCCCAGAGATAACCGGCCAGCACGTCACCTGGGTAGTGGTTCCCGGTGTAGATGCGCGAGTAGCCAATCAGCAACGCCAAGGGCACTGTCGCCCGCAGCGTCCTGCGGCTGAGGATTGCCAATACCACGGCAACCGCAGCCGCATTGGCCGCATGGGACGAAGGAAACCCGTAGATAGGGCCGCTGTCCGCGTAGAGGTCAGGTTGGGAAAGAGTCCACTCATACCCCCGGCAAAGGTGAACATCTTCCAGCACGACATACGGCCGGGGCATGCCAAAGAGATTCTTGAGAATCGCGGCCGACCCGCTATCCGAAAGTATGAGCGCGGGAATGAACGCCAACAGGCACAGCCGCATGCGCTTTCCGCCGAAGTAAACCAGAATCCCCACCAGCACGGCGCCGGGAATGAGGACCAGGTCCTTATCGGAAAAGATCGGGATGATGCGATCGAGAAGCGGATTTTTCCAGATGCCGTTAATCAGGCGGAAGAGAGATTCGTTCAACATCGACCGGAGTATATCGTGCCGGTACCGGGCAGACAATCCGCAGTCCTGCGTTTCCCCCGACCCACCTCGGTGTTGGCAATCTCCCCGCTCAGTTATATAATGGGCGGCGATTGTTCAATCACGCACCCTGAGACAAGCGGAGGAGGGAGTCGAATGGCCAAGAAGAAAGTTAACGTCGCCTTGATTGGCACGAAGTTCATGGGCAAGGCCCACAGCAATGCGTTCCGGCAGGTCGGGCGCTTTTTTGACCTGCCCGTTGAACCGGTCATGAAGGTCATATGCGGGCGCAGCGACAGCGACACAAAGGACGCCGCCGAAAAGCTCGGTTGGGAAGAGTGGGACACGAACTGGAAGCGCGTCATCGCCCGTGAAGACATCGACGTGGTCGACGTATCGGCTTCCGGAGATCAACATCATCCGATGGTTGTCGCCGCCGCGAAGGCCGGCAAGCACATCATCTGCGAAAAGCCCTTGGCCAACACCCTGAAACAGGCCGAGGACATGGTCGCCGCTGTCAAAAAGGCGGGCGTGCAGAATCTCTGCGGGTTTTCCTATCGCTTCGTGCCGGCCATCGGCACCATCAAGAAGATGATCCAGTCCGGTGAACTCGGCGAGATCTACCACTTCCGCGCCGCCTACCAGCAGGACTGGATCGTAGACCCCGACTTCCCCCTGAACTGGCGCTTACAGAAGAAGACCGCCGGTTCGGGCACCTTGGGCGACATCGGCGCCCATATCGTTGATATGTGCCACAACCTTGTCGGTCCCATCGACTCCGTGTCGTCCATCATGCGGACCTTCGTTACGAAGCGTCCCATCTCGGACACTGCCGCGACCATCGCCGCCAAGTCGGGCCACAAGAAACGCGGCAAGATGGGCAAAGTTGACGTGGATGATGCGGCCATTTTCATCGGCACGATCAAAGGTTCGCGCGCGCTGGCGACCTTTGAAGCCACGCGCTTCGCCCCGGGTCGCCGCAACCACAACAGCATCGAGGTGAACGGCAGCAAGGGCAGCGTGCTCTGGAACCAGGAAGAGATGAACGTTTTCCACTACTACAACGGCGACGATCCCGGGCATGTCCAGGGCTTCCGCCGCGTCCACGCGACCGACCCCGGCCACCCCTACACGGAAGCCTGGTGGCCCAGCGCCCACATCATCGGCTACGAGCACCTCTTCACGCACGAGGTCTACGATTTCCTGACCCAACTGAACCGGAAGAAAGTCACATATCCCACGTTTGAAGATGGACTCGCATGCCAGCGCGTCCTGGCCGCCGTGGAAAAATCCAACAAATCGCGCAAGTGGGAAAAGGTCTGAGAAGATAACCCTCGATGACGCGGGGATTGGAAGTATGTGTTCCCCGTGTCCCCGTGGTCAAACAAAGGGAGGAGAGCCACAATGAAACTGGGTCTGTTAACGGTCATGTTCAGCGACAAGTCCTTGAAAGAGGTCTTGGATATCATTCGTCCTTTGCAGGTGCAGACCGTCGAACTCGGCGCCGGCAACTACCCCGGCGACGCGCACTGCAATTTGAAAGAGTTGCTCGCGTCGAAACCCAAGCGGGAAGAACTGAAGGCCATGCTCAAGGGCGAAGGCCTCGAGATCAGCGCCCTGAGCTGTCACGGAAACTGCCTGCATCCGAATCCCGCCATCGGGAAGAAACACGCCGAAACGCAGAGCAACACGATCAAGCTCGCCGGACTCCTCGGCGTAAAGGTGGTCAACGACTTTTCCGGATGCCCCGGCTCGGACGAAAAAGCCACCCGGCCCAGTTGGGTGACCTGCCCCTGGCCGCCGGACTACCTCGAAGCGCTGGAGTGGCAGTGGGAAAAAAAGGTGATCCCGTACTGGAAGAAGCAGGCCAAGTTCGCTGAGGACAACGGTGTAAAGGTGGCGTTCGAAGCGCACCCCGGTTTTGTCGTGTACAACCCGGAGACCGTGTTGAAGCTGCGCAAAGCTTGCGGCAACAACCTCGGCGCGAACTTCGATCCCAGCCACTTTTTCTGGCAGGGGATCGAGCCCATCGAAGCCGTCCGCGCCTTGGGTAAGGCCATCTTCCACGTCCACGCCAAGGATTCGAAGGTGTACGAGGAGAACGCGCGGGTCAACGGCGTGCTCGACGTCAAACACTATGGCGACGAGATTAACCGGAGCTGGCTCTTCCGCACCTGCGGTTATGGCCATCCGCAGAGCTGGTGGAACGAATTCGTTTCCACCCTGCGCATGGTCGGCTACGATGGTGCCATTTCCATCGAGCACGAAGACTCGCTCATGTCGCGCATGGAAGGCCTCACGAAAGCCGTCGCCATGCTGAAGCAGTCCATCATGTTCGAGAAGACCACGGCCATCACCTGGGCCTAATCCCCTAGAATCTGATTCTGGGGCCGTCGCGACTGTGCGGCGGCCCCTTCTCGCGATTTTCCGCACGGCATTCCGGTGCACCGCATTCCGAAGGAGCTTTCATGCCGATACTTGCCGTCGCATTCGTATCTGCCTTGGCGCTGCTCGTTTCTCTACCTTCCGCCGGACAGGAGGGAACTCTGAGGCTTGCGCAAAACCGGGGAAGCCTCTTCAACGCGGGCCCGTCAGAGCCCGACCCGGCGCCGCTGCCACCGCCCAGGAAGGGTCGTGAAGGCGCGCCGTCTTCCGCGTGGCCAGCTGGACTCAACGGCTACTTCCATTCATCCCTGTCCAATCCGACCCACGATCAGGTCCTCTCGGCCGTGGCCACCCAATTGAACCGGCAAATACTGTCGGGCGTCAGGCCGGAAGACGCGTATGAACAGTTCGCTGATTGGCTGAAACGCTTTCGCAAGACGCTCCCCAAACATGAAGTCGAAACGGAAGTCGTCGACGCTTACTTCCATAACCTCGCACGATGGGTCGAACTCGAATCCAAGTTCACCGATGATGGCGGGCGCTCCGTAATGAAAGACATGGTCGATCTCGTCCGCGAACATGCCGAATTGGACCCGTCCTACGAACCCGAACGCCGGGATCAGATCATCGCGACCATCGAGCAACAGGGACTTTTCCCGCCCTCGGGGATCCTCTTCGGGATCTCGCTTTTGCCCTACCGCGACATGAACGTACCCCGCGGCTTCGGTCTTTTCGAAGTCCTCGCCACGCCGGAGTTCACCGATTCCGCCGGGCGAACGCAAGCCAACTTCGATTTCCTCTATTGTCCGGGTCCGGTTTACCGCATCGATTTCGACACGGTCGCGTCAAAACAGTTTTCCGCGGAAATGGGGGACGAGGAGCCGCTCATCGAACCCGTTCCTGGCAACGTCTTTTCCGGCGTCAGCGGCGTGCGCGGCCCCGCCATTCTCCAGACGCCCCAAAGCGCGCGATACCTGCGATTGACGGTAGAATCCGCCAACACCACGGCCGTGCTCCGCAACGTGCGCGTCTTCGCCTTGAAGGAACCGGCCGCGGCCATCTGCCCCACGGTCCACGAAGCTCCCGAATTGGATGCCTCGTTCAAGGAAGCGGGCTGGCCGAGGACCGCGCAGATTGAAGGCTTCATCAGCCCCGACAGCGACGCCTTCGCGGAATCGCAGACGACGGTCCGGCTGTGCCGCACGCAGGACACCTTGTTCGTCGGTGTATACGCCCGCGAGGCGCGCATGGACACCATGGTTTCCAACATGACCGCCCGCGACGCACCGCTCGCGTCCGAGGAGTCTTTCGAACTGGTCATCGGTCCGCCCGGCAAGCCCGTCTATCGGTTCGCCACGAATCCATCCGGCGCGCAAACCGATGCCCGCGGCGACGACACCGGCTGGAACGGCGACTGGCGCGTGGTTTCGAGAACGTATCCAAACGGCTGGGCCGCGGAGTTCGCTATTCCGTTCACCGATTTTGATGTGGTGCCGAAAACCGGCGTGGATTGGACCCTCGACTGTATTCGCACCCGCCGCAATGTGCGCGACGAGCGGTCGGTGTGGGCCTATTCCGCGGGCCGGTTCGAGGAGGCGGAAGGTAGCCTGATTTTCAACTGAGTTCGTCAGGAGGTACTCATGCGCGCATTGGTTTTCGACGAAGAAATCGCGGTCGCGGACTTGTCAAAGCCGGAGCCGGGCCCGGGCGAGGCGCTTGTGCGAGTTCTCGTCGCGGGTGTGTGCAACACCGACCTCGAAATCTTGCACGGTTACATGGGCTTCCGCGGAGTACCCGGACACGAGTTCGTCGGCGTGGTTGAAGCCTGTGAGAACGAGCATCTTCTCGGCCGCCGCGTCGTGGGCGAGATCAATTGCGTCTGCCATGCCTGCCACTACTGCAAGCTCGACATGCCCCACCACTGCCTCAACCGCAGCGTACTCGGCATCCTGAACCGGAACGGCGCTTTTGCGGAATACCTTACGATCCCGGAGGAAAACCTCTACCTTGTTCCCGAGGGGATGCCGGATGAGGTCGCCGTCTTCACGGAGCCCACCGCCGCCGCATTCCGCATCACCGAGCAGATTGAGATTTCGGCAAACGACCGCGTCGTCGTGCTTGGCGCGGGTAAGCTGGGCCAACTTGTCGCACAGGTCTTGTGGCTACGCACCAAGAAACTCGTCTGTGTCGGGCGCACCGCGTGGAAACTCGATCTGCTCAACCGCCTGCACATTCGCACCGCGCATAAGGACGAGCCCGTCGAACCCGGCGCCGACATCGTCGTCGAAGCCACCGGTTCTTCCGAAGGATTCGCCCGCGCCCTGGAACTGGTCCGCCCCGAAGGGACTATCGTGCTGAAAACCACCGTCGCCGGCGCTTCGTCGCTCGACATGAGTCTCCCCGTCATCAACGAAGTGAAAGTGATCGGGTCGCGCTGCGGGCCTTTCCGCCCCGCCCTGGAAGCGCTCGCCCTGGGCAACGTGGAAGTTAAATCCATGGTCACCGAAACCTACGATATCGGCGATGGCATCGACGCATTAAACCGCGCCACGGCGCGCGACGTCATGAAGGTCCTACTGCGAATGGAACCCGTACCGGCGGTGTCCAGCTAGAACACGCGTTCGAGCACCATATGGAGTGCGAGGGCTTGCCCTCGCTTGAACGAAACAAAAAGGAAAACCGAAATGAAAGTGGGTATGCTGACCGTCCCCTTCGCGAAAGAAAAACTGGAACCCGTCCTCGACTTCGCCGAAGACGCGGGGATTCCCTGTCTGGAAATCGCCGCCCATCCCGGCTGCGCCCATTTCGATGCTGCGAAACTGACTGCGGCCAAGGCCGCCAAGATCAACCAAGCCCTCGCCGAACGCGGACTGGAAATCACCAGTCTCGCGTACTACACCGTCGACATCACCAAGCCGAAGCTCACGAAGACAGTGCAGGCGCATACCATCAAAGTCATCGACGCGGCCGCCCTCTTGGGCGTTGACACCGTCTGCACCCTCGCGGGCTTCCCAGCCGAAGGCATGACCAAGACCGACACCATCCGGAAGGTGCTGCCCAAAGTCTTCAAACCCATCCTCGCCCACGCGCGCAAGAAGAAGGTCAACATCGCGCTGGAGAACTATTTCGAAACCTGCCTGCAGGGACTCGACACCTTTGAAGCCATGTTCGCGGCGATCCCGGACAAGAACTTCGGCCTCAACTACGACCCATCCCACCTCTACCACCAGGAATGCGATCATCTCATTCCTGTGACGCAGTTCAAGGAACGCATCTTCCACACCCACGCCAAAGACACCCTCGTCGACAAGGCCAAACGCGCCCGCGTCGGCGTCTACGGCAAAGGCTGGTGGCGCTACGTCATCCCCGGTTTCGGCAACATCAACTGGGGCGAATACGTCAGCCACCTCCGCGCCAACGGCTACGACGGCGTCATGAGCATCGAACACGAAGACGAAACCCAGACCCGCGAAGAAGGCTTCATGCGCGGCGCCTGGTTCCTCGAACAGTTCTGCTGACCGGAGAGCGCTATAACGAACTTCAATGAACCATGGCTCCCGCGCCTTGTGCAGGCTTCCCTGCTACTTGTGCAGGTTTCCCTGCCGGGCATTGTGCAGGTTTCCCTGCCGGGCATTGTGCAGGTTTCCCTGCCGCCCATTGTGGTGCAGGCTTCCAGCCTGCATCCCCGGTCGCGCCGACGACTTGCCCTGCCTTCAGGAAGCCCACAAAACGAGCAATGCGCATACTTGTTGTCATGACAGGATTGTCGGGAAGTGCCGCAAATCGGCATGTCCTCCCGATTGACAGCCACCGTATGCTTACACTATCCTTGCCATAGGTGCATATGCTTGCGACAAGCCGCCGCTGCGGGCGGCACATCCGGGGGCTCGGGTTGCCTCGGGAAAGCGGGGTTGCGGTATGGAAACCGTCTATCTGGTCTGCTTTGCGGCAGGGACCACGGTTCTCGTCATTCAATTCATCATGACCCTCATCGGTTTCGACTTCGGCCACGACTTCGATGTTGGACACGCAGACCTCGATGTGGGCCACGCCGACGCCGGAGGCGACGCGATTGACGTGTCCGGCGATCACGATTTGGACGCCCACGGTCATGGCCACGCCCACGAAGCCAGTTCGCCGTTCCTGCGCATGCTCAGCGTTCGCGCGTTGACGGCCGCCTGCGCATTCTTCGGGCTCGGCGGTTTGGGAGGGATCAGTGTCGGTCTCTCCGCGATCCTGAGCCTCTCCATCGCCGTCGTCGCCGGTCTCATCGCCATGTACATCGTCGCGTGGATCATGCGCGCGCTATCGAATCTCCGCTCCGAAGGCAACGTCTACATCGAGTGCGCCCTCGGCAGTCACGGCACCGTATACCTCGCGATTCCCGAAGAGAACAGCGGTATGGGCAAGGTGCTTGTCAACGTGCAGGACCGCACCATGGAATATGACGCGCGCAGTAAACGCGGGCCCCTCGCAACCGGGACGCCCGTCGTCGTTGTGGATATTATTGACTCCAATACCTTGCAGGTGGAACCCGTCGAAAGCATTGAAGGGAACTAGCCATGGAACTCCCACTGATTCTCATTGCAACAGTACTCGTGGTCGGTATCGGGTTCATGAGCCTGATTCTGCTCATCGCCAGCCGCTACAAACGCTGCCCCAGCAACCGCGTCCTCGTTATCTACGGTAAAGTCCGCACCGGCGACTCCGCGAAATGTATTCATGGCGGCGCGGCCTTTGTCTGGCCCTTGTTCCAGGAACACGCGTACCTGAGCCTGGAACCCATACAGATTGAAGTACCGCTCAAGGACGCCCTCTCCGTCGAGAACATCCGCGTCAACGTGCCCAGCGTCTTCACCGTCGCCATCGGCACGCAGCGCGAGTTCATGCAAAATGCGGCCATCCGACTCCTCGGCCTCAATACGGTGCAGATCAAGAAGCAGGCCGAAGACATCATCTTCGGACAATTGCGCCAGGTGATCGCATCTATGAGTATTGAAGAGATCAATCGCGACCGCGAGAAGTTCCTGCACGCCGTGCAGAACTCCCTCGAACCGGAACTCCGCAAGATCGGTCTTGTGCTCATCAACGTGAACATCACCGACATCACTGACGAGTCCGGCTACATCGAAGCCATCGGACAGAAGGCCGCGTCCCAGGCCGTCCAGCAGGCCCGAGGTGACGTGGCCGACGAGGTCAAGCAGGGTGAAATCCGCGTCGCCATGGCCGAACGCGACAAGGAGATCCAGGTCGCCAGCGCCACGAAACAGCGCAACATCGGTATCCGCGAAGCCCAGCGCGAACAGGCCGTCCGCGTCGCCGAATTGAACAAAGAGCAACAGGTCGGCGAGCAGCAGGCCGCCTTCGAGCGGGAAGTGCAGGTCAAGAACGCGGAACGTGAAAAGCGTACCAACGTGGCCGAGGCCGAAGCCCTCGCCATCCGCGGCGAAAAGGAATCGGAACGCAACCGCCGCGTCTCGGTCGCCCAAGCCGAAGCCGAGGCCGTAACGGGCGAAAACCTGTCCCAGGCCGCCATCGCCGCATCCGAAGCCGAGTTGCAAGTGAAGCGCGCCGAGGCCTACCAGATCGGTGAGACCAAGCGCCGCGAAGCCGAGGCCGCCGTGCTCGAAGCGCAAAACAAGGCCATGGCCAAGGCCGCGCTCGCCGAGGCCGAACTGGTCGAAGCCCAGCGTCGCGCCGAACTAGAAGCCCCCGCCAAGGCGCAGAAGGCGCAGACCATCGTCGAGGCCGAGGCCGAAGCCGAGAAACGCCGCATCGAGGCCGAAGGTGAAGCCAAAGCCATCTTCGCCAAACTCGACGCCGAGGCCCGCGGCCAATATGAGATCCTCGCCAAGAAGGGAGAAGGACTCAAGCGCATCGTCGAATCCTGCGGCGGCAGTCACGAAGCCTTCCAGATGCTCATGCTCGAGCATCTCGACAACCTCGCCGAGACAGCGGCCACCGCCATCTCCAACATCAAGTTCGACAAAGTCATCGTCTGGGAAGGGGGCGGCCAGAACGGCAGCAACACGGCCAACTTCATCCAGGGCATGGCCCGCACTCTACCGCCCATGCTCCAGGTCATGCGCGACATCGGCGGCGTCGAACTCCCCGAATCCCTCATCAAACTCACCACCGAAGCCACCGAAGGCAACGGCAAACCCACCGGCGACGGAGCCCAAGCCAAAGCCACCGCCGCCACCCCGCCGCCGCCACCCCCCGTGAAACGGGCCGAGGAGAAATAGAGGGAGACCGTGTAACGGCAACCAGAAATGGCACCTATTGAGTGCGGCCACGCCGCGGCGTGGCCGCTTAGGTTTAGACCGTTCTGATAAACCTAAGAAGCAGACCGAATCTCTGCCTGGCGCACGGCCGCAGGCACGCCCGCCCGGTCAAAGCTGTCTCGATACCCCGCACTCCATAAAGTGAGTTGGAAAAGTATACAAACGCGGTCCCAATCCACGCGGGCGTGGTGAGCCCGCAACGTACGCCACAAACGACGGTTTCTCTTCACACCAACGGTGTGACGCAACCCTAGCCAGGGGCGAAGCCCCTGGAAAAAGTCACCTTCCAGAGAAATGTCTGAAGGGGCGGGACCACCTCTTTACCGCTACCTCACCCGCACCGGCGCCAAACGTTGATTCCGGCGCAACACGATGAGACCCGCCAACAGTAACGCCACCATCGCCACCGGCCAGCCGCGCAACGACATCGCCGGCACATCACCCGCATCGTACGGATTGGTCCCCACGAGGTCCTCATACTCATCCGTAAACCCATCGTCATCCGAATCGGTATCCAGGAAATTCGGGATGGTGTCCCCATCCGGGTCGAGCCCTTCCGGCGCGGTGTACTCATCCGCGTCCAGGAGCGTGTCGCCGTCGCTGTCCGTGTCCTGGTAATTCTGCAACCCATCCCCGTCCCCGTCTTCCAGGCCTTCCGTCGTGTCCGGTATTCCGTCCCCATCTTGGTCGGTCGTGGACAAATAGCCATGCACCGTGATGTTCCAGCTTGTCAGCGATCCGGTGCTGCCGGCCCCATTGTCGGACACGTTGAGCGTCCACGTACCGTTCGGGTCTTCACCCATATGGGCTACAGACGTAAAAATCCAACTACTGAAATTCGCGTTACTGTCAAAAGGGCGCTGTGCCGCGAGAGTCGAAACCATGCCGCTCGGCGATGTCAGCGTGATCTTCAGTTGACCACGCGACGGGTGCGTCACATTCGCCACCACCTCGACATGTTCCGTCACAAAGTTCGCCGCGCCCGCAACCGCCAGCCCGCGCGAAACTCCCGCCGGTGTATTGTCCGGGATCGCAGTCGCGACTGCTTCGGCATTGGTCAACGGTGTCGCCTCTGCGGGCACGTTGTACCACGTCGAAGCTGCGGTCACCGCGGCCGTCGCATCGACTCGTCCGTATCCGTAGGTGTGATTGAAGGTCAGGCCTGCCCCGTTCGTTTGCCAGTCCGGATTGCCAGCGTCGATTTGGGTCGCCGTTTCCGCCAGGATATGTTGCACATCCCGCCAGCCGAGGAACGGATTCTCCTCCAACATAAGCGCCACAATCCCCGACACCAGCGGTGTTGCCGAGGAGGTGCCCCCGAAGCTCGACGTATACGCATTCCCAATCGTCGTCGTCGTGATGCCGGCATTGGCCCAACCGGACGGCGAGTTCACCAGCAAAGACGCGCCGCTTTCGCTGTAAAACGAAACCACCCCGTTCGCTCCGGATGCTCCCACACAGATCGTATACCGGCTCGACGCGTAGCCGTCAAAGTTCGCGTAGTCGCTGTTGAGCCGGCCGTTGCCGCCCGCCCAGGTATAAATGATTCCACGGCCGCCCCGGCCGTTCATGGCGCCATTCTGAATCGCCGCTTTGGTCAACGGGCCAAACGTCTCCAACGTACTGCCATTGTCCAACGGACCCCACGAGTTACTCGAGATCCAGACCTGGTCTGTTTCTAACACTGGGTTGATCAAGTGGGCGAGCCCTTGGGCCTCCTGCAAATCGTTCGCCGGACCTCCCAGAAGCCGCACGCCGATTATGGACGCCTCAAACCCTGCCCCGATCACCCCCGTCGCGTTCTTCCCGACCGCCGCCGCCACACCGGCCACCGAGGTCCCGTGACTGTCGCCTCCTTCCGGAGACGCATCGTTATCGCCGCCGTTCAGGTCGATATCCACGTCCGTTCGTGCGTTCGCGGCCAGGTCCGAGTGCGTCGCTTCCACGCCGTCGTCCACCACGGCGATGTTGACACCCGCGCCCGTCACCTGGTCCCACGCCGTCACGATGTTCACGTCGTTCCCGGCGATAGCGCCCGCGCCCGCGGCGCCCTGCGCCGTGTTGCGTAGATGCCATTGGTTGCCGAACAACGAGTCATCGGGGATCAAGCGCTTGTGCATCTGCCGCTTCAGCAGCGGCGTCGCAAATTCCGCGGCCCCCGATTCGTAAAGCGCATTCGCTGTATTCAAACTCGCAAGGAGCGATGGGTCTGTCGTCTCGACCACGTAGGTATTCGGGCTGAAATCAATCGCTTCCACAATCGTAACACCGTGCGCAGCGGCGATTTCTTCGATGGTATGACCGCTCGCGACCTTTATGCTGAACTGCGGCGTCAAGACCTGGGCCGCCTCCGAATTACCCGTTTGACCCGGCGCATACAGCACCGGCCGGACTGCGTAACCCGCGCTACGCAAAGTTTGCGCGGTCGATTCCAATCCAGCCACCGTTGCCGGTGACTTGCCAAAGTTAACCCGGACGCTTTCCCCTCCCATTACCGTACGAAGACTCGCATCAGGAAGAAGAGATTTAAGTCCTTGCGTGGAAATGCCTTTGGGCGGAGTGGCATCCAGTTCGTCCAATGCCACTACCAACTCAACCTTCATGTCGCCATTGTAGTAATAGACCTTCTGGTCCGGCGGGACGAAAGGGGGGGCAGGCGGGTTTTGTGCCTGTGCGAGTGATCCTAATGTCAGAATGAGTCCTACTGCAAAGCCCGGAATACAACGCACGAAGGAATCCTCCTCTGATTCTGCGTTCTGGGGAACCCCGCCATCGGGTGCAACAGAGTATACCAGCTTTTTCAGGAAATGTTCCGAGAAATGCGCGGGCGCCAGATGCCCTGAGTCTTAGTCAAGTACTGTCTTTCGTTGACTTTCCGGTGTCCGTCTGGCAACCTACCGCTTTCGGCAACGGGGGCAAGTGGGGCGTCCCTATTGGTTTTCCGGCCCAGAATTCCTGCGATGGATGCGATGGACCCCACCGGGCTTTGCTCGCAACACTTTCGGACCGCGATTCGGATGCAGGAGGAGAATTCGACCATGCCTTCAGATGACCTCAAAGGAATGTACCGCAGTCGGAACGAGGGCGATTTTCCGGCAGCCATCGATGTAATGGGACGGTCCTATCAGAAAATCGAAGACCTGCGCTACGGCACCAATCCGCACCAACCCGCCGCGTTTTACCGGCCGGCGGACGGTCAGAACCTGGTACTCGGCGCCTACGAAATCCTCAAGACCGGCAAAAGCGGGCTCTCCCAGACCAATATCGAGGACATGCACCACGCCGTTGGTATTCTAAAGTATCTCAACGTCCCTGCCTGCGCCGTGATGAAGCACTGCAATCCCTCCGGCGTCGCCATGCAGGTGGAGAGCATGCCCCTGGCCACCGTCTACGAACGCGCCCGGGATGCCGATGCCCAGGCCGCCTTCGGCAGCGTCGTCGTGTTCAACCGCACCGTCGATGCCGACACCGCCGACGCCATCATGCAGACCATCGTGGAAGGCGTCGCCGCTCCGGGTTTTGACGACGCCGCCATGGAATCCTTTCTCAATTTCGACAAGTATCGCCGGAACAAGGAAATCCGAATCATCAAGCTCCCGGACTTTTCGAAGTTGCCGAGATTCATCGGCGACGCCTCGGCGGGATATGAGATGAAAGTCTTCGACGACGGTAGCATCGTGTTGGCCCAGCCCTACCTTTCGCGCGTAAAGACTGTGAAAGACCTTGTACCGGCATACAACGTTCACAAGACCCACGGCCGCATCGATATCGCCCGCCCGGCCACCCTTCGGGAACTCGACGATTTACTCTTCGCCTGGTACGTCAACATTCACGTCCGATCCAACGGCTGCGTCATCGCCCATCACGGCCAGACCCTCGCCGTTGGCACCGGCGAGCAGGACCGCGTCGGCGCCGTAGAACAAGCCATTGTCAAAGCCAAGTCCAAGTACAAAGGCGAAGAATCGCTCGAGGGCGCGGTGCTCTCCTCCGACGGTTTCTTCCCCTTCCGTGACGCCGTCGACGCGGCGACTCGCGCGGGGATCAGCGCCTTCGTCCAACCGGGCGGCAGCGTAAACGACTACGACGCGATCGCCGCATGCAACGAAGCCAGCGCCGCCATGGTCTTTTCAATGGAACGTTGCTTTTCCCATCACTAGGATCTCAACCGTCGGACTTTTCTAAACGGCTGCGATGTGGGGAAACGAGAAATCCCCCTCCAGGAAAGGTCCGGCAGAAGTAGAGGGACTGAAGAGACATCAAAAACATCAGGCGAAGGAGCGGAAACGTTTCCGTCTAGGAATGGCTCAGCGATTCTGGATCTCACGGATAACTTTGGAATGGCGCGCGACGCTTTGTCCCTGGTGTCTTTGCTGTCGCTGATGTCCCTCGGTGAAATCGAGTCAGGAGTATCGATGGCAGATAAACTACGATGGGGAATCTTGGGGACCGCAAACATTGCCCCCGCCGTGATTGACGGCATTCGCATGAGTTCCAACGGCGTCCCATCCGCGGTCGCCAGTCGCGACGCCGCCCGGGCCAAAGCGTGGGCGGGCGAGCACGGTATACCGGGCGCCTTCGGATCCTACGATGCACTCATCGAATCCGGCGACGTCGATCTGATCTACATTCCCCTCCCGAACAGCATGCATGCGGAGTGGACAATCCGCTGCCTCCAGGCCGGAAAGCCCGTGCTCTGCGAAAAACCCTTCGCCTCCAACGCCGCGGAGGCCCGCGAGGTGCAACGCGTCGCCCGGGAAACTGGAGTGCCTGTTGCGGAAGCCTTCATGTACCGGTTTCATCCCCTCTACGAGCACCTGATCGGACTGTTGCTCAAGGGGGTCGTCGGAAACCTCGTCTCAATCCACGCTTCATTCTCCTTCTTTCTCTCCAACCGCGAAGAAATCCCCGCTTCACCTGAACTCGCCGGAGGCGCCCTCATGGACGTGGGGTGTTACTGCGTCAACTTCGCCCGGCTGGTCACCGGCGCTGAACCGGAAGGAGTTGTAGCCTTCGAGCGCCGCACCAGCGTCGACGATACGTTGGTCGGCGTGCTCCAGTTCCCCGATCGCGTCCTCGCGCAAATCGATTGCAGCATCGAGTCCTACGATCGGGCCCGCGCGGAAATCGTCGGCTCAGAAGGGGCGATCGTACTGGAGAATCCCTGGTTTCCCGGGCAGGAGCGAGGCGAGATAGTCTTGCGGCGCGGTGCGAAAGAGGAACGTATCGCCACGCCAGGCGGCAATGGCTACCACCTTGAAGTGGAGGACTTCGCCGACGCGGTTCGCTCCGCCCGTCCGCCCCGATGGACCGTTGACGACGCGGTAGCGAATATGGCGGTCATTGACGCGCTCCTGCGTTCGGCCCGCACCGGTGCCCCGTCCACAGTCGAGTAATAACGTCATTCCCGCGATTGTGAATTGTGGATATATCGCGCTTTTCCCGTGATTCTGCGTAGATACATGGGTCGACTCAGAACATTTTTCTACCCTGAAATGCGATAGGTGCGGGAAGTGAAAAACAATCTTCCCGGAGCATGGCATAATTATTTGGTGCATCGCCGGACCGGTTGCACAGTCGTCGGCACTGGAGGAAGTTTGCTTACGATGTACTCGAAGACCAGCGTTAATCTTGTCCTGTTGACGCTCGTGCTAACCCTCGGCACGTTTCTGTTGGATAGCCTCTTGCCAGTGGGCGTTGCGGGCGGGGTTCCCTATGTGGTCGTCGTGCTCATCTCCCTGTGGTCGCCAGACCGCCGATACACGATCACCGTTGCCGCCTGCTGTTCCCTCCTCGTCATGATTGGCCATTTCTACGCCGAAGGCACGACCGACATCCGGGTGGCACTTCTTGACCGCGTCTTGGCCATCGTCGCCATCTGGGCCGCCGCGCTCCTGTCGCTCCGTCGCAAGACCATCGAGGATCGCCTTCGTCAGAGTGAGGCGCGTTACGCGTCGATCGTCGCCTATGCAGGCCTCGGCATCATCATGATCGACGGCAACGGCCGAATCGATTCGGTCAACCCCGCCGCCGCGACCATTTTCGGTATTCCTCCGCGCGACTTCGTCGGAAAAAACTTCGTAGAACTCGTTGCGGCTCGTTACCGAACGGAACTTAAGGACTACCTGATCACCTATCTCAATACCAAGGAACGGTCCATCATCCAGCGGGACATCGAAGTGCAAGGTCTCCGAAAAGGCGAGATCACGTTTCCCATGGAAATCAGCGTCGGAGAAGTGCCTATCCCCGGGCAGTCCCTGTTCGTTGTGGTCGTTCGTGACATCACTGAGCGGTCCCATACTGAGCAGGAACGCGTGCGTCTCATCGGCGAACTCAAGAAGGCGCTCGCCGATGTTCGAACCTTGGGCGGACTCATCCCGATTTGTGCTTCCTGCAAGAAGATCCGCGACGACCAAGGCTATTGGGAGCAAATCGAAGTGTACATTCGCGACCATTCCGACGCCCAGTTCTCCCACAGCCTTTGCCCGGAATGTGTCAAAACCCTCTATCCGGATCTCAAGGACGAGGAAGACGTCACCTCAAGTGACACGGAGCAGCGCGTTTCGTAGTTTTGCGCCCGCTACCAGCGTATCATCGCGGACGCCCACGTGAGACCGGCCCCGAACGCAGCCAGCAAGACCAGGTCACCATCCTGAATCCGGCCTTCCGCGCGCGCCTGATCCAGCGCGATGGGGATGGATGCCGCGCTCGTGTTCGCTACACGGTCCACGTTGAGATAAATCTTCTCCTCGGGCAGACCGATCCGATCGGTCGCGGCGAGAATGATTCGGCGATTGGCTTGATGAGGAATGAACACGTCGATGTCCTCCGCAGTCAGGCCGGACTTTGCCAAGGCCTTTTCGATCGCATCCCCAAAGGCGACCACCGCGCGCTTGTACAGCTCCCGTCCATTCATGCGAATACTGCGATCCAGCTCATGGATGTTCTCGGGCGTCAACGCGTTGCGCGCCCCCCCCACCGGAATGGAAAGAATCTCCGCGCCGCTACCGTCCGACGCTGTAAAGGTCGCAAGCACGCCCCGGTCGCCTTCCACACCGCGCAACACCGTGGCGCCCGCGCCGTCGCCGAAAAGCACGGCCGTGTCCCGCTTCGTCCAATCAAGACGCGCCGTCATCTCCTCCGCGCCGATCAACAGGACCGTCTTATGCACGCCGGCCCGGATGAGCGCGTCGGCCACCTCCAACCCATACACGAAGCCCGAGCAGGCCGCGTTGAGATCGCAGGCCCCGGCGCGCCGCGCCTTCAGATTCTCCTGAATGAGACACGCCGCCGACGGCATCAGGAAGTCCGGCGTCAACGTCGCGCAGATGATGTAGTCGATTTCGTCCGGCCCGATTCCCGCGTTCTCCATGGCGCGCAAGGCCGCCTGCGTCGCCAAATCAGACACGAACTCGTCGTCGGCCGCGACGTGCCGCTGGAGGATGCCAGTCCGTTGCCGGATCCATTCATCCGTCGTGTCCATGAGTTGCTCGAGGTCTGTATTGGTAAGCACCTTCTTGGGGAGATAGTGTCCGGTGCCCGCGATGCACGTGTGTATCATGATGTTCCTCGTGGAAGAAAGCTGCCTGTTGTGGTTGTCAGAGTGCGCCGGAGCGCGGTGAGGCCGAAGTATACCAAACCCGCGAGCCCCGTCTCAGCACTCGGTAAGGTGACTCGTCCATGTGTTCTGTGGTACAGATGGCGGGGCAAGGCGCGTTTCATCAACTGGTATGTGAGGAGACCCTGCGATGCCGACACATATTTCCCAGCCCACCGTCGTTCACGCTGCCGGAAACATCCCCAAGACCATCCGTGAATACATCGGCCAGGTGAACTCTGGTACGGCCGAGGTCAGCGTGGCCCACATGTCCAGTCCCTCCGGTTGGGAAGAACCGGGGCAACGGCCGGAGTTTGACGAGTTCACCGTGGTACTGCGCGGCACCCTTCGCGTGACGACGGAATCGGGCGAGACCTTCGACGTGTCCGCGGGCGAAGCCATCATCGCTCACAAAGGCGAATGGGTCCGCTACAGCACGCCCGGAGCGGACGGGGCCGACTACATTGCCGTATGTCTCCCCGCCTTCTCACCCGAAAAGGTCCACCGCGACGATTCGTAAAGCGCTACTGTCCTGAACCCCAGGTCCCTTTTCCAAGACCTTGTTGCAAGGCTGTTGCAAGGTCCTGCTAAAAGTCCCCCTTCGAAGGGGGATTTAGGGGGATGTTACGTTAAGACGACGTGCGTACTATGTCTTGGCTAACTACTCGCCGGCGCCGGACGCCTTCGCGCTTTCGATGGCCGCTTCCACGTCTTTCGCCACGCTCTCATCCGTGGGCTTTACCTTGGATTCGTAGCGGTGAATAACCTTCCCGTTGCCGTCCACGAGAAACTTCGTGAAGTTCCACTTAATCTCGCCGCCGGTGTCCGGGTGGGCTTCCGCGTCGGTGAGGTACGCGTACAACGGGTGCTTATCCTCGCCTTTGACAGGAATCTTGGCGAACAAGGGAAACTCCACGTCATATTTCTCCGAGCAAAACAACTTGATCTCGGCGTTTGATCCAGGTTCCTGGCCGCCGAAATCGTTGGACGGAAACGCCAGTACTTCAAAGCCCTGCTCGCGATACTTCTCGTACAACGCCTCGAGGTCGGCGTACTGCGGCGTGTACCCGCACTCCGAAGCGGTGTTCACAAGAAGCAGCACCTTGCCCTGGTACTTGTCCCGGAGTTTCACTTCATTTCCGTCAATATCCTGCACCGTGAAATCCAGCACCGACTCCGCTTTCGACTCTTCGCCGAACGCGCCCGGACCTGCCGCCGCAAGGGTCATCAGCAACACCGACAAGGACTTCGTAGACATAGCAGCCTCCTCCAAGAAATGGGAATGATCAGGATTGATTCACCGACAGTACCGCTAGGATAACACCTCGACGGCCCAAAATCTGCCTTCGCGTGCGTGAAAAACCGCCGAGCCTAACGCCGTCGAACCCAGTCCGCAGTGCCATACTTCTCTTTAACCAACTGCTGGACGGCCTTCTGCTCGCGTTTCGTCGGTTTGCTCGAGGACGTTTCGACCTCGAACGTCTTCCTGACCAGCTCGCGAAGTTCCGCGGGCTGTAGTGACAACGGCTTGACGAAGCCGCTGTGCGTGCGTCCGCCGCGGTACTGCGGACGGTCCGACGGTTCTTTCAGATACCGCTCCATCGATTCGCCATCCATAGCGTATAGTAGAGTCCCGTGGTGGAGGATCGACTTGCGGCGTCGCTTCTGCGCGTTGCCCGATATCTTCTTTCCGCGAACGGCGATATCCGAGGTTCCCTTGTGTTTCGCGGCGATCCCGCGCTCCTGCAAGGCGTCACAGATGCGGCCGAGGATGTAGCAATACGACCCGCGAATGGTCGCCGCGTCCGGATGCAGTTCATGCGTAAGTACGAGCGTGAAATTCAAACAGCCGGGGCCCTGCAGAACGCAGCCCCCCGCTGAAGCCCGGCGCAAGATGGGTACCTTGTCCTCTTCGCACTCCCGCTCGTTGACCTGCTCGCGAAGTACCTGTGACACGCCCAGGACGACGAACGGCGTGGGACTCTCCCAGAATCGCAACACCTCCCGGCCACTGCGCTCGGCTTCGTCGAGCAGCACCTCTTCATAGGCGAGGTTCTCCGCCGGGCTCCCGAACGTAAAATCGACGAGCCGGATCTTCCGCTTGCCACGCGGGCCTGTCCGGGGTGTCGTGCTGGTATTCGCAATCTCGTCGATCATCTAGTGCCCTGAACCGTAAGTTCATTTGCAAGGATCCGAGTCTATGCCCAAAGACCTTGCACAACACGCTCAAAGTCCCCCTTTGAAGGGGGATTTAGGGGGATGTTCCCTCAGATACCGGTACGAAATCTAGATGGAATCTCGGCTCCCACTACATTAGCAGGCGCAGTTCAATTGCCTCGCGGCGCGAACTTCATCAAGCCGCCCGACGGGAGTCGTCTTGGGCGCCTCGTGCAGAAGTGCGGGATTGGTATCCACCGTATTCGCGATCTCCAGCATGGCCTCGCAGAACGCGTCCAGGGTTTCCCGCGACTCGGTCTCCGTCGGCTCGATCATGAGGCTCTCCTTCACGGTCAGCGGGAAGTATACCGTAGGCGCATGAAAACCGTAATCGAGCAGGGCCTTCGCGATATCCAGCGCGCGGACGCCTTTCTTGGTCTGCGGCACCGCCGTAAACACACACTCGTGCATGAACGGCAAATCGAAGGCAGGCTCATACGCATCCTTCAACCGCGCGAAGATGTAGTTGGCGTTCAGCACCGCGTTCTCCGAGACTTGCCGGAGTCCGTCCTTGCCCAGATGGCGCATGTACGCGTACGCGCGGACCGCCATCATGAAGTTGCCGAAGAAGGCCGCAATTCGTCCAATCGATCTCTCCGGGGAAGCAAGCTCGAATCCTTCTGAACCCTTGATCACGCGCGGGCCTGGTAAATACGGCGCCAGCCGTTCGCCGACGCCGACAGGCCCCGAACCGGGCCCGCCCATGCCGTGGGGCGTAGCAAAGGTCTTGTGCAGGTTGTAATGCATCACGTCGAATCCGAGGTCTCCCGGCCGCGCAATCCCCATGATCGCGTTCAAATTCGCGCCGTCGTAATAGAGCAACGCATCGTTCGCGTGCATCAACTCCGCGATCTCGGCCACGGCCGGTTCGAAAAGCCCGTGCGTGTTCGGACAGGTCATCATGATCCCTGCCACCGAATCGGACATGGCCGCCTTGATGGAATCCAGCCGCATGGTGCCGTCCTCGTGGGAGGGTACCTCGACCACCTTGAAGCCCGCGATGGCCGCGCTGGCGGGGTTGGTGCCATGCGCGGAATCGGGAATGAGAATCGTGTCTTTCTTGCTGCCGCGTTCCCGGTGATACGCCGCCATCAACAGCGTGCCCGTTAGCTCGCCATGGGCGCCCGCGATAGGTTGCAGGGACACTTCCCGCATGCCCGCGATTTCTGCCAGCCAGTGCTCGGTCGCGTAGATCAGCTCGAAAGCGCCCTGACAATGGGGCCAATACGCTTTGCTCGACGAAAGATGGGGGTGAAGCTGCGCGAATCCCGCCAGCGCCGACACGGCCTCCGCCATCTTCGGGTTGTACTTCATCGTGCACGATCCCAGCGGATAGAAGTGGGAGTCGATGCCAAAGTTCAACTGCGACAGCCGCGTGAAGTGGCGCACCACGTCCAGTTCGCCCAGCTCCGGCAACTGCGCCGGCTCGCTCCGGCAAAGGTCCGGCGGCAACTTCGCCTCCGGCACATCCAACGGATCGAGTGTGATGGCGCGCCGGCCCGGCACCGACTTTTCGTAACTTAACTGCATACTTCCTCCAACGCCTTCGCGAAGGCATCCAATTCGTCTTTCGTGCGCCGCTCGGTCACCGCGATCAATAAGTCATTGGCCTCGCCGGCCCCAACGGAAGCGAGCGGAAGCCCCGCGAGGTAACCGCGCTCCGCCATCTTTGTCGCAACGTCTTCCGCGGGCTTCGGCAATCGCACGGCGAACTCATTGAACGTGGGCCCTTCGTTGAGCACTTTGGCGAAACCGAGTTTGGACTTCAGGTACTCGGCCTTCGAGTGACAATGCCGGGCCACATCGCGCAACCCTTCCTTGCCAAGCAGGGTCAGGTACATCAAGGCCCGCAACGCACACAGCGCCTCGTTGGAACAAATGTTCGACATGGCCTTGTCGCGCCGGATGTGCTGCTCGCGCGCTTGCAGGGTCAACACGAATCCGCGACGTCCTTGGCTGTCTTCTGTGGCCGCCGCGATCCGTCCCGGCATCTTGCGCACATGCTCCTTGCGCGTCGCCATCACGCCCAGCCAGGGCCCGCCGAAATTCAACGGCACGCCCATGCACTGCCCTTCCGCGATCGCGATGTCCGCGCCCATTTCGCCTGGCGTCTTCAGCAACCCCAGCGAGATGGGGTAGAAGGAGACCACCAGCATCGCCCCCGCCGCGTGGCATTGTTCGGCCAGAGCCGTGAAATCGGCGACGGTCCCCAGAAAACTCGGATTCTGCACGATGACGCACGCAGCGCCTTCCGGATTGTCCCCTGATACGACGTCCAAATCGAGATTCGCGACGTGCGTATCCAGCATCTTCCGATAGATGGGGTTCAAGGATTCGTGCACCACGATACGCGTCCGCCGCGTGAGACGCACGGCCATGGTCGTCGCTTCGAAGACCGCCGTGCCGCCGTCGTACAGCGACGCGTTGGCGAAGTCCATGCCGGTCAAACGGCATACGGCCGACTGATATTCGTAAATGCTCTGTAAGGTGCCCTGCGCGCATTCCGGTTGATAGGGCGTATAGGCCGTATAGAATTCGCCGCGCGACGTAAGCCCGTCGACCGCTGCCGGGATGAAGTGATCGTAGGCGCCGCCGCCGAGAAAGCTGACCAGCTCGGAACTGTTGCGCGCCGCTGTCTTCTCCATCTCCGCGCGCACCGCCATCTCGGACAAGCCCGCCGGAAGTTCCCAGGACTTCGCCCGCAGGTTCTTGGGAATCGATGCAAATAGATCGTCAATGGTCGTGACGCCGATTACCGAGAGCATGGCGTCGCGCTCGGCCGGCGTGGAGGGAACCCATGTCATCTGTACTGCCTGTCCTTTCTAGGAGGAATAATGGGGACTGTTACCTTTTTCTTCATCTGCCGCTGTGTCACCTTCTCCGCGAATCAACAGGAAAAAGGTAACGGTCCCCATTTTTCCCCAACGCCAGTATCTCTCGTTTGCTTCTCGAATGCTCTCTCGTTTGCTTCTCAAATGCTTCGCCCAATACCTCTGAAGCTTGCATCTCGAAACACTTCTTAATTCCCCCTTTGAAGGGGGCTAGGGGGATGTTCTTCCGGATCGCGCGAATCTACACCGAATCCTTTGTGCTAGTGGGCCTGCTCGTCGACGAACTTCTCGTACGCCGCGGCATCCATCAGTCCCGACAACTGCGACTTGTTGACCCCCGTCAACTTGAAGAACCAGCCCTTGTCGTAGGAACTCTGGTTCACCAGTTCCGGCGCATTTTCCAAATCGCCATTGACTTCGCTCACCGTTCCGCTGACCGGCGCGTAGACATCGCTCGCCGCCTTCACGGATTCCACCGCTCCGGCCGCGTTGCCCTGTTCCACCTGCGCGTCCACTTCCGGCAACTCCACGTACGTCACGTCGCCCAACTGCTCCGCCGCGAATGCCGTGATGCCGACCGCGTACGCATCGCCCTCGTCGCGAATCCACTCATGATCCTTGGTGTATTTCAGATCGTCTGGGTACATGGTCAAAACTCCTTAGCTCCGGCAGGTTCCCGCCGTGTAGAAGGGCAACGTTGCAGTCTCAATGGCCAGATCTTTCGGTCCCGCGGTAAGCCGCGTTCCGGGGGAAGCGCATTCCTGCGGCACATAGGCCAGCCCGATCCCGTGACCCACGGACGGACCAAAGGTCCCGCTGGTCACCACGCCGACCGCCGTGCCGTCTTGTTTCACGTCAAACTCATGCCGAGGCGCGCGCCGGTCCGCAGTCTTAATCGCCGTCAGTACGGAATAGCCGCCTTTCGCTTGCTGATCTCGCAGCGCTTCCTTGCCAATGAACGCGGTATCCCACGCGACGAAAGTCTCCATGTTCGCTTCCAGCGGACTGCGCGATTCGTCGAAATCCTGTCCCGAAAGCGCGTACCCGACTTCGGTGCGCAGCGTATCCCGCGCGCCAAGTCCGGCAGGAGCGACCTCGTCATGCGCCAGTAATGCGCGCCACAGCGGCACGGCCAGCGACTCCGGCACAAACAGTTCGTACCCCAATTCGCCCGTGTAGCCTGTCCGCGAAAGAACGATCTCCGTGCCGCTCCATTCCGCAAGACAGGCCCGGAAGTACTTTAGTTCGGAAGCCTTCGGGATCTCGCGTGCGAGAATGTCCCGCGCAAGCGGACCCTGAATATCGATCTTCGCCGTCTGATCCGAGACGTTCACGACATTCTCGTGACAACCGCAGAAGATACCGGCTACCTTCTCCAAGGGACCCGCGTTGGTGACGACGAACAGATCGTCCTCCGCGAGTTTGATGGTGATGATGTCGTCGATGATGCCGCCGTCGTCGTGGAGCAGCGCGCCGTACCGGCCCCGGCCCACCGCGAGCTTCATCGGGTCGGAGCAGACGAGATCGCTATAGGCCTTAATCGCCGCTTCGCCGCGGATGCGGAATTCGCCCATGTGCGAGCAATCGAAAAGCGCCGCCTTCGACCGGGTATGGTGATGTTCCTGGACGATTCCCGAGAATTGCACGGGCAATGCCCAGCCATGGAAATCGACGACCTTGCCGCCCAGCGCGACATGCTCGTCGTACAGGGGAGTTTGCCGCATAACACGCCTCTGAATACGCGCCGCCAGCCCGCGAAACGCATCCGGTAAGTTACGCGATGACGCAGCCCTTGCAACCTACTCGCGCCATCGTGCCCAGGCGATCGGCATGAACTTCGGCCCCGCCGCTTCCCCGTGGTTACTTCCACGTCGAGTCGCCAGTCACGACGGACCGTTAGAAGGCCATATGCTGCCATTCCGAACCGGGAACTGTCAAATGAATCTTACCCCCATCGGACCAGTGTTTTGGATGTAGGTCTCGACGGAAACTCGCACGTCTCGCATTGTGAACTGCGAATATCTGTCTACAAACGCCCCTTGTATTAATGAATTGGCCACAAAAGATCGCAAAGAACTCGAAAAGAGAGAACGTGTTCCTTCTTGCGTTCTTTGCGATCCTTTGTGGCGAATATGCCCCTTCCATTGGCAGTGAATCCGAAACGCCAGGTTCTTCCCAAATTCCGGATGTTCGCTTTCTGCCTATGCCACGCCCTGGATCGCGTATTCCAAATTTGAGATCTCAGATTCGAAATCAATACCGGTTCCCAGATCTTGGATGCCGTTGCGGCCGACATCGTTTCGATGCCGGACCCGTCAGACTCACTCCTTCCTTCCTGACGCAGGCGCGCACCCTTTTAGCGCAAGATCGGCCCCCAATAAGGGCTTCAAGAATTGCCTGGTATTTGCGCAAACTCCGCCGCAGCCCCGCCGTGGCATTCGGAGACCCATTGCAGCAGACGCTCCCGCTCTGTCCAAACAGCGAATCGCGCGCACAGTTTCACCGCGGCGAGTTGCTCCGGCGATAGCGTGCCGAATGTCGTTCCGATTGGGCGAAGGATCTTCAGCAATGCCCCAGGCGACCCGACCAACGGCTCGCGCTCGCAAAGGAACTGAAGATACGCGCCCGCTTCCGAATCGTCCACCGCGTCCTCGGAGATCATGTGTGGCACCCACTCCGTGAACCGTAACCGCACATACGCATAGGCGCCATCTTCCGCCGTCGCCTCGATCATCGCGTTGTACGCGTCCTGTCCCGTCTGCCACGACGCCCGCATAGATGACTGCAACTCATTCATCCACCCCTGCGCCAGCTTTTCCGCGCCGGGTTTGGTTGGGCGCAACTCGAGGAATCCCGCATCCGCGGCGAGCAGCAGCGGCTTCTTTTCAGCGTTTCGCTCGAGACCGCTATCGGTGTACAGGCGATGCAAAATGTACGATCCGCGATTGTCGACGAGTCCGCCGTCCTTAATCGCGTAGGTTCCCTCATACCCCCGCTGATTGCGCGCCATCCGCATCCGCTCTTCCTGGCTGGAATCGAGGCCGGTATACACCCAGGGACGATCCTCACGGACGCGCATCTGACCGGCGCGCAAATGACCCGGGAACGACGAGCTGCCGTACGAAGCCTCCCCCAGCGGATACGTCATCGGATCGCTATGAAGCGATTCAAAACTCTGGATTCCCGTCTGCCAAAGGTAGTCGGGCTGTTGGTCGATCGCGTACCGGTACGGCAACCGGGTCAACATCAATGGCACGCCTGGATCGTTGACAATCGTCGCGCCGATCGCGAGCACCGGCGTCTCAGGCAGATCCGCAAAGGTCAATCCGCTCGCCGGGTGGTTGGGCTTTCCTTCAAAGAACGCCGCAGCAATCGCCCCTGCCAGCGCGTACCGCGTGTTCATCCCGAAGGTCATATCACGGAGAAACAGATCCGGCCGTGCCGCCATGTGCCGCGCGCCGATTCCCTGCACATCGACGTTGAAACAGTCCGGCCAATGTTCGAACCGCATGGCATCGGGACAGGACTCTCCGAAGGCCAGGGCGAACAGCGCCGCCGGGATCGCCCCGGTTGACACGCCCGATACGTAATCGATCTCGTCCATCAGATCGACCGTGAACTCGCCCTCCGGCCCATGCACCACGACGGGTCCCAAATCCATCAGCTCGCGCACGCAGGCCGCCCCGAATACCGTTCCCCGCGTTCCGCCACCAGAAAACGCCAGTCCCGCGACGAGATCGCCTTCGAAGGTCCCGGGTTCGGGTGTATTCACGTACACGTGATACGGCGAGGGATATCGCTCGCGCTCATCGGGCGACATCGCGTCCCAGCGAGAGAGCGCATCTTGAACGGCGGGGTCCTCGCGAGGCGGCAACGGTTCATTGCTCGGCCGGTCAAATCGTAGCGCCGGCATCGCATAGTCCGCGTAGCGGACCACTGCGCAGCCGCCAAGCAGCGGCATCAGACACAACGCGACCACGAACAACCAACCTCCAGTTGTTCGATGCGTCCCACGAATAGAATGGAGATGAGCCACGTCGTTCACGATACGCCACTCCGTCCCAAACCCTCATCCTCGCGAAAGCGCGGTCCAATCTTCAACAAGGAACGTCGCACCCACATTCACCACGCACGTGCGCAAACGCCCTCACCGCACACCCCAACCGTCATACCCGCGCAGGCGGGGACCCATCTTCAATCAAAACGCAACCAACCTAAATGAGACGGCAAGTTGAACCAGTGTGCCAACTCTGAAATCCTCGTCCCGCACGCGCGACCGTGTCCACACATGGAAAAGGCAATACACATGGCTCCGGATGCAGAAACCTCGCCCATCGATCGCCCTGACGCGGTAACCCAAACCTACCTTGGGTTCGGCCCGCACGAAGTCCGCGTCATCGACGAGTTCGAGATCCACGACCCCGCGCGCGAAAAGGAAATCCCGGTCAAGGCTTACTGTCCAATGGCGGACGGCCCATTTCCCGTCATCATCTTCTCCCACGGCGCGGGCGACTCCAACGAAAGTTCGCCCCACCTCATGCGCCACTGGGCGAGCCACGGCTACATCGTGCTGCTGCCCACCCATTACTTCGGCGAGCGGCCCCTCATCGAGCGCAGTCTCGGACGTCTCGCCCGTGAACTGCTGCGCCCTGCTCGCCAGGGCCCCTCTGCCTGGTTCGAGCGCACCGGCGATATCCGCGCCGTACTCGATTCTCTTCCGGCGCTCGGCAGCATCGTTCCGGAACTCGACGGAAAAGTCGATCCCTCCCGCATAGGAGTCGGCGGCCATTCATTCGGAGCATACACAACGATGCTGCTCGGCGGCGCTACGTTGAAGGATAAAGACGGCTCAACGTTTCGATTCGACGATCCCCGGCCGAAAGCCTTCCTGATGATCTCCGGACCCGGCCACGATTCCTGGGGGCTGACGGAAAGCTCCTACGACGCCATGACGCGTCCGCTCATGGTGTTCGCGGGCTCCCACGATCCGCCGCCGACCTTCGCCTCCGATCCCATGTGGCGCGCCGAGGCCTATACGTGCGGACCCGCCGGCGACAAGTATCTCGTCTTCATCCGCGGCGCCAACCACATGTCTTACGTCGGCCCCATCTTTGACCTGCCACTTCGCGATCCCGGCAAGCGCGGTCCCGTCGCGCTGGCCCTTCGCTGCTGCGCAAGGTGGCTGGCGGCCTTTGCCCCCGGCCTGGATCAGGTGGGCATCTTTGACTACTCCCGCATCGCCAGCACCGCCTTCTGGGATGCCCACCTCAAGGAGGATCCGCGTTCCGCGGCGTATCTCCGTTGCACGGCTCTCGCACGGTACAGCCGAGGTGTCGTCCGGCTCCAACACAAATAGCCCCCGGCGGGCCAAATCGCGGAATGGATGCGTGTCCCGCGTGGTTTCTGCATAATGACAATAGTGTAAGAAGTACCATCCATGAGCACATCACCTGCAATCGTCTGGTTTCGACAGGACCTCCGGATCGAGGACAATCCCGCTTTAGCCACCGCCGTCAAGCGCGGCGGACCCATCATTCCCGCGTACATCCACGCGCCGGAAGAAGAGGGGGAGTGGCCGACCGGCGCTGCCTCTAAGGTCTGGCTCCACCACTCACTTTCCGCGCTGGATGCTTCCCTGCGGGATAAGCACTCCCGCTTAATCGTTCTGAAAGGCCGCTCCCAGGACGTTTTGGAGGGTCTTGTTCGCGACACCGGCGCGGGGGCCGTTTTCTGGAACCGCCGTTACGAACCCACGATTCGAACGCGCGACGAGATCATCAAGACCGCCCTTCGCGACATGGGCTGCGACGCCATGAGCTTTAATGGTTCGCTCCTCTTCGAGCCCTGGGAGATCGAAACCAAACAGGGCGATCCCTACCAGGTGTTTACGCCTTTCTGGAAGGCTTGCCTCGCGAAGGACGACCCCGCTGAACCGTTCCCCGCACCGCGCAAGATTCCCGCGCCGAACGATTGGCCCGCTTCACTGGAGTTGGAAGCGTTGCGGTTATTGCCGGGCATCTCATGGGACCAAGGCATTCGAAAGGCGTGGTCCATGGGCGAAGGCGCGGCCGCGGAACAACTGAACCGGTTCCTGGAGGACGCCGTCGCCGACTACGATTCATCCCGCGACCGTCCCGACATCTTCGGCACCTCACGTTTGTCGCCCCATCTCCACTTCGGCGAAATCAGCCCCCGGCAGATCTGGGGCACCACGCAGAACCATCTCGCAGGGATTTCCGGCAAAGGTGCCGCGAATGGCGCCGAGAAATTCCTCGCGGAACTCGGCTGGCGCGAGTTTTCCCACCACCTGCTTTACCACTTCCCCCACGTGCCCAACGAGAATCTGCGCGAACAGTTCAACCGCTTCCCGTGGGCGGATGATGAGAAGGCCCTGCGCGCGTGGCAGAAGGGCATGACCGGCTACCCCATCGTCGATGCCGGCATGCGCGAACTCTGGACCACCGGCTGGATGCACAACCGCGTCCGCATGATCGTCGCATCGTTTCTGACCAAAGACCTGCTCATTCACTGGCTCGAAGGCGCGCGCTGGTTCTGGGACACCCTCGTCGACGCCGACCTCGCCAACAACACCCAGGGATGGCAATGGACCGGAGGGTGCGGCGCCGACGCGGCCCCCTACTTCCGCATCTTCAACCCCGTGACCCAGGGCGAACGCTACGATCCCGAAGGTGACTACGTTCGCGAATGGATTCCCGAGCTGGCAAATCTTCCGTCCAAGTGGATTCACAAACCCTGGGAAGCTTCCGAAGTGGAACTGTCCGAAGCGGGCATTACCCTAGGCGACACATACCCGCACCCTATCGTCGATCATGCCCAGGCCCGCGAACGCGCCCTCGAAGCTTACAACGCCATCAAGAACAAATAGCGGACGAGCGCCAATCGCGCTCCCCCGATCCGGCGCTCTATCTACCCCGGTTCCCGCAGGTCCCCGCCACATTCGTCCTATAGGTCCAATCCGTCCTATACGTCCTATGATCCCCAACGCATCGCCCCCAATTTGCATCAATTCGCAGCCGCATGCTACCCTAATCGCTGCTTTTCTTCGGAGAGATGACCGAGTGGCTGAAGGTGGCGGCCTGCTAAGCCGTTGTACGGGGTAAACCCGTACCGAGGGTTCGAATCCCTCTCTCTCCGCCATACTTTTTTCTCGTCGTCATGCCTCTCTTCTGAAACGCCTTGTGCAATCCCACCGCCGGGCTAGTGCCTGTAAAGTGCCCAATTCGTGTTTACGGCATGTGACGGTTAGTGACCGCGACCACAGGTCACAATAGAGTTCTCTACTTTGCGGCCCCTTTTTGCAATTTGAATATTGAATATTCATAATGACGCAAGCGAGGAGGGGTGATGATTACTCGACATCTTGCGGCTACACTCAAGCGAAGCGCATCGCACTACCCCGTTCTTACCGTTACCGGACCGCGTCAATCGGGAAAGACCACGCTCGTACGGAGCCTTTTTGGCAAGCATACCTACGTATCCCTGGAAGCCCCAGACATTCGCGAATTCGCCGCCGAAGACCCTCGAGGTTTCCTGGGGCAGTTTGACCGTGGCGTGGTCCTTGATGAAGTTCAGCGCGTACCGAATTTGTTTTCATACATTCAAGGCATTGTGGATGCTGAGGACAAGCCAGGACAGTTTGTCCTGACCGGCTCACAGAACTTCCTGCTCCTCCAACAAGTCTCGCAGAGTCTCGCAGGCAGAACTTCGGTGTTTCATCTACTTCCCTTTTCAAGAGCGGAGCTTGAAGCGAGAGAGCCACTGCCCATCAAGGACATTGGACGCGCGCTCCCCAAGCGGAAGCCCGGGCAGGCAAACCTGTTCCAAACGCTCTTCGCCGGGTCCTATCCTAGAATTCATGACAAAGGGCTCGATCCACAGGAATGGCTCCGCAACTACTACCAAACCTACATTGAGCGAGACGTTCGCTCCATTCTCAATGTTGGAGACATTGAGACCTTCGGACGATTCGTTCGGCTATGCGCGGGCAGGACTGGACAGATGCTCAACCTATCTTCTCTGGGCGCAGACTGTGGCGTTAGCCACGCCACGGCCAAACGCTGGTTGGCTGTACTTGAAGCGAGTTTCATCGTTTACTTGCTTCGTCCCTATCACAAGAACTTCAGCAAACGTCTTGTAAAGTCGCCCAAACTGTACTTTCTCGACACCGGTCTACTCTGCTATCTTTTGAGAATTCGGTCTGTGGACGAACTCGTCACCCACTCGTCCAGAGGGGCAGTATTTGAGACCTTCGTATTGACTGAGCTCCTAAAGTCCTACTTGAACCAGGGCCTTGAGCCAGACGTTCATTTTTGGCGGGATTCCGCCGGCAATGAGGTGGATCTGGTTCTTGACCACGGAATGGAACTCGTTCCCATAGAGATCAAGTCGGGTGAAACCATTGCTGCCGATTTCTTCAAGGGATTGCAGTATTGGCGTTCGCTACCGGGACAGAAAGACTGTCCAGCGGCCCTGGTTTTTGGGGGCGGTACTTCGATGAAACGGCAGGAAGCCATGGTCTACTCCTGGCATCACTGGCTGTAATTGCCCGCATGGCAGCTACGCCGCGATGTGGCAGTTTCTGTGCCACCGCCGACTTGTCAAATTGGCGCCAAGATCGCGATGACTGGTCGTTAGTTTCATAGTCAGCCAGACGGCGCCGCGTGCGTATCGCCGACCTTGTCCATCCATTCCCGCATGTAGCCGCGGAGCTTGTCGAGTATCGCTCCGTTCCCTTCCGAACCCGACACGTCGTTCATCTCGTAAGGGTCTTCCGTGAGATGATAGAGCACTTCCTCGTTGGTGTCGGTGAGGATGTATTTCCATTCGCCGGTGGAGACCATGCGGTGCCCCTCGCCGGGTTTGCCGCCGACGCCGACGCATTCGCTCGCGACGTAGTCGCGGAGGCGTTGTTCCGGATTCTTGAAGCGCGGCGCGAGCGAAGTGCCCATCAAACGATCCGGCGTATCGAGGCCTGCGAGGTCGAGCAGGGTGGGGTAGATGTCCAGACTCGATACGAGCGATTCGCTGCGCACGCCCGTCTTGCGCAGTCCGCTCCAATGGAGGAACATGGGCACGCGCGCGGACTCCTCGTGCATGGTGATCTTGTTGCCGAGCCCATGATTGCCGAGATGGTACCCGTTGTCGCCGATGTACACGATGACTGTGTTCTCGTACTGCCCCGCCGCTTTGAGCGTGTCTATTAACGCGCCGATCTGATGATCCAACCGCGAGATGACGGCGTAGTAATACCGCATGAATTCGATGGTCTGCTCCTTCGTGCGGGGGGGACCCGAGCGCAGCCCGGTGTAGTCCGGATCGTCGCGAGACTCGCGGTAATAATGCTCGCCCGGAAGACCTTGGTTGAACTCGCTCCGTTCCGGCGGCGACTCCAAAAAGTTCGGATCGACCTGGATATCCGCGTCCTTGTACAGGTCGAGCCATTCCTCACCCGGCTCCACGGGAATGTGCGGCTGATGCGTCGCCACCCACATCAGGTACGGCGTGTCGTTCTCCTTCCGGCTCTGGACAAACTCTGTGGCACTCGCGAAAATCGTGTTGTCCTGCCGATCTGGCTGTTCCTCGCCGAAGGCGAAGCCGTAGTCCGTGGGCGGTCCCAAATGCGACTTGCCGAAAAACGCCGTGTCGTACCCCGCTTCGCCCAGCATATGCGCCAGCGTCGGGTAGTTCCGTTCTTCCACCACGTTGCGGTGAAACCCCGCGCCGTCCAGTCCTACTGAGCCATGCTGTTGCGGGAACAACCCCGTCAACATGCTCGCCCGGCTCGCCGCACAGATGGGCGTCGCAATATAGGCCCGGTCGAAGATGATGCCACCGCCCGCGAGCCGGTCCATGTTTGGCGTCTTCACGATCGGATTGTTATACCCGATGGCGCGGAAGGCGTGATCGTCGCTGACGATCACCAGGAAATTCGGCCGCCGTTGCGCCCGCCGCGGTTTCTGAGCCGCCGCCGCGCCCGCCACCGCCAGCCCGCAGACCGCGAGGAACTGCGTTCGAGTGATTCGACCCGATTCCTTCATGGCTCCATCCTTTCCCGCAAATCCTTCACAGCGCTCCGTCAAAACTCCGGCGGCTCTCCCCAGTCGTGACCGGGTTTCCAGGGAGTTCCGCCGAACTCATAGGCGCCGATATCTGGCGCTAGACCGATGTACCCGTCCGTAATTCCCTCGATTCGAGTTCCGGCGTCGATACAGGGAGATCCTTCGGCCAACCAAAAGTCGTGTTCGTCAATTGACTCCATGCCAGGATCGCCACCCTCAAAGTTGTGGCTCATCTCAATCCCATCGCCGGGTTCCACCTTGTTCGTGAAGATGTTATTCATTGCGCGGCAGCCCGGCTGCCGGTCTTCGCCATCGGGACCCCAGTAGCTCAGGCTGTTGCCATTGTCTAGGACCGTGTTGTTGTACACGAGATTGTCGTGCGACGGCGTGTTGAGCCGGATGCCGCTGTCCGGATTGTTCCACGACACGTTGTGATGGATTAGGAAATTCTTGGAGCCGTTATCGATGTAGATGCCAACGCCTACATGATCGGCGAGGTTGTCGTGCACCCAGTTGTACGCGATAACCGTCCCTTCGCCGTCCGTCTGGAAGCAGTACGTGCTCCCCAAATCCGTCGTCAGGATTCCCGCATGAAAGATGTCGTTGTACTCGATGCGGCCCGCCTTCAGTGCCCGGTGCAATAACACGCTGCGTCCCGTCTCGCAAAGGGTATTCCGCTCGATGATGTTGCCCCGGCCCCGCGCGAAAATCGCGCCGCAATCCGTCGCCATATAATCGACGTAGCGCACGAGACAATTTGTCACCGTGTTGTTCTCACCGTCCAACGTAATGCCGTTACCCGCGCTGTACTGGACGGAACATGACCGAATGATATTGTCCTTCCCACTCACAACGATGCCGCTGTCGGGAATCGTCCAGCCATCCGGATTCGTGAAGTGGGAGGGATACCGCAGATGGCAGTTCTCAATCGTGCACCCTTGCGCATCGCCCAAGTGAATTGTCGCCGCGAAGATCCGAATCCCTTCAACGACGATGTGGCTTCGCTCGCGGAGATCGAAAGCGAACTCCCGCTTCCTGGCCTCAATCCGTAGGCCGTCCGGCGCAGCATCCGCCGGCGGAATCAGTGTCACCGTCGTCCCATCCACGCACCATTCACCCGGCGCATCCAGTAGCGACGGCGCTCCGAAGAGGTAATACTGCGTGCCCTTCTCGATGCGATACGCGGGTTCCTGGCTCCAGGACCCCTCGAACAACACCTTGCGCGCCGTGTCGCGCGACTCCATGCCGTCAACCGGCCGCATCCACGACACCCACCGCCTTCCGGGCAATACGTGGATGCGCGCACCCGCCAGGTCGACCTCGGGCAAATCCGCGTCCACGATACCGGTCGCGTCGCTGCCGTCGTCCGCCTCCGCAAAGGTAGGCCAGATCGCACCGGCGTCCATACTCGGCCATCGCGCCGGCGGCATCATGACACCGTCGACGAAGAGCTGCTCGAAATCAAAGTCCGCCTGCGCTGTCCAACGGCCGTCCTGCGCCGACCGACCTTCGATGGGCTCGGCCCCGCTCACGACCACAGACTCCCCTTCCGCCGCGCGAAAGGTAATAGGCTGGTCTGCACTGCCCGAATTCGCGGGGCGAACCGTCTCCCGGTATACGCCTTCGCGCACGATGCACGTGTCACCGGCCTGCATGGCTGCGGCTGCGCGCTGGACCGTGCGGAACGGCGCATCTTGTGAGCCCGTCGCCTCGTCCGACCCGGTCGTCGCCACGTAGTAGTCCGTCGCGGACACCGCAACGCACAATCCCATCGCGCCAACAACGAAGCAATTCACATTCCGTAGCCATTGGGAAAAGGTGTTCACTGCGTACCTCGTTTCCTTACTGCTTCAGCATGGTCAACAGTTCCTCGAACCGCCCGGCGCTGTCCTTCAACCCGCCCGACCGGTTCCGCGCCAGCCATAACTGCCGGTACTCGGGAATCAGCGGTTCCAGCTCCGCTGCGAGCGTAGCGCGCACGTCCTTCGGCAACTCCGCCGTGGGCACGCCGCCCGCCCGCACCCGCGCCGCGCCCAGCCGGCATGAAAACTTGGCGAGCGCGGCATTCATCCGGAACTCCGCTTTGATCAGCTCCGCGTCCGGCCCCTGCATATCCGCGCTGTCCATGCGCGCGAGAATCGCGTCTATCGTCTGTACCGTCGCGTCAAACTTGGCGGCGTCCAATACGCCAAAATCATTCACCGTCAGCGGCCGATCCCGAAAGCGGCTGAGCACCATGTAGTACATCGTGCTGTTGCCAAACTCGAGACCCGTCTGCTGGTGCGCGTTGCCCAAGTCGTATGCCACCTGGCCCATGATGCCCGCCGCGTCCATAAACGCATAGCGATCCGTCATGGCCGCGACATCGCAGTCCCGATTGGTGTCATAGCACCAGCTCACCGCCGCGCCGTACAGGAAGGGCAAATACGACACCGGAAGAAACTGCCAGTGCCCGCCATCGCCCCAATCGGTCACAAGAAATCCCTCGCCGCCGTTCTGGATTCCATTCTCCGCCGCATTGCGCAGGTTGCCCAGGGCATTGTCCGTCCGCCCCAGCAGCGAGTTCCACGACGACGTCCCCGGCACCACGTAGAATCGCACGCCGTTGTCGTGGAATCGTTTCGTGTGTTCCGCGTAAGGATGATTCGCTTCGTAGCCCCATTCCATCGCCACCACATCCTTCGGCAATTCCGGAATCAGATCGGGATGGTTGTTGATGATATCCGCCCAGAACTGCATCGTCTTCCCGTTCTCGTTGAGCAACCCGTAGATTTTCATCAGGAATTCGAGATAGACCCGGCCTACGCCCCGTTCCGCGACGGCTTCCTTGCTGCGGCCCTTGCCCAGGCTCCACGTCTCGTCGCAGCCCACGTTCGCATACTCGCTCGTGAAATTGGGTAACATGAAGGTGTACATGCTGCGCAACAGTTCAAAGGAACGCGGATCGATGGGGCAGAGGTCTGACCCGCCCGGTGTTTCCGCAAGATCGGCATACTCCGGATGCGACAACCACCGGTTCATGTGGCCGAAGGAATTCTGGTTCGGGATGAGCTGGACGTACCGTTCGCGGCAGTACCGGTCGAGATCTTGAATCTGCGCCGGCGTCATGGGCGACGCGTCTTCCCACACCACGTGATGTCCCTTGTACGCAAACGTGTGCTCCGTGTACATCTGCAGCTGGTTGTACTTCCACGACGCGAACAGGTCCACCAGTTCGTACAGCGTCTCCATCTCGGGCACCTTGTCCCGGGCAATATCGATCATCACCCCGCGATTCGGAAAGTCCGGCCAGTCCGTGATACGACACACCGGCACCACGCCCCGCTCCGACGCAAGCTTCCCTAATTGCTTCAAGGTCTGCGCCGCATAGAAGAGGCCCGCCTCGTCGTGGGCCACGACGTGTATTGTCGCCTGCCAACCACGTGGATCTGCGCTCACAATCCGAATGTCGTAGCCCTGAGGATGTGACATGGCTTCGGGATCGATGCGTGCCTCCGGTGAGAAGAGTTGCTCCACATTGCTGAGCATGTCCGGAGTGTGCGCGGGTAAGGTAGCCTGCGCATCCTGCAATGCCGCCTGAATCAAAGCCGGCATCGCATCCGTATGCAGCTGCTTAGCCGGAATAATACCCTCAATCGACCCCGTCACCGACATCTCCCGCGGCTGCGGCAACAATGGCCACTCCTCGTATACCGGAAGACTCCTCGCCACGGGTTCAGACTCCTTCTTAGCAACCGGCGGCTGCCCCGGCGTGGCTGTCCCTGTCTGCGAGACACAACCCGCGGAAACGACCAGCGGCAGCACCGCCCCCAATAACACCATGACTCGCTTCGTTTTCATGATAATCGATCGAACTCCCGCAAGTTTGCCCAAGTGCCACACCACTTTACCGCAAGGCGCAAGGCCCTTCCATTCCCTTCGAAACGTTTTTCGTTCGCTCTCCTTCGCAGCTCGCTTCGTTACGGGTTCCGTGGCTTGGGCGTCCTCGCCCAAGGACCTTGGGAATTGGCGGCAGACTATTCGGCCGGCCATCTTGGGCGAGGACGCTCAAGCCACAGGAGACTCCTTTCGAATTTTGAACATTCGGATTTGTTTCGGATTTCGTGCTTCGAGTTTCGAATTTGGCGCTTCCCGCAATCGCGCTGGACATTTAATCCCTGATTTCCTCTCGCGCCCCGATTGCCCCTTCGCCCCGATCGGCCTATACTGACCGAAAGCAAGGTATCCCCCTTATGGCCAAGTTCGAAATCGGCGACGTCATCCACCACCGCCGCTACGGCTACCGCGGCGTGATCATCGGTATCGACGACCAATGCGAAGCGCCCGACGAATGGTACGAACGTAACCAGACCCAACCGCGCCGCGACCAACCCTGGTACCACGTCCTCCGTCACCGCGGCTGGGAACACTACGTCGCCGAAGAGAACCTCGAACCCGACCCCAGCGGCGAGAAGATCGACCACCCCCTCATTCCCATTTACTTCCCGTCCTTCCACGAAGGCAAATACTACCAGCGCTCCCGGAATTGATCGGTACGTAGCGCAGACGTTCCGCTTTCTTCTAAACGCGACCACCACGTGAGAAATGCTCTTAAGCGCCAACGGCGCGCCCCATACCAGCCTGGGGCAACGCCCCAGGAAACTGTGATACCGGAAACACAAGGGCTGAATGCCCGATCCATGCTCATCCAGCCCCGACTGCCCGACGTCCTTTTCTCTCGATGTTTCTGTGTGTAAAATAAGTCTTGCGTCCATCACGGACGGTCTAACGATATCCACGATCCAAGCCACCGGTACCGGTGCATTCCGTAAAAGAGGAGACCCATGGCGGAACAGTACATCTTCACCATGCTCGGCCTGAACAAGCACTTCGGCCAGAAGCACGTCCTCAAGGACATCAACCTATGCTTCTTCCCCGGCGCCAAGATCGGCATCGTCGGCGAGAACGGTGCGGGCAAGTCCACCGTGCTCCGCATCATGGCCGGCCAGGACCACGACTTCAACGGCAAGGCCGACATCTCCAAAGGCTACGAGGCCAAGATGGTCGCCCAGGAGCCGCACCTCGACCTCGAAGCCACCGTCCGCCAGGTCCTCGAATCCGCCTTCTCCGAAACCATGGCGCTGATGAAAGAGTACGAAGCCATCACCGCCAGCATGTCCGAGCCCATGTCCGACGACGACATGCAGGCCGCCATCGACCGCATGGGCGTCCTGCAGGACAAGCTCGACGCCGCCGACGCGTGGAATCTCGACACCCGCTTGAACCAGGCCAGCGAGGCCCTCTGCCTGCCCGACGACGACCGCATCATCAAGACCCTCAGCGGCGGCGAGAAGCGTCGCGTCGCCCTGTGCAAAGCCCTGCTCGAACGGCCGGACCTGCTTCTCCTCGACGAGCCCACCAACCATCTCGACGCCGAAACCGTCGACTGGCTCGAGGAACAGCTCAAAGACTACCCCGGCACCGTCATCATCGTGACCCACGACCGCTATTTCCTCGATAACGTCACGAAGTGGATCCTCGAACTCGACGGTGGCCATGGCGTCCCCTGGGAGGGCAACTACTCGACCTGGCTCGAGCAGAAACTGACCAAGCTCGCGTCGGAGGAAAAGAAAGACTCGCCCCGCGGCCGGGCGCTGGAACATGAACTCTCCTGGATTCGCATGAGCAACAAGGACCGCCACGAACTCGCGCAAACCCGCCTTGCCCATTACGAACAACTCGTCGCCCGCGAGACGGCCGCCAGCAAACAGGACGGCGCGGTCATTCAGATCGCGCCCGGCCCCGAACTCGGCGACCAGGTGATCGAGTTCAAAGGTGTCAGCAAGCAGTTCGGCGGCGTCCCCCTCTTCAACGACGTCAGCTTCATCATTCCCAAAGCCGCCATCGTCGGCATCGTCGGCCCCAACGGAACCGGCAAGACCACCATGATGCGCATGATCGTCGGCCGCGAAACGCCGGATGCCGGCGAAGTGGTCATCGGATCAACCGTGTCCTTCGCATATGTCGATCAGGATCGCGAAGAGTTGCAGGCCGATCGCAGTCTCGTGGAAGAAGTGGGGGACGGCAAGGAAGAAGTGGAACTCGGCAAACAGCGGATACCCATCCGCAAGTACCTCGCCACCTTTGGATTCAAAGGCCAGGATCAGCAGAAGAACGTCGGCAATCTCTCCGGCGGCGAGCGGAACCGCTGCCATCTTGCGAAACTATTGAAAGAAGGCGGAAACGTCCTCCTCCTCGACGAGCCCACGAACGACCTCGACGTAAACACGCTCCGTCTGCTCGAAGAGGCGATCCTCAATTTCCGCGGCTGCGTTCTGGTCACCAGCCACGACCGCTTCTTCCTGGACCGGATCTGCACGCACCTGCTTGTCTTCGAAGGCGAAGGGAACGTCCGTTGGTTCAACGGCAACTTCCAGGAATACGAGGCATGGCGCGTGAAGGAGTTCGGTTCCAAGCTCTTCGAAAACCGCCGTAGCCGGTACCGCAAACTCGTCAAGCACTGAAGTGGCCGCGAGAGCAAGACTCGCGGCGCATCGCGAGTATGCATAAAACGGGGACGACCCTTCGGTCGTCCCCGGCAATCTGCGATAACGTATGTACTCGCATAGCGACAGGTCCTTAGCCACCGAACCACACCTGGTAATTCAGCGCGGCGAATACGCTGTGGACCGGCCACTCACCCGGGTATCGGATGAACTCCACGTGTCCGTCCATATACAGCACGTTCGCGCCGCCCGGAACGTGGTTGAACTCATCCGGGTATAGGTCGATCGCATCCGATGCCACCCAGATCTCGCTCTGAGCCCGGGCAGACCCGGCGGGATTGTTGATATCGGTGATCAGATAGCGCTCGATCCCTTCTCGAAGTCTCAAGCCTTCCAGATCGTCGCCGGACGACGTGGGGAATGGAATCCCAGTGTTGGGTACCGTGAAATCCCCGTTTCGGGCGCCGGGGTCATCTCCCGGCTCCGCGCCCGGAGCGATACTGGCGTCGGCCATTACGTTTCGCAATCCCCCCATCAACAGCACGACATCGCCCCATCCGCCCAAATACATCGCCGTCGCAGCGCTCAACATGTCCGTCACGCCGGTAAAATCGACTTGGGGACCGTCCGTAACGCCCACAAGGGTTGTCATCCATGCCAGGTAGATATAGGCACTCGCCGACGTGTCCAACTCGCACGCATACAAGTCCGTATTCGGCACCCCTGAAGTCGGTGCCGTGATGGGCGTATCAAATTTGTCGGTGTACGCGTTGCTGACCACCACAGCCGCCAGGTTATCGGCAGCGTCAAACGATTCCTCGACTGGACCAGCGCCGGAAGACGATGGGCAGATCATTACGGCCATGTCCGTCAAGTACTCCGGATAGACCTCAATCCCGTCAATCATAAACTCAGGCTCGATCGTGTTTCGGACGTCACCTCCCGGCTCGCATGCCATCAATTTCTGCGGCGGGAACAATCCGCCGCGCGATTCGTTGGTGTACATCTTGCACACGAGACCGATCTGCTTCAGGTTGTTCTGGCAACTCGCTCTCCGTGCGGCCTCCCGCGCCCGGGCCAGAGCCGGGAGCAATATTGCCGCCAGGATGCCAATGATCGCGATGACCACCAGCAACTCGATTAACGTGAAACCCCTTGCTCTTTTCATGATGACGCACCCTATCGTATGGTTAATAGAACGACACCTCATTCGCGCTTCTAACGCACTTACATGGTATTTTGAGGGCTTTGCGGGACAAATCCTCGCTTATTTTCGAGTTCGTTTCGAGGTTAACATAAAACAATTATTTAGTCAATTATTTACTAAGAGCGCGACGGAGCCAATCTTTCGAATAGGCCAACTTGCACCCCATGATGCTTCCAAGTTCCCTGATGCCAATTACTTGCCCGGCGGAAGCGGCCGGTTGTGCGGCAACTCCGCACGGAAATCGCCCAAGCTCGACCAGTACAGGTGTTTGTCGAGGTCCACTTTGGCCACGGCCACCGTGCCCCATTCCTTCGCCTGCGCGATGACCTGCCCTTCTCGGTCGAACACCCCCGTGACCATCCAGTTCGAATCCACGCCGGTGTACGTGCTGCTCACGATGAACACATGGTTCTCGCAGGCCCGCGCTTTCGCCAGCAGCGGATTGCACCCCGCCACCGGAAAGGCAATCACCTCCGCGCCGCGGTTGCTCAACTCCCGCGCCACTTCCGGGAAGAATCCGTCGTAACAAATCATCATGCCGACCTTGCCGAACTCTGTATCGAACACCGGATACTCGTAGCCCGGCGTGATGCCCATGTCGATTTCGGTGCGCGGCAAGGTGACCTTGCGATATTTCCCCACAAGCACGCCCTCGCGGTCGAGCAACACGGCCACGTTGTAGATCAGGTGCGCCTCGCGCTCCACTAGACCCGCGACGAGGTACACGCCGTGCTCCTTCGCGAGCGATCCAAAGTACTCCGTAGATGGACCCGGGATTGGCTCCGCCACGTCCAAGTAGGTCAACCCGTTGTTCGTGCAGGTCAACGTCTCGGGCAACACGACCAGATCCGCCCCTTGTGCCGCTGCATCCGCAACCAACGGCGCGAACTGCTCGCAATTCTCCATTGCCGTCGTCCCGCCTTTGGGGATGTAGTGAATCGCCGCCAACCCGACCCTCCGTCCCGCAGGCGGATCGCAAGGCGTCAACGACACCGCCCGCCACTCCGCCTCCGCATTCGCCGCCCAACGCAGGTGCAACTCCACAATCGCCTGCGTCGTCGCGGACGGCGCGAGATACACGTCCGAAATCTCCGTCCAGCCCTCCGCGTCCGTGCCCCGGTCGCTCGGATACTCCGGCTCCGCCACCGGCGGCACACCCCCCGCGAACGTGTCCGCCCCCGGCGCATCATGATGCACCGCGTTTCCCTCCGCATCCCGCCATAGAATCCGCGCCACCGCACACCGCCGCGCCGACTCCACATTCGTCAACTTCCGCAACGCATAGAACCGGTAATGCCGACCGCCCTCAACCGGAAACGACTTCACCCACCGCCCATCCAAGCCCTCTCGCTCATCCGTGCGGATGATCAAGCGTTTCACGTCATCCGACCCCTCCCTCGAGACGTATTCAAACTCGGGACGCGTCTCCTCTCGAATGGACATCGGTATCCAAGGTGACTCGATCTCGGCCCAAGCCGGAGCGAGCGTCGCGAGCAACCCGGTGAGAATCGTAAGACGGCGCAACATACTCATCGGCGTAATTCCCATTTAAGTTTGGCCCGGAACAGCGATCATGTGACCGCGATAGTCTAGCAAATCTGGCTCCTCACAAGAATCTGTGCACCAATTCGGGCTCGGGTAGCTTTCCCAAGC
>BTVY01000024.1:0-104033 GCA_045863335.1 Candidatus Hydrogenedentota bacterium | reverse complement strand
CAGAGGACATTTCTAACGAGTTAAGCCAGAGGACATTTCTAACGAGTCTTGACAAGGGCCATATGCCAGTTTTGTGTTGCCATTCAGTATTTGCTAGACTAGGCGGTTGTATTTTTGCCCCAACCAGGAAGAATACGATGAATGGTCCAAAGCTGCACGACGGAGTGGCCCTCATCGAGGTGACGGACCCGCTCGTTCTGACGGAGATCGAGAACGACGCCGTGGTCCAACCGTTTCTCGGTGAACGGCTTTCGCCGACATGCGTCGCGGTTCAGCCCCAGGCGGTGCCGGACGTGGTTCGCCGTTTGCAGTCGCTTGGGCACCTTCCGAGGGTACACGATTGACAACCGGGTACAGCATCAAGGAATGCCTGCGGGGCTACACGAACGACGCACTGGGCGTGATGTGTGAGCGTTGGCGCCTGGTTGCAGGCAGCAAAGCCAGCCGGATTAAGGCCCTTGAGCGAATTCTCGGCGATCCGCTCCATCTGAAAGGGGTTATCGGCGACCTGGACCCAGCCGCGCTCCGGCTCCTTCACTTGGTTGCGACCACACCCGGGATCACCGCCGGAGACGCCGCGTGCGCCCGCGGTCTCATCGGCTCAAACACGCCCGCCGCAACCCTGGAAATCCTTGCGGCGCTTGGCTTAGTGCTGGTACCCCCGTTGGACCGCGCAGGTGCGTTCTCCTTCAGCCACCTGTCGCGTGACGATCAGGTAGCGGCCAGCACGTACACGCTGGTGGTGCCCGAAGCCCTCGTACCCCACGTTCCCGTACCGCCCGCACTCGGGATTGAAGTTCCCCAGTATCGTGAAACTGTTGACGAGTCGCAGGTGGAGCGAAAGGATGGCGCCACCACCGCCTTTCTCGAAACCCTGCGCGTCGTGGAGGTGCTCGAGCCCCGGGTAACCGCCGCCGGCGACATGCATAAGAGCGACGGAACCCGCGCCCGGGAAATGGCAACCGATGTCAACGTGAGCGCCGAAGCCATGAAGTTCGCGCTCATGATTGCCCGGCGGCTTGGATGTGTGACCGGTAAGAGCGGACGGCTCGTCACCACCGACCGGGCCGAAGCGTGGGCCTGTGCTTCCAAGGCGGAGCGCACCCGAAGCCTCTTTCGCGGGTATGTTGAATCCGAGGAACTCCCCGATCTCCAACTGTTCTTCCCCCAAGCCTTCGACGCAATGGAATCGCGAATGCCCGCAGGGACGTTGCGCCGCAGGTACCACCGCCTTCTGCTTGCGCAGGTCCTGGCGGAACAGCAGCCGGATACCTGGTACAGCCTGGAAGCCCTCGTCAACACGATGCGCCGGGTGGATGAGAACTTCCTCTTCCTGTGCGAACGGTGGCGCGCCATCGCCGCCAATGTGCCTGACGCGTCCGCCCCATGGCGGGACCGGGCCTGGCAGAATCATGAGAAGCGCCTGCTGGTCTGGATCGTGCAGACACTGCTCGCCAATTTCGGCATGGTCGACCTTGCGGACGAGGGCAAGCTGTTCCGAATCACGCCCCTTGGCCGTTACGCCCTTGGAGTGGGTCCCGCACCCGAAGAAGCGGATGACGGCGCGAAAGATGCCGTCGTCGTCCAGCCGGATTTCGAGGTTATTGCCTATCTCGACCGTTGTTCGCCCGATCTGCGGCGCCGCCTCGATCTGTTTTGCGAGCGTCTTCGGGGCGGTCCCGTCAGCACCTATCGATTGACCCAGGATAGCGTCTATCGCGGCGTTCGGTCGGGCGTCTCGTCGGACGAGTTCATCCGCATTATCGAAAGCCATTCCAGCCGCCCCGTGCCCCCGAACGTGCGGGAGCAATTCTCCACCTGGGATCGCAAGGTTGCCGCCGTCACCATCCATCGCAAATGCCGGGTGCTGGAGTACCCGTCCGAGTCTGACGCGACGCAGGCGGCTCTGAATGATTCCGGGCTACGCCACGTGGGGGGGCGATTCTGTGTTACGCAGAACGGCGCCGCACCCAAGACAGACCACCGGATTGACTATCGAAACGCACTATCGCCATGCGCAATGCAGAAGGAAGGTCTTGCGCTTCACGTTCCCTGGAGCAAAGCCGACCTGTTTGTGCACCGTCGGCTCGAAGAATTGGGGCAGGTCAAGCGGACCAGTTCCGGAGACCTGGAGTTTGAGCTGTGCAAGAAAAACACCCGGCGCGACATTGACTGGGGCCTGCTCGCCGCCCAACTGGAAACCCTGGTCGATGGGTCCCTGGCGGCGCGGTACCGGGCGGCCTTGCGCGCGTGGAACGGCGACGTCCAGTCCCCATCCGCGTTGACAGCTACGTTGGTCCGGTTTGAAGATGCCGAAGCCTGCGACGCCGTGCTGGAGATGCCCGAGGTCTCCCAGCACGTGGAGGGACGCCTTGGGTTATATACGTTGGTTGTGCGCAAGGGCGGGCTGACCTCCATCAAGCGCGCCCTCAAGTCATTCGGCATGCCCGTCAGCAAGAACGGCGTTGTCCTCGACGACGGTCCGCCGGAACAGTGGGTCGGCTCCTGGCTCGAAGCGCAGAACGACAGTGATGAGCCTGACGAGCGAAAGGCGTCAAGAGGGGAGGACGATGCGGAACAAGAGGAAGCGATTGACCTGCCGTCCTATTCGCCCCGCATCGTCGGCGAGATTATCGATGACGCCATTCGCCGCCGCAGACCAATTCTGATCCAGTACCAATCGACGTGGAGCCCCAATCCCACCGTGCGCCGCGTCAATCCGGTCTCCCTCGACACCGTCGGTGCTGTACCTTCCTTGAGCGGGTTCTGCCACCGGCTCGGCGGCGCGCGCGTCTTCAAATTGTCCCGCATCAAGGGCATTCGGATTCTCGAAGACGAAACCTTCTAACGTCGGGTCTTCTGGTTTCTACGCTCGCACTCCACATCATTCGCCGAACGTGCTATGCTTCCGGCCTGGAACAAGCGGAGGAGACCGAATGAAAGCGATGCTGAAGCCGGGGGACTATGTAATCGGATTGGATATCGGCGGGACCAAGATGATGGCCTGTGTCGTCGATCATTCCTTCAAGGTGGTCGGCCGCTGCCGCAAGAAAAGCAAGTCGGAAAAGAAGCTCGACGAAAAACCCGAGGACCGGATCGTCAAGATCGTCCGCGCGGCCATCGAGGACTCGGGAAACAAGCCTATTAAAGGCATCGGTGTGGGCTCGCCGGGTCCGCTTGATCCCAAAGAAGGCGTTATCATTGACACGCCGAACCTGGGTTGGAAGCAATTTCCCCTCGCCAAAGTCCTTCAAAAAGCCTTCAACGTGCCCGTGCTGGTGGACAACGACGTCAACGTCGGCACGTACGGCGAGTATGTCTTCGGAAAGGTGCGCAACTGCAAGCACGTCGTGGGGATTTTTCCCGGCACTGGCATTGGCGGCGCTATCATCCTCGACGGTAAACTTTTCCACGGACACTCCGGGTCCACCGCCGAAATCGGCCACATGACCCTGGAGGTCGACGGTCCTTACTGCGGCTGCGGGAAGCGGGGCTGCCTGGAAGCCCTTGCCTCGCGTATTGCCATCGCCTCACAGATCGCGGCCTTGGCCGCCCGTGGCGACGCGCCGTATATCTATGAGAACTGCGGCACCGACCTCGGCAAGATTCGCAGCGGGGTAATCGCGAAGGCTATCGAGTCGGGCGAGAAGATGGTCGAAGGCGTTGTGCGGAAAGCCGCCTACTACACCGGTGTTGCCGCAGGCAATCTCATCAACATCATCAGCCCGGACGCGTTGGTTCTCGGCGGGGGATTAGTCGAAGCGATGGAGTCCCTCTACATGGAAGAGGTGGAACGTGCTCTCAAGGCGCACGCCATGCCTTTCCTGCTTAAAGGGGTCAAGGTTGTTGCGGCGAAACTGGGAGACGACGCCGCCGTCATGGGTGCCGCTCATCTGATCGCGGAACGTATCTCCACCGAATAGGCCACATCGACGCTTTATGGGGTGTGGGGTATGGGGTATGGGGGTATGGTAGTGTCCATCGAAAGCTATCGGGATCTGGAGACCTGGCAGGAGGCCATGAATCTGGTCGAGACGTGCTACCGCTTGACGGAGCTGCTTCCGAGCGAGGAGAAATTCGGATTGATCTCACAGATTCGGCGGGCAGCCGTGTCCGTACCGACAAACATCGCCGAAGGCTACGGACGGACCCATCGCGGGGACTACACCCATCACCTGTCGATAGCGAAGGGTTCCCTTGCGGAAGTCGAGACCTTGCTGACTCTGACAGCGCGCCTGAAACTGCTGACCCGCGAGGAATTGCTCCCGGCCTGGGAACAGACTCAGATCGTCGCCCGTCTTCTCACGCGCCTACAACAAAGTCTCAAACCTAAGAAGTCCTAACCCCCATCCCCCATACCCCATACCTCAAACCCCTACTGAAAGCTCTGCACGAGTTCGCTGATGATCAAGTACCACCCGTCGGCAAGCACGAACATGATGATCTTGAACGGCAGCGACACGAACACGGGCGGCAGCATCATCATCCCCATGGCCATGAGCGTGCTGGCGACAACCATGTCGATGATTAGGAAGGGAATGTAGATCACAAAGCCGATCGTGAAGGCAATCCGCATTTCGTTCAGAACGAAGGCGCACACCAGCACGTGCGTCGGCACGTCGTCGGGATTCTCGGGACGCTCCAGGTTGGCGATGTCCATGAACAGGGCCAAATCTTTGGGATGCCGAAGCACCTGCCGGAACATGAACTCGCGAACCGGCGCCATGCCCAGGTCGAGCGCCTCGTCCGGGCCAATCTCTTCATTGATGTAGGGTTGAATTGCTTCATCGTAGACCCGCTGGTACGTGGGCATCATGATGAAGAAGGTGAGGATCAAGGCTAAACCAACGAGTACTTGGTTCGGAGGCGATTGTTGGGTCGCCATGGCCTGCCGCAGGAATCCCAGCACTACGATGATGCGCGTGAACGAAGTCGTCATGACGAGGATGGCCGGCGCCAGCGACAGCACGGTCAGCAACACGAACAGCGTCATCGTCGTGGACAGCCGCTCGGGCGCCACAGCCCCCTGCGCTTGGTCGATGAAATTGTCGATGCCGAACGCGTTGTCCGGATCGGCCTCCTGGGCCGGAGCCACGCCCGCCAGCGCACCCGCCGCCAGCGCGGCGAGGAGGACCAGCCTAATCCCCCAGCTCACGCGACGTCTCCTGCAGATACTTCTGCAATCGAGCCAGATCGCCCTTCAGAGAAGCGATCTCGTCGTCCTCGGCCTCGGAATCTGCCGGGGATTGCTGTCCAGTCGCGGCCGACAACTCGGAGAGGAAATCCAACTGGCGGTCATTCGCACGCGCTGTAGGCTGTGCAAGGTCCTCGAAGAGAGCGGCGCTCAATTGCGTCACTGCGGACACGCCATTGGGCGAGACACCGACGACCAGAACGACATTCTTTACCTGTACGAAATGGAGCGCGATTTTTGGGGTCAGGTAGACCTTTCCGAGGACGGTGCCGAGATTCGCTCCCGCCAGCAGCGGCGTTCGCCCGCCAAACCGCTTCAGGAAGTACGTGCAGATCAGAATCAGGGCGACGACCAGGCAGAGCGCGATAAAACCTTGCGCCACGTTACGGCCGAATGAACGCGAACCATCGCTGCTTGGGGCGTCCCCACCGGGTTCTCCGCTCGTGTCGCCGCCTTCGCCGGACCGCTCGTCCATCGCTTGATTCAGCGAATCCTGCGCTTCCTTCCACCACCCGGGCACCGGGGCTTCCTGGCGTGGAGGAGCAGGGGGCGTATCCGGTAACGTGGCGGGCTCCTCCTCTGGACGCTCCAGATCCTCTGGCCCTTCGAGGGTGACGCTGGGCGCTTCCGTCGCCTCGAAGTCCTGTTCAGCCTGGGCAACGCGCACCGCGATGTCTGTCGCGGCGCGAATTGTGGTGGCGTGGCAGAACACGGGGGAGGACAACAGGATCAGCACAAACCATATCAAAGACGGTCTACGCATCCTCGTCTTCCGCGTCATGAGCGAACTCATCGACTTGTTCCTGACCCACAATCTCGCCGATTCGAACGTGCAAGGTGTCACCTATCACGACAACTTCGCCGCGCGCCAGCGGGAGGCCGTTGACGAAGATATCCGTCATTTCCCCGGCCAGCTTGCTGAGTTGGATCACCGAACCCCGCTTCAGTTCGAGCACGTCGCGCACCAGCATGGCGCTCGTGCCAAGGTCCGCCGTGATGGTGAGCTTCACGTTGTTGAGATCTTCGATGGCGAGATGGTCATGTGGCGCGTCCTGCGCGGGAACAATCTCTTCAAACGTATGATCGGTCGCTTGTCTGGGCTGCGGCTTGTCCATTACGCGTCCTGAATGTAGAACTTCTCGTGATACACCGCGACAATGCGCTTTCCGGAATCCTCGGCGCCAGTTAACTCAGTGATCAACGAATTCGCTTCCTGGAGAATCTGTTTGCGAATGCTCTCTTCGACGAGGGGGTCGTCCAGTTCGCTTCGTGTCTTGTAGCTGTGGAGCTTTCGCAACATGGCCACAAAGCGCGGCTGGTACTTGATGACGAGATTGGCCGTCTCTTGATCGGAACACTCAAACGTGACCTTGTACAGCAGCGTCGAGGCGAGCATATTCTCGGAGGGCATGATTACGGTCACATACGCTTCTTCGAAGGAAAACGGGATCGTATTCAGACTCTGCGTGGCCGTTTGCTGCGCGGGATCGGCGTTCAGCCGCGGTTGAACCACGAACCGGAACACGAGCAATCCCACGATCGCGAAGGTCATACTGATGCCGATCACAACGCCCAGCACCCGTACAATCGATCGCTTGCCTTTGGCGCCTTCTTCCGGCGCAGCCCCTTCTTCTGGTTCAGCCATTAGATCCCACCTGGCAGTCGATTGGGAGCGTTTTCCGGTGCGCCGGTACCCGGCGTTGGCGGAAGCGATCCATCCACAATCGCCTGAATCTGATCCTGCGTTTCATCCGAAAAATCGCCCCGCACGCGAATCTGCACGCGACGATTCAATTGCCGTCCTTCTTCCGTCGCATTATCACCCACCGGCTGCGACGGGCCGCAGGCGATAACTTCCGTTTCGGCGGTTGGAATGCCGCCCGGCCCGGTCATCTGCTCCATCACGTTCTTCGCACGATGATAGCTGAGATCGTAGTTGTCCTCGTACTGGCTGCTGTCGCTTAACGGAAGATTATCCGTATGGCCACGAATTTCGATACGTTTCCCCGGAATTTCCCCGAGTGACGCCGCCAACCCGTTGAGCACCTCGTACGCTTCCGGCTTCAGCTCGGCGCTACCCAGGTCAAATAGCACGCGATTCGGCAGGTTGATCTCCAACCCTCCCTCGCCATCGTACTTAATCTCGATGTTGTCTTCCAGACCGAGGAGTTGCAGCCTGCTTCGAAACTCCCGGGCGGCCCGCTCGATGCTGCGCGGCGTGCGGCTCTGCGCTTGCGCCATGTTTCTCAGGATTTGGGCCACGGTCATGTTTTGTGGAAGCACGCCAAACGCGCCCTGCACCGAGATGATGGCTTGCGTGATCTTCTTCTGATCCAGCGTGGAAAACGAAATCAGCAGAATGAAGAACGTGAGCAACAGCCCCATGAGGTCACCGTAGGTAACCATCCAGGCTGGCGCACCGGGTTCGCCCTCTTGTTGTTTCTTTTCTCGCGCCATCGCTCTACTTATTCGCCGACGCCTGGTCGCGCATCGCCGGCGAAATAAACGCCTTCAGTTTCTGTTCCACGATCCGGGGGTTGTCCCCTGACTGAATCGAGAGGATCCCTTCGATGATGACTTCCTTCGTGAGCAACTCGTTGCTGGTGCGTACCTTGAGCTTCCCGGCCGCCGGAAGGAAAAGCACGTTGGCCAGCAATGCGCCATATAACGTCGTAAGTAGTGCCACGGCCATACCGCCTCCGATCTTGGACGGGTCGTCCAGCGTGGTGAGCATCTGCACCAGCCCGATGAGCGTCCCGATCATCCCGAAGGCCGGCGCGTAAGTGCCCATGGCGGTCAAGACGGATTGCCCCAGCGCGTGCCGGTCCTCCATGAATGCCAGTTCCGTCGTGAGGATATCCTTGATAAGTTCCGGGGCCGTCCCGTCGATGGCGAGCTGCACGCTCTTCTGGAGGAACTCATCACCCGCATCGCCCGCGTGACTCTCCAACGCGAGGATTCCTTCCCGCCGGGCAATAGTGGCGAAGCCCACCAATTTCTTGATGAGTGAATCCGGCGTCACGGTCTTGTGGAAGAAGGCGTTGCGGAGGGTGGACATTACGCTGAGCACATCGCTCAGCGGATAGTTAATCAATGTCGCCGCGATCGTGCCGCCCCCGACAATCAGAATCGAAGGGATGTTTACAAATACGTCGGGGCTGCCCCCAAGCAAGATGGCGGTAATGACCAAACCGATACCGGCGATAAGTCCTACAACTGTTGCGATATCCATAGGCTGCCGTCTACCGAGCCTCCCCGTTCAACCCTGCCTCCCGCTAAGCGCGCCACATTCTACCACTCCCGTGTACTCACGACAACAGCATCCCGTGCGGTCCGCCAAAAAAAAGAGGGGCCGGGAGAAGCGTTTTGCGCGATCTCCCAGCCCCACTATTCATGCTATTCGCTTCCTGTCAGTCGCGCCCGCCTACCGGACGAGATTCACTGTCTCCTGGAGGAGCGTATCTGCGGTCGTGATGGTCCGGGCATTCGCCTGGAACCCGCGTTGCGTCACAATCAGGTTACTGAACTCCGTGCCCAGGTCCACATTGGAACCTTCCAGCACACCGCCGGATACCTGACCGCGTCCGCCCGTGCTGGGCGTGCCAATCTGCGCGATACCCGACCCCGGACTCTCCCGGAAGAGGTTGCTGCCGTCGCGGACGAGGCCGCCGTTGTTGGCGAAGGTCGCCAGCGCTACTTGCCCAAGCACCTGGGTGAGCCCGTTCGAGAACACGCCGTTCAGCACGCCGTTCGCCCCAATGTTGAAAGCTTCCAGCGTACCGCGCGGATAGCCGTCCTGGTTGCTGATGGAGACGTCGCTTTCGGAGTCAAGTTGGCTCAGGTCGCCGAAATCGAGGTCGAATACGAAGGGATCGATGGGCGCCGCAGGAATGCCCCCCAGGAACGTGACGCTGATGTTCCCCAACCCACCCGACAGCACGGTGCCGTCGGTGTCGAACACAATCGTCCCCGCGCCGGTCACCGTGTCGATGTCCGGATCGGAACTCGCTGCGGTCCAGTCCCACTCGTTGGTCGTCGCGGACTTCGTGAAGGTGATCTCAATGTCTCGAGCTGTCCCCAACGAATCGAAGACCTGTACGTTGCGGACCACCGTGTCGCCTGCGGCTGAGGTTGAATCCAGGTTGCCCACCAGCGAAACCAGCGTCGTCGCCCGCACGATGGAGGTTGTGCCCAAGGGAATCGAGATGTTGGTCAGGGGCGCATTGGGATCAATCGTCCCTGTCGCGTCCGCCTGGAACCCCTGGACAAACAAGCCCGTCGCGGAGTCGACCAGTTCACCATTCGCGTTGATGGTGAAGGAGCCATCGCGCGTGTAGAAATTGCCCCCGCCGCCGCTCAGGATGAAGAATCCGTTCCCTTGAATGGCGAGATCGGATGCCACGCCCGTATTGAGCAAGGTCCCCTGCGTGAAGTCGATGTCGATGACGCCCAGGCGCACACCCAGACCGACCTGGGAACCGTTCCGGCCGCCGAAGGTACCCAACGGCGCGCTCGGCCCCTGCAAGGTCTGCGAGAACAGGTCCTGGAACAGAGCCCGCGAACCGCGATAGCCCGTCGTATTCACGTTGGCGATATTCGCCGCGATTACGTCGATGCGCCGCTGATGCACTTGAAGCCCCGTGACGCCCGTAAAAATTGCTGAACCCATAAAACACTCTCCTTTCCGTAACGCCGCGTCAATCGGTCGGCGGCGTACGGGCCTCCCCGAAGGGTCCGGCCCGAAAGTTGTCTGTTACGCGGCATCCGCCGGCTTCATGCCGACGACCACCGCACTGTCAATGTTCGTGAATACGGTGTCTTCCCCTTCCAGAGGGGGGACGACCGTGATGATGGTCCGGTTCGGCACGCTGGCAATCAGCGCCTTGCCGTCCATAAGGAGTAAGGTGTCGCGAGCGCCTTTCGCTTCCGCCTGGTCCAGGGCCCGTGCGATGCCCGACTTTTCGGCCGCGGTCAAGGTAATGCCTCGGTCGCGAAGCCGTTGCAGGGCGTGGGCCGAGAATTTCACCTCGCGATCACTGCGAAGTTGGCCCTCCAGAACCGAGGAGAAGGACGACGCTGGCGCTCGCTGCGATGGAACCGGCCGGGGCTCTTGCAGAAGCCCGGCGTCCCGGTGCAGGTGGACTCGATTCAGCATGACGCTCACCGAATCGTCTCGACGCCCGCCATGGACATTTGGCGTTCGCCAACGGTCAGGTACACGACGCTGCCAATCAGTTGCACGCCGTCCACGGTGCCCTGCAGCAACTCGCCGTCCACGTCGATGCCGCTCACTTCACGGCCAATCATGCCGCTTGCTGTCAGGAAGTTGAGCTGATCCAGATTGCCGCTGAACTCCGCGAACTTGTCGTTCAGATTGTTCATCTGCTCGAGCGCGGAGAACTGCGCCAACTGGGCGATCATCTCCGTGTTGTCGGTGGGTTCCAGCGGGTCCTGGTTCTGCATTTGCAGGACGAGCAGTTGGAGAAAGGAGTCCTTACCCAACTCGCTCGACGCGGACCCGAACACGGTGCTTGCGTCCGATGCCGACCCCGCCGCCTTGGTGGCGGTCGTACTGCCTTCCTGAATTGCTTTTAACAGAGCCGCCTTCAGGTCGTCCGATTGTGCAACGCTCGCGGAGGGCGACGAACGGCCGGCCTTTCCGAGCACCGGACTCAGCAGGTCGGCCAAGTTGCCGCCGATCTTGGTGATGGGATTCATGTGTTCACACTCCTTGTTCATGCGAACAGGTTGAGGGTGCCGCTGTGCGACACCGTTCTTCGAGGCACAGCGCCAGGCTGTTGCCCGTTTGTGGGGTTCTGATTGGGCGGTCCGGGCGTGTTGCCGTTCCATCCGCGCGCGTGAGGCGTCCAGGCCCGGTCGGGCGAACCCGACAGCGGATTCCCGGTGCCCGCTCCAGCGTTCAGGTCGGCCGTGATCGTAATCTTGCCGACATTCGATCCGTCCTGGGCGAGTACCTCGCGCAACTGGTGGACCTGCGTGTGCAGCAACTCGCGCACGCTATGATTCGCGCTCGCGAGCCGCACGGTGATCTCGTCGTTGGTCGACGTGACGACCAGCTTCAACTCACCAAGTGACTCGGGTACCAGACGAATGCGCATCGTCTGTTCGCCCTTGGTCAGCAGGTACCGCACGCCTTTCACCGTGTCGATGGCGATCGTCTTCACCGTCGTCCGCTCCGGCGGCGCCGCCGGGTCCACGTCGGCCTTCACACGTTCCGAACCGTTCGATGGTGCGGCGTGTTCGACTTGGACTACCGCATTCGGCGGAGACTCGACCCTTGCCGGACCTGCACCATCCGCGTGTTGGACGCTGACAGCCGCAGTTCGTACGGGAACCTTTGCAGGGTCTTTTTGAATCGCAGCTTCCTCGCTATCGAGGCTCTTCGCCACAGCGTCGCCATCGCCGTCTGACACCGGTTTCGGCGTTGGCGCCGGCGTGGGGGAGAGAGTCTCCGTTGTTCCCTCCGCCTTCGCCTTTGGCGTTTCCGCCGCGACCGTGTCCGGTTTGGCAACGATGAAACGAGCCGTGCTTCGCGAGCCGGTAGCTTGAGCCATTGGCTCCGCTTCCGGTTTCGCTGGCGCGGCCTGCTTCGTTTCCACCGTGACGTCTGCGTCCTCGGCATCAATCAGCTTGGCAATCGGAATCCCGGTCTCCGCTTCCGCAACCGGCGCATTCGCCGGCGCGGTCTGCTTCACGGGATTCGTTGGCGTGCCAGGCTCCGATGCCGCAGCGTTCGGCTCCGGCACAACGTACTGCGCCGAACTGGTCTGCTTCGCCCCGTCCGGCGGCGACGGCGTCACCACCTGTGTCACGATAACGGGTTTCGCCGTCGTGACCGCTTTGCCGTGGTCCGGTGGCGGATTGGCGGGTGCTGTCTCGCTGGACTTGGTCGACGCGTTCTTGGCCGACTGCGCCTTGGCGTCCACCGGCTGCCCTTTCGATTCCGGCGCCGGCGTTATAGCCGCCGCGTCCGGTCCCGCTTCGCCGCTCGTCGCAGTACCATTACCGGCGACGAGCAACACGTTTTGCGAGGCCGTAGATGTAGCACCGGGGCTTTGGCCGCCGTTCGCCGGAGCCGCTTCCCCAGTACCCGAACCTTCCGTCATGCCCGGAGCCGTACCGGGCTGAGCCGGCGCGGACCCCTGCAACAAGGACAGCAGAATCGCGAAGGCGCCTTTCTCGCCGCCCTCGCCGTTCTTCGTCGCAGGCTTATCGCCTTCGACCGTTCCCGGCTCCGGCGCACTCGCTGGAGCCGTAACTTGTGGGATTTGCAATAAACTCACCTCCTTTCCATAGAAGTCGTATCCAAAGCCACGGAAAACGCATCTCTCCCGTGGACCAGGGAACAGGATGGGTATTGATACGTGAAGAGGGGCGCTCTGTAGTTGCCTGAGCGGAAAGCCCCTACCGAAGGAGCGGACAATAAGGATGATCGGAAACGTCTACGATATTACCCAACCCCCAAAAATCGGGATCGCTATCGGGATCGCTATCGGGATCGGATCAACCGGAGAACGAACGCCGCGTTCCTTACCCCGCGGGAGCGGGTGTCGCTTGTTGTTCGGCCATGGCGCGCAGGAATTCGGAGGCTTTCTGCTCATTCATCTTGTCGAGAATCTTCCCGCGCTTCCGATCCTCGATGAGCTGAAGCAATCGCGCGCCTTGTTCGGCGGGCCACTCTTCCAGAACCATGGCGGCCTGGTCTTCCTTCATCCCACCCAGGGAATTCGCGACTTCCTGCAACTGGGCCGCTTCAGTCGCGTCCATCGTATCGACCGTCTGCGTCAACTGCGCGATCAAATCCTGAAGGTTGCTTCGCAACTCTTCCATCTGATCCTGGGTTTCGTTGAGGCGTTGTTGCTGCAGCTCCAAATCCCGCTCGCGCGCCGCCAACGCTTCCTCGCGCTCGCGCAGGGCCTTCGCGGTTTCGGACAACTCATCGGGCTCCAGTTCGGTCTCCACCACGCCCTCGGGTTGGTTGCGGCCGAGTATCTTGTCCAAGCCTTCCTTGTTCAGGTTGCCCGTGTACGCGAGCATCCCCACAAGCGTCAGCGCAAACGATAGCAGCGCGAGTATGAGGAAGAACAGTACTTTCATCGTTCACGTTCCCTGCGGCCCCGAAGCGCCGCGCGGCCGGAAGCAATCTCGTCGGCGTTCTTCTGTTCCTGCGAGCGAATCGCGTCGAGCCGCTCCTCCAGGTCCCGATCCCGCAGGCGTTCCACGATACGCTTCCGCTTCATCGCCTCTTCCAATTCCATCCGGCGTTCGGACTCCACGCCGCGAAGTTCCCGAATGGCAGCGTCCTGCTCGACCGCCTCGCGGGCCAGATGACGCTCGTACATGAAATACCCGTGTATCCGGCGCGCCGAAATGGACGTCTGAGTTTCGCGGCCCGCCTCCTCAAACATTCGAGCCTGTTCCTGCTGCAACGATTCCCGCGTGTGCTCGTGCGTGCGGATTTCCCGGCGCGTTTCGGCAAGGGCTTGCGCGCGCAATTGCTCCTGCCGCTCCCGGACCCGCAGGAGCACGTCGAAATTGATTCGCCGCCGCCGAGCCATCGCCGCTACCCTTTCAACGCTTTCTGGAGCATGCCGTCAATCTCCTCGAACGGAGTCGATTCTACCAGCCCTTGCTGGAGAAATGATCGCAGGTAGGGGAGAAGCCGTATCGCGCGGTCGATTTCCGGATTGCTTCCATCCACATATGCGCCGATATTGACCAAGTCCTCGGCGTCCCGGAACGTCGCCAGCACACGTCGAAGTTCGCCCGCGAGTCTTTGCCGTTCGTCGGACGTGACGTCAATCATGCAACGACTGACGCTTTCCAGCACGTCGATGGCTGGATAATGGTTGCGCGTGGCCAAGTCGCGCGACAGGGCCACGTGGCCGTCAAGAATACTGCGCACAGCGTCGCCGATGGGATCGTTCAAATCGTCCGCTTCGACGAGCACGGTATAGATGCCGGTGATACTGCCGGATTCTGCGTGTCCCGCGCGTTCCAACAGGCGGGGGAGGAGGGCGTACACCGATGGTGGATAGCCCTTCGTAGTAGGGGGCTCTCCGACCGCCAGCCCGACTTCGCGCTGCGCCATCGCGAACCGCGTGATGGAGTCCATCATGAGCAGCACATCCGCCCCCTGGTCGCGAAACCATTCCGCGATGGCGGTGGCAAGGTAGGCGCCTTTGATACGCATTAGCGCCGGCTCGTCGGAGGTCGCCACTACGACCACGGAACGCGCCAGCCCTTCCGGCCCAAGGTCGGCTTCCACGAAATCGCGAACTTCGCGACCCCGTTCGCCAATGAGCGCGATGACATTTACGTCCGCATTCGTGTTGCGTGCGACCATGCCGATCAGCTTGCTTTTGCCGACGCCGCTGCCGGCGAGGATGCCCATGCGTTGGCCCTTGCCGCAGGTGATGCAGGCGTCGATGGCGCGCACCCCGGTTGCCAGCGGCTCGGTGATGCGCTGCCGCACCAAGGGTCCAGGCGGCGAAGCCATGAGGGGAATCTTGTGCGAACCCAGCGGATCGGGCCTGCCGTCGATGGCCGCCCCCATGCTGCCAATGACGCGGCCCAGGAGGTCCAGGCCCGTGCGAACCATCTGGGGTTTGAACGTGGGGTGGACGACGCTGTTGGGCGCGATTCCGGCCATGTCGCCCAGCGGCATGAGAAGCATCCGGTTGCCGCGGAAACCCACCACCTCGACGGGAATGGCTTCGCCGCCGCGGGGCGGTTCCACATAGCACAAGTCGCCAATGTGCATGGGCGGCCCTGTGGCCTCGATGGTCAGCCCCACCACGTCCACGACTTTTCCGTAGACCGCGATAGGCCGCGTCCCCCGGATGCGTTCGATGCAGGCGTCTGCGTTCAGGTGTGCCAATGGTTCAGTCCGTTAACGCTTCGAAAATCCGCTGCAACTGCGTGTCGAGTTGGGCATCGACCGACAAGGTCCGGCTTTCCACGACACAGCCGCCGCGCGTCACTGTTTCGTCAGGCGCCAGTTCCAGCCGTTCATACTTGCTCAACATCGCAACGGGATCGATTCCCGCTTCTGTAAGCGCGTCGAGATCCTCCGGATTCAGGTGGACAACCGTGTGTTCCCGATCCAGCACGTTCTTCAACGCCGCGCGTATGGTGTTCTGAACGATGTCCAAATCGCCCCGGATCTCGCGCCGGATTACCTGCTCGGTGATGTAGCGGACCAATCGCAGCATCTCCGGTTCGAGGTTCGCCACGTACTCCTCGTGCGACTGCCGGATCGCGTCAGACGCGGCCGCGAGTCCCTGAATGGCGGACGCCAATTCTTGTCGCGCGGCTTCCTGTCCGGCCTCCACGCCGTCCGCGTATCCTTGTTCCTGAGCCTCCTGGCGGATCTGTTCCGCTTCGGCCTGAACCTCGGCAATCACGGCACTGGGATCGAATCCCCCCGCGTCGTCCGTGAACGACGATGCCGTGAAATGCTCCAAGGCGTCGCGCTGAAACGGCGAGCAGTTGGTAGCCTTGTCTTCGGCGGATTTGATGATCTTGCCCAAGGGCACTCTTCCTGTCGTGGTGCCGCGTGTCTTCACGCGGCGCGCCCAGTCCGCATCTCGATGCAACGACTAGACGACGATCTCGTCTGTCCCGCCCCCGCGAGAGATGACGACGTCTCCCGATTCCTCGAGCCGCCGAATCACGCTGACAATCTTCTGCTGGGCCTCTTCCACCGTACGCAGGCGCACCGGACCCATGTATTCCATTTCTTCCTTGATCATCTCGCGAGCGCGCTCAGACATGTTGTGGAGTATTTTCTCACTTAGATCCTCGTTAGCGGTCTTCAACGCCAGCGCGAGGTCGCGTTGTTCGATTTCACGAAGCGCCTTCTGAATGCCGCTGTCGTCCACGTGGATCAAATCGTCGAAGGTAAACATGAGCCGCGCGATTTCGTCAGCCAGTTCCGGGTCGCGCTCCTCGAGTTCGGCCATGATGGACTTTTCCGTGCCGCGATCGATGCTGTTCAGAATCTCCGCGACTTCCTTTACGCCGCCCGCAAAGGTGAATCCCTGGCTGAACACCGACGCCATCTTGCGTTCGAGCACGCGCTCCACTTCGCGCACGATCTCCGGCGGCGTGCGGTCCATGGATGCAATCCGGAGCACGACGTCTGCGCGGATTTCCTGGGGCAATGCCGACAGCACGATACTGGCGACGTTCGGCGCCAGGTGCGCGAGAATCAACGCGATCGTCTGCGGATGTTCGTCCTGAATAAATGTGCAGATCTGCGAAGGGTCGGCGCGCTTCAAGAACTCGAATGGGACTTCCTGCAGACTGCTTTGTAGCCGTGTCAGAATCTCCAGCGCGCGCTCCGGTCCCAGAGCCGTTTCCAGCACGTGGCGGGCATACTCGATACCGCCCGCCGTGACGTACCGGTTGGCCACGTACATCTGGTGGAATTCCTCGACGATCGCCTCGCGCATCTCCGGCTCGACCGTTCCCAGGCTCGACAGGTCCAGCGTAAGCTGCTCGATTTCTTCTTCGCTCAGCTTGGACATGACCTTGCTCGCCACCTGGGGACCCAGGCAGGCCAGAAAGATGGCCGCTTTTGTTCGGCCATCGAGGTTGATCAGTTGGTGGCGTGGATTAGCCGTCGTTCTACTCCTCGGTCTCGCTCAACCACGTGCGCAGCAACGAGGCCACCGCTTCGGGTTGATCTTGCGAGACGCGCTCCACCTCTTGCGCGATCTCTTGCCGCCGCCGCTCTTCCGGCGTGGCGCGCTGAATCTCGAGGTGGACCTCCTCCTTGACCTGGTCCTGACTGACCGCGGCCCGCATCACAAGATACCGGACGACGAAGAAGGCCACGATGATCAGAATGCCTTTCAGCGCGTACTCACCCCATTGTAACAGAGTGCCTTGCCACGCGGCCGTCTCCACCCGGTCGAACGCCGTGGTCGCCGCGGCAAGTTGTTCCAGTTCAAAGGGATGATCGCGTACTTCAATGTTGTCATCGGCTACTCCCACCGCCGCCGCAACCAGTTCCGTGTACGTGTCAATCTCGTCGTTGGTCCGCTCGACATAGGCCTTTTCTCCGGTCGGTTCCCCTTCCGGGCTCATTTCATCCTGGTAACGCCCTTCGACGATGGCCGTGACCCGCGTCACCGCCACATCGCCCGGTCCCGTAATGGTCTCGGTCGTCGTGCGCGAAGGTTCAAAGTTTTCAAGGGTCTGCGAATCGGTCTGCACCGTGCCGGTGCCGCCGGGTACCGGTGCGTCCGCGGGAAGGTTGGCGCGCGCTCCGGCAGGGCCTTCCGGCAGGGAATCTATGTTCTGCGTGCTGGATTCGGAGGTGAGGCTGCTCACGACGGCGCCGCTTTCGACTTCTTCCCGAAGTTCTTTGACGCTGCTGTTGTCGATATCGAGGCTCACGCGAACCACGCTGCGCACGCCGATTTGCCGGAGCGCATCCTCGGCGCTCTGTTCCAGCGCATTCTTGTAATTCTTCATGTACGCGAGACGGGAATTCGCGATGGTATCGAAATCGTCCTCCGAGGGCGCGTTCAGCACTCGACCATCGACCGTGACGAGGTTGATGTTCTCCCGCGTCAGATTCGCCCCGCCGAAGGTGCTGATGCATCCCAGGACGGCCTTGATGTCTTCTTCTTTGAGAGGGCGATTGACTTTGAGGGTCACGGTGGCTTCAGACGGCTTCTGCGAATCGGAAAATATCTCTTCTTTGGCTTCGGTAATCTGGACGAAAGACTTGTCCACGAAGCTGAACTCGTTCAGCATGCGCTGGAGCTGGCCCATCAGCGCAATCTGATACCCCTTCTCCTGGGCGAACTGATTCTGCATGAAGTTCGTCGCACCGAGGGTTTCGTATCCTGCCAGGGTACCCTGCGTCTTGGGGACACCCGCGGCCAGGAGCATGACGCGCAAACGGCTGCGGTCGCTAACCGGGACTTCGACAGCTTGACCCCCGTCCACGACCCGGTATGGCACGTTCTCGTCATCCAGTTGGGTTTGGATCGCCACCATGTCTTCCGGGCCGAGACCGTCAAAGAGGGTCACATACTGGGGACGGCTGCCGAAATACACCATGCTGCCTACGATGGCGACAGTGAAAAGAAATGCGAGGGCGATGTTGACACGCGCGCTCGTGGAGAGCCGCTGCCAGGCTTGGGCTATTCCGCCCCAGAGTTGGCGCAAAAATTCCACAGGTGAAGCCTTTCCTGCCTCGACGCCGATGCTCGATTGAGCCGCCGCCGCCGGGTCTGGTCCCGTTCTGCGATATCACGCGATTTGAGCGCAACACCCAAAACATCCCATCCTCGATCCGTTCGCGGATGACCCGCCCGAGTCATTCGCGCTCCGCCGTGTCTTGCGCCGGGACACGACGGCTCCCTTCGACCGGCAACGGACGAGGATCCCGCAACGTCCAGTCCACACCGGGTGAAGTCGTGATTTTCCAGTCCGGAGGGGTGGTGGCCGTCGGGGCGTTCTGGGTCAACTCAACTGTCAACTCCGCGCGTCGGTCGGCCGGCACCAATACAGTCTGCCCGCCGTCCCGAATCTCAAACGGGACCCGTCTCGACTCCAGCAGAACGCGAAGCATATCCGCTTCCCGCGCGGTCAATCCCGATACCATGGGCACCAGCTTGGGCTGTGTTTCCACGGGCCGGGGCCGGGCGTCGTAAGCGGCTAGCGCCGCCAACGGCACCAGGAGCGAGACGGCCACGCAGCGTCGCCGGTCACATACGGGCACGTTGTGCCAATAGGCGCGGGCTACGACTGCGAGTTGACGGAGAACCCTCACAGACCTCTCTCTTCGACTGTTGTGCGAAGCCGGGCTGGCCGACCCGTGCCTCGCGTTTACAATTGCATCCGCATGATCTCTTCGTATGCGGCAACAATCTTGTTCCGAACCGCCATCATCGTCTGAAAAGACACGTCGGCCTTCTCCACCGCGACGACCGCTTCGGTTACGTCCTTAATCTCTCCCGCCACGAGCTTCTTGATGGTCGTGTCCGCTTCGGTTTGCAGGCGCTGCACTTCGCTAATCGATTCGGTGAGCACATCCTTGAACGACTTGCCTTCCACCGAAGACGGCGCAGGTTTGGCAGTCCGCATCTGCGACGGATCAATTTCGATCCGTTGAGGTTGTATCCCGCCTACTTTGAAAGGTTCACTCATCGTCGTTCACGCTACACCTGAAGGATGTCCAACGCCTTCTGAGAAATCCGTTTGCTTGACAGCACCACTGCTACGTTCGCTTCATACGCCCGCTGGGCAGAAACCAAATCGACCATCTCCACTGACAAATCGATGTTGGGATACTCCACGTACCCGTCTTCGTCGGCAACGGGATTATTGGGTTCGAATACCCGGCGAAGCGGGGAAGGGTCACTGGCGATCTGTTTCACCCGCACCCCGAACTTATCCGGCTTCGTGATCGGGGTAATCTGGTCGGCCTCCAGGACGGCCATCTGCCGCCGGAACGCGCCGCCCTTGGCCGTGACCGGCGACATGGCGTTGGCAATATTCTGCGCGATAATGTTCATACGGGTCCGCTGAGCGCGAAGCCCTGTTACCGCGATATCCCGTGCCGAAACCGCCTCTAACATATTACCCCACCGTTACTTAGCGCAGGCCGGACAGCATGTCCTTGACCATCCGGAAGTGCTTGGCCAAGAGGCTACTATATGTTGTGTACTTTCCGGTATTTTCGGCCAAATCAGCCATTTCCTGCTCTAAATCGACCTTATTGTAATCATTTTTCGACGAAAGCGCAAGGCGTTCAAAACGTGGCATTTCGCGAGTTGCGTCGAGGTGCCGGGCCATGGTCGTGCGGAGTGCGACGGGGCCCCGCCCCTCGAGGGCATCTCGCAGGCTCGCCTGAAAGTCCAGGCGGGCCGGGTTATACTTTGGGGTATCCACGTTGGCGATGTTGTTGGCGATGAGGGACTGGTTACGCACCGCAACCTTCATCCCCGCCGTCAACAGCGAAACCGTGTCGACACCCGCAAATGCCACTGATGAATACTCCCCTGAAACTTCTCATCGAGCCGGGACGGCCGGCCAGGACCGCCCCGGCTACAATCTGTGAGATCTCTCCGTCAGAGATTCTCCGTCTCAAAGGCAGGAGCAACCCCTGTGCCACGCGATCACACATTGCTATGTCGTTGCTAAAGGTTGAGTTGCATAAGCGAGCGATTGGAGTGCCCCCGGAATCTCGGCAGCTTTTGCCTTTCCTTCGGCGAGAATTACCTACCCAATATCCGGGATTCGTCCAGTAACTCGCACCCGTGTATAACCGTGCCTCAACTCAGCGAAGCCATACCTCAACTCGGGTAACAGAGTGACGGCTGCTGTGGGGGTTATATGCGCTAAATGCTTCATACCGTTTAGGTTGCTCCTTCTTTTCCCAGTTCGGCATGGCGGTTGCTCCTTGTTCGCCGCGAGTCACGCGGCTGGTGAACGGGCCCGCACGATTCGCTCACCTAGATTCACATACAAGAAAGGAGTGGCTTTATGAGCTACCTGAGCACACACAAAATCAAATCAGCTTTGATTGCCGTCATGGCAGTCGGGCTGGTGGCGGCGGTGCCGAGCCTGATGTCATCGTCCCCTGCTATCGCGCAGGTGGACGGTCCGTCGAAGGAGGCACTGTCGACACTGAACAATCTGAGCGAGGCCTTTGTCGGCCTGTCCGCGGAAGCATCTCCGGCCGTTGTTTCCATTCGCGTGAAAAAGGACATGAGCCGTGACTTGCAACCAACGCAAGGGCCGGGAATGACGCCGGGCGATCTGTTCGAGCGGTTCTTTGGACCGGGATTCCAGATTCCGGGTGGACCCGATAGCCCGGCGCCGGGCGGTACGCCTTTTGCCTACGGTGAAGGCACCGGCTTCATTATGTCCGAAGACGGGTATATCGTCACCAACAGTCACGTGGTCGACGGCGCGGACGTGGTCGAGGTGCGGTTGGACGACGGGCGCGAATTCGATGCCGAAGTAATCGGCTCTGACCCGCAGACGGAAGTCGCGTTGATTAAGGTCGACGCGAAAGATCTTCCCACGTTAAGGTTCGGCGATTCCGACGCGATCCAGGTCGGTGAATGGGTCGTGGCGATTGGCAGCCCCTTCGGTCTTCAACATACCGTGACCGCCGGTATCGTGAGCGCCCGCGGCCGCGGCGATGTGGGAATCGTGGACTACGCCGACTTCATCCAAACCGACGCGGCGATCAACCCGGGCAACTCGGGCGGTCCGCTCTTGAACCTCAACGGCGAAGTCATCGGCATGAACACCGCCATTCTGAGCCGCAGCGGCGGGAACATGGGGATTGGCTTTGCCATCCCGATCAACATGGTGCGTTACGTCGTTGATGAACTCCGTGAAGACGGCGCGGTAACGCGCGGGTTCCTCGGTATCGGCATTCAGAACCTGACCCCTGATTTGGCGGAATGGTTCAACGTGGACGAAAGCCAGGGCGTGCTCGTGGCATCCGTGGTGCCCGATACTCCGGCCGATCGCGCAGGCCTGAAAAAAGACGACGTTATCGTCGAATATGAAGGCAAACCCGTCGTTGCGTCCGGTTCCTTCCGCAGCCATGTGGCGACTACACCGGCGGGTGAAGAAGTCGATCTCACCATCATTCGCGACGGCAAGCGCATGTCCAAGCAGGTCACCATCGGCGAGATGAAAGGCGACGAGATGAAATCCACCGGCGGTGCCGCGGTGCAGGCCGAAGCACAGGGCAAGAAGATCGGTATCACCATCGAGAATCTAACAGACGAAACCGCCCAGCGCCTCGGGTACGAAAACAAGTCCGGCGTTGTAATCGGTCAGGTTGTGCGCGGTTCTGCAGCGGCCATGGCGGGCCTTCGTCCCGGCATGCTGATCACGGAAGTAAACCGCCAGACGGTACAGAATGTGAACGACTTCCGCCAAGCCATGGACAAAGGCGTAGAAGGGCGCGGCACCTTGCTGCGTGTGGAAGACGCGGAAGGCGGTTCGCGGTACGTCACCATCAAGTAACCTAACCCACCAACGCTCTCCTGGTTGGTGTTTCGCGGGCGCGGGAACTCAGTATGGTTCCCGCGCTCGCGCTGTTCTTGGCGCGAACGCGAGAGGAAGTTCGGGTTAGCGACCTCTGAATTCCGCTTTGCGCCGCTCCACAAAAGATTGGATGCCTTCCTGGAAATCCTCGGATTGTCCGAGCCGCGCCTGGGTGGGGCCGAATTGTTCGTACGCGGCGCGTTCGCCCTCGTCGAGGTAGAGGCGGGACGATGCAATCGTAGCGCGCACGGCGAGCGGCGCACACGTATTGATGGTTTCCGCGAGTTTAATGGCGCGTTCGACCTGCGCGCCGGGTTCGACAACTTCCTGCACGAGTCCGATGCGATACGCCTCGTCCGCGTTGAACTCGTCGGCCGTGAGCAGGTGGTACATGGCGTTTCCCCAACCGCAGCGTTGAACAAAGCGCATGGTCGCGCCGCCGACCGCCATGATTCCGCGCTTGGGTTCGAGTTGGGAGAAGCGGCAATCCTTCGCCGCCACGACGATGTCGCACGCAAGCATCAGTTCGATCCCGATCGTGTAGGTGATGCCCTGCACCGCGCAAACCAGCGGCTTGCTGCACTTCTTCTCGAGTCCCAGAATGTCGACACCTTTGCCGGTGAAGAAGTTCTCGTTCTTCGCGAAGCTCTCGGCGAACATGGGCAGGTCGAGTCCACCCGTGAAGTGATCGCCGTGGGCGAAGAGCACGCCGCACCAGAGATCGTCTTCGTTTTCGAGCCGGTTGTAGGCGTCCGTCAGTTCATGAACCATCTTGGGCGTAAAGCCGTTGCGCTTCTCCGCGCGGTCGATGCCCATGAGCAGAATATGATCGCGCACTTCGACAGTAATCTGGCCGTGAGGATGTCGCTCGGGCATGGTTTTAGTCCTCGGATTGAAGATTGATTGAACGCGTATCATAGCCCCAAGGCCAGCGAACTACAAGGAGGTAGCGCGTCGAGGAATTAGCACGCCGAGACCTGCGTAATCTCCCCGCAACGTCATCCCCGCGCAGGCGGGGACCCATCTTCAGTTAACCAAGCACGACGCACAACCGGCCCGCAGCCGCGTCTCACGTACACCGCCAACAAAGATGGACCCCCGCCTGCGCGGGGGTGACGGTGAGGGGTGAAGAACGCTCTATCAAACGGCTAAGAAATTACACGAAATTCAAACTCGTTACACTAACGCACCGCAGCCGGCACCAAGTCAACTTCCACTTCCGCGCCATCCGCCAGTTCGATGGTCTGAATGTCGATCAGCGCCGTGGCCAGGGGATCGACCGTATTCGACATGGCAGTCTCGTCCGAATAAATGAGAGCGAGCAATGTATAGGTTCCGGCCTCGAGTTCATCGAACCGATAGGGCTCCATCGGTTTCTGCGAAATACCGACCTTCTCAAAGTCGATGTAAAGAAGCGTACTGCGCGAGAACTCCGCCGGATCGAACTCACCATCCAGCAGCAGAATCGCACCGTTTTCCCTCGGATTCTCTAACTGAACGGACCCTGAAATGACGCCCGTTCCGGGCCAGATGTCTACGTCGTAGACGTTCGACACGCCGGGCCGAATGTCGAAGCTGCGACGCCGAAAATACGGCGCATGGCCCTGCGGGATCGCCGTAACAGAAAGCTCCGCGGGTCCCGCCGGCACGCGCTCAAACGTATACGTCCCCGAGTCGTCCAACGATTCCCTTCGTTGCTCCCGAAAGCCTTGTTCGCTTCCGATGAGCAGGGTCACGTAACCGCCCTGGACTGTTTCACCGCGAAGACGCACCGTTCCCGAAAGATCGGTGACGGCGGGTTGCAGATGGAAATCGAGAGGCGTAATCGTATCATCCTCCACGACGACGGAACCCTTCACCTCGCGCTGCACACCATCCTCCCCCTTGAGAATGAGGTTGATGACCCATTCGCCGGTCGGCACACGCGGCAGCGTGTATCTGCCTTCCGCGTCGGTTTGGTCGGAGTGCCCGGATGCATCGAGCCACGCGCTGACAAAAGCGTCCGCCTGTGGAATCCCGCCGGAAGTGACAACGCCTTCGATGGCCCCGCCGCGCGTCAGCAGGATCTCGACCTGCGCGGTCGTATCGGCTTCCGGCTTGATGCCGGTCCACCCGGGTGCATAGGCAGGGTGATCCGCTAAGACCATGTGGACTTCCGGATTTACATGGGCAATGCGAAATTGGCCGCCACTATCAGTGTGCGTGACTGCGGGCTTGTCGAGGACGTTGTCCTGCGTCGGGTTGTCCGCGATGTGGATGCTTGCGTCCGCAACGGGAGCGCCTTGTTGATCGCGCACGACGCCCTCCACGACTGCGCCTTCCGAAGGCGCATCGATCGACTCTCGCTCGGGTCGCACATTGCCAAGCGCGGTTTCCATTGCGCCCGCCAATTCTGTTGTGTCCAGTGTAGCCCGTTGTCGAACTTCCGGCGCAGAAGCCGTTGGCGCTGGACCGCTATCCTCCGCGGGTTGCGGGGCAGTGCGCGTTCCGCTGGCAAGGTACCAAGCTGCGAGTAGAACCGAAGCAAGCACAGCAGCTCCAATAACCGTGTTCTTCATCACAAGAATTCCTCCGGTAACGCCGGCAACCGATGCGGCAGTCGTCGCGTTGCCCGCCGTTCCCGCCAGGGCCACCCGCCCCAATTCAGACAATAAGCTCGCCGGAGCGGCCTCTGCGAATCGGCTTCCGAAGACCGCGATCAACGCCGTCTCCCCGACCACAACGCCACGATTCGACGGCTAGTCCCAATAGAAATCCAGGTATTTCCAGATCACACTTTCTGTCGACGTATCTACACCAATTCTGAACATAACGTAGTGTCCGCCTCCGAGCCCGCCTTGCGGTGTGCTGTACCACAGACCCAGCGTCTGCGGTCGCTTTTCGATTGATGTCGGTTCGCCCAGTTGGCCCACAAGTTCTTCTCCTGTCATCCCCCAGAATCTCTTGTCGATTCCGGCGTTCATCATTTCGTCGTATGAGTTGCTGATGACCTTGCCTCCGCCGGGGGCGCTGTCGTCCAATGTGATCGTCATCTCAAGTTCATCATAAGACCAGTCGTAGACGGTTCGAGGGTCCGACTCGAGGAGCGGTTTGCCAAACCGGGTGTACAACGCCTCTTCCGAATCACCTACTCTAATCCGGTCCCACTCCAGAGGGTGGAAATCGGGTGCGTATTGCGTGTCTGCTCCCACCAGGGCTCCGAGAAGTGAAAGCATCGCATACTGGGGCAACGATGGAAACCAGATCCAGATCACAAGCCACATGACGAGGGTGAGGCAAAACAGAACCGCGGTTCCCTTCAGCAATCGGGAGCGTTTGCGCAGAAGGATCATTGCGCCCTCGGCCGTTCGGCGATGGCAAGTTGCACGGTGCCGCTCGTTTCGCCGAACGCGGTCGTGCATTGGATCGTATCACCGTTCGCAACCGCCTCGAACGTCGCCTCCGACGGCACGCCCTTCGCCGGGAGGATAAGCCACGCGAACGTCTCCGTCCCGTTGATGCTGCGGTCATAGACAACAGCGGGGGAGGGCGTCTTGTGGTTGTACTCCCGGCTCCACCAGCCCTGGATTTCCGGTTCCTCCCGTCCGGCCACGAGTGACACATCCCATTGTGATCCGCTCGACGGCACGATGCGGACGTTGCCCGCATCAGCGTCGGTGCTTACCGCGCTCTGCCCTTCGATGGCAACGGTGCAATCGGGATGGTAGTGCCAGAGCGCGCTCACGCGTCGCGGACGGTCGGTGGTGATGCGGTCCACGACGATCCAGTAGCCTGCGCGTTTGTAATAGACGAGACGCTCGTGCTTCACTTCGCCTTCCACATCCCCGAACCCGCTCTCGAATATGCCATAGCCCAGATCGTACTCCGGCGTGGTTACGAATTGATCCTCCATCGGCGCATCCGTCGCAAACGGATGATTCCGCTGTCCCTGACCGTCGATCAGAATCACATTGTGGCTCGCCGACCCAGTGAAGTAATTGCGCCATGTGCCGCCCACATAGGTGTAGCGTCCGCCGTCGACCAGAATGTCGCGCCCATAGGCCGACACGGACAGATGCAGCTTGTCCGCATGGCGGTGGCCGATGCCCATGGGACCAGCATCGAAGAAGGCCCAATGCGCATCGCGGTCCCAACCACTGCGCATGACCAGTTGCCCGGCCCAAGGGAATACGCGGGACGGCAAGCCATCCGGTGCCGACCCTTCCGCGCCATTGGTTGCGACGTACGCCCAATCGGGCCGATCGAGGGACGAGCCTTTCTGCACCAGGCTCGGGCCGTTGTAGTCGAGGTCCGAGTCATTGTTCAGCGGCGAATAACCGTTGGGCCGTAGCGTATATGCGAGATAGTTCCACATGTTTTCGATCGTTTCGGAGAACGCCGCAGGCAACTCGTACTGCGTGTCCTGCAACAGGTCGACCATCGACTGAAAGTTTACCAACGTGACGCGATGATAAGATGCCGTCAGTTCCATCTGCGCACCGTCAGGATAGACCTGCGCTGTCAGTTCTTGCGTCATGCGATCGGTACTGTAGTCCACCCAGGCCCGCGCATCGCGGAACTCCGGCCACGCGACCCCTGCCGTGGCAAGGCCATTCATTTCCATGGCGACCCAGTTGCCGCGGTCCTTGTGATATTCGCGCAGATACCGAGCATGATCGGGGATGCTGGAAAGTAGCAAGATGCGCGTCTCATCCGTGAATGCCGGCTCGTCCTGCAGCGTATAGAACCCTCTAGCCCATGCCCGGACACGAAAGAAGGTTTCGAGCCCACGCCACACGAGCGGGTTCTCATTAGGCTTGGCAAACGGGTTGTGCAGAATCCAATCGCGAACCTGCGCGTCCCATGCGGCCGCGTACTTCGCATCGCCGGTCATGCGATACGCGTTGAGCAGCGAATCCAAATGGAAATGCCGGTTGAGGGCCCATGCCCATTCGTTGTCGTTTTCCGGGCCTGTAAAGTCCCACTGCAGACCGCCATCCGGACGACGCGGCACGGTGGCCGTCTGGTCGTAGAACGTAAACGTATCGTTCAACGCCGCGTCAGCGATTGCGATTGCGGCATCGCTGCGCGCGGGACGTTCGGCGGCCTGCGGAAATGCGGGATTGCCTGCTTGCCGGTAATGTTCCAGCAACGCGTCGCACGCCTTATTCCAGTCCTTGTCCTGAACATGCTGGCGGATTGGCGCGAGTGGAGGTAGTTCCAAGTCAAGCGCTTCAAACAGACGCTCGACACGGTCCGGGCCGACAGTCTCGCCAACAGATACAGTCTCTTGTGCGAACGCCGCGAAGGCGCCGAGCGCAAACAAGGTTGAGGCAATCATGGATTGGCAGTGCATAGAAATCCCTTCGGTTGTTCCCCCGTTGTCGACTTGACTGACTGTACCACTTCCTCCGGACCGAAACCACGGGCCATCACCGGGACGATAATGGTGCTTGCAAGAGTGTGTTATGATTGATGGCGGAAGCTCCGCAACGGCGCTTCGGTCCGATGGGGGAAAGGACACGGGGGATGAAGACGTACACGACCACACGGAACGGGGGAGTCAGCCGCCGGAATTTTCTGGCAACCGCGGCAGGCGGTATCGCCGGCGCCTTTTGGATGGCTCACGCGCAAATACCGGCGGACGCGTCCGCCGTGACACGCAGTCCGGTCGCCCTTTGCCAAAGCGATTCCCGCGCGGGAAATGTGCTGGAAGCGTTGAAACGCATTGAGCCGCAAATTCGCGCGGGGCTCGCGACGAAGAAGCGCATCATTATCAAACCCAATCTCGTGAACACCGAGAACCAGTTGTGCGCGACGCACGCGGATTGCCTCGAAGGAATGCTCGACTTTCTGCGGTCCGTTACGGACATGGAGATTGCGGTCGCCGAGACCTCTGCGAATGGGCCCACAACCGAGGGGTATCAAAACTACGGGTACCCCGCTTTGGAGCAGACGTACGGCGTACAGTTCCTCGACATCGACGACCTGCCCTGGGAGAAGGTCTACCTCATCAACGAACGGCATCATGCCGTGCCGGTGCGGTACTCGTCGTACCTGATGGATCCCGACGCGTATGTTATCAGCACCGCGCCATTCAAGACGCACGACCGCGCGGTTGTCACGCTCGGCATCAAGAACCTGACTGTTGGCGGTATCCTCAAGGACAAAGGCGCGGGCTGGGGCCCCGGCCGCAAAGGCACTACCGACAAGCCCCTCGTCCATGGTGGGCCGGAGAACCAGGGCATCCACTACAACCTGTTCCAACTGACGCAGCGGTTGCGGCCGCACTTGACCGTCCTCGATGGATTTCAGGGCATGGAAGGCAATGGCCCCGTCAGCGGCACGCCGGTCGATCACCGCGTCGCCGTGGCCAGCACCGACTGGGTCGCCGCGGACTGCGTGGCCGCACAGTTAATGGGATTCGACCCGCACAAGATCGGCTACATGGTATTCTGCGCGCAAGCCGGCATGGGGGAGATGGAAAGCGACCGCATCGACGTCTTAGGGCCGCCGATTGCCGAAGTCGCACGCGCCTACAGGCCCCACGAAACCATCGAGAAACAGTACGGCTGGATTTAGGAAACCGTACTCAGCCAAAGCCAGGGTTGTGTCTGTTGATGCGCAATCCAAAGTGATCCCACAAGGATCAATCGGTCTCTTGGGCTTCCTCCGTTGTACGAAGCGGCAGCCTTCTGATGCGATGCCGCGAATCTTCTACGATGACTATCGCGCCGGTTTCCAATTGCTGGTGGCGTGATTGGATGATTTCGAGTAGTTTTGGGATTATGGATGCGGGCGTCTGATCTTGAACTCGAAATATAACGACACTTGGAAAAGCATGGCGGCCGGTTGCGAGCAAATCGCCGAAATCGAGGTCAAATGTCAGAACGATGCGTTTCTCTATCCGCGCTTTCTCGAAGATCGCAGAGTCGGACGATCGGTGCAGCCCTTCTTCGCGAAGATGTACGGCATCGTGTCCTTCGGCCCTTAGCCGTTGGACGGTACTTGACGATACGCCCATGTCTGCAAGGAATCGCAACGTATCGAGCCTTTACACGTGAATGATTTCTTCACGGCTCAAGAAAGCTGCGTATTTGAGGCACTGCCGAATATCTTCATGCTCCAGATCGGGATATTCTTCCAGAATAGCTTCGTTAGGCATGCCATTGGCGACGAGATTTAGGATGAGCGATACTGGAATTCGCATTCCCCGAATACACGCCCGCCCGCCCATGATGCCCTCGTCGAATGTAATCCGGTCAAACATGAAAACGGTCTCCTAAAGCACGTTGACTACCTGTAATTCTATCACGTCTTCACGGCGATTTGCCTCACCTGTCAGTTTCTCCTCGGCCGGTATTCGCGCTCCAGATTCGCGCGAATGTCCTCCTCGTCCATCCACACGGGCTTTGTCTCGCGTTTCACGAAGAGCGGAACCTGGTTCGCGTAGTGGGGCGAATCCGGGCGGCTGGTTGCGGAACCATACTGATGAATGCTGCGCGAATGCAGATTACCGTCCTTATCCCACGCCGCGATCAATACCAGGCAATCTCCTGCGCGGCCGTAGACTTCACCGTTTTCATCGAGCCCTTCCAGTTCGCCGTTGCGCACTCGGAACCCATAGACCGCGTGGAGGATGTCCGGACCTCCGCCGACGCCCACATTCACATCGCCCCGGTGAATGCGGTTGACCTCGCTCCAGGGAACGTCGATGCGTCCGTGCGCCGCCTTCAATGCTTCCGCATTGCGCTTCAACAGCGCGAATGTCTCTTCGAGATTTGTCACGCGCGGATCGTTGTCCGAACCCGGGCCGATGGTCAGCACACAGATTGCCGCCGCCGTGTTTTCCGGATTCGTGCCGAGGTCCCAGGTTCGCCACACGTCCAACGCCTCCCGGATAACGGGATCTTCCGGCGCCTCCGCGTCCAGCACCTTCTGCCAACCTTTCGCGATCTCCGACTTGCTCGAATAGGCCATATCGTATTTGTATTCGTAAAACTCGTCTTCCGTGATCGACTCGTCCGCGCTCAATAGTTCCATGGCGCGAAGCCCGCGATTCGTCATATGCGTCTCAATGCCGAGCGTTGGCGAAATTTCTTCAGGAACGGGGTTCGCTGAACCGCTGGTCGTCATATAGGGTGTGCTATTGCAATTCAGCACGAACCCGGACTCCGGATTGACCACCATCGGGACTGCGTCAAACGGAAGAAACTCCGTCCACAGCGTCTCTGATGTGTCGCCAGGCAGATACTGCTTCCAGTTGTAGCCTTCGGCGCGCTTCGGAAACTTGGCGTTGTACACATACGCAATGTTACCTTCGCGGTCCGCGTAGCCGCAGTTGAACGAGGGAATCGCGTGCATTCGCATCGCGTCCATCCACTCATCCATATTCTGCGCCTTGCCCATGCGATACCACTGTTCGACCGTGCGCACGTCGCCCATGCCCGCGTACCGAATCGCGTAGACGCCGTGATCTTGCCGTACCACCGGCCCGTGTACGGACCACAAGGTCTCGCGCTTGAACGTCCACGAGAAGGGTCCCCACAACTTCACCTTGATCGGCGCCCTGCCGACTTCAAGATCGCGCCACTCGCCATCAAACTTGTACTGATTCGGGTTGTCTGGATTCATTTCGAGGACGTATACATCGACCAGATCCGGTTTGTTAACCGTGTGCGCCCAACCCAGGTTGCGGTTGTGCCCGTGAAGGATAATCGGCACCCCGGGAAACACGCCGCCCACGATGTCCATGCCTTCCTCGCTGTGCATGTGCGCTTCGTACCACGCGACAGGACCATCCCACGGTTGATGAGAATTGATGTTTAGAAACGTGCTGCCGTCGGCGGACCGCCTGGGGCCGACCGCAAACGTGTTTGAACCGATAGGGAGGTCTTCCGTGAGAATAGACATCGCGTGCGTCGCTTCGTTCTTTTCCGACACGGGGTGCTTTCGCTCGTCGCCAAAGAGATCCATGATCGTGTTGTCCAGACCGAAAAAGAACGGACCCTTGAACACGAAGCCCGCCACGACATCCTTGCCCGTGAAGGGAAGCAGCTTGCCATTGACCTCATCGGGATGAAGCGCGGCGTAAAGGTTCAAGCCGTCCGCATAGGCTTCGCAGATCGCGCGTATCTCGGGGCTGAGATCCGACTCATACTTCTCGTCCACCGTCGGCCACACGCGCAGCAGATGCACCATGTAGTCCCCCGGTGCCGCGTCCTTGCCCTGCACCGATGCCAGCGTGCCGCGGGACTGCATGAGCGACGCGATCACCGTCGGCATGTCGTCTTCCGCCTGCGCATAGGCCAGGCCGAACGCAGTGTCCGCATCGGTCTTGCCGAAAATATGGGGGACTCCCCACGAATCTCGGAGGATTCGCACGTCATAGTGTTGCGCTGCGGCGATATACTCGGCGCGAGACGGACCGCCCGCACGGCTGAATACGACGAAACCGGCCAACGCGACAACCAGAACTGCAACAACAGTCAGCAATCGGCGCATATGAGACCCCCTATTCGGAATCTGTTTCAGTAGTACCGCATCCCGAAGTAGAGCGCACAGACGCAACCAATCCAGGGATTCGGGCCATAAGAATGCACCAGGAATTTCCGTGGTGCAACTCTGGTGGAGCTTTGAGGACGAAGCGCGCGGGCTAAGTGATTAAAGGATAATTACTTAGGTGTCGGGCTGGTCAGTGGGCCGCATCTTGTGGTATGGTGATAGCCGGACACCAGCGGTGGTGGTTGGCGAAGTTGAACCTGCCCCCCCAAGGTTTGTAGCCTTAGTTCCGGTGGTGATTCGCTCGGGCCAAGTGCCAAGGTGCCGCCCGACGGACGGTCTCAAATCAATCGGAAACCATACCTTCGCGCCACGCGCGCGAGTTGACGAGGGTCTATGTTGACATTCAGCAAGCGTCTTGAGTTTGAAGGGGAAGCCTTGGCCCAGATCTACGCTCCGGCCATTTCGCGACCGCGCCGCCGGGCGAGAAGCCGGTTTATGAGCGGTGCGCTGGCGGTTGCGGTGGTAGTGTCTGGCGCCATTCTTGGCGGTGGAATGCTCGTCCAAAACGGTCTGTTCTTCGGAGCCGACCGGCGTGCCATTACGCGAACTACCGAGTTGCTTCTGACCGGTCTCGCGGAGAACGACTCGTCGCTGATGCTTTCCGCCTGCGCGGAAGGGTATGAAGGATCGCGCCGGTTGGCGGATGTCGAATCCAAGGCGTTTGGAAGTGTCTTCGCCGCATCCATCGATGAAATCGCGCGGGTAGAACGCGTCACCGCTTTGGAAACGTTACGCGCCGAGTTGGAGGATGCGGGCGTAGACTGGACGGACGTTCACCCGGTCGCCTTTGGCGGGATTCGTGGACGCGTTGAAGCCGCCGATATGGAGAGCCCCGTGACTTCCCTCGCAGGCAGCGTCTACTTCGCGTCGCGGGGCGGCCTCTATGCGCTCGAGTTTTCTGCGTGGCGCTGCGACGGCGACTACATCATCACCGAAGTCTGGCAGGGATCCGAAGTAGCCGTGGGTTTGGAAGATCTGGAAACCTTATCCTCAGCCCAGTTCGACGCCTTTGAACGCGAATCGCCCGAGCCGGATTCCCCTATCGAAATTGGCTATCCGAAACACTTGTTCTTCTACTTCTAAACTCAACGGGGGTGGGATGCGCAACCGTCCTCAGTACGGGTTGCTTTTCTGCATGTGCTCCCGCCGGACTTTCCGGAACTTCGCCTTGATGCCCGGGTCGTAGCTGGGGTCGTGGCTCGTACGCCACGCGTCGATGAGCTGTTCAATCCGCATGTCGTACTTGGGCGTGTAATTGTTCAAAAGATAGGTCAGCTCATTCTTGATTTTCTTGGCGCCCGTGTCTCCGCCTTCCGAACTCTTTCGCATCAGCTGCGTCCGCCCCTGCTCGACGCGGTCCCGGTACGCTCGCGCGCCCGTAGTTCCGCCCTGCGGTCCGCGGACCTTGCGCTTGGCCTCCTCACGAATCTGCTTTTTGAATTCGGACTTCTTCATCGGTCCCTCCGGCACGAATTGGTGGGGCGCATGAATCTCTCCTTACACCAACAGTATGCGAATACGGACCCATTTCGATCAAGTGACGCGGCATTCCGTGCCATTTACTCTTGATCCCGCTGCCGCAATGGCTTATGGTTAGCGCGCTTCGTCTGCAATAATTCACGCGTACCCTGAGTTAAAGCTTGGACTATGCCGTACCGTCCGGCCGGCGGGGCATCCAGGCGATCGTTCTTAGGAGGCAGTCTCTGGCAATGAAGGTAACCTTGAAGGCGGAAACGCGCGAACTCAGCGTGGTGATCCCCGCGTTGAACGAGGCCCCGAACCTCATGCTCCTGCTGCCGCTGTTGCGAGAGGCCCTCGACTCCCTGACCGAATCCTGGGAAGTGCTGGTCATTGACGGTAACTCCACCGACGGCACCCGCTCCGTGGTTGAGCAGGAGGGCGACCCCTTCCGCTACGTGTGCGAGGAGAGCCCCGGTTACGGGCGGGCCATTTTACGGGGGGTTTCCGAAGCGCGCGGCACGCACGTCCTCACCATGGACGCGGACATGTCCCATCCCGCTGAGTTCATCCGCCACTTGTGGGACGCGCGCAACGATTCCGACATCGTGATTGCATCCCGGTACGTAGCGGGTGGCAAGGCCGACCAGCCCGCGTTCCGCCTTATGCTGAGCAAGATTCTCAATGCGTTTTTCGGCAAGGGGCTTTCCATCCCGGTGCTGGACCTGTCCAGCGGGTTCCGGCTGTACCGCCGCAGAATCTTCGAGCGCTTCGACATTCGCTTCACCAACTTCGTCATCCTTGTGGAAATCCTGCTGCGGGCTTTCGCACGCGGGCTCCACATCAAAGAAGTCCCTTTTCACTACCAGCCCCGTGTGCACGGCGGATCCCATGCGCGGATAATCAGGTTCGGAATGGACTATCTCCACCTGTTCTACCGCATGTGGCGCATCCGCAATTCTGTGGAGTTTCCTGACTATGACTGGCGCGCCCACGACAGCCGGATCTGGTTCCAACGCTACTGGCAGCGCAAACGGCACGACATTATCCTGCGGTTCGCGGCTCGCGATGGTTCCATCTGCGACGTGGGCTGCGGCAGCAGCCGGATCCTGGCAGACCTCCCGAACGCGGTCGGTATCGACATGCGGCACGACAAACTGGCCTTCATGCGGCGCACGAACCGGTTCCTTAGCCAGGCCAATGGAATGGTCCTGCCATTTCGGGACGATAGCTTTGATTGTGTCATCAGCTCGGAAGTTATCGAGCACATCCCCAATGAAGATGGCCGGCTGCTCGACGAGCTGACGCGGATTCTCAAACCCGGCGGGATTCTCATCCTCGGAACACCGGACTACGGCGGCTGGCAGTGGCCCCTCATTGAACGGATCTACGGTATGGTCGCTCCGGGCGCCTACGCCGACGAGCACGTCACGTTCTATACCTTCGAGAGCCTGAAGGAGGCGCTCGAACGGCGGGGATACACCATCCTGGACCATGATTACATCTGCAAGGCGGAACTCGTGTTCAAGGCGCAATTGCAGGTAGACCAAGTATCCGCGTCAGAATGATTTGGAACAATCCCGGCCTCCCCGGGCTACCCCCGAGACCTTTCTTAAACTGTTGACTGTTGTATCATCCGGATGGCATGATGGTATTACTTTAAAACGAGGGTTGCGGGGACAGGATTTGCCGCTCGGAATCCCTGCCTTATGGATCCCGAAGTTACGGAGGAACCCGGCGAATGTCGAAGTTCAAGAATTCACTCATGCTGGCCGGCTTGATCGGTACCGGACTGCTCGTAGGGGTTGGTTGTCCGCTGCCTTCTCCAACGCCACCGGATTATCTGCCGTTCTTCATCGCAAGCCCGACATCGCTGGATTTCGGGACAGACAAGAGCACGCTTACACTTAAGATTTCGAAAAACTTTACGTCGCAGCCTTTGCCTACGTTCACCCTGAGCGATGGCGGCGCTGCGTGGTTTTCCGTATCACCCCCTACAGGCAATAGCACCGGGCCCAGCGATCCGGCATCCTTCACCGTGTCGGTGGATCGAGGCGAACTATCCGCAGGGACCAATACGGGAGCGATTACGGTTTCCGCGCCAGGCGTCAGCACGATCACCATCCCGGTGACCGCCACATCGCGCATTTCCGCGGATTTCGAAGCGACGCCCCTCGTCGTCCCCATCGGCGAAGGTGTTGATTTCACCGACCTGTCTTCGGTGGCCCCAGAAGAGGCTCCACTGAACAGTTGGATGTGGGATTTCGGCGACGGCACGCAGAGCAATCTGCAGAATCCGCAACAGCACATTTTCCCGGCGCAGGGCGTCTATACCGTCACGCTCACGGTGGGCAACGGGACCCTGACCGATACCGAGGTCAAAGTGGCATACATCAGCGTCGAAGGACCTTCGCCGCCTACGGCGGACTTCGTCGCTTCGACGACCATGCCCATCGTGGGAACCCCGGTCCAATTTAGCGATCTATCCGACCCGGGTTCGGCGGCGCAGATCGACACGTGGTTCTGGGAGTTCGGCGACGGCGTCACGAGCGCCGCCCAGAACCCGTCGCACACCTACAACCAAATCGCCAATTTCACTGTTTCCCTTACGGTTACGACAGTCAACGGTTCAGACACGCGGACGCGAACCAGCTATATTCAGGTCAAGCCGGTTCCGCCGACCGCCCAGTTCATAGCGAACGACACAACACCGTCAGTAGGCGTTCCTGTCCTGTTCACAGACCTGTCCAGCCCCGGTTCGGCCGCCCAGATCGATACGTGGTTATGGACTTTCGGCGACGGGACGATGAGTACGCTACAGAACCCGTCTCACACGTATACGGCCATCGCGAACTACACCGTGTCGCTGACGGTCGGCGCAACGTCGGGCACCGACAGCGAAATCAAGCCGAACTATATCAACGTGCAGGCGAAGAAGGCGTTGGTGAGGGGCGGCGCAATCGAGTAGGCATCTACACGAAACGGGTTGGAATGCACCCTACCGGGGACGGGCCTCAGGCTCGTCCCCGTTTCTACTTAAGAATCGGCCCGAGCCGATTCGGATTCCGTCCCCTCAAGCGCTTTGAGACGGCGTTCCATCTCGCGCATCGGCATGAGATCCCCTTTACGTCCCGCCGCGCGAATGCCCGCCCGGTACGCCTCGATGGCTTCAGCCTTTCGGTCAAGGTACTCCTGACACTTGCCCAGGTTCAGGAACGCGACCGAATAATCCTTCTGAACGCGTGTCGCCCGGTCAAGGAAGGGAAGCGCCTTCTCGTACTCGCCCAATTGCACGAAGGCCATACCCATGCCAAAGGTTGCCAAGGCATCCTCCGGATCGATCTCGAGAACTTCCTCGAACATCCGAATCCGCTCTGCTGCTTCCTGGCGAATGCGTTCGCGCTCCGCCGCTGCCATTTGCTCTGCCTGATTCGCGTCCCGGGCGGCTTTCATCTGCAACACCGCAGCCTTCGCCTTTTCCTCCTCCGCTTCCTCGATCATTCCCTTGGCCACGTAGAACACCGAAAGGTTGGTATGGACCATGACGCTGTCGGGATTCAACCGTTCGAGGATCTTCATGTAGTGAATCGCTTCGTCGACGCGGTGGTGGCGATTCAGGATCACGCCAAGCGCCTCGTACGCGTCCTCAAACTCCGGCGCCACCAGTGCCGCCTCTTTCAGCAACTCGATTGCCGCGGTATCCGTGTCCTCGGCATCGTGCTCGAATATTTCCAATGCGCGATGGTACAGCGAACGCGCCCGCTCCTCGGGGTTCTGCGGTTCATAGAACGGCAGCACGACAACGACCCCGCTCCTGACGGGACCCTCCGGTTGAAGTGCAAACGCGAGCCGTTCCCCCGGCGTCCGGTGATCCCGATCCAGATACGCCAGGCATACCGGCGCGCCAAGCGTGGGGGAGAAGACACCGGATTTCGCGATGCCAACCTGACGGCCATCGACAAAGAGGGGCGAGTTCAGGGCGGGCGAGGCGTCTCCATCGTCCAGAACCAGGCCGACCAGCGCCTGCTTAACCGAGCTGTACGCGCGAAGTTTCGCCACTACCTCCTGGCCGAGATAGCACCCCTTCTCATAGCTGACAGCCTCCCGTTCCAGCGTTGTCTCGGGGATGCGGTTCGTCGAATCCATATCGACCCCGAATTGCGGCAGTCCGGCTTCGATTCGAAGAACCTCCCGGGCCTCCGTTCCGGCCATGCATCCGCCAAACTCTCGGAGTCTCTTGTGTAGTCCCTCTGTCAACGCGTTCGCGTCATCCGATTGCACGACCAACACGACGCCGTCTTCCCCCGTCTGGGACAGACGAAAGGCCAGAACCTGTATGCCCATGAGTTCCAGCGGGTGGCACCCGTACATGCGGTTAGGCAACTGGTCTGACGCGATCCCTGCGGCGGTGTCGAGCAATGACGCCAGAAACGCCCGCGTTCGCGGACCCTGAATCGCCATCTGGACCAACGAGTCACCCGCGTCTTCCATCCGGACGTCTTCGAGAAAGAGGTGCGCGTCCAACTGTTCAAGCAACGTTGGCGCTTGTTGCCGTTCGATGAGCAGCCAGTATTCGTCTTCCCAGCGATGCAGCGTGAAATGCGCCTGGAGCCGCCCCTTGCGGTCCAACCGCGCGTTCGCGTGACCGTCTCCGGAATTCAGCTTCAACACGTCATTGGAGGTCTGCGACTGCAGCCACGACGCGACGTCGTTACCTTCAAATCGGATAAAGGTGTAGTCATCGCGACGCCAGAGCCCGGCGCATTCCCGCACGGTGTGGACTTGGTCGATGGCTTCTTGTGTCGGCTTGTTCATCTCGGCATAAAGGAAGGGAACCGTCTCGTCGAGAGGGTTCCCTGGATTGAGTTTCGATCAGGCCACGCCGTCGGCGTGAGCCAGCCTAAACGCTGAACGATTCCCCGCAACCACACGTGCTGGACGCATTCGGATTGCTAAACACAAACCCCTTGCCGTTCAGGCCTTCCTTGTAATCCAGCACGATCCCTTTCAGGTAGATGGCGGACTTGCGGTCCATAAGAAACTGCACGCCGCCCTGTTCCACGATGTTGTCGCCATCCCGCCGCTTGCCGAACTCCAATACATATGACAGGCCGGAACATCCGCCGCCCTTAACGCCGAGACGCACGCCGTCCACTTCCGCCGGTTCGCGTTCCATCAGTCGTTTCAATTCTGCCACCGCGCCTTCCGTGGCGCATACCAGGGCCTTCGGCTGCTGCGTGCTTGTGTCCATGGTCATCTGAAACGTATCTCCCTAACCCGATTCCCGCCTGCTCAGGATGTGCTCGCCTCTTCCTGAGGCTGCATCAACCCCTCCAAAACTTCCAACAGCATATCGGCGTCGACGCCATATCCCGCGGTTACCTGTCCAATCGTCTCATACTGATTGATTCCACAGTGGGAACAGCCGCCGAGATGAAAGGCCGCGAATACCTCGGCCACGCGCGGGTGGATCGACATGGCTTCGCCGATGGTCATGTCCAGACTGAAATACTTCATGCCGTCCTGTTTGCCGCTATGCTGGAAATCGACATGTTCGCGAACATGGTCGTCAGACCAGTACTGGTCGAACTCTTCCTTCGAGGACTTCTGCATGTACGCCATGTTCGTCATTTTCTTAACCAGCGGGTTGGCGATGCAGTCCGTTTCATCGGTCCCGGGGATGTGGGTCATCTGACGTTGAATGTTGAACTTTTCGTCACATTCGTAGAATACCCACGCGTCGCCCTTGCCGGGTACCGGTTGGCTTACCTTGTAATAGAGCATCTCGCTACCTCCAGACTTGCCGCCTCATCGTATCAACAAGGAGCGGAACCCAAGTATTTCCAATGCTCTCCACGTCCGGAAAGCCTTCGTTCCACATTCGATCATACCAAAATCCGCCGCGCGGAATCGCGGGCTACAAGCACCTTCGAAGTTCCCGCTACGCCGCCGATTCTTCCTCCGCCGGAGCCTCAGCCGGGGCCTCCGGCGCCGCGATCACCGTCACCGGCGCGATGGCTTCGAGTTTCTCCCGGATCGCACCCGCCTCGCCAACCACGACGATTGTAAGCGCCTCTGCGTCAACGACTTCCGATGCAATTCCCAGCGCATCCTCCAACGTCGTACTCTTGTATCCCTCCAGCGCCTCGTTCAGGTAGTCCGCAGGCAGATCCATGTATTCGATAATCCACTCGTACGAAACCGTGTCCTGTGGCGTTTCCAACTGCCCCGGAAAACTCCCCGCCAGGTACGCCTTGGCCGTCGTGAGTTCCTCTGAGGAGGGCGGATTCGACTTCATCCCATTGATCACATCGAGCAAGGCCTGCACGGTTTCCGCCGTGGACTCCGTCTTCGTAAACGTCTGACCGAAAAACTGCCCCGCGTAACGGAAAGGTCGGATGCCTCCGAAGGCGCCGTAGGTCAATCCCCGCTCGATTCGGATCGTGGTGTTCAGCCGACTCTCGAACGCCCCGCCAAAGATCTGCGAATACACGCGCGAAGCGTGGTACCGGGGATCGTTCCGCGTAATGCTGACCTGGCCCGCCGCGATCTGGCTTTGCACCGCGCCCGGCCGATCGATCAACACGATGTGCGTCGGTCTCGCCTCGGGAATCGGCGCCATGCTTGGCGTTGGCGCATCGCCTTCCGCGGTCCAATCGCCAAAGTACTTCTCAATCAAACTGTACGCTTGCTTCTCCTTCACATCTCCCGCGAGGTAGATCACCGTCGTGTCCGGCCGCAGATAGTTCTTCCAGAATGTTCTTAAAGCCTCCGCGTTCAGTTTCGGCACGTCGGCAAGCTCGCCCTCCGGCGCGCGCGAATAGGGGTGCTCACCGAAGATGGCCTGGCGCAACCCGCGCGATGCAATGTACTGGGCGTCCTCTTCATCGACCGACTTTCCCAGCGCCAGTTGTTCCTTCTTGAGATCCAGTTGGTCTCCGGGAAACGTGGGGCGGCGTACCACCTCGGCCAGCAGTTCCACCGCCAAGGGTAGCTTGTCCGTCAGACCCGTCGCGCTGACTTGCGCTTCGTCGAGAGACGCCACGCCGCTAAGCGTGATGGCATTAAACTCGATAGTCTCCGCCAACTCCGCGGCCGTGTAATTCTCCGTGCCCTGTGTCAGCATGCTATAGGTCATCGCGGCGACGCCCGGTGTCGCCGGATCCTCCGCCCACGCGCCGTAAGTGGAACCCAGCGTAACCGTCACGAACGGCACCTCGTGATTGGGAACGACCACCACCTTGAGCCCGTTTTCCAACGTGCGGCTCGCCTTCGCGATCTCAGGCAACTCGTCAATCATCGACGCCACCGGAGGCTTCATTGGGAACCACTCCGGATGTTCCATGCCCACTTTCGGGCCTTTTCGCTCTACCTTCTCCGTCTCCGGCGGCGCGACCGGAGCCGTTTCATCTTCGTCGATCTTCTTCTCCGGATTCGGTGTCACACGAAGGACAGTCCGTCGCTCCGGCGTGATGTACGTCTTCGCGACGCGCTGGAGATCGTCCAGCGTAACCGCCCCAATCTTGTCCAGCTTCTTGTTCAACCACTCCGGATCGCTGTAGATGACCGACGCATAGCCCGTCTCCTGCGCCTTGCTTTCGACAGTCAACGCATCCGTCACAGCCGTCCGCAACATCTGGTTCTTTGCCTTGGTCAGTTCGCGCTCGTCAACCGGCGTATCGATGACGGCCTGGAGATGCGTGTCGATTGCTTCAAGGGCCTTATCCATATCAGCCATGGGATTCAGCGCGGCACCCGCGCCAAACACGCCGTCATCGTCCATGAGATACGCGTCCGCCATGACCTGCACACACAGCTTTCGGTCTCTAACCAAGTCCGTGTACAGGCGGCTGCTCTCGCCCTCCCCAAGCACCATCATGAGGAGCTGCAGCGGAATCGCATCCTCGTGACTCTCGGGCACCCCGCGGTAGATATACCCCGCCAGCGGGACGGGCCCAAAGGGCTCTTCCAATGCAACCGACCGCGATTCGTTCTGCGGCGGCTCTTTCGCATCGCCGCGATCCTGAACATCGCCGCCCGGCATCCAGCCGAAGTACTTCTTCGCCAGTTCCTGCGCGTCCTTGTGCTTCACCGCGCCGACGATAACCAGCGTGGCGTTGGACGGCAGGTAAAACCGGTCCCAGAATCGCTGCAACTCGCTCAGGTGCGCCGCGCGCAGATCGGGGATGTTGCCGATGGGCATCCATCGGTAGGGATGCTCCGTGAAGATCGTCGGCAACACCTGCTCCGCGATGGTGCCGTAGGGCCGGTTGATTCCCATCCGCCGTTCTTCCTCGACCACCTGCCGCTCCGTGTCGAAGGACTCTTGTGACACGTCCAGATACATGAGGCGTTCCGCTTCCAGCCACAACACCAGTTCCAGTTGATTCGCGGGCACTGTGTTCACATAGGCCGTGAAATCGAAACTGGTGAAGGCGTTGCAGTCGCCGCCAATCTCCCGCAACAGCGCGCCATGCTGCTCCGAGCCGATACGCTCCGTCCCCGCGAACATCATGTGTTCGAACATGTGCGCAAAGCCCTGCCGCTCCGGATCCTCATCCTTCGACCCTACGTCGTACCACACCTGCACCGCGACGATAGGGGTCGAGAAATCCTCCAGCGTCACCACGCGCATACCGTTGTCCAGCGTGGACTCGTGGAAGTCGAAGAGCTTCTCCGCCAGAGCGGATGGGACATATATAACGAATAGGACCAGTACGATGAGACCCGTGCAATTGAAACGTTTCATGAAGATTGCCTCCGTGAGGAAACGAAAAACGAACAAAACTACAGCCGCAAAAAGTATGAACGCGCCCCATTACCAATGCAACTACCGGCTCGCAACGAGGTGCGTTCGAGGTGCCACGGGCTTCCAGCCCGTGCCCGGAACCTCAGAATTACTCCAGCACCTGATCTCAATAAGCAACTGGCGGGTTCCCCGAGGTGCCACGGGCTTCCAGCCCGTGTCCGGAAATTGCGAACTTCTCGGTCACCTCAATCTATCGGTTTACCGGTCGCGCACCCTCCCCAACACGGGCTTCCAGCCCGTCCCTCAAAACGCTTTCTTACCATCCGCCTACCGGAAACGTTATAGCTACGAAGTCACACAACACCCCGCGATAGGGTAAGCTGATACCGGAAAGGCGCGACCATGCACGACGAAGCTCTCATGATTCGATGGCACCGGCGCGGCGACGCCGAAGCCTTCCGAACGATCATCCAACGGTATGGCCGCATGGTGTACGCGACGGCACTCCGCATCCTGGGAAACCCCGCCGATGCGGAGGACGTCGCGCAGGACTGCTTCGAGAAACTCGCCCGGACAAGCAAAGCGCCGCGCGGGTATCTCGGGCCCTGGCTCCACCGTATGGCCGTCAATCGCGCCCTGGACCGGGTGCGCAGCGACGCCGCCCGCAAACGGCGGGAAACCGCATATCAAGACGCCCTGCCATCGGCGGCCGAACTGTCGTGGGACGACATCTATCCCTTGGTCGATGACGCCATCGACCAACTCCCCGACAAGCTCCGTCGCGCCGTCGTGGCCCACTTCCTTGAAGGCCTCACCCACGAGCAAATCGCGCAACGCGAATCCGTCTCGCGCGCCGCGATCACACAACGCATCAACCGCGCCCTCGGCCAGATGCGCACGAAACTCCAGCGCAAGGGCGTCGCCGTGTCCACAGTTTCGGTTCTCGCCGGAACCCTCGGAACCCGCCTCGCAGAGGCCGCCGTGCTCCCCGTGTCGCTCACCGAAAAGCTGGGCCGCATCGCCCTCTCCGGGCCGGTGGTGGGAAAGGCGGGCGTGGTCGCCGGAGTCAGCACGTTCCCGAAGGCAGCGGTCGGTTTGGTGTCGCTACTTGCCGTTGTGGCGGGCGTGATCGCATTCTCCAAACTGTATTCAACCCCACGGCCCACCGCTGGCGCGGTTCCAAACGTGGAAGTACTCGCCGCAAACGAGTCAACGGAATTCGAAGACCAAAGAACCGGCCGTTCGCCACAAGAACTTGTCGAGGCGGTTAGTGCCGCCCTTGCGACTCCAAGCAGTGGTACAACCGCGACCGTGTCCGGACGAGTCTACGACAAGGCAACCGGCGACCCGGTCCCCAGCGCGGAGATATCGAGCCGCGTCGGCGAGCAAAGATACAAAGCCATGTCGGATCCGCAAGGGAGGTACGTCTTCGAATCGGTCGAAGCCGGCGAGTTCTCCATGCTTTGTCGCAACGCCAACGGATACTACCTCGCCCGTGAACGCCACGAGGGCTTGCCATCTCCTTACCTCCGGACCCTGAATCTGACCCCGGGGCGGCACTATGACGGAATCGATTTCGCGCTCGAAAGAGGTCTCGCAATCACCGGCCGCGTCGTCGATCCGGACGGTTCGCCTGTCGCGGGAGCGACGGTGACTGGTCACACCGAGATCAACAACTTCTGGCTCACCAACACCGCGATGACCGCCGCCGACGGCAGCTTCATGGTGTCGGGTTTCCCTGAGACGGTGAGTCTAAACCTGTGGGCTGAGATTGACGACGCCGTGAGCGAGTCATACGGTCCCTTCGCCTTGCCGCAGCCGGCGGACACGGCACCCGAGATTACGCTCTGGCCCGAAGCCATCATCCGCGGCGTCGTTGTGGATCTTGCTGGCGCCCCGGTTGAAGGGCTTCGTGTCCTGCCCCAATTCGCCTCCCACGTTTCAGGCCGGGAGATCGAGGCGGTCAGCGACGCGAACGGAGCGTTCGAACTGAAAGGCATGCCGCCAGGCACGTCCAGCCTGCGCGTATGCCGTGACGTAGAGATCGTCAACAGTCCCTGTCCGCAATTCACACTAACGGCGGGCGAGTTGGTGGAAGATGTCATTCTCGAATGCAGCGTCGGTACCGGGTACATCGCGGGCGTCGTCGTCGACGACCGGGGGAACCCTTTGACCGCCGAAGTCCGTAGCTCGAGCCCCGACGGTTCCGATGCGCGTACCCGCGCGAACGGAGCGGGCATGTTCGTTCTGGAGGGACTGCCTGCCGGCACGCACCGGCTCACCGCCTTTGACTGGGGCCGGCACATCTTCGGCGAAGCCGTCGAGGCCAAGACCGGCGAAAGCACCGTCCGGCTCGTTCTTCATGACCCGATTTCAGTTTCGGGCCGGGTCGTCGATGCAAAGTCCGACGCGCCCATTGCCAACTTTGAGATTAAAGACTGTTACGATCCCGGGCTCATCATTCACGACCAGCGGTACGAGCCCGTGCGCAACCCCGATGGCGCCTTCGATCTGTCCGTCGTACAGACGGGCGAGGTGCGCATCGCCGCCCGTGCCAAAGGATACCTGCTGGGGTTTACCGACGTGCAGCTCGCGCTCGGACAGGAGCCGCTTACGGGAATCGAGATCCGGCTCGAGCCGCAGGGGGATCTCAAAGGAAGCGTGGTAGACAGTGAAGGGGCGCGGGTCAGCGGCGCGTTGATCTTCTCCGGCAAGGTCCAGGTCTCGGATGCGGACGATTTTGCATCCGCCCGCACCGGTTCCGACGGCAGCTTCATCCTTCCCGCAAGCAAATTACTCGGCGACACGCTGATCGTGTACCACCCTGACTATCCCGAAACCGAAGTAACCGTTGATCCCGCGCATCGTGCCGGACAACCCATGGGTATTCGAATCGCGGATTCGGTCCAACTCGAATGCGCATTCCTCGTGGATGGCGTTCCCGCCACCGGTGCATCGGTTTCTTTAACTCGCGATGGGGAGGAAAAACAAGCGCAACGAAACCATCAAGTGACAGGGCAGGATGGTGTATGCCGGTTCCGCGGGCTTGCACCCGGAGTCTACTCAGTCTCGGGATCGCCGTCGGGGCAAGCATTGCCGCTCCTGATTAGCGTCGCAACCGATCTGGAGTTAAGGGAAGGGGAGAGCCTCCATATTGACATCCCGTTCGAGACGGGCACTGCGTCTGTATCCGGTGCGATTGTCGGATACGCGGACTTCTTCAACGTCGACCTGGAGATCCCTCGCGCGTATGGTAAGCAACGGTATTTTTTCATTTCAGAAAATGGGACGAACTCGCACCAACGCGTCGACATCCCCAACCTGCCGGCCGGATCTGCGACGCTCAGCATTTCATGGGGAGTGCGGGAACAGGCAAGTTACCGCGTCGAACGGGAAATCCAACTGCAACCGGGCATCGCCATCGATCCCGGCCTCGATCTCGAAACCCTCGCCGGAGAATCCGGCAGCCCGACACGATAGATCTCTGTGCTGTTAAGGAGGGCGGGTTTTCCAACCCGCCGCGGCCAATAACTGCCAATGAGCGATTCACTGCGATATGGTTTTTGTGGGTGGTCCCTACTGGTTAGGTACGTCGCAGAATTCACCCGTGAACTTCGTAGCTGCGTTTTCGCCCGAAGGGCCGAGACAGGAAAGCCCATCGCGGCATAGCCGCAACCAAATCCGAAATCCGAAGTACGAAATCCGAAACAGATTCTAATGACCAAAATCCGAATGACCAAAACACGTCAAGCCGGGCCAAGACCATAACTCCTCATACAACGATATCTACCCACGCCAGCCCCGGATGGGGCGACTCGAATGTAGCCCGGGGTGGAGCGAGGCACGAGCGGAACCCCGGGTCAGATGTCCACCACCACCGCACAGCCCCCGAACGGGGGCGGAAGAATGAGTCTCTCTGTCGACACCTATCATTGGATGGTCGAACAAGTTACGGAGTCGTCGCCAGCCAAATGCGAAAGTTCTTCACGATGTTTGCGGTTAGGGACCCAGGCAAAGCGAAGCGACGCCCTGGGATCAGGAGGACATGAAATAACGAAAGCCCTGAAAGGGCGAAACACGGGCCGCAGGAGATGCTGGCAGGACCATTGTTTCGCCCTTTCAGGGCTCCGGCTTAAACAATACAATTCGTCCCAGGGCGCCGCTTCGCTCTGCCCTGGGCTTTCATGTTCTTGCCCCTTCGGGGCGGGCCACCACGCGGCAAATGTAGAAACTCCAGAGGCTGGCTGGAAAATCCGCCCTCCTGGGATTACCGAATCTCCAGCATGCGGTCGATGGGCAACCGCGCGTCGCGGATGAGATCGTCGGACAGCTCGACCTTGTACTGGATCTTTTCCAGCGCGGCCAGCGTGTCTTCCAGCGTGATCTGGCCCATGTGGGGGCAGCGGTGGCTGCAGAGACGGAGCATTTCCTTCTCCGGATTCTCCGCGGCGATGTTGTCGCCCATGCTGCATTCGGTGAGCAGAAGATAGCGGTCGGCTTCGGTCTTGCGCACGTATTCGATCATCTGTTTCGTGCTGCCGGCCGCGTCGCACAACTCGAGCACTTCCGGGCTGACTTCCGGATGGGCGACAATGGCCACATCCGGGAACTGCTGCCGCACCGTGGTCACGTCGTTCGTCGTGAAGAGTTCGTGGACTTCGCAGCGGGCACTCCAACCAATCACCGCTCGGTCCGGAAGGGGCAACGCCTCTTCCCGATTCGCGGTTACGAAGGGGATGCCGACTTCCTTCGCCGTATTGTGCGCGAGATACTGGTCCGGCAGGAAGATCACGTAATCGTGGCCCTTGCCGAGGATATGGCGAACCACGTTGCCTGCGTTTCCGGACGTGCAGCAGTAATCCGATTCCGCCTTGACGTCGGCATACGTGTTCACGTAGCTGACGACCGGCACACCGGGGTACAAGCGTTTGAGCGCGCGCACGTCATCCGCCGTCACGCCCGCGGCCAGGGAGCAGCCTGCCTTCGCGGAAGGGATTAGCACGGTCTTTTCCGGGTTCAGGATCTTGGCGGTTTCCGCCATGAACTGCACGCCGCAGAACACGATGATGTCCGCTTCGGTTTCCGCCGAAATCCGCGACAGTTCAAGGGAATCACCCACATAATCCGGCACGGAATGAAACAGGGCCGGTTCCATGTAGTTGTGGCCCAGAATCACGGCGTTCAGCTCCCGCTTCAGCACGTTGATGCGATAGGCGAGGTCCGCCTTCAGTTGGAGTTCCACATCCGGCACGATGCCCGTAAGCTTCGCGCGCATGCGTTCCAGGGTTTCATCCCGGCTAGGGGCTTCCTGTACAGCCAGTGTGTTGCTCATCTCGTCCCTATTCCTCTGGCGCGTCTCAACTTCCGCGCCTGCTGACCTCGAAGCGGGCCTCTCGCCATCATCAACCGAGCGGGCAAAAGAGGCATTTCAAATGCAAACCGCCACAATAAGTATACCCAATCAGACTAGCACCTCGCCGGAGCGGGATTCAATGGAAGGGCATCACTCGGTCGTGACGGATTCGTCTTTTCCGTCCAGGGCAGACAACATGGAGTGCCAGGCCAATGTCGCGCACTTGATCCGAACCGGAAACTCGCGCACCCCCGCGAAGACGCGCAGTTTGCCGAGATCGTCTTCATCCACCGGGGAGTCGGGGCTTGACGTGACCATGGTGTGAAACTTCAGGAACAGCCCCTCAGCTTCCTTCTTCGTTTTACCCTTGAGCAGCATCGTCATGACCGAGGCCGACGACTTGGAGATCGCGCAGCCCGCCCCGCTGAAGCTTACATCCTCGATCACGTCGCCATTTAGTTTCACATAGACGGTGAAGTGATCACCACACAAGGGGTTATAACCCTCCACCTTGCGATCAGCATCTTCCATTTCGTGGAAGTTCCGGGGTTTCTTGTTGTGCTCCAGGATGACCTGCTCGTACAACGCGCGATTGCTGGACATCAGTCAAAAACCTCTTTGACCTTCTTGATTGCGTCCGCCATCGCGTCCAGGTCTTCCTTGTTATTGTAGAAAGCCAGCGACGCCCGCGCGGTGGCCGGAATGCCAAAACGTTGCATGACCGGCTGGGCGCAGTGATGACCCGCGCGAATGGCCACGCCACAGTCGCTGAAGATCTGGCCGATGTCGTGGGGGTGGGCGTTTTCCATGGTGAACGACAGCACGCCCGCCTTTTCGCGCGCGGTGCCAACCAGATGAACGCCGTCAATCGATTCGAGCAGCGACGTCGCGTATTGCGTCAGTTCATGCTCGTACGCCGCGATTCGCTCCATGCCAATCGATTCCAGGTAGTCCACCGCCGCGCCCAGGCCAATGGTCCCCGCGATGTTCGGGGTTCCCGCCTCGAACTTGTACGGCAGGCTGCTGTACGTGGTCTTCTCGAACGTCACCGAAAGGATCATGTCGCCGCCGCCCATGAAGGGGGGCATCTTGTTCAGCAGTTCGGCCTTGCCGTACAGCACGCCGATTCCCGTCGGTCCAACCATCTTGTGGGCCGAGCAGGCATAGAAATCGCAGTCCAGTTCTTTCACGTCGATGGGGAGATGTGCAGCCCCCTGTGCGCCGTCCACCAATACCGGTACGCCATGCTCGTGCGCCTTCTCGATAATGTGGCGCACCGGGTTGATCGTGCCAAGCGCGTTGGACACATGGTTTACGGAAACCAGCTTGGTGCGGCTGGACAGGAGCTTCTCGTACTCCTCCAGGATCAACTCGCCCCGATCGGTCATCGGAATGACGCGCAATTTCGCGCCTTTTTCTTCGCACAGCATCTGCCAGGGCACGATATTGGAATGGTGCTCCATGGCGCTGATGATGACCTCGTCATCCTTGCCCACGTTCTGGCGCCCGTAGGTCTGGGCCACGAGATTGATGCTTTCGGTGGTCCCGCGCGTGAAGATGACCTCGCAGCTCAAGGGCACACCGAGGAACCGCTGCACCTTCTTGCGGGATTCCTCGTAGGCCTGGGTCGCGACTTCGCTCAGGTAGTGCATGCCGCGGTGGACGTTCGCGTTCTCGCTCCGGTAGTACCGGTCGATGCGCTCGATGACGGACTTCGGCTTCTGGCTCGTCGCCGCGTTGTCCAGATACACCTGCGTAACGCCATCGCGTTCCACGTGTAGGGCAGGGAACTCCCGCCTTATCCGCTCGACGTCGAGCGCGGTAAGTGGAGCCGTTTTATCGACTGCGGACTGCGTCTGTTGGCCCGCTGTAGCCATGCTGGTAGCCAAGATACCTCGTCAAACTGCGGTCAGCCAGGGATCGGACTGTACTTATTGTAAACGAATTTCTCGAGCCGTGCACGCACCGCGTCCACTTCGATCTGGTTAACCACTTCGTCCGCAAAACCATAGGTCAGCATGCCCAACGCCATGGCTTCGCTCATGCCTCGTGTCTGGAAATAGAACACCAACTCCTTGGGCGGACGGCCCACGGTCGCGCCGTGCGTGCACTTCACGTCGTCCGCGAAAATCTCCAGGAGCGGTTTCGTGTCAATGGTGGCCTTGTCGGACAACACCATGTTCTGGTTCAACTGGTTCGAATCCGTCTTCTGCGCGTCCCGGCGAACCATCACCTTGCCGCTGAACACGCCGTGGCTCTTCTCCTGCAACACGCCCTTGTAGCCGATCCAACTCGTGCAATGGGGCTTCGCGTGATCCACCGACGTCGCGTTATCCACGAGCTGATCGCCGTCGGTCATGTAGAGGCCATTCAGCGACGCATCCGCGCCTTCGCCATCCAGCACCACGCTCAAATCGTTCCGGGCAATCTTCGCGCCCTGGAAAATCGAAAACGACTTGAAGGCGCTGTCCCGTTCCTGATGCACCCGCGTCGAGGACAGGTGATACCCGTTCGGCCCTTCGTGCAACAGTTTGTACCAATGCACTCTCGCGCCTTCGCCGACGCTGATTTCGGTGACGGTATTCTTGAAGTACGTCTTGTCACCCGCCAGGCTCACGTGACTCTCGACAAACGTCGCTTCCGCATGACGATCCGCCACGATGAGGTTGCGCGGGTAGCTTGCCGTATCGCCCTCGCCCCCCGTGGAAATGTGCAAAATGTGAATGGGGGAGGGAAGGACCTGCTCTTTCGCAACGTGGATGTACGCGCCATCCAACAGGAACGCCGTGTTCAACGCGGTAAATGCGTTGCCCGATCCGTTCAGGTATCGATTCAAATGCTTTTGCACCAGGCCCGCGTCACTCGTGAACGCCTCGGACAGACTGCCGGCCCGAACACCTTCCGTAGGACTCGACAATTCCGGCGCATAGAAACCGTCGACGAATACCAATTCCGTCCAATCGGCCTCGCCGTACCGAAGCGGAGCCACATCCGCCGCGGAAAGTCCATGCGAACCCGCTTCGACCGGCGAGCGGAAGGCCGTCCGAACGATGGGCGCGACGTTGGTGAAACGCCACGGCTCCATTTTCCGAGTCGGAAACTCGGTCTCCGTGAACTCGTCCACCGCCTTGCGCCGCAGTTCGTTCACCCAGTCCTGGGGTACGGGCTGTAGCCGCTCCAGATCAGCCAGGTAGTGCGTTTTGTTTTCCACGCGTTCCGCTATCTCAGCCATGATGCGCCGTTATACTCCCGAATCAACGCAGTCCCTAGACCGCGGCAAATTCCGATTTCACCCAATCGTAGCCCTTTTCTTCGAGTTCCAGGGCCAGTTCCTTCCCGCCGGATTTTACGATGCGCCCGCCGTACAACACGTGCACAAAATCGGGCACGATGTAGTTGAGCAGACGCTGGTAGTGCGTAACCACAATCATGGAGCGCTTCGGGCCCCGCAACTTATTCACGCCGTCGGCCACGATGCGCAACGCGTCGATGTCGAGTCCCGAATCCGTTTCGTCCAGAATCGCCAGCTTCGGTTCGAGCACCGCCATCTGCAGGATCTCGTTCCGCTTCTTCTCGCCGCCGGAGAAGCCTTCGTTGACGGGCCGGTCCGCGAACTTGGGATCGATAGCCACCATCTCCATCTTCTCTTTCAGGAGTTCCTGAAAGTCGAGCGTGTCCAACTCTTCCAGGCCATGGCTCTTCCGGATCTCGTTCAGTCCCGCCTGCAGGAAATAGGCGTTCGAAATCCCGGGAATCTCCACCGGATACTGAAACGCCATGAACACGCCCAGGCGCGCCCGTTCTTCCGCGGGCATCTCCAGGAGATCCTGGCCGAGGAAGGTAACCTCGCCCTCGGTGACTTCATATTCTTCGTTGCCCGCGAGGATCTGGGCCAGCGTGCTTTTGCCCGACCCGTTCGGGCCCATGATCGCGTGCACTTCGCCGTCGTTGATCTTCAGGCTCACGCCCTTCAGGATCTCCACGCCTTCCACGTTCGCGTGCAGATTCGTAATCTCCAGCATTTATCCAACACTCCCTTCCAGGCTCACGCCCAGCAACTTCGTCGCCTCCACGGCGAATTCCATGGGCAGATGATCGAATACTTCTTTGCAGAATCCGTTGATGACCATCGAGATGGCGTCTTCCGTTCCGATGCCGCGCTGTTTGCAATAGAACAACTGCGCTTCGCTGATCTTTGACGTGGACGCTTCGTGCTCCACGTCGGAGGTGTTGTTCCGCACTTCGATATAGGGGAACGTGTGCGCCCCGCACTTGTCGCCGATGAGCAGCGAATCACACTGCGTGTAGTTCCGCGCGTCCGACGCCTTCGGCATGACCAGCACCTGCCCGCGATAGCTGTTGTTGCCCTCGCCTGCGGAGATGGTCTTCGAGATGATGGTGCTCTTGGTGTTCTTGCCCATGTGCACCATCTTCGTGCCCGTGTCGGCCTGCTGCCGGTTGTTGCTCACCGCGACCGAGTAAAACTCGCCGACCGAGTTGTCGCCCATGAGCAAGCAGCTTGGATACTTCCAGGTAATCGCGGACCCGGTTTCCACCTGCGTCCACGAAATGCGCGAGTTCCGGCCCAGGCATTTGCCGCGCTTGGTGACAAAGTTGTAGATGCCGCCTTTGCCTTCCTTGTCGCCCGAGTACCAGTTCTGCACGGTTGAATAGTTGATCGTCGCATCGTCGAGGGCCACGAGTTCCACCACCGCCGCGTGCAACTGGTTCTCATCGCGCATGGGCGCCGTGCAGCCTTCGAGGTAGTTCACGTACGCGCCTTCCTCGGCGACGATAAGCGTCCGCTCGAACTGGCCCGTGCCCGCCGCGTTGATGCGGAAATAGGTCGACAGGTCCATCGGGCATCGCACACCCTTCGGGATGAAACAGAAGGACCCGTCCGAAAACACGGCCGAGTTCAACGCCGCGAAGAAATTATCGTTCGCCGGAACCACGGATCCGAGATACTGCTTGACCAGGTCCGGGTGGTCCTTCACTGCCTCGGAGAACGAGCAGAAGATGATTCCCTTCTTCGCGAGAATCTCCTTGTGCGTCGTGGCTACGGATACGCTGTCGAACACGGCATCGACCGCAACGCCGGCCAGCCGCTTCTGTTCGTCCAGCGGGATGCCGAGTTTCTCGAAGGTTTCGAGGAGTTCCTTGTCTACCTCGTCAAGGCTGCTCAAGGGCTTCTTGTCGCGCTTCGGCGCCGAATAGTAATAGTGGTCCTGATAATCGATCGGCGGATAGGTGACGTTCGCCCAGTTCGGCTCGGTCATGGTCAGCCAGTGCCGGTACGCCTTCAAGCGCCATTCCAGGAGCCACTCCGGCTCTTCTTTTTTCGCCGAAATGACGCGAATCACGTCCTCGTTCAAGCCCTTCGCGATGGTTTCCGACTCGATATTGGTCGTCCATCCGAACTTGTAGCTCTGATTGGCGAGTTCGGCGATTTCACGATTGCTCTGTTCGACACGCGTGCCGGTATACTGCTTTTCTTCCGCCGTTTCCGGTGTGCGCTGCGCGTCTACTTCAGGCGTGCTCATTACTGCACCTCTTCGTATGCGTTACCCATGCCGCGCGGAGGCGACAAATTTCGTTCTCTATCCAATAACAACACGGAAGCCGCCCAATGTTTCGGAGCATCACGAAAGTTCCCAAGGGGCGGCGGCGAAATCCCGGAATTTATAACCCAATGACCCCAGGGCGGGATGCGCTACCCTCGAAAAAAGGAGGTCCCCAACCGTCTCGGAATAGCGACGCCAAATCCAGTCCCGTTCTGAGGTTGCAACATCGGGGGGTAACCCTATATTCCCAAGTACGTTCGGTTCGGGACCCTCTCGGCGCCGCGTCACGTTACTATGCAGACATCAGGTCGCGAACCGGCGGCCTTCGTCCAGCATTATCAAGTAGTTGTCGAGCGGGATGTAGTTGGCCACGCTGTTTCCGGTGCCCAGGCAGTATCCGCCGCCCGGCATACACTGCTCCAGCGTGGACCGGACCCGCTCCCGAATCTCTGTCTCCGTGGCCCGGCAGAGAAAGTCGATGTCGATGCCCCCCAACAAGGCGATGCGGTCGCCATAAAGCCGTTTCGCATCGATCACGCTCTCGATGGTGTCCTCGAAGGAGTGCTTGGCGTCGATGCCGATCCCCTCGATAAAATCCTCCATGATGAGGTCGACCTTGCCGCAGCAGTGCAACAGGTAGGGCCGCCCCGCCGCGTGGGAGCGGTCGGCCATGAGCTTGTGCCCGGGGAGGACGAACTCCCGCAGGTCGTCCGGGCTGATCAGCAGTCCCGTCCGAAATCCCATGTCGTCGCTGCCCCAGATGATCTTGACGCGGTCGAACTCCAGGATCCGGTCGATGAGGACGTCGTACATGTCCACGAGCCGTTGCGCGATGGCCGCCACCAGGTCGCGTTGTTCGTACAGGGCGATGCACAGGGTCTCGTATCCCATAAGCCACGTCAGGTACTCGGCGAAGTGGGCGAACCCGCCGCTGCCCACGACGCACATGTCGTCCGGCAGATTCTTCTCGTACCATTCCAGCGACCGGGTCGAGGCGTTATGCGGGTCCGGCCAAGGGTATTGTTCGAATTCATCCCAATTGGTGATTGGCCCCTGGTGCTCGTTGACGTAGTCCCGGCCCGTCTCGCGGCGCAATCCGGCCGTATCTTCGGCTTTGTCGTAGCGGAGGGGCATGACGTGATCTTCGACGCCCATCCGGACGTAGTCGTACCCCAGAAATCGCTGAATCGCGATTTGGCGTTTCTGGGGGAAGTAAGGGTCGCTAGAGTCCAAATCCCGCGCCAAACCGAAGCGCTCGCAGACTGCTTCCTGCACTTCCGCGTCCAGGAACAACTCGATGTTGTGCACCCGGTCCGGCGTGCCTTCCCGCGCGATGCAGCGCGCCAGCGCTTCCCAGTCCGGTTTGACCAGCTTGTCGAAACCGAAAATCGTTGCCATATCACCCCCAAGCTCAATCGTCGCATTTCACGCCCCGAGCGACTGACGGGACGATCAAAGAAGTATACCTCGGTTGCGGACGCCCGATCATCCGGAGCGACAAACCACGCCACAAGCGTGGCGAAACGAGAGTGAACGTTCACGTGCGGCAGCGCCACCCTCCATTGTCGGTATCGCTATCGGTATCGGTATCGGTATCGAAAGCACATCGCGCTTCCCACCCCGACCTCGATACCGATCCCGATATACCGCGGCTATTGCTACATAAAGACCTCGGACCATGTTCTTGGTACAACGCCCCACAATTCGGGATACAGTTTCAGCTCCCCGCTGAACTCTCCTGAAGAACATCCCCCTGCACCCCCTTCAAAGGGGGAAACGCGCACAACGCTTCGCGTTGTGTTGTGGGCTAACACGAGACCGAGTATGAGGTGACATACGGTGCGTTTACCGATAACGCAGTTGATCCCAATTCCCTTAAAGGGGGATCAAGGGGGATGTTGACTCGTGGCAAGGCATACCACAAATGCACCCCTCAATATGTCAATCCGTATTCAGCAGCCGACAGACTTGCCCGGTACGTCAACTCCCTTTCAAAAATGAGAAAGATGCGCTATCCTAAGCAAGAAGGCTGCACTTTTCTTTCTTAAACCATCAACTCAGGTGAATACCGCCGATCAACGCATGAGGCTGGCGAAGGCAGGGGTTTCGCAAATGGACCCAATCCAGGAATTTGTGGACGTTGAGCCGAAGGGGGAGGAGGCGCCCGGGACTGACCTCCAATCGATACTGCGCCGGCACCCGGCCTTGAGTCAGTTCCTGTACGGGCTGCTCGCGCTCGCCCTGCCGGCCGTACGAGGTTGCGAACCCCACGAGTGCGTCGAGGGCGAGTTCGAGCCGCGGATGTATCATTATTCGGCAGCGCTGGGCGAGGGGGAGCGGTGCTACGAACTCTACGTCACCGACGAATATACGCCGGAACAGGCGTGGCCACTGGTGCTCTTCTGGCACGGCATAGTCGAGTCCGGAGACGATGGGTTCGCGCACCTGACGGTAGGCATCGCGCCGAACTTGCGCGACCGGCCTGAGCAGTTCCCCTGCCTGGTCGCCATGCCCCAATTGCCGTGGAACGCCACCTATGAGGAGATCGACGCCATCTACGCGGCCGTGTTGGCCGACGTGACCGCGCGCTACAACGTCGATCCGAACCGAATCTCCATGACCGGCATTTCTTACGGCGCTTCGGGGACCTGGCGCTACGCGGCCGAACACGAGGGGGAACTTTCCGCAATCCTGCCCATCGCCGGCGCGGGCCGCGACGTGGACATCCCGAAACTCCTGACCGTCCCCATCTGGACCTTCGCCAACGCGAATGATGAGCTTTCCAACACCGAGGACTGGCGGCAGTTCACGGAGGATCTCGCCGACGCGGGCGCCAATATCATCACCACGGAACTTCCCGGGTCGACCCACGAGATCTGGGACCGCGTCTACCGGCGCGCCGACATCATCGACTGGTTGTTGTCGCAGACCTTATCTCCGTAACTAGCGATAACGTCGCGATGGCCGTCGATCAAGGCGACGAGGGGCCAAATTTCCCGTGGTAGTGCGGAGCGGAACGCGGTGTCACGAAGGGCACCGCATCAACGGTAGCCTCCGCCGACTCCGCTACGAACCGGAGTCAGGACCGACCCCTTTATTCACCCTCACGCCCGCTGCGCATCTTCCGCGCGATAACGATATTGGTGTCCAGCAGGTAGTTACCATTCATTCTCGTCGACCTGTTCGCACCCGTCCTCGATCGCTTGCTTCATCAGGAGCAAATCGTCTTGCGGAATCGTCCCGGCAAACATGAGCAATAGATCCCCGGAAACACCCCGGCGCTCTTCGGATTGCAACGTCTGTACATATGCCAAGACCTTCCGCTGCAGGTCTTCTGGAAGCGTGTCCAATCGCTCGATCACTTTGCTTCGAATTGCGCCGTTCATCTGACCACTCCCGTGTCCTTGCGACAAAACCTACTCCAACGAAGATATGCCGCTCAAGGGATTATAGCACCAACGTCTACGGCGGCAGCCGAGGAAGGTCTCCTCCATGCTGCAATAAATGGTTGCCGTCCCCATTCATTTTCGCGAGGATAGGTTCCCAAGCCAGCCCCGGATGGGGCGACTCGAATGTAGCCCGGGGTGGAGCGAGGCACGAGCGGAACCCTGGGTCCAAAGGCCTCCTCCTCGCGATCAAGCCCTAGAAGGGCGGAAGAATTGGTCCCTCTCCATCGAGAATTGCGCCAGATACTCACGATTTCGATCTTGAGTGGTTCAGGGACCGCCGCGACTACTGGGATCTCCAATCCACCTGGCCGCCCCGGACCCCGTTCGGCGTCCCCTTCGGCTTGTCCTTTTAATAGGTGCGGTTCTGTTCCTGATATCCCTGCGGTCGCTGGTGTCTCTTGTTCAATCCTAGTAATCTGGTTCCTAGGGCGCGTCGGCCGATGCGCCCGAGAATGTTGAATCCGGCGCCAAAGCGGAAAGATACCCATGCCCAACTACAAACGAGCGGCACTGGCCCGGCCCATCCAATCCGGTATCTGGCTGGTGCGCAAAGAATTCTTCCTACTACTTCTCTGCGGGATGGTGGCCGCGGGCATCTGGGCCTTTGCGGAATTGTCGGACGAGGTCCTCGAGGGAAGCACCCAGGACATCGACCGCGCGCTGGTCCTGATGATGCGTAACCCCCAGGATCCGGCGGACCCAATCGGACCGCACTGGGTCGAAGAGATGGGCCGGGATTTCACGGCCCTCGGCGGCGTCGGATTGCAGATGGTATTGACCGCCGTGGTGATCGGCGCGTTGGCAATCGCCCGCAAACGCAACGCCGCGATCCTGGTGCTCGTCGCGGTCTTGGGGGGCCTCGCGATTAGCATGGGGTTGAAAGAGATCTTCGAACGGCCACGGCCCGATCTCGTGCCCCACGGCAGCTACGTCTACACCTCGAGTTTCCCCAGCGGCCATTCCATGATGTCCGCCGTAACCTACCTCACCCTCGGCGCCCTGCTCAGCCGGCTCGTCCCCGGCAAAGGCCTCAAAATGTACTTCATCGCCGTTGCCATCGCGCTGACCGTCGCCGTCGGCGTGAGCCGCGTCTACCTCGGCGTCCACTGGCCGACCGACGTGCTCGCCGGCTGGTCCGGCGGCTTCGCCTGGGCCATCCTCTGCTGGACCCTTACCCTCCTGCTCCAACGCCGAGGCGCCGTCGAACAAGAACAAGAAACCAGCGAAGAACGCGCGGAACGAACGGAAGAACCCGCCGCGGAAGAATTGTGATCGCCTGATTCCGTCGCAAGTGCGTGTAGCTTGTTGGGAGAAGAATAGGATTCCGGTGGAATGTAATCACTTGATCGACTGAGCGCACCTAACCTTTGATCAAAGCATCCACTCTCGCTAGATCGATGTGCATCGGGCTCTTTTCCCCCACCTTATGAAAGTACACGGAATCGCCGGGTGCAACTACTTGGCTAGTCTTGCCCCGCTTGAGGATGCCTAGCGGACGATCGAGCACAACGTTTGCAATTCCAAGGAGTCGGTTCCTACTCCACCTGAGTGAAAGCACCTCACCGGATTGAATTTCCGCAAGACTAATCGGACCACGACTTAACCGAAAATCAAGTATGTCACCTGGAAGCACTTTCCCGCCATACAGGAGCACCTTGTCAAACGTTTCCAGACAACCTAGCGAGTGTCTAATGCGACTCTGCATAGATGAAGTCATCGACTGAAACATCCCATCTAAAACCGCATCACTTGCTTCGGTATCGAGGCAGTATTCGATGACAGAATGAATCAGCTGCTCGCCAAATCCAATACCTCCGCTCCGTTTCAGATACTTATCTAGTTGGTGCCTTTGGATGACACGGGGACTATGGGCAACTACACGGCAAAGATTGACATTGGGATTCATTAATACAACCCGCTGCGAGAAATACGAGGAATCCAAGTCTACTCCGCACTTCTGTAGGTGGGTCTCTAGAACCCTCATCTTTCGATCATTGCGGACGATGGGGCTCTCCATCAATACTTGCATTCCGTTGCGTTTAGTTTGAATCCACTTGTCAGCGTTGGCTGTTATCGCTCCAGATAAGTTCTTTACCTCAATGATGTGAATCTGCTTCTTAGTAAGTACTATTAAATCGATTTCGTAGCGCCGTCTTTCTGCAGGAGAAGGAACTCGCTTTGAATGGAAAAAATAGGCTGACTTGAACCGTAAGTTGTTCTTGACCATTCGCTGCAAAAACAATTCAGCGTTTCTACCTCCGATTACTTCTGGATCTTCAGGTTCCGGCACGACCTTGGCCAGTGCTCGCCAGTCCTGCCACTTATGCTTGGCGTCAGTCATCTTAGTTGAGTCCTCAAGCTCCAATGGTGTTGCCCTGTTCTTCTGCGGCTATTGGACTGTTTGAAAATTGTTCCGCACCGTAATCGTCGTCGCTTGCGGCATTCCAACCCTTATAGAAGTTTTCCGTTTCGTTCGCTCCGTCGTAGTCCCCAAGATCGCGCATCTCTTCAATCTCCTCTTTTTGGTCTTCGGTAAGCTCGACGCCGCGAAAATCGTAACGATCCCTATCATCATCTTCGTCGTTTCCAGATTTGGGACCACGCTCCGAACCTGAAGATTTTGTTGCCATTGGAATCACCCTCGTACTAATGGTTGGCGACATTCGTTCATAAACTCGATAGTACTTCGTCAGGCTGAATTACGCAATAGGAATCGTGCGCGGGTAGTAATCCATTTTCGAAAATGAAGGGATCGGAATAAAGGGACATCCATGATAGGTATAAGTCAAGAGGCAAAGCGGGCGGTTTGCCTCTTGACTTATACCTACTTGAGAGTACCGTGTTCTTGCCCCCATTTCTTCTGCTCGAGCGTCTGCTTGAGTTTACACAGTTCGATGGCGAGGGTCACCCATTCCTGGGTGAGCTCTTTGAACTTGCGGTCGTTGTCGAGCTGGCGTTTCACTTCTTTGGCGCGTGCCGGGGGCACGTATTCCGTGCGGCCTTTTCCGACAGGCATCATGCAGGCTCTCGCCACCACTGCCCCCAATTCGTCTGGGCCTAATTCGGTTCCTGGTTACGCACCATACGGCCCGGCATCGTCCCCTCCGAGGCCGTCGTCGCCTGTGCCCTGCGCAACATCCTACCCCATTTTCTCGCCGATACCTTTCCAGCCCCTGACCTCGCGAAATTCATCCAACAACGACTCGATCTATCCAAAACCCAAGCCCAGAGGCTCGCCGCATGACTGCCCCTTTATCAGATACCCACCCCGAATACGGTACTCTCAAGATACCTATCATGTCCCTTAATTTCCCAAGACATTGGGTCTCGCGCCAGGTAGGGAACCATGGAACTGGCGTTGACGGAATTCGGCACATTCTTCGGCGAGCAGTTTGCCGATTGATGCTGATACGTGCGCTGGGACGTCGACATGTTCTGCGCGATAGCATCAAGAACGAGACAAGTCATCCGACTGTTGTTATTGAAGTTCTGGATGTGCCCGTATTATAAGGAGCTGAGGTACCTTGAGGTACCATGATTGGGGTTAACGAAGCAGGCACGCGCGCCCCGACTTCGAGTTCTAATGGGAGAGGAAGGTATCGATATGAATGCAGTCTTTTATGCGGTGTTTGCGGGACTTGCTCTGGTTCACGTGATGATCTTGCTGTTCTTAGTCTGGTGGCGACGGAAAAACGCAAGAAGTATGGCTAGCTTCTTGGACAGTGTCATTCCAATTCGAGAAGGCAGAACGCGCAATTCATCGGACCCTTATGAGGCCGTCGAGAGCTTTGTATTGGACATTCGGGGTATCTTGGCCAGTGAGTCCCGCAAGGAGGAGCGCATGGATTTGGCGAAGCGCATCAGCATTAAGGAGGAGGGCCGAACCTACTTACGTTCCACGTGGTATGAAAGTGTGGTTTCATTGTTTGTCGGCCTGACCGACACCTACCCCATAATCGGGATCTTGGGCACCGTAGTTGGAATTCGTACCGCCTTGGGTGGAGACGTTTTTGACAATGCGGAGATGGGCGAACGGTTGGTAGACGGATTCGCTACCGCGGTCAACACAACGTGGGTGGGACTCATTCTTTGGCTGGTTGCCGCAATAGTGACCTACTGGACTTTTCCCGGTTTTGAATCATTCTCTGAACTTCGCAAACTCGTGGGGGAAACTGTGCACCGTGCAAGTGTAGAGGTATTGGGAAGAAATGCAGAGGAGGTTTCATGAACCGGAGGGGAAGTTATCGATCTCGCGGACCGAATTTGACGCCGCTCTTCGACCTGCTCATTCTCCTGGTGTTTGCACAAGCTTTCATGATTCAGGGCAAGCTTGAGGACGAGTCGAATGCTCGCGAGGAGGGGCTTACCTATATTTCCGGCCTTGAAGAGAAACTGACTAAGGCGGGGGTTCGAGTTGCTGAACTTACAGCCGAAAAGGAGCAATTGCAGGCAAAGGTCAATGAAAGCAAGTTTTTAGAGGAGCAGGTTCAGCGGCAAGAGGCAAGTGTTAAAGAGCTTGGAGCTTTGTTTAAAGAAATGTTTGACCTTCCGGACGATTTCGTTGAAACGGCTATGTCCGGAGCAAGCCCGGTAGAAATCGACCAGGTTAAGCGAACACTGGCATCCTTGCGGGATGCGAATGCCGAAGACGTCGTACGCGAGCTTCGCAAGATTAACGAGTTCAACAAGCGCTGTGATTTTTGGGAAGCAACTACGGGGACCGACAACACGCTTAGTCTGAAGGTTGAAGACACAGTCGTTCTCGCAAAGTTTGTTCCTTCGAGTATTGAAGAAGCAAAGCGCAGGTTGAGTCAGGCTGTGGACAGACACACGGGTGGCGTTGTTAAGCCGAATGTTATCGTTCTTCATTACTGGGGCAACGCGTATGATGAAGTGTTGACGATTACGCAGGACGCATTGCGGACTCTGGCAACGCAATTCGGTGTTGGATCGAATGCGCGCATGTACTACGTGGAGATGGGGGCAATCGAATCGTGATAGACGAGAAATCAAAGGCACGTCGCGTGATTGTTTCGGATCCGAGGGCGGGATTTGTCCGGCTCGTTCTTCTCTTGATTGTCTTGCTTGTGGCGGCTATTGCCGTCATCGTGCTATTTCGGGGTTGTGGAGGACCCGGCTTAGGTGGGGATTCATTGGGGCCGCCCTCGGAGGGCGAAGCTGCGGAAGGCAAACCCTCCATCGAGATCGTTGTTAGAGAAACGCAGTACCTGATAGACGGCGAAGTAAAGGAGCTATCTCAAGTCAAGGATTACGTTAAGGCGAACTACGGCGAGGAGTCACCTCCCGTGATAATCCGGGGCGAAAAGGCACGAGCGTTTCAGATGGAAGACTTGAAGCAGGGCTTGTCCGAGATGGACGTTCCGTGGAGCCAGCCGTAAGCCACGGCGGCGGGACCTGTGACAGGTTGTGTCTTGATGACGAGAGCTTCACTCTGATTCAGCTGGGACCGGAAGTTCGGGACCGGCGCAGAATGCGTTCGATGCCATACCAATTCAAGTGCATTATAAGGGTACCCGTCGTGCAAGTATCACTCGAGCAATCGGGCTTGGCTCTGGGGCCCAAGTCGTAATGCAACAGTGGGACTTCTGAGGATTGGGGCTGAAGAGAGGGCTCGCTGTTGAACATTCCGCAACGCGTACTAATGGGGCCCAGAATCTTCAATCCGTTTTCGCGGCGACGGCCCCTTTCCTTACTGCTGATCGGGGAGGCACGTAGATGATTCGCACGTGGCGACCTATGTACGTCTCCGCGTTGGCAAGAAACGAATCATTACCGTTGAGGTGGCCGGTTCGGGTTGGGCAGGCGGGGACTGCCAAGCTACCGACAATGATTGGCGATCGCCGTGCGGCCTTCCGTCGGGCCTTTGCCTCATGGTGGCTGGGGACAACAAAAAACGCCGCGTCCGGCGGTTGGCACCGGACGCGGCGATTGGCTCTTCGTCAGTCCATTGCGATTAGTAGCGGTAGTGGTCCGGCTTGTACGGTCCTTCGACCGGGACGCCGAGATAGTTTGCCTGCTTGTCGGACAGGCGTTCGAGGCGTGCGCCGAGTTTTTCCAGGTGCAGCCGCGCGACTTCTTCGTCGAGGACCTTCGGCAGGGTGTAGACCTTGCCGGACTCGTACAACTTCGTTTCCGTCGCCAGCGAGATCTGGGCGAGTGTCTGGTTCGCGAAGGAGTTGGACATGACGAAGGAGGGGTGGCCCGTCGCGCAACCGAGGTTCACGAGGCGGCCCTTCGCTAACAGAATCACCGAGTTGCCGTTCGGGAAGATGTACTTGTCCACCTGCGGCTTGATGTTCAGTTCGGTCACGTTGCCCTTGGCGACTTCCGATTCCAGCCACGCGACTTCGATCTCGGAATCGAAATGGCCGATGTTGCAGACGATGGCTTCGTCCTTCATCTTCTGGAGATGCTCGCGACGGATCACGTCGCAGCAGCCGGTCGTCGTGACGAAGATATCGCCCTTCGGGGCCGCGTCTTCCATGGTCAACACTTCATAGCCTTCCATGCAGGCCTGCAACGCGCAGATGGGGTCGATTTCCGTAATCAGCACGCGCGCGCCCAAACCCTTCATGGCGTCCGCGCAGCCTTTGCCCACGTCGCCATAACCCGCGATCACGACGACCTTGCCCGCGACCATCACGTCCGTGGCGCGCTTGATACCGTCGGCCAGCGACTCGCGGCAGCCGTAGAGGTTGTCGAACTTCGACTTCGTCACCGAGTCGTTCACGTTGATGGCGCGGGTCAGCAGGGTGCCCGCCTTCATCATGTGATACAGACGATGCACGCCGGTCGTGGTCTCTTCCGAAACGCCGATCCAGTCGTTCACGTATCCGTGCCACTTGTTCGGCAGCTCGGCATGGACGCTGTGCAACAGCCGGTCCACGATCTCGACTTCCTGATTCTCCGTGCTGACTTCCGGGAGCTTCCCGGTTTTCGAGAACACTTCTTCAAACTCGTACCCGCGATGGATCAGCAACGTCGCGTCGCCGCCGTCGTCGACGATGAGGTGCGGGCCGCTGCCATCCGGCCACGTCAAGGCCTGGAGCGTGCACCACCAGTACTCTTCGAGGGTCTCGCCCTTCCACGCGAACACGGGGTACCCTGCTTTCGCGATCGCGGCGGCAGCATGATCCTGCGTGGAAAAGATATTGCAGCTCGCCCAGCGTACGTCGGCGCCCAATGCGCCAAGCGTTTCGATCAGGACTGCCGTCTGAATCGTCATGTGGAGCGAACCCATGACCCGGTAGCCTTTCAACGGCTGCTGGGCGGCGTAACGCTCGCGAATCGCCATGAGACCGGGCATTTCCTTTTCGGCCATGTCGATTTCTTTGCGGCCCCAATCGGCCAGACCCAGGTCGGCGACCTTGTAGTCGGCCTGTTTTTCGAGTGTCGCAGGACTCATCGTCTTCAAACCTCCTTGGATGTACGGGACGCATCGCGCCGGCCCGTCCGTTGCCATTCCTTATTTTTCGCGGTTCGCCAGGGAACCGGTGATGCACAATTCACAAACTTCCACGGCACGGTCGATGTCCAGGAAATTCACCTTGGCCCGCCGTCCGACGTCGACCTCCAACGTCTGACCGTCGACCATCGCCTTCGGTGCGGCCAAGCCGCTCTCCGCGTTCTTCTCGGCCCAGTCAAGGGTCAGAAACGCCAGATTCACCGTCGACCCCATGATGTCGGGCCGCGCGTAATCCGGGTGGCCGACGGAACCGAGGTAAATCTCGCCCGTGCTCAGGCCGATCCGGAGGTCGTCGCCGATCAGCACGCGGCCCTCGGCGGCGGTCTGAAGCGCGCGCTCCGGATGGCTCGTGCCCGAAAAGAAGGCGAGATACCGGTCGCCCATGTACTTCACGGGAATGCCGTCGTGCCGCAGCGTAATCTCTGTCAACTGGTAGAACAGGCCATTCGCCCAGATGGCGAAATCCCGGGCCTGCATATGCAACGACTTCTCATAGGCGCCGGAGATGCTGCTGACGAGTACGCTCGCCTGGAACACGTCGACGCCTTCCTCGCGCGTCCCCAGCAGCCAATCCACGGAAACATCCAGCAGCTTGGCCAAAGGCCCGAGCACCGCGATATCCGGCGCGTTCTCGCCGCGCTCCCACTTGGAGACGGCTTGGGGACTGACATTCAATGCGTTGGCGATGTCCTGCTGTTTCAGACCGCGCTTCTCGCGTTTCGAACGAATCCGCTTCGCCAAATCTGAAAGCAGCATGTATATCACCTCGGACTGCCAATACCCGTTCAAAGTCTAGAACATAAACCACCTGATCGCAATGACGCATTCGTTGTTCCCGCTCCCCGGTCGGTTGTATGCGCTTTTGAAATATATCCTTACAAAGGGTGCGGTGCTGACATTTCAACCCGCACGGCCCCACGAACCGCAATAGATTTGCAATTATTTGGCCCGACTCGTCGTGGGCAATAGGCCGGGCTTTCAGCCCTCTCGGCAAGTGATTTTTCCTGGCCCTGGGCCTGCGGCCCAGGCTGGTATGGTTCGGGCCGTTGGCCCTCGGGAGAATTACTTTGTGACACGAGCTATCGTGATACCTGCGCCAACGGCGCGCTCTATACCAGCATGGGGCAACGCCCCATGAACACTTCAAAAACTTCACCCCCTTGGCAAACACTTGGATGGCGAGTGGACGAGGTCGCGAGAGCGTGCGCGGCTTGACGCGTGTCTTTGTTCTTGGCCGTCACAACGCATCCGGTAATCGTGCGCGATCTCACGGATGGAATCCCTTCTGCGGCCGTTGTTCGAACGCGCTGTGCCAGGACCCAGCATCGCCCAACGATCCATTTCTACGCCGCCTGAAAAACTCGCTAAATCCAGTTTTTTGAGCAACCTGCGTCCAATATTCCCGTTCCGGAGTCCATGGGGCAGATACAGTTACCGATGAATCGCGAAATTGATCGCGAAAAAGTTGTTGACTTTCGGGATCGGAGCCATTACACTCACGGCTCCCTGAGCGTTGGGCTCTCGTAGACGCAGTTGGTAGGGCGTCGCGGGAAGTGCGCTGACAAGCGGGTTCACGTACCGGCGCTTCAGGCAATCGGTTCAGATTCCAACACGAGTGGTAGTCCGCTCTCAAGAGAACTCTGTCCGGAAACATCAGGCAAGGCTGACCCGGTACTGGTGCCGGGGAACGTATCAGACACGTGCGAGCAAGTTCTGTCGCGCTGCGAACGGGGGAGAGGTATTGCCTCCCCGCCGTGCGCCGGATTGATGTACGTGGGATGAGGTATTCAGGTGGCACAGATTTTCCCGTCCAGCATGAACACGGTCGCCCGTGGAAGCATCATTGGGGGGGTCCTTCTCTTAGGGGTCATTTGCGCAGGTGCGGGCATCTTCTATCGTTCTCCATTCGTGACCCGCGTAGGTATGGCTCGCGAACAAACCGTGCCATTCAGCCATAAGCACCATGTGGACGCCCTCGGCATCGATTGCCGGTTCTGCCATACCTCCGTGGAGGACAATGCCTTCGCGGGAATCCCTCCGACCGAAACGTGCATGACCTGCCACTCACAGGTTTGGACCGAAGCGCCCATGTTGGAGCCGGTGCGTCAGAGCTGGGCCACAGGAGAGCCGCTGGAGTGGGTTCGCGTCAACGATCTTCCTGACTTCGTCTATTTCAATCATAGCATCCATGTGAACAAGGGCATTGGCTGCGTCACGTGTCACGGCCAGGTGAATCAGATGCCACTCATGTCGAAGGGGCAGACGCTTCACATGCAGTGGTGTCTCGAATGCCATAAGGCGCCGGAAAAGTTCATCCGGCCCAAGGAAGAAGTGTTCAACATGAACTGGAGGCCTTCGGGAGAGGAATCCCAGCTCGAGATGGGCAAGCGCCTCGTTGAAGAGTACGACATCAACAAACAGCAGTTGACCAACTGTTCGGTGTGCCACCGATGAGCAGTGTGAAGCCAGGTGCAAATTCAATCGTGAATACCGAAGAAAAAACACGGGAACCCATTAACCTCGACACGATCCGGGAACGCTTGCAGGAACGGAGCGGTCCGGAGTACTGGCAGGGGCTGGAGCAACTGGCGGACACGGAAGAGTTCCGCGATTTCCTCTACCGCGAGTTTCCACGCGAAGCGTCGGTGATGGAAAGCGGCGTGGAGCGCCGCAAGTTCCTCAAGGTCATGGGGGCGTCGCTGGCGCTTGCCGGTTTGACCTCGGCATGCTCGCGCCAGCCAACCGAACACATCATCCCCTACGTGACACCGCCGAAGGAGATGGTTCCCGGCGCGCCTATGTACTTTGCGACGGCCATGCCCTTGTCCGGATACGGCATCGGTCTGCTGGCCGAGAGCCACACCGGCCGCCCGACGAAGATCGAGGGGAATCCCCTTCATCCCGCAAGCACCGCCAATGGCGCGACCGATATCTTCGCGCAGGCTTCCGTATTGAGTCTCTACGATCCGGATCGGTCGACGGCACCGCTCAAACTCGGGCGGATCTCCACGTGGGACATCTTCACGAGCGAAATGGACGTTCTGGTGAACGGACCCAAAGACTCCGCCGGGGCAAAGATCGGCGAGGGTCTTCGCGACAGCGCCGGTGAAGGGCTTCGCATTCTGACGGAAACCGTCGGTTCGCCTTCTCTGGCGGCGGGCATTCGCGCGCTTCTCGAAGCCATGCCGTCGGCGCGCTGGCACCAGTACGAGCCGGTGAACCGCGATTCCGCCCGCGCCGGCGCCCAGACGGCCTTCGGTCAGTACGTCGAAACGCGGTATGACCTCTCGAAGGCCGATGTCATCTTGACGCTCGATGCGGACCTGCTTGGCGGTGCGCCGGGATGTGTCCGATACGCAAATGATTTTGCGAAGCGACGGTCCGTGGAAGGGGCGCACCCCAACATGAATCGCCTCTACGCTCTGGAAAGCACCCCCACGTTGACGGGCGCCTCCGCCGACCACGTCAAGCATGTGGCGCCGAGCCAGGTCGAAATCATCGCGCGCGCCATCGCGCGCGCCATCGGCGTTGCCGCCCCGGGCGCGGATCCCGACGGGTCCTTGCAGGAATGGGTCGCCGCCGTGGCCGCGGATCTTAAAGGGCACCCGGGCGCCTGCGTCGTGGTGCCGGGCGACGGTCAACCCGCGTCGCTCCACGCGTTGGCGCACGCAATGAATGATGCCCTCGGCAACGCCGGCAAATCCGTCGTCTACACGGACCCGGTCGAAGCCGAGCCGGTCAATCAAATCGAGTCTTTGCGCGAACTCGTTCGCGATATGGAAGCCGGCAAGGTCCACACGCTGGTTATCCTCGGCGGGAACCCGGTGTACAACGCCCCCGCCGACCTCAATTTCGCGGCCGCCCTGGACAAGGTAAGTCATCGCATCCACCTCGGCCTCTATGTGGATGAGACCGGCGTGCTCTGTCATTGGCACATCCCCCAGGCTCACTATCTGGAGTCTTGGGACGACGTTCGTTCCATCGACGGAACGGTCAGCATCATTCAGCCGCTCATCGTCCCGCTGTACGGTGGTAAGACCGCGCAAGAAATGGTGTCGGCGATTGCCGGACAGCCCGCTTCCGCCTACGACGTGGTTCGCCAGTATTGGCAAAGCCAGCTTGGGCAAACGGGCTTCGATGTGGCGTGGCGAACCGCGTTGAGCAAAGGATTCATTGAAAACACGGCGTTTCAGCCGAAGTCCGTAGCGCTCAGCGCGAATGCCGCCACACAGGCCGCGACGATTTCCGGCGAAGGCGAGTTGGAAGTTGTCTTCCGGCCGGACCCCACGATCGGGGATGGCCGTTGGGCCAACAATGGTTGGTTGCAGGAATTGCCCAAACCGCTCACCAAGCTGACGTGGGACAATGCCGTAATCGTCAGTTTTGAAACCGCTCGACAGCTGGGCCTCAACGTCTTCGACGTGGTCGAGGTCAAGGCGGGCGAGCGGACGGCGAAGGGGCAAATCTGGGTGCAGCCCGGTCATCCGGACAACACCGTGACGTTGCACCTGGGGTATGGTCGCGACCGCGCGGGCAAGGTTGGCAACGGTGCCGGGTTCAACGCCTATCTTTTGCGTACCGCCGACACGATGCAGTTTGCCGTCGGCGCCGTGCTGCGCCGAATCAGCACGGGCGCTCAGTTGGCGCGCACCGAGTTGCATCAAGTGCTGACGCAGGAAGGCCGCCCCCTGGCGCGCGTCGGCACGCTCCACGAGTTTGAGGAACACCCCGAATTTGCCCAGCACATGGGCCACGTCCCCGCGCAGGACATGACCCTGTTCCCCGAACACGAGTACGACGGATACAAGTGGGGGATGGCCATCGACCTCAACGCCTGCACCGGATGCGGCGTTTGCACCATCGCGTGTCAGGCGGAAAACAACATCCCCGTCGTGGGCCGGGACCAGGTCATCGCCCAGCGCGAGATGCACTGGATTCGCGTCGACCGCTATTACAAAGGCGATCCCGCGGGCGATCCCGAAGTGGTTCATCAGCCCGTGCCGTGCATGCAGTGCGAGAATGCCCCCTGTGAAGTCGTTTGCCCGGTGGCGGCAACCGTTCACAGTGCAGAGGGCCTCAACGACATGGTGTACAACCGTTGCGTCGGGACCCGGTATTGCTCGAACAACTGTCCTTACAAAGTGCGCCGCTTCAACTTCCTGGAATACTCCGACCGCAGCACTCCGGTGCGGCAGATGGCATACAACCCCGACGTAACCGTCCGAACCCGCGGCGTCATGGAGAAATGCACCTACTGCGTGCAGCGCATCAATCTGGCCCGTATCGAGGCCAAGAAGGAAGGACGCAAGGTGCGCGACGGCGAGATCGTTACCGCGTGCCAGACCGCCTGCCCCGCCGGCGCGATCGTCTTTGGCGATATCAGCGATCCGGACAGCACCGTATCGAAATGGAAGGCGAGCCCGCGCAACTACGGCCTGCTCGCCGACCTGAATACCCGTCCCCGGACGACCTATTTGGCAAAACTTCGCAACCCGAACCCCGAGCTTGAGGCGCCTACGACACATGGCAGTGGTACAGAACAAACTCACGGACATTGATCCCCAGCCGCCCTTATTGGAGCCGGGACACGACTACGGTACGTTGACCGACAAGGTCAACGACATCGTCGATCGGAAGCCGCACCCCAAATCGTGGTTCATCACGATGGGGGTTGCATCCCTGTTGCTCCTGCTTCTCCTCAACGCGGTGGGCTATCTGTTTGCCAAAGGCGTTGGAATCTGGGGCATCCAGATTCCCGTCGCCTGGGGCTGGGCCATCATCAACTTCGTGTGGTGGATTGGTATCGGCCACGCGGGAACGCTCATTTCAGCCATTCTTCTTCTGCTTATGCAGGATTGGCGCACGTCCATCAACCGGTTCGCCGAGGCCATGACGCTGTTCGCCGTGGCGTGCGCGGGTTTGTTCCCGCTGCTCCACATGGGCCGCCCGTGGCTGTTCTACTTCATCTTGCCGTATCCGAATACGATGGCGCTGTGGCCGCAGTTCCGCAGCCCGCTCGTGTGGGACGTGTTCGCCATCTCCACGTACGGCACCGTGTCCGCGCTATTCTGGTACGTCGGCCTTGTGCCTGACTTGGCGGGGCTGCGCGACCGCGCGAAAAACCGCTTCGCCAAGATCGCCTTCGGTATGGGCGCCCTCGGATGGCGCGGCTCGGCCCGCCACTGGTCGCGTTATGAAATGGCCTATCTGCTGCTTGCGGGCATCTCGACGCCCCTCGTGGTGTCGGTGCACAGCGTCGTGAGTTTCGACTTCGCCGTGGGCATCATTCCCGGGTGGCATACGACGATCTTCCCGCCGTACTTCGTCGCGGGCGCCGTGTACGCCGGATTTGCGATGGTGCTGACCCTCGCGATTCCCGTGCGCAAGCTCTACCACATTGAAGACCTCATTACGATGAAGCACATCGACAACATGGCGAAAGTCATGTTGGTCACCGGGCTGATCGTCTTGTACGGATACGCGTCGGAAGCCTTTTACGCCTGGTACAGCGGCAACATCTACGAGAAATACATGATGTTTACCAACCGCATGGGCGTCACCGGCGGCGCGAGCCACTACGCATGGTCCTACTGGGCGCTCATCTTCTGCAACGGCCTGGTTCCGCAGTTCCTCTGGTTCAAGCGGGTGCGTTACAACCTGTACATCCTGTTCGCCATCTGCATGGTCGTCAGTGTGGGCATGTGGCTCGAACGCTACGTCATCGTCGTGACGAGTCTGGCCCGCGACTTCCTGCCCTCGTCCTGGGGTAATTACCACGGGACGTTCTGGGATTGGGCGACCTACCTGGGCACGATTGGACTGTTCCTGTTCCTGTTCCTGTTGTTCGTGCGGTTCCTGCCCATGATTTCCGTATTCGAATTGAAAGCCCTGTTGCATCAGCAAAAGCAACGGGAATCCCATAAGCAAGTCGAGGACCACTAAGGGATGCACGCTGAACACGAGATAGATTCCGACGGCCCGAAGGTGTACGGCCTGGTCGCGGAATTCGACGACCCCGACGTCATCTTGTCGGCCGCGCAGCGGACCTACAAGGAAGGCTACCGGCAGTTCGAAGCCTACACGCCGTTCCCGATTCACGGGCTGGATGAGGCGGTCGGTTTCAAGAAGAACATGGTCGCTCCGCTGGTTTTGGCGGGGGGCTTGACCGGCGCGGCGTCGGGATTCCTGATGCAATACATCGCCATGGTGTTGCATTACCCGTATCTGATTGGCGGCCGCCCCTTGATGAGTTGGCCCATGTACATACCGATCACGTTCGAGATGGGCATCTTGTTCGCGGCCTTCTCGGCAGTGTTTGGCATGTTTGCCATGAACGGCCTGCCGATGCCGTATCACCCCATGTTCAACGCGCCCCGGTTCGACCTGGCATCGCGCGATGCGTTCTTCTTGTGTATCGAAGCGAATGACGACAAGTACGACGAAGGCGAGACCCGCGTGTTCCTGGAAGGGCTGGGCGCGAAAGCGGTCTCGGTGGTAGAGCAGTGATGACGAACAGATTATCAGAGGCATTGTTCCAGTGCCCCAAACGCGCCCATTCGGTTCGCGTATTCGTCGCGATTGTTGCCGTAATCGCGGCAATCGCTGCGTCTGGGTGTCACCAGGGCATGTGGGACCGCGGCCGCATCAAACCGTTGGAGAAGGAAGCGTTCGCGCCGTTTATGGACGATGGCCGGACCGCGCTGTCTTTGCCGGATAACGTCGTGCCCTACGGCGCGTCGGCCAATATCGGCGACTTTATGTATACGGGCAAGATCAACGGCGAATACGCCAGCGTCTTCCCGTTCGAAGTGACGCGCGAGGTCCTGGAACGTGGCAAAGAACGCTACGCGATCTTCTGCGCGCCGTGCCACAGCCCCATCGGCGACGGAAACGGCATGATCGTGCAGCGGGAAATGAAGCAGGCGGGCAACTACCACATTCCCCGCCTGCAGGAATCGCCTCCGGGATACTTCTTCGACGTGATCACCAACGGATTCGGCGTGATGTACAGCTACGCGTCGCGCATCGAACCGGAAGATCGATGGGCTATCGCGGCGTATATCCGTGTACTGCAACTGAGTCAGCATGCGAATGTAAACGAACTCCCACCGGATGTGCGGAAGGAATTGGAAGATCCGCAACCGGAACCAACCGCAACGAGTAACGAAGCGAACCATGCAGCACACTAAGAACGACAATCCGAAATTGGCCCAATTGCAGAGTCGAGCCCTGATTGTGGGTATCGCGGGCGCAATCGTCTGTGTCATTGGAGCGTTCCTCGCCGGGAAGGCGCAGTTTTTCGAGTCGTATCTGTACGCCTTCATTTTCTGGAACGGCTTGGGCCTGGGCTGCTTGTCCGCCCTTATGCTCCACCACATGGTCCAGGGACGTTGGGGCTACATGATCCAGCGCATGCTGGAAGCCGGGGCGCGCACCCTGCCCGTTACAGCGTTGTTGTTTCTCCCGATTCTTTTCCTGGCAGGGCCTTCGCTTTTCCCGTGGATGCCCGGCGGCCGCCTGGCGGACAGCGAGATCGTACACGAGAAATTGCAGTACCTGAACACGCCGTTCTTCACGCTGCGCGCCTTTGTCTACTACGCCATCTGGCTGGGTCTCATGTTCGTGTTGACCAACTATTCGCGAAAGCTCGATCAAAGCGGCAACCAGCGCTTGTGTCTGAAAATGCGCTGGGTCAGCGGTCCCGGTCTTGTCCTATACGTCATAACCATGACCTTTGCGATGACCGACTGGGGAATGTCTCTCGAGCCGGAATGGTTCAGCACGATATATGCGCCCCTGTTCATCGTGGGAAATGGGCTGGCGTGCCTGGCGTTTGCGACGCTCATCCTTTCCAAGGTCGCGAAGGATGAACCGCACTCGAAGGTGATGTCCACCGACTATTTCCATCACCTGGGCAGTTTGATGTGCGGCTTCGTCGTGCTCTGGTCGTACATGTCCTTCTCGCAGTTCCTGATTACCTGGTCAGGAAATCTGCCGGAGGAGATTCCTTGGTATTTGAATCGGCAGAGTCCCGGTCTGAATCTCATCGCGGTGATATTGATTCTGTTCCACTTCGCGCTGCCCATGTTCATTCTCATGCAGCGCCGCGTAAAACGGACCCGGGGCCTGATCATCATGGCCTTCTGGATCTTCGCCATGCGCTTCGTCGACGTGTACTGGATCATCACGCCGGCGTTCCACCCGAAAGAGGTGGGACTGCATTTCCTCGACATCGCGGCCCAAGTGGCCATGGGCGGCATCTGGGTGTACTTCTTCGCATCTCAATTGAGGAAGTATCCACTGCTCCCGCTGAACGATCAGCGAATGGAGGCCGCCCTTGCCAAGACGGTCCAACACGGCCATCAGGAGGCACTCGAACATGCATGACGAGCATAAACACACCGACGGTGATCCCGGCTATGAAACCCGGGACGTTCCGGGGTCGCTCGTGTTCTGGTCTCTTACCGGACTCGCCATTGTGACCGTAATTTCGGCAATCTTCGTATTCGGTTTTTTTGTATACCTGCGAGCCTTGCCGGACAAAGTGACGCCAACGCCCTCGCCGTTTGCCAGTGACCGCATGCTGCCCCCGACGCCCCGGTTGCAGGCGAATCCGCCGCTGGATCTCAAAGAGTACAACGAGAAGATGGATACGGCGCGTAACACCTACGGCTGGGTGGACAAGTCCAAGGGCGTCGCGCATATTCCGGTGGACACGGCGCTCGAGATCGTCGCAGAACGCGGGCTGCCGCACGGCGAAGAGAATCACGTATCGCAACCGCTTCCTGCTGCCGCACCCACCGGTGAGCAACCGGAAGCGCAACAGCCGGCGGCAGACGAAACGGCGCAGCAATGAAATCATCCGCGCAACATAGCAACGTTTTCCGTTGGATAGGCGCGCTGGCCTGCTGCTTCGGAGTGCTGCTTTCAACTGCGCAGGCGCAGGTGCTGAACGCGCCGCCGCCTCCGGAAGTGGGCATCGATCAGAAGCTCGACAGCCAGGTGCCGTTGGACCTCACCTTCAATGATGAAGCCGGGAAGGCGGTTCAACTCGGCGATCTGATGGACGGCAAGCCGGCCGTGCTCGCGCTCGTATATTACGAATGCCCCATGCTGTGCGGCGAGGTGCTGCAAGGGATGCTGGCGGCTTTCAATGAACTCGAATTCACGATTGGCGACGAGTACCAGGTTATCACGGTGAGCTTTGACCCCGACGAGACCGCCGAACTGGCCGCCATGAAGAAGAAGAACATGATGGAAGCCTACCGGGTCCCGGAAGCGGGAGACGGTTGGCATTTCCTGACCGGCACTCAGGAAAACATCGACGCCATCGCAGGCGCGGTGGGCTTTCGCTACCAGTACATGCCCAGCATCGACGAGTTTGCCCACGGCAGCGGAATCATGGTGCTGACTCCGGAAGGCAAGGTCTCGCGGTACTTCTACGGAATCGAATATCCCCAGCGGGATCTCCGGTTCGGATTGATCGAGGCGGCTCAGGAACGCATCGGCACGTTGGCCGATGAGCTGCTGCTGCTTTGTTATCACTACGATCCCACGACGGGCGCCTACGGACTTGTCATTATGCGGACGCTTCGTCTTGCGGGTGCCGTCACGGTATTGGCCATTGCGGCTCTTGTGGGCGGACTGGCAGTACAAGAACGCCGGAAGCGCCGGCGCGAGGCGCAGGATGGGACCCTGGGAACGCCGGCGCCAACCCGATAGCGGAACTTCACCGTCCCCTCGGGAAGCGGACGGCGTGTTGAAATAGATTCGAACTGCGTGATTTGGGTGATGAACAGCAAAGTGTTGTAAAGCTTTATGCCAAACGTACAGATAGCGCCAGAGCAGGCCTCGACAATCGCTCCGCAGATTGACTTGGTCCTGTATGTACTCACCGGCCTCAGTGTGTTCTTCTTCTTCGCCGTGTGCGCGGTACTCGTGTTCCTCGCCATACGGTACCGGAAGGGCACCAAGGTCAATCGCACGATCGTCGATCCCCACGCGGGCACGGCCCTCGAGCTGACGTGGACTATCATCCCGACGATCATGGCCATCGCCATGTTCTTCTGGGCGACCATCGTGTTCTTCCAGTACTCCCGGATTCCCGACGACGCCATGGAGGTGTTGGTCACCGGCAAACAGTGGATGTGGAAAATACAGCATCCAAACGGCAAGCGTGAGATTAACGAGCTGCACGTTCCCGTTGGCGTGCCCGTGAAACTAACGATGACGTCGGAAGACGTGATTCACAGCTTCTTCGTCCCGGCCTTCCGGGTCAAGCGCGACGTGTTGCCGGGCCGGTACAGCAACTTGTGGTTCGAACCGACGAAGACCGGAACCTACCACCTGTTCTGCGCCGAATACTGCGGCACCGACCACTCTCGCATGGTCGGCCAGGTCGTCGTGATGGAACCGGAAGACTACCAGCGATGGCTTGCCGGTGAGTTCACTGCGGTCCCCGCGGCATCGGCCGGCGAGCAGCTCTTTGCGAAGCTCGGTTGCGTGACCTGCCACGAGGGCACCAGCCCCCGCGGTCCGGCGTTGAAAGACGTCTTCGGCAAGGAAGTGCAGCTTCAGACCGGTGAAATCGTGCTGGCGGATGAGGACTACATTCGCGAGTCCATTCTGAATCCCCAGGCGAAGTTGGTCGCCGGTTATCCGCCGTTGATGCCCACCTTCCAGAACCAGATTAAAGAGCAGGATATCTTCACCTTGATTAACTACATCAAGTCGATGAAGGACGACCAAGAGAGTGGTAGCCAATCATGAGTACTATAGCCGCCCGTCCCGAATCCGCATTGATGCCAAAGCGCCACTATGCCAACGTCAAGCACAGCGTGGCTTCCTGGCTGCTCACGACGGACCATAAGCGGATCGCGATCCTCTATCTGATCTCCATCACGGTGTTCTTCGCCGTGGGCGGATTCTTCGCGTCCATGATTCGCCTCGAATTGCTGACCCCAAAGGGCGACCTGTTCGACGGCGACACCTACAACAAGATGTTTACGCTTCACGGGATCATCATGATCTTCTTCTTCCTGATCCCGTCCATCCCGGCGGTCTTGGGAAACTTTCTGATTCCCCTCATGGTCGGCGCGAAAGACCTTGCGTTTCCGAAGATTAACCTCTTGAGCTGGTACCTCTATATCATCGGCGGGTTGCTCGCGGTCTGGGCGCTGGTCAAGGGCGGTGTGGACACCGGCTGGACCTTCTACACGCCCTACAGCAGCACCTACGCCAAGACCGAAGTGTTTCTCGCGGTCAGCGCCGCGTTCATCGCCGGGTTCTCGTCCATCCTCACGGGACTGAACTTCATCGTGACCATTCACAAGATGCGCGCGCCGGGCTTGACCTGGTTCCGGCTGCCGCTCTTCGTGTGGGCCCATTACGCAACAAGCCTGATTCAAATCCTCGGTACGCCGGTCGTCGCGATCACGCTCGTGCTGGTCGGTGTGGAGCGCATCTGGGGCAAGGGGATTTTCGATCCCAGCCTGGGCGGCGACCCGGTGCTGTTCCAGCACCTGTTCTGGTTCTACTCGCATCCGGCCGTGTACATCATGATTCTGCCGGGCATGGGCGTCATCAGCGAAGTTATCACCTGCTTCTCGCGGAAGCGCATCTTCGGCTATGAATTCATCGCCTTTTCGAGCCTGGCCATCGCGATCGTCGGGTTCCTCGTCTGGGGCCACCACATGTTCGTGAGCACCCAGTCCACCTACGCCGGCATGGTCTTTTCGTTCCTGACCTTCCTGGTTGCGGTTCCCTCGGCCATTAAGGTGTTCAACTGGACAGCGACCTTGTACAAGGGCGAGATTACCTTCGAAGCGCCCATGCTGTACGCCTTCGGCTTCATCGGTCTGTTCACCATCGGCGGCCTGACGGGCCTCTTCCTCGGCGCCATGGCGACCGACATCCATTTCCATGACACGTATTTCGTCGTTGCTCACTTCCACTACGTCATGGTGGGTGGCATGGTCATGGGCTTCATGTGCGGCCTGCATTTCTGGTGGCCCAAGATGACCGGCCGCATGTACCCCGCGACGATCGCTTCCATCGCGGCGATTATCGTGTTCATCGGGTTCAACCTGACTTTCTTTCCCCAGTTCATTCTGGGATACCTCGGAATGCCGCGCCGGTACCATGAGTATGCGGCTGAATTCCAGGTGCTGAACGTCATGTCCACGGCCGGTGCGTCGATCCTCGGCGTCGGATACGCCATCCCGGGATTCTACTTCATGTGGTCCCTGTTCTTCGGCCCGGCCGCGGGACCAAACCCCTGGGGCGCGAAGGGTCTCGAGTGGCAAACCCAGTCGCCGCCCACAACCTTCAACTTTGACGAAGGCCAGCCCATCGTGGTCGAAGAAGCCTACGCCTATTCCATAGGGGGATCCGAAAGTGTCTCATAGCAGTGATTCTCTGGTAGCCCATCACTTCGAGGACATCGAACAGCAGAACGAGTCTGCCGTCCTTGGCATGTGGCTGTTCCTGGGCCAGGAGATTATGTTCTTCGGCGGCTTGTTCGCTGTCTACCTCGTGTACCGGTTCAAGTATCCGGACGCTTGGGCTGCGGGTAGCACCGACCTCGATATCACGCTCGGTACCTTCAATACCGTGGTTCTGCTGGTCAGTAGTCTGACCATGGCCATGGGCGTGTGGAGCGCGCAAACGGGCCGGCAGAAGAGCCTGATCCGCTATCTGCTCGCCACGCTCGTGCTGGGTTCCACCTTCCTGGTGGTGAAGTTCTTCGAATACAAGCACAAATGGGACTACCATCACGTGCCGGGTCCGAGCTTCAGTTTTCAGAGCGAACACTTTCCCAACGCGGCGGAAAGCAACGTACAACTCTTCTACACCCTGTATTTCATCATGACCGGCATGCACGCGCTGCATATGGTCATCGGCGCGGGCCTGCTGATCTGGCTCATCGTGTTGGCGTGGAAAGGCAAGTTTGGCCCCCACAACTTCATGAAAGTCGAGCTGACGGGGTTCTATTGGCACTTCGTCGATATCGTGTGGGTATTCCTGTTCCCACTCTTGTATCTGATTAACCGCCACCACTAGGGCACGGAAGCGGGCGCTCCAACGCGCTCATGGAGAGAATCTGAGTCATGGCACAGCACGTAGTACCGCCGAGCACCTACGTTAAAGTATTCGGTGGATTGACGATACTCATGATACTGACGGTCGTGATGGCCTTCTTCAATCTCGGGGTGCTCAACCCCGTCGTTGCGCTCACCATCGCCATTCTGAAGGCCCTGCTCATCGTGCTGTTCTTTATGAACGTGAAATACAGTAGCAAACTCACCATGATTTTCGTCGCTTGCGGATTTTTCTGGCTCCTCATCATGTTTTTCCTCATCATGCCAGACTATATCTCGCGAGAGTGGCTAACTCCCGCGATCCCCTGGTGACAGCCTCAGCGCGTCCTTTCACGAGGCGGGTTGAATATTCCGTGTAACCTGTCGTCCTTGATCCGCGTCTAAATCCCTGCGTACGCTTGCAGGGACGCAGTTCTGGAATCACATCACAATCCCGCCGGGTCTGGCCAGCCGGACCGCATCCGAGGAGTCTTGCGAAGCATGGTCAAACGCCTCGTATTATTTGTTCTCCCCACACTGATCCTGTTCTCCATCGTTGTCGGTGTCGCCAGCTATGTGGACGGCACGCGCGTGCCCGTGACGAACAGCGCCCCTGCGACGAGCGATTCCGTCGCGACCGCCAACGCGCCAGATGCTGATGCACCGCGCGATACAAACGTTGCCCAGGTCGTTGATGAGCCGGAAGCTCCTCGCGAGTTGGCGACGAAGGCGGAGGATTTCCTATTGCTGGACCACCAGGGCCGCGCACACGAATTGCGCCGGTACGCCCTCGGCGCCAGCGCCATCGTGCTGTATTCCACGGCAACGGGGTGCCCCATCGCCCGGCAGAGCATCCCCACCCTGGAAGCGTTGATGGCCGAATTCGAGCCCCGGGGCGTCGAGTTCCTCCTCATTAACGCCAGCCCGTACGATGACCGCGAAAGCGTCACGGAGGAGTTGCAGGAGTTCGGACAGGACGTTCCCGTCCTCATGGATGAAACCCAGCTTGTCCTGGGCGGACTCGACGTGGAGCGCACCTGCGAGGCGCTACTGATCGATCCGGCGACGTACGACATCGTTTATCGCGGTGCCCTGGACGACCGCATTGACTACACGACGCAACGCCCGGAAGGCGGCCAGGACTACCTGCGCGATGCCTTGACCGCATTCCTGGCGGGTGAATCCGTTCCTGTCGCGTACACAGCGACCAAGGGTTGCCTGATCGACTACAAGCCCCTTCCGCAAGACGTTTCCTATGCGATGGATGTCGCGCCCATCATTGCCGAACGCTGTGTCGCTTGCCACACGGAAGGCAACATCGCCCCCTTCGCGTTTGAAGATCACCGGGACGTATCCGGCCGCAGCAGAATGATCCGCGAAGTGATCCTGTCGAAGCGCATGCCGCCGTGGCACGCCGACCCCCACGTCAACGAGTTCGCCAACGACCGCTCCCTTTCCATCGATGAGACCCGCACGCTGTTGGCGTGGATCGACGCCGGCGCCGAAAAGGATGGAGAGGAGGACCCCTTGGAATCGGTGGCCGCCGAGTCCTACGACGGCAAATGGCGCCTGGGCGAACCCGATCTCGTGGTGGAACTCCCCGAAGTGCAGCAACTGCCCGCCTCCGGCGTCATCGATTACCGCTACATCGACGTGCCGTCCGGACTCACGGAAGACAAGTGGCTGCGCGCGGCGGACGTGCGCCCGACCAACCTGGAAGTGGCGCATCACGTGCTGGTGTTCCTGATCTACCCGCCGGAGCTGCAGGACCAGCAGCCCGACTACGACGGCGGACTCGATGGCTACTTCGCCGACTACCTGCCAGGAACCGTTCCGGAGCCATTGCCGGAGAACACGGGTAAATTCATCCCCGCGGGATCGACGTTCCAGTTCCAACTGCACTACACCGCGACAGGCAAGGAAGAAGAAGACCGCACGAGCATGGCGCTCTATTTCTACGACGAGAAGCCCGAGCGCGAACTCGGCACCCGCGCCGCGACGACCGTCGATTTCCTGATCCCCCCGAACGATCCCGAAGCCCCCGCCGCCGCTTCGCACTATGTGGCCCGCGATTCGCTCCTCTTCAGCGTCGCGCCGCACATGCACTATCGCGGAAAGCGGTTTGCCTACGAGATCGAATACCCCGACGGCGAGCGTACGCCCATCCTGTCCGTACCCTTCTACAACTTCAATTGGCAGACCGAATACGTTTTCGACAAGCCAATCCAGGTGCCCGGCGGATCGCGGATCATCGCCACCGGCGCGTGGGACAACTCCGCCCGGAATCCCATGAACCCCGACCCCAGCCAGGCGGTTGTTTTCGGAGAACAATCGTTCCAGGAGATGTTCGTCGGCTACGTAAACTACTCCTACGATCCCGATGCCCCCGTCGTCCGCCGCGAGCGAAACGGTGGTCGCGATCGCGGCCGCAATCGCGATGAAGAGATCGTCCGCACCGGCATCCCCATCGACGCGGAGACCATCATCGGCTCGGAGTGGACCGGCGGAAAGTACCGCATGCGATTCGCGGCCGACGGCGTCATGTACGTGAACGACACCGTGGAAGGCACCTACACCATCGAAGGCAACACCGTCGACTTCCACGTCGCCGGCCAGAACCACCAGTTCACCATCCAGGATGACCTGCTCTACTCCGGCGATCACCCGCTCCAGCGGCTGAAGTAGCGCTTAAACTGCTAACGGCGTCGCCGGTCGCCCAAGGAGCACGGGCGTCCCGCCCGTGTAAGACCCAGTTTCAACCGCGAATCGTCGAGCACGCTTACGGCAAACCATCAGGGGCGACGCCTGCCCGAAACGCCCACCCAAGCATCAGGAGCCCGATCGCGGCGATCCAGCTTCCGGTGACGCGGACGACGATCCGGGCGCGCGTGGCATGCAGCTTCACCGCGCAGGCCGCGACGAGTGCCACCAGCACGAAACATCCGCAGGCGATCCCTGCAAGCGCGAGCAGCGCGTTTGTGCTTGTACCCAGCCCGGAGCCATTGAGGAAGCCGTGAAGACCCCCCAGCGCGAGCGCCAGGCCCGCGACAAGCGGCAGCGGCAATCGCCAATTTGCCGCGACAAGAGCGCCAATGATAAGGATGCTCGCCGCGTTCCAGGCGTCCAGATGTATTTCCTGACGCAGGGCCAGGCCGAACCCGCCTCCAAGCAGCCACGTGACTGGGAGCACGAATAGAACCCAGCGGCCATGCCGGGCACTCAAAGAGCCTGCCAGGAGCGCCATGGCCGCGATGCCGAGGAGGTCATCGGGCGACAGAATGAGATGGGTCAGGCCGTCGTAGAAGGGTCCGAAACCGGTCGAGGCCAGATGCGCATGCGCCGCGGCGGGCCACGCCAGTAACGCGAAGAACGCCAGTCCGGATCGCGTGATACGGGCGCTCAGGTGATGGCTTTCCATAAGAAGAAGCAGCCTCCAACCAGCACGACCGCGCCCGAAGCGCGCAAGACCATCTGCCCCGATTTCCAGCGGTGGATGGACCCAATACCAATTCCCACCGCGTGAAGCAGACCCGTCGCGATAACGAAACCAATGCTGTACAGCAACGCGCTCTGGCCTTCAGGGAGTTCCGTGCCGTGGGCGTGACCGTGAAACACCGCGAAGACGGCCACCACGATCATCGCTACGGCCAGTTTCGCACGCACCTCGCCGAGCACCATAATGCCGAGGACGACGGCGGACAGGGCGATTCCTACCTCCGTGCCCGGAAGGGGAAGGCCAACCAGCCCGAGGAAACCGCCAATCGCCATCATCATGGGAAATGCCACCGGCAACACCCATATCGCGGGCATGCCCAGTTGAGCGCCCCAGAGCCCCACCGCCACCATAGCGAGCATATGGTCAAGACCCGACACGGGATGATGTAGGCCGCTTACGAATCCGCCGACGCTCCCATCGCCGATGTGCGCCCACGCAACACGGGAAGCAAGCGCCGTCATGATGGCAATGCCAACACTATTGCACCGGAAAGGACCGGAACGGGATAGCATTTGTCAGTTCCCTCCAAACAACAACGCTGTGCGTTGAATTACCCAGAACGCGCCCAAACACCCCACCAGATAGCCGGGACTCAACTCCACCCAGCGGGGCCAGCGAATCTCCAGCGTCTCAAACGAGCGAACCAGCAACAACAACAGCGCCACGAAGGCGAGTTGGCCCAGTTCCACGCCCACGTTAAACGTCAACAGCGCCAGCGGAATCTCTGCGACCGGCATACCGGCGGTCGTCAATCCGCTGGCGAAGCCGAACCCATGCAGGAGTCCGAAGGCGAATGCGACAACCCAGGGATGCCGAATCGTGAAGCTCGTTTCGCCCCGCCAACGGCGCACCACCTCGGGTCCGAGGAACAGTATGCTAAGCGCGATAGCCGCATTCAACGGCGGCATCGGCGCGCTGGCATATCCCAGCGTCGCGATCGCCAGCGTGATGCTGTGCGCCACCGTAAAAGCGGTGATGGTTTTCAGCAGCATCCACCGGCTGTCAACGATCAGCATCAGGCCCAGGACAAAGAGCAGGTGGTCTACTCCGAGGAGGATGTGATGAAAACCGAGCGTCGTGTATTGCCACGCCGACTCCGTCCACGGCCGTACGCCGCGTATCGTGACCTCGGCGGTTACCGGCGATACGAAGGCCGTGAATGCCGAGCCGTCCAGCCGCGCGACGTGAACCACCACCTGCGACATGGCGTCCCGCAAGCCGGGGAATCGAATGACACTTCCGTCGATGCTGTCCTGCTGCGGCTGAACGATCCCTCGAACTACGACCGCGTCCGAAAACGTCCATTGCGTCATTTCCTCCACGACTTCCCAATCGTCGGGGATCTGCACGCCGATGAGTTCCGCGTAGCTCAGACTGTAGGGCGTTCGCCACGTCAGTTCGTAGCGATTGTCCGGCAGTTCCACGAGATCGAGCCGGCACGGGAGCATCTCATGTGCGAACGCGCCGCACGCAACGACGGCGCACGCGAAGACGGCGGTGTATCGGTGCAGACGTTTCATGGCGCTGGCTGTTCGGCAACGGTCTCCTCGACCGTTTCGCTTTCGGTCGGCCGCTCCACCTGAACCATGTACTTCTCCCGCATGTCCGCGTACGCCTGCTCCTGGAGTTCCGTTCGCCGCGCGTCCAGCCAGACGATCTTTGCGTAGTTGTACACGTCCTCCAGTTCCGCCGCGCCGCCTTCCGCGCGTTCCGTGACGTAGACGAAATGGAGCCCTACCTGCGATTCGATAGGCCCGTTCCATCGGCCGGGTTCCTGGCGCGCAACCCGATCGGCAAATCGTTTCCCATAGATCTCCGCAATCTCGCGCATCAGGGTCAACGGATACTCATAGGGCAAGTCAGATGCATCGCTCAGCGACTCAGGGGATTCCGCCGTTGCGGAATTCAGTTGCTCGCGAATCGTAGCGATCCGCTGGTTTGCTTCTTCGCTGGTCCGGTCCTGACTCACATACACCTGCCGGAAGGCAATGCGCGGGGGTGCGGGAAACTCCTCCGGACGCTCCCGGACAAACTCCCGCAGCGTCTCGTCGCTCGGTTCGCTGAGCGCGCTCACGTCCTGCGATATGAACTCGAGCTTGGCCCGCAACCGCGCGCGAATGGCGTCATCGTCCTTATCCAGCCCCATGGCCAGGGCTTCCCGGTAATACACCTCATTGCGGACCAGCTCATCGATGATCTGTTCCTCCTCCATTTCGGTCGGAGGCCGGCCCCACTGCTGTTCAAATCCCCAATAGGCATGTTGGACTTGTTCGGCCGGGATGGCGATTTCGAATGGAGTTGCGGTGTTGCGTTCGCCCCGCCATGCGTAGACGAGGAAAAGCATCGTCCCAACCAGGACGAAGTGGAGGAGTGGTTCCCGAAGCACTTTCATTATGAGTTGGTCCGGCCGGAGTTAGCGCATGTGAACGAATCCGGACGCCCGAGGATACTGCTTCGGGCGTCCGGAATTGATTGGTTTACTACTTGCTCTCCGCCGTCACTCCCGGCCAGTCGTCGGTCCGGAAGGGCGAGGCGGGGAGGCCGGCACCGTTGTACAGGTTGCACAGCGGGTTGTCGCCCCAACCGTAGCGGACCGCGACCGGGTTGGCCACGTCCGGCGATGACACGACCACCGCGTTCCCGTCAATCGTGGCGTCGGCCCAGTGGAAGACCTTGTCCTCGCCCGCGACCGCAAAGCCTCTCAACGCGTCGCCATTCGCCATGAGCCCTTGATTCGCGTGATCGAACGTGATGCGGACCGCGTTGCCCTCGACCTTCATGGTACTCATGACCGGCCCCGACCAAATCGCGCCGTCCATGTCGTAGGCCACGTGCCAGGCCGACTGCGCCAGACGCGAACCTACGTCCTGCTTGTTGCGCGGGTGGATGTCGTCAGCCTCGCCGATATCGATGATAACGGCCTGCCCCGTGTTTTCGAGACCCAGCGTCATGCTCTGCGCCTCACGCAATTCCGCCCACGCCGAACTCGCATTCGCATCCGGATTCCGCTTCATGAAGTTGGCAAGCTGTACGAAGAGAAAGGGGAACTCGTCCTGTCCCCAGTTCGCGCGCCAATCCTCGATCATCGCCGGGAACAGCGAGCGGTACTGGTACGCGCGGCCCGCGTTCGATTCGCCCTGGTACCAGATCGCGCCGCGGATGCCATAGGGGATCAACGGCTGGATCATGCCGTTGTACAAGGAGGCCACCCGGTGCGGACTATCCGGCCCCATCGGCGCGCGCGGTTTGTCACCCGGCTCCGGTTGGTTGTTCGCTTTGGCTTCGTCGGCCTTCTTCTGCCACTCGGCAAGGGCCTTGTCGTAGTCCGCCTTCGTCTGCGGGTAGTTCTTCACGATGTCGTCCCAGCGGTCGATGATCGGCTGGAAATCGGGGTTGGACTGCAGCTTCGGCATACTCGTCCACGCTTCCGCAGGCGTCCCGCCCCAGGAGGTGTTGATCAAGCCGACCGGCACGCCAAGGGTCTGATGCACGCGGCGTCCGAAGAAATAACCGACGGCCGAGAATTCCGGAATCGATTCCGGCGAACATACCGTCCAGGAACCTTCGCATTCGGACAGCGGTTCCTCTGAAGTCTTGCGGGCCACCGTGAACAGGCGTATCTCAGGGTGGTTGGCGTTCTTGATTTCGTTCTCAGCATCGTTTGAATTGCTCACGGTCCACTGCATGTTGGACTGGCCCGAGCACACCCACACTTCGCCGACCAATACGTCGGCGATCACCTTCTCGGTCTTGCCGGCCTTCACTCTGATGTCGTACGGGCCGCCCGCCTTGAGCGGACCCAGGTCAGCTTTCCAGTTGCCCTGTTCATCGGATCGGGTTGTGACCGTCTGGTTTCCCAGCATCACTTTCACTTTCGTGTCCGGGGCCGTCTTGCCCCAAACCGGCGCAGCCATGTCCTGCTGCAGGACCATATGGTCGCCGATGACGGATGCCAGCGTAATCTCCGGCTGGGCGCCGCCCATGCCGGTCGTGGCGCACCCGCACGCCACCAAGCACAGGGCAATAATGAAATTCCTCATGTGACTCCCCTTTCGCAATGTTGCCAGACAAGAACCTGCATTAAGCCACGAACGCACCGAGCGGTCAAGTTCGCGGGAGAGACGGCTTTCCCTTTCTCTGAATATCGAACCAGCCGCGCGCTTGCAAGCCGTTCGTCGCCGTAGAACCGGGTTTTCGCGAATTCTGTCACTTCGACGAATCCGTGTTACTTGAACGAGTCATGAATCTTCAGCGAGCTTTCGGATATAATTACCCGTGCAAGCCGCGTCATGGTCCAGACTTGCGATACGCGAGATTGGAGATGCAATATGATTCCAGCAAACTTGGGCGTGAGCGATAACGCTATCAAAGACTTCTGCCGAAGGTGGAACATCATCGAACTGCATCTCTTCGGCTCGGCGATCCGACCGGATTTTGCTCCCGAAAGCGACATTGACATCCTCGTTGTCTATGACCATGAATCCCACCCAACGCTATTCGATGAAGGCCAGATGCAGGGGGAATTGGAAGCTCTTTTCGGCCGGCCGGTCCACTTCATGACGAAACGATCGGTGGAACGCTCGACCAACCCAATCCGGCGCAAGGCAATCCTCGAGAGCGCAACGCCAGTCTATGTCCAATCCTCGTGACATCGCTCTCCTCATGGACATCGCCAATGCGGCTCAGCGCATTTTGTCGTTTACAGACGGAATGGATGAGAGCACCTTTGTAGAGGATTCACGAACTCACCTTGCCGTACAACACCAAATGATGGTCATAGGCGAGGCCGCGAAACGACTCTCGCCAGATTCAAGGAACGAGTTGGACTGTATTCCATGGTCCGCCGTTGCGCGAATGCGCGACAGATTGATCCATGGATACGATACCGTCGACTTAGAGGTTATTTGGGACACAGTCCAGCGAAATGTTCCTGACCTGTTGCAGGCCGTACGCGAACGGCTAATAGATTTCCCCACCGAATAGCCGCAGTCTCGCTCGTCAACCCATATGCGATTTGCCGCGCCGCCTACGCAGACTTTACCGAAGGGTAGCTATATCTTGTTTTTCGGCGCGTTTCCTTCGATAATACTATCAGGCTGTTTCACGAAAACTACCGGCAGGAGCCCGACCGAGCCATGCGCGCCCCGACCGAAGCGGATTCCATCAAACTCGCCGAAGAGTCCCGGCAGAAGGACTGGATCCATCCCAGTTTTCTGCGCGACCTCTTCATGGGGCAGTTCCGCCTCGACCGCCTGCCCGGCTATCCCAGCGGCGAGTTCCGCCCGGCCTTTGCCAAGCTGTACAAAGACATGCGCGCGCTCCTCACGGAGAGCGTCGATCCCGTTGCGACCGACGAGACCGGCGAGTACTCGGAGAAAACGCTTGCGGCATTGAAAAAGTTCGGCGCCTTCGGCCTTCTCGTGCCGAAGGAACACGGCGGACACGGCATCAGCAAGATCGAGTGGTGCCACCTCATGGAACTCGTCGGCAGCTACGACGGCAACCTCGTCGGGTTGCTCTCGCCGCATCAGTCCGTGGGCGTACCCGAGACAGTCCAGCAATTTGGCACGCCGGAGCAGAAAGCCGAGTATCTGCCCCGTTGCGCCAAGGGAGAGGTGTCGGCATTCGCGCTAACCGAGCCCGGCGTGGGATCCGACCCCGCGCGCCTGGAGACCATCGCCCGGCTCACGAAGGAAGACGACGCGTACGTCCTGAATGGCACCAAACTCTGGTGTACCAATGGCACCATCGCGAAGCTCTTCATCGTCATGGCGCGCCATTCCGACACCAAGAAGATCAGCGCCTTCATCGTCGAGGGCGACAGCGAAGGCGTCACGGTGGAGCACCGCTGCCGCTTCATGGGGCTGCGCGCGCTGGCGAACGGCGTCGTTCGCTTTAAAAACGTCCGCGTGCCCAAAGAAAACATCATCGGCGGCGAAGGACACGGGCTTCGCGTAGCGCTCACCGTCCTCAACGTCGGACGCCTGTCCGTCCCCGCGGGAGCAGTCGGCGCCGCGAAGAAATGTCTCGAGATCAGCCGCAGATGGGGCAGCGAACGGGTGCAGTGGGGGAGACCCATCGGCAAACACGAAGCCATCTCCCACGTGATCGCCGATATGGCGTCCACCGTCTACGGCATGGAGGCCATGCTCTACACCGTCGCCGAAATGTGTACCCGCGGCGATTACGACATCCGGCTCGAATCTGCGGCCGCAAAACTCTGGTGCACCTGCCAGGGCTGGGATATCGTCGACGACACGCTGCAGATTCGCGGCGGTAGGGGGTACGAGACCGAGCGCTCGCTCGCCGAGCGTGGGGAGGAGCCCGTACCCGTCGAGCGCATGATGCGCGACGCCCGAATCACGCGAGTCTTTGAAGGAACCACCGAAATTCTCCATCTCATGATGGCGCGCGAAGCAGTCGACAAGCATCTCGATGTGTCCGGAATTCTCCTCGATGCGCAAAAGACTTGGGGCGAGAAGATCCGCGCCCTCCCGGGGATCGCTGCCTTCTACGTCCGCTGGAACGGCGCGCTCTGGTTGGACTGGTCGCTCTGGCCTCAGTACGACGAGTACGGGAGGCTCGCGAAGCATCTTCGGTTTATCCGGCGGGCGAGCCGGCGTCTTGCACGGCAGGTGTTCTACGGAATGCTCGTTCATCGCGGCAAACTGCCCGAACGGCAGGCCTTCCTGTTCCGGCTCGTCGACATCGGCATCGAACTCTTCGCCATGGCCTCGACTATTTCCCGCGCGAATACGCGAGAGCGCCAGGGACATCCCGATTCCGCAAAGGCTTTGGACCTCGCGGACCTGTTCTGCCGCACCTCGCGGCGAAAGGTGAAACGGCTGTTTCGCGAATTGTGGCGCAACGACGACGCCACCAAACGTCAGATCGCGCTGCAAACGCTCGCGGGCGAACATACCTGGCTCGAACGCGGAATTCTGGCTCACGACGAGGTCGCGCTTGCGCCTTCACTTCGCGAGTCCACGAAGCCCGGTAGCTCCGAGTCCCGTGAAGTGGCGGGTCCTGTAGCTTCACCCTGATCGATTCTTCATGCCGTAGATCACGTTGCATCCTACGCGGTAGAATGCCCTTCGCAAGGATTTCTGGAGCCGGTCAGCAGGGGAAGGATGCATGAAGACCTGGAAGATCGCGGGCATCAACTTCGACCACCTCCACATGGGCGACAACCTTCGGATGGCCTATGAACATCCACAGGTGGACATCGTCGGCATCTGCCACGAAGACCCCGCTCGAATGCTCTCCGCCATCGAGAACTTCCAGATTCCCTCCGCTCGCGTCTTCACGGATTACCAAGCCTGCATCGAAGCGACCCGGCCCGACATCGTGCTGCTCTGTCCCGCGACCGCGCACCATGGCCAGTGGACCGAGAAGATCGCGCCCTTCGGTGTGCACATCATCATGGAGAAACCCTTCGCCGCATCTCTGCCCGAGGCCGACCGCATGATCGCCGCGATGCAACCCACTGGCAAGCGGCTCGCCATCAACTGGCCGCTGGCCTGGTATCCACCCCATCGCACCACAAAACGGCTGATTAACGAAGGCCATATCGGCGACGTGCTGGAAGTCCATTACTACGACGGCAACCGGGGCCCGCTCTGGCATGTGGCCGACAAAGTTGAAACCACCCAGGAGGAGGTCGATGCGGAGAAGTCGCGAAGCTGGTTCTACAAGAAGGACCACGGCGGCGGTTCGCTGCTGGATTACCTCGGTTACGGGACCACCCTCGGAACCTGGTTCCAGGGAGGGCGCAAACCCCTCGAAGTGACCGCCGTCGTCGACGAACCTCAAGGCCTCGAAGTGGACGAGCACAGCATTACGATTGCCCGGTATGCGCACGGACTCTCCAAGTTCGAAACGCGCTGGGGCACCTTCACCGACCCATGGACCCATCAGCCGCAACCCAAATGCGGATTCGTGGTGAAGGGCACGACGGGCACGATTAGCAGCTACGACTTCGAATCAACGGTACGTGTGCAGACCTTCGAGTGCCCGCAGGGCCGGGACGTGCCCGTCGACACCGTCGAGGCCCCGTTCCAGAATCCGGTCCAATACATGATTCACTGCATCGAAAATGACCTGCCCATCGAAGGCCCCTTGTCGACCGGGATCGCCCGCATTGGACAACAAATTGTCGATACGGCGGTCCGGAGCGCGGAAGAGAAACGGACCCTGCCCCTGATCGAAGGCTGACCAATCGGAGATTCCCCCATGTCCGACAATCGCGAATGCCGCACGGAAGAGGCGCCTGCCATCAAAGCGCCGGAACTGCCGTATCTCCCCTGCAATCCGCGGAGCTACGATCCTGGAATCGCTCTAATCGGATGTGGCGGCATCACGCCGTACCATCTCGCCGCGTACAAGAAGGCTGGTTACCGGGTTGTTGTGATGTGTGATATTGAAACTGCGCGCGCCGAGGAACGCCGCGATGCCTTCTATCCCAAGGCCCAGGTGGTCCGAAATTACGAAGACGTGTTGGGCCGGGACGACCTTCAGGTCATCGACATCGCAACCCACACCTCGATTCGCGGCCCCATCGTCGAGGGGGCTCTGATCGCGGGTAAACACGTGTTGAGTCAGAAACCCTTCGTGACCAACCTGGACCACGGTCACATGCTCGCCGACCTCGCCGATGCGCAAGGGCTGAAACTGGCCGTGAACCAGAACGGCCGCTGGGCCCCTCACTTCAGTTACGCCCGCCAGGCCGTTGATCGTGGACTCCTCGGGTACGTGACCGCCGCGCATCTCGCGGTTCATTGGGACCACAATTGGACCGCTGACACTCCCTTTAACGAGATGAAGCACCTGATCCTGTATGACTTTGCGGTTCATTGGTTCGATATCGTTTCGTGTTTCATGCAGGGGAAAGAGCCGCGCCGCGTGTACGCATCGGCGAGACGATCGTCACAGCAGCGGGCCATGCCGGCACTCCTGGCGCAAGTGCATATCGAATACGATGATGCTCAGGCATCGCTCGTCTTCGACGCGGATACTCGCTACGGAGCATATGATGAAACCGTCGTGATTGGGACCCAAGGTACCTTGCGCTGCTCCGGCCCCGATCTCAATACTCAAACCGTGACCATCTCGTTGCCGGAAGGGACGGGCTCTCCCGTCCTCGAAGGGGATTGGTTTACCAACGGATTCCACGGAACCATGGCGGAATTACTCTGCGCCATCGAGGAAGATCGCGAGCCGCACAACAGCGCGCGGAACAATCTTCGCAGTCTCGCCCTCTGTTTCGCGGCCATCGAATCCGCCGAATCAGGGCAAGCCATTAATCCTGGATCCGTACAAACCGTACCCGCATAGCGAACGAAAAAGGGGACTGTCCCCCTCTTTCCCCCGCACGATTCCTCCGCAACCTTTTCCCCTTACCGGGGATTCTATCCACAACTGCATGCGGCGCCGTGAATACCATGTGGCAGACGTCGTCCGTATCCAGCGAACGATGGCGAACCCAGGCCCGCAACGAAGGTAGGGACTTATGGAACCCGTCAGCCTGAAACATATTTTCTTCTTCGTTGTACTGTTGGTAGGTTTGGCGCTCTGGTACGCGGTATTGCATTCCTGATTCAACGCGGAAAGGACGGACTTGTCATGGAATGGATTCGACCCAGTCACCTTCTCTTCTTCGCGGCCTTGTTCGCCTGCCTCATGGCCGTGCATTCCCTGGCGTACTAAGTTCGCTTGAGGGAGACGCAACTTCGCTCCATCCACGCGCTGCCGGTTCTTCCGCAAAAATTGACACCGCGCCGAAATCTCCCTAAACTCACTCATAACAAACAGGCTCGGCCCGCCATTGACTGCTTCGCAGTTCTTGCCAATTTCGGGCCCAATCGCACTACGGCTGCTTCCCTTCGGTTCCCACTCGGTTCCGGTAATCATTTGCAGCCCCATGCTTTAGAAGGAGATCTCCATGGCAGATGCAAAATCAGGCGACACCGTCAAAGTCCACTACACCGGAAAACTGGAAGACGGTACCGTTTTCGACACCTCTGCGGAACGCGATCCGCTGGAATTCACCATCGGGTCCGGCAATGTCATTCCAGGCTTCGAGAATGCCGTCATCGGAATGAACCCGGGCGAAACGAAGACGGAAAAGATCCCGTGCGAACAGGCCTATGGTCCGCGTCATGACGAGATGATTCAGACCATCGAGCGCACCGCGATCCCCGCGGAGATCGCCGTCGAAGAAGGCCAACGGCTCCAGGTCTCGCAACCCGGCGGTGAACCGCTCGTGGTAACCGTTACAAACGTCACCGACGATACGGTCACGCTGGACGGTAACCACATGCTCGCCGGCAAGGACCTCCTGTTCGAGATCGAGTTGGTCGAGATCGCATAGCAGAATCGCCGCTGGTGGTGGTCAGCCCCGGATACCGCTTCGGGTCAGATGCTTGGATGCTTCACGGACGCTCAGGCCGGAGAGACGATCCTTGTGTTTCCTCAGGAACGTCTCGACGGCCGCAGGGTTTGACTTGCTGTATTCGCGCAAGGCCCAGCCAATCGCCTTTCGGATGAAGAACTCCGTTTCTCCGGCGCACTGAAGGCAGTGCCGGGAGAGTTGGGCCCAGTCGGTGTCGCGCTTGTGACGCAGGTGAGATAGAATCGCCGACCGCCGCATCCAAAGGTTAGCGTCCTCGATCCATCGATCCATAATCGGACCAACGATGTCCCGTTCCTGCTGCAACGCGCCACCGACGAGGTGCGCAGCGATTCCATCGACCAGATCCCACCACGCCCCTTCGCGAATCATCTGTTCGTAAACGCGATGGGACTTTGATCCGATGAAGCGTGGCCACATCATCGCATACCCGATGGCGGCGTATTTCTCTTCCCGGCGGGGGAGCGTCCAAAGCGCGAGAATTCCCCGCTCATAGCCGGCACGGTTCGACGGCGCGAATCGTTTCTTGATTTCGAGGTACACGGGGACGCGATCGTTCTTCTGGATGCCGTAGAAGGGCATCGTCGTCTTCATGTACGCGGCCATGGGTCCCGCCTTCGCCGGGTCGGCGAGGCCTCGAAACTCGCGTTGGACGAACGCAACCAATTCTTCGGAATCAATTGTCACCGCGCTTTGCACCCCTCCTCGTCGTAGCGGCTTCATTCAAGAGGTCCAGGTACGACGCCGTTATTGCGGTCCAGGTATACCGGTCCAGAACGCGTTGCCGCGCCCGCGTTCCCCACTCGGCGCACAGGGATTCCGATTGAAGCAACGGCACGAGCGCCTCCCGCAGTCCGGCCAGGTCTCCGGGCGTTACTGTGAACCCCGCGTCGCCGATGGTCTCCGCACATCCGGTGTCGTTTGAGGTGACCACCGCGGCGCCGGCCAGCATCGCCTCGAGCAAAGCGATGGAAGCATTCTCGCGTTCCGAAGGCAGGCAGAAAATCGATGCGCTTTCATAAAGTTCTCGAAGCGCAGCGGAACCATGATCGACCCAGCCGTGAAAGACCACCTTCATCCGCAGACGCTTCGCCGCTTCCTCCATCTCGCTTCGCAGCGGGCCATCGCCTGCGATATGAATCTCGAAATCCGACTCCACGTCTTCCAGGGCACGCAGGACATGCTGAAATCCTTTTCGCGGCAGCAGTCGTCCCGCCATCAGCAGGCGTTTGCGCTTTGGCCCATCATTCAAGCTTTCCGCGCCAATTCCGTTCGGAATGTGGCGGTACCGGCCTGTCCGGATCGATTGGCGCGCGAGATCCTGAAGATAGAGCGATGGCGTTACGACCGCATGAGCTTCGCCCGCGATCGTTCGGAGTAAGGGACCGGTGACGCGATGCTCGGACTTGAAGCGGTCGGGATTGAACCCCGGCACGTCCGAACCGTGGGCCGTGACGATATACGGAACCCGGACGATTCGCGTCGCGGCCCAGGCCAAGAGTCCTGTGGGGATCAGGAAGTGGCAATGGATCACATCGATATCCCCGCGCCGCAGCCGCCCAACGACGCGCGGAAACGCAGAGAATACATAACTCAGCATCTCAGGGGTTTCGCAGGTTTCCATTCGCTTTCGCAGCGCGGGAACTCGCGAAATGTGAACTCCGTTCAGAGTTTCCTGGCGTGGCAAATTGCCGTAGGCCATGGTGACGACCTCGACAGTGTGCCCTCGGCAAACATACGCTTCGCTGAGTTGGCGGCATACCGGACCCGCGCCGCCGCCGAGCGGGGGATACTCATAATTCAGAACGAGGATATTCACGCGGTCGCTTCCACAATCAACTTTCCCGAATCCCAAGCCCCCTCTTTAAGGGTTTTAAGATCTTGTGCAGCGTGTTACCTATGTTCCCGGTCGTACCGCGAAAAGTCCCCCTTCGAAGGGGGATTCAGGGGGATGTTCCCTCAATTTGACCTGGAATGTATTGAACGAATTTCAAACTCAGCACCTGGACCTTACTTCGATCCGCCAAGACCACCGAGCACCCGCCCGAACAAGGTCTTGGTCAGGGACCCCCCACGAGGGCGCCGAGGCGGCCCCGACGGAACGTGCCAACTCGACGCAACCCGACTGAGCTGATTCCGAACGCCCGCCTGGTCGAGCCAGCCGTACCCTCCGCATCCGAGCAGATGAAGCAACCGGCCAAACTCCGCCTCCTCCCACTTGGGTGCGCCGCGGCGGGTAAGCGCGCGCCGGATGCGGCGCTGGTTGTCCGACCCGTCTTCCGGGGCGGACGCGCCATAAGGGGTATGGAGTTGAAGGAACTGCTCGAGATAAGGTGAAGCGCCAGCGTCCCATTCGACCGGGCTGCGGTCCTCGAGTTCCCAGTCCAGGGACCACAGTCGAATCGCGCCATCCCGGCAGATGGACGCCGCGAAGCGACCATCGAGACTGAGGCAGACGACCTCGATGCTTTCGTTGTGCCCTTCAAAGGAGTGAACCGGCTCGCCGGTTTCCAGGTTCCAGAGACGAGGCGTTGTGTCGCGACCTCCGGACAGGATAAACCGGCTGTCCGCGCTGATAGACACGGACTGCACCGTATCGGTATGCCCGTCGAAAGACCGGACCAACGTTCCCGAAGAAAGATCCCAGAGCTTCACTTCTCCGGAGCGGCCCCAAATGGTGCCGCTGCCCGAACATGCGTACAGGCCATCCAGGCTGAACGTCGCGCAACGAATGGGCTGCGTGTGTCCGGTCAGCGTCGCGAGGCATTTGCCGGTACACAGCTCCCATACGTGAAGCGTTTTGTCCTCGCCTGCTGATAGCAGCAACCGCTCGTCGGGGCTCCATTGCACCACGTTAACATCCGCCGTATGCCCCTGGAATGTACCCATGCAACGCCCAGTCGCCACGTCCCAGATGCGTACGACCCGGCCGCTCGCCGTCGCCGCGTATCGGGCATCCTTGGTGAGGTCCACGGAGTTAACCATCTCCGGCTGCCGCTCAAAGGTCTGCATGAGGCGGCCATTCTGAGCGTCCCAAAGCTTGATGTCCCAGCCGCCGGTGAGCGCGCGTGTCCCATCGCCGCTGATGCACGCGCTCATGACGTCTCCGGCTTCACGGTCGAACTCGCAAAGGATCTCCGCCTTTCCCAGATCGTACAACTTCAGCGCGTTTTCCTCGTCCACGACCAGGGCATGCCGCGCATTGGGCGTAATGCAGGCAATCTTGATCGTCCCGGCTTGTTGGGCCAGCCCTTGCTCTTCCCAAGCGCCTTGAAAGTGAACCCGCGGCAGCCGCGTGTACAACGACCGCCACTCATGCATGGCGTCCGGCGTGCGGCGGTGTCCCGGCTGGGCGCGCGCGGTACGCAAGTGTCTGGCCGCTTCGATGAACTGTCCGTGCCGCATCGCCGATTGGCCGAGGCGTAGCGCATCGTCGAACGCCTTGCTGGTCGATATGGCCACTTCGCTCGCCACGGCTTGGCAGATTAGCGTCGGAGCGGTGACTGGATTCGGCGCAACGCCTGTAAACCAGACGCCCGCGGCACTATCCTCGCCACCCGAGGCGGCATGCTGTCCGTTCCGGCTGATCGCCACCGAAGTGACCGCGCTGGCATGACCTGGGAAGGTATTCAGGCACCGGCCTTTCGCCGTGTCCCACAGTCGAATGGTCCGGTCCCGGCTTCCTGTTACCGCGAACCTCCCGTTTCCAGACAGTGCAACAGACAACACCGGACCCTGATGGCCGGAGCACGTTGCGATACATTCGCCCGAGGCTGGATGCCAGATCTTCGCAAGTCCATCTCGACCACCGGAACATGCGAACCGTCCATCCTCATTGAGCGCGAGCGAAGTGACCGCCCCAGCGTGTCCGTTGACGACGTGTGTGCACCGGTGACCTGCAACGTCCCAGACGCGAATCGCGCCATCCTGCCCTCCGGAGACGGCAAGAAGTCCCGCGCTATCGGCCGCCAGCGCCGTGACGGGCCCCCGGTGTTCCTCGAACACGTCCACGCACGCCGCGCCGTCTACGTCCCAGATGCGAATCGTACCGTCGGAACTCGCGGAAATCGCCCGGCGGTCGTCCGCGACCAGTGCGACGCCTTCCACCGTGTCCCGATGGCCTTCGAATACGCGAAGTTGTTCGCCGGTCGCGATGTCCCACAGCCGAATTGTGCGATCCCGGCTGCCCGAAATCGCGCGGGTGCCGTCCGGGCTGATATCGACGCAGATGACGGAGTTCTGGTGGCCTTCAAATGTCCGCACACAGGCGCCTGTGCCGGCGTCCCATAGCTTCAAAGTGTTGTCCGCGCTGCCGGTCACGATGTACTTGCCGTCCCGGCTGAACGCGATGGCGCTCAACGAGTCTTGGTGTCCTTTCAACCAGCGAACCGAAGTGCGCGTGAACGGAACGCACTTCTGCGCCACGGACACCATCGCCGCCACGTCTTTGCGGCCCTGTGCCGCCGGATCGACGGACTGGAGTGCCTTCGTTGCTGCGGCATAATTCCCGTGTTCGATTTGCGCCAGCGCCAACGTGTATTGCGGCAGCCACTCGCCGGGATGGAACTTAACGATCTCCTGCAACCGGGACAAAACCGCCTCATCGGTCATCCGGCCCGCGCGCCACCGTTCCATGCAGAGGTTGTACGTCGATTCGGGGTGATGAGGATCCGTCATCAACGCCCGTTCCCACGCGTGTTCTGCGTGAGCCGTTTTGCTCAGGTCCAATAGCGACACCGCCCGGTTGTTCAAGCTGTCGGCCAGGGCCATGGCGGGCTTCGGACGCTGCCGTGGATACGAGGCCCCGAGTACCTGACGGTACGCTTCCTCCATGGTCGCCGCGACTTCGTTCATATCCTTCGGACGCAGTTCCGGGTCGAATTGAAAACATCGTCCCAGCAGCTCTGCGATGATCGCCGGCATGGGTAACAGCCGCTTATTCGCTCGTGACTGCTCCAGGAACCGGGCCAGCGTGTCCGGACCGTCCGTGCCGCGTCTCCAAATGACTTTCACGGTGAAGGCCTGGAGAATGCACAAGGCCCAACTCCAGATGTCGGTTTTGACCGTCAGTTTGTCGCGGTTAGCCTGTTCGGGCGAACAGTAAATCCGGGTCATGCCCACATTCGTCACGCCGTCGCCGACCGCAACGTCTTCCGGCGTTCCCGTGGCCAGCACTCGCGCCCTCGCCAGACCAAAGTCCGTGACCTTCGCGGTCTCATCCGTCGTCATCAGGACGTTCGCGGGTTTGACGTCTTGGTGGACAAGCCCCCTATCGTGCGCGTGCTGCAACCCCCAGGCCATCTGAATCCCGATGTCGCAAATACGCTCCAGAGCTTTCTTGGGGCCGCCTTTATAAATGCGCCCCTCGTCAATGAAGTCCCAAAGAGATCCCCCATCGACAAATTCCGCAAACACCCGAGGGATGCCTCCCAACCGGCGCACGTAGTAGCAGCTCACAATATTGGGGTGGAGCCCGAGACTCACCCATGTCTCGCACTCCCGCTCGAAATTCATCGCGCCCTCACGCTTCAGGAGCGTCCGGGCCTTCGGGCTCTTTACCGCGAGCGGCATGTCCCACCCACGGTGGTAGACCTTGAAAACCTTGCCCATTCCGCCCTCGCCGAGGACCTCGAGCACTTCGTAAAGATTCAGGACCACGTCGCCCGGCTTCCAATCCACCGGCACGCCGTCGTCCCCCACGCGCGCCTCCATCAACTGCTCGGCCTCGGCGGAATGCTCGTCGGTCATGGGGACAACGGTATTGGCATCCGCAACGACATCCCGGCCGCATCGTGGGCATTGACCGGACTGGCCGACTTGCGTCTCATCGACCGTCAGGTGCTTTCCGCACTTGCAGGTGAGCACGTAGAGGCGTGGCGACATAGATTCCTCGGGTGTATCGATTCGTGGCCGCAGTCGGTTCAGCACAGGTCGGCTAACACGAACGACATACGGCGTAGAGCCGATTATACCAGTGAAGGGGATGGAACGGGAATCAACACGCTATGTTGCGATCCACGCGACACTCGAGGAAAATGTCCCGGGTTACAGCAACTCGGCGGAGGAAGATGAACGTGGACCGATTTCCATGTCTGGTAGCCATCGCCGGCGCGTCGTGTGCCGGAAAGACATCCATCGCGGCAGCCCTCGCGGCGGCCTTGCCAACGGATTCATGCTCGGTGTTGGCGATGGATTCCTACTACCGCGATCTATCGAACCTTCCAGAGCCGGACCGGGCCAAGGTGAATTTCGATCATCCCGACGCCTGGGAATGGCCCCTGCTCCGAAGTCACCTCATGTCGTTGACCAATGGCCGTGCCGTGGAGGTTCCCGAGTACGATTTCACTCATCATGCTCGAACCGGCCGCTGTACCCGCCTGGAAGCGCGGCCCTACCTCGTTCTGGAGGGGTTGTTCGCCCTGCGGGATCAAAGTATTCGCAGCCGGTGCACCGTATGCGCGTTCGTGGACACGACCGAAAAGATGGCGTTCGAGCGGCGGGTTATTCGCGACTCCCGCGAGCGCGGCCGCGACTTTCTGTCCGTGTCCGGCCAATATCAGTCCCACGTATTGCCCATGCACGATCTGCACATCTTGCCCACGCGCCAGTATGCAACGATTATTCTCGACGGCGCCGATCCCCCCGAGCAATCGGCACTTCGTATTCTGGAATGCCTGCCGAAATCGCCCACTGCGGACTGAAACCGCCTGCCAAATGTCCTGAACACAAATAACCTTCTCATTGACTCTGCGCAAGCCGTCGTTCAAAGTCCCCCTTCGAAGGGGGATTTAGGGGGATGTTCCCTTTGATTACCGCAAGAACACCGAACCCACTACACTAGCCGGAGAAGGCCTGCGCGACGGGCCTGGCGATCCAGCACGTCGGCGGCGTTACATTCAGAACATAGGCTATCGTGGCTGCCGTCTGGTACACGTCGACGGGATCCGTGATCTCCAGGCCTTCGGCGACCCCCGGTCCCGCAACGATCCACGGGATCTCGATCTCCTCCATCGTGGACCCACCGTGGCTCGTGCCCTTACCGCCGTGGTCGGAGGTAACGATTACCAGCGTACTGCCAGTGATGCCCGCTTGCTCGACGCCCTGAACGACCTGCCCGATATACCCGTCCGCCTCTTCGACGGCTTTCACATACTCGGGGGATCCCCATCCGTGACCGTGCCCCGCGTGGTCGACATGGTCCAAGTGGATGAAGGTCAGCGTGGGCTGATTTTCGACGAGGTACTCCACCGCGCGTTGCGTGGTGACCGCAGGGCCCTTCGTGTCGGCGCTCCAATCCACCACGTCATGCTCGAACAAGCGGCCGAACCCGCTCCAGTCGTAGAACACCGCAAGGTGCGATTCCGGCCTCGCCTCGCGCAATACCGCGAAGATCGTCGGGAATATACCGCCCGGGCCTTTTGCGGTTGGCGCGATCTCAAACTGGTCCGGCTGCCAATCATTCGACGTGATGCCGTGCTGCTCGGGCCCCGCGCCCATAATCATGGAAGCCCAGTTCGAACTGCTGATCGTCGGCATCACGGCCCGCGCCTTCATCGTGAATGCGCCGCGCGCCATCAGCGCGTCCAGATGCGGCGTCTTGGCGGCAGCGATCCCGGCAGGACTCATTCCGTCCACGCCAACGACCACGACGTGTTCGACCCCTGCGCGAGAAGCAGAGCCCTCCTGCGCGAACCCGTTCAGCGCAATCGCGCCGATGCATGCGGCGACTGCCGTCGCCATCCACGAACCGCGTCGGCCCATGATATCGGTCCCCCTATTTCTCGATGATCAACTCGTCCCGTTTGCTCCCATCGATGTCGTACGCGCGATAGACGAGCCGGTCGCCGCTGATCTGAATGTCGAGAACTTGATAGGTCGCGACATTCGTCATGCCAAACTCGATGTAATCCAGGTCTCCCTGATCGTAAAACTTCGTACCCGATACGGACAACACGTAGACCGTTCCCTCTGCGGGCGAATCGACGCGCTGTTCGTTCTTCATCGGATACGTCCGCAAGTACGCGTGGTCGTGGCCCTGCAGCGCAAGATCCACGTGATACTTGTCGAAAATGGCGCCCCAAATCTTGCGAACTTCCGGGTTGTCGCGGCGCGCCGACGAAGAGTATGCGGGATGATGATAGACGACAAACTTCCACGTGGCGTCCGTGTTGGCGAGTTGTTCTTCCAGCCACGCAGTCTGCGTATCGGCCGGTTGGTTCGAGTCGAGTACCACGAAGATCGCGTTGCTATACTCGAAAGAATACGCCCGCTCCGGTCCGATCGTATCCGGCCCGTTCAGCGGCAACGCAAACTGCTCGAGGTACAAACTGGGATCGTTATTCTGATACTCGTGATTTCCCAAACACGGCACGACCTGTCGGCGGTCGAAAATCCCCTCCGCATTCTCGAAGTAGCTGTCCCAGTCGTCCCGCTCGCTTCCGCGATTCACGAGATCCCCCGCCATCACGTAGAACGCCGCATCAGGCCGCTCGCGGAACGCATGATGGATCAGCGATCCCCAACGGTCGAGCCCGTTCTGCGCGTCGCCCATATAGATAAACGAAAACGGCTTGACGCCGTCCGGCGCCGTCGTGAACTCCGCAAGTTCCGTCCACCCATCTTCGGAACCATCGCCCACGGAATACACGTACGTCGTCTCCGGCTCCAACCCCGTAATCGTGGCGGTGTGGCGGTGAATCACCGGATCGTTTACCAGCGTCGGATTCTCCAACGGCTTGGTCTCCGCCTGAACCCGCTCCGGGTCTTCGGGATCGAACTGATGAAACGCCGACTTCTTCTGGTACTGTACAAAGCCTTCATCGACATCCGTGCTCGTGCGCCATTGAATCGTCTGGGTCGTTTTCGGATCGTCGCTCCACGTCAAGACAACATGGTCGGGCGTTTGAGTCGCGGGGTAGGGGGTAACTCGAAACACGTCCACCAGCCGCGTTTCGCGACGCCGGCTGTTGTCGTCGCGGATCAGCACGTGCCCCTTCAACTCGGCCGGGATTTCCGTGATTGGCTTGTCGTTCCACCCGCGATACGCGCTCAGGTTCTCTTCAAGCACCATGACCTCATGCTGACCCGGATACATGTTGGTTACTTCGATGGGGGTGCCATCCTGCTGCGGTTTCAAGACGACGAAATAGTGGTCGCCCCGCCCGGTTAAGCTGTTTGTGCCAAGCCCAACGCGGCCCGCATCAAAATCCTTCTTCCACACGTCAAATACTTCGTCACTGTCAACTACAAGACGGAGATCGGTCTTGGTGAACTCGTATTCCTCCAGCCAGAATGGCTCCCGGTCGAGTTCCACGTCCCGGACGACGTACACCGTAACCGGTACATTCACATCAAAGGAGAGATGCTCCGTCGCAAGAACGTGACGCTCCTCCTCGGTAAGAACCGCTTCAACCTGCTCCAGAGTCAGGCTCTGTAGTTCCTCGTGAGATTTCGTTTCCTTCAGTCGCTCGATGATGCCGGCGACCGTATCGTGTACGGAGGGATGTTGGCCGACATGGGCCAATGCGACGGGCATTGTTAGCATCAGCAATAGAATTGAAAAAAGTATTCGGCGCATGAGGATACCTCGGTTTACGTTAGAAGTTTTGCAGTGAAGACAATGGAAGTGTATCAGATGTTTTCAAATAATCAAGTAGCGGACGCGGTTTTCACGATAAACTAACATGCATGATGCGGAGGTCAATTGGTGAATTTCAGCAAGTGATAATTCCGTTTGCCCGTCCGCACCACCGCAATCCGCTTGCCGCACAGCGAATGTTCCGTCAGCTTCGCGTCGTCTCCCGCGACCTTCTCGTTGTTCAAGTAGAGTCCGCCGTTCTGGATCAACCGGCGTCCTTCACCCTTGCTCTTGAACACGCCGCACTCGACGAGGACATCCACGAGGAGTCTGTCCCCGTTCAACACGCTTCGCTGCAATTCCGCGGTTGGCACCTCGCTGAATACATCCTCGAGTGTCGCGTCATCCAACCCCGTCAACGAACCGCCGAACATGGCTTGTGTAGCGTTGCTCGCATTGGCGAGCGCTTCCGGCCCGTGCACCATGCGCGTGACCTCCTCCGCGAGTTTCCGCTGCGCTTCCCGCTTCTCCGGCGCATCGCTGATGCTTTGCTCCAGCGACACAATCTCTTCCTGCGACAGGAACGTAAATGTCCGTAGCCACTTGGGCGTTTCCGCATCAGTCTGGTTGATCCAGAACTGATAGAACTTGTACGGCGAGGTGCGTTTGGGATCCAGCCACACCGCGCCGGACTCCGTCTTGCCAAACTTTGTGCCGTCGGACTTCGTGACCAGCGGCCACGTCAAGCCAAAGGCCTCGTCATTCCGCAGCCGGCGAATCAGGTCCATTCCCGAGAGGATATTGCCCCACTGATCGCTGCCGCCCACTTGCAACTTGCATCCGTACGCGTCGTAGAGATGGAGGTAGTCGTACGCCTGAAGCAACATGTACGAAAACTCGGTGAAGCTGATCCCGTGATCCCGGTCTTCCAGGCGCGCCCGCACCGATTCCCGCGCCACCATCGCGTTCACGGAAAAGTGCTTGCCGATATCGCGCAGGAAATCGATCAGGTTCAGCTTTCCCAACCATTCCGCGTTGTTGGCAAGAACGGCGCCGTCCGTGCCACTGAAGTCCAGAAACTGTCCCAACTGCTTCCGAATCGCCTCGGCGAATCGGGCCAAATCTTCCACGGTCTGCAGCTTTCGCTCTTCCGATTTGCCGCTGGGGTCGCCGACCATGCCCGTTGCGCCGCCCACCAGAGCCACGGGCCGGTGCCCCGCTCGCTGGAAGTGCATCAGCCCGATGACACCCATCAGGTGCCCGATATGCAGGCTGTCCGCCGTCGGATCGAATCCCGCATAAACGACGAACCGGTCCTTCTGCAGGCGCTCGTCCAGATCGGGATGCGTCACTTGATTGACCAATCCGCGCCAACTCAGTTCAGTAAACAGGCTCATTGAATATCCTCAATACTAGTACGGTTTATCTCTCGCTCCCGGACCCGCAGCATGCATGTCGGCCGCGGTCGGGATAGGTGGAATGACGTCGATCAGGGAGTGCGTCAGGCCGCAGGGTAACCGCCGCAGGCGCGAGTAGCGCCCGCGGATGAACCCCGTTCTGCATGAGCGAGCCGCTGAAACATGTGCGCGATTCTAGCAGAGGACTCCCGAGTTATCAACGGAAGTATGGACGGTGCAACAAGATGGGAAGTACCAATGCGCATCACCGGCCCGGCCTCATGGACAGGCGGAATTTGATCGGTAAGATTGCTTGACACAGGCGCTTAGCCTTTGCTATATTTTTGCAAACACCGCCCTTCTGGGGCGGTTGATTTGTTCTTGGGCGCCGCTGGCGTAGCTCAGTTGGTAGAGCAACGGATTTGTAATCCGTGGGTCGGGGGTTCGACTCCCTTCGCCAGCTCCACTTTACCAAACTGGTTTAGCGAAGCCGAACGTTAAGCGTTTTTATTGTGGTGGGATGCCCGAGTGGCTAAAGGGGGCGGGCTGTAAACCCGCTGGCTAGCGCCTACGTAGGTTCGAATCCTACTCCCACCATATTTTCAATTTGAATACGTAAGGAAATTCGAAATACCAAGCACCGGATGAAAATTCGAAGCACGAAGCACGAAATCCGAAACAAATCCGAATGACCCAAATCCAAAAGGGTCAAGACACCGTAACTGGGTTCTCGTTCGGGTACATAATCTACGGAGACGTGTTTCAGTCATTTGGATTTTGAACATTCGCGCTCGTTTCGGATTTCGGATTTAGAATTTCGAGTTTGTTCGCGGTAGAAGGACTGCGGCTCGTAGAATTGCCTACCGCAAACAGTTGAGATTCATTGGGCGGGAATAGCTCAGTTGGCTAGAGCATCAGCCTTCCAAGCTGAGGGTCGCGGGTTCGAATCCCGTTTCCCGCTCCAATAAAATGTTGCTTTTCGGGGCCCGCGTAGCTCAGTCGGTAGAGCACCTCCATGGTAAGGAGGGGGTCAACAGTTCGATTCTGTTCGTGGGCTCCATTTTTTCCAATATGAAAGCTCGCCCCACTGGAAACATTCGCGGTGTGTCTGCGAACCAGTGGGAGAGACGTTGACAGGTAAGACGGTAACTTCGTGAGGGAGGTTTGAACCAACCATGGCCAAGGCGAAATTTGAACGGACGAAGCCCCACGTGAACGTGGGAACG